>JAFUFO010000037.1 GCA_017469885.1 Solobacterium sp.
CGGGACCGTTGAAGTTATTAAAACTGACAAGCAGCTCCCGGATGAAAACACATATTTGAAAGTAAGCGGAATTGAATTCCATAACGGTGTGATCGAAGTGGATGTATGCGGCAGGCTTCTTCCGGACGCTCCGGATTATGCCAGAGGGTTTATCGGAATTGTGTTCCGCGCCAATGAAAACGACAGCGAATTTGAATCATTCTATATCAGGCCTACGAACGGAAAAGGCTGCACGGATCCTGTCCGGAAGGTTCACGGGTGTCAGTATTTCTCATATCCCGGTTATACATTCTCATATTTCCGGGAATTCGGAATCACCGATTACGAGAATAAGGTAGATACAATTGCATTGAATGAATGGAGCCATATCCGGGCAGAAATCAAAGATGATAAAGGCGTATTCTTTGTCGACGGTGTAAAAGTGCTCGAAGTTAATGGCTTCAAGCACGGGCCTTACAGTAAGGGATCGGTTGGGCTTTATGTGGATATCGGAACAGACGGATACTTCCGCAATCTGCAGATCGAATGTAATGATTAATTGCGAGGTACTGCGATGAATATGATGAAAGCTGTATTGTTGGATAAAATCACTGATGGAAAAAATATCACGCTCGCTGAATGCCCGGTTCCGGAGGTAAAACCCGGCTGGGTACTGATCAAAGTTAAGACCTTCGGTCTGAATCATTCGGAGCAGATCCTCCGTCACAGTGAGATCAATGCACCTTATATTCAGAAACCTGTTATCCCCGGGATCGAATGCGCCGGCGAGGTAGTGGATCCCTCGGATACGGATCTGAAGACAGGCCAGAAGGTCATCGCCCTCATGGGTGGTATGGGCCGGTCTTTTAACGGCAGCTATTCGGAATATGCGCTGCTTCCAAGACGGATCGTGTTCGCTGTTGACAGTGATCTTCCCTGGGAAGCGCTCGGTGCTGTTCCGGAAACGTACTTTACGGCCTGGGGATCCTTGTTCGAATGCCTGCGCTTGACGAAAGAGGATACACTGTTGATCCGAGGGGCTACCTGTGCGCTTGGCTATGCAGCCATGCAGATCGCGAAAGCACTCGGCAGTAAGGTCATTGCAACAACACACAGAGAAAGCAAACTGTCGCTGATCACGGAAGCGGATGAAGCAGTTATCGATGACGGCAGGCTGACTGGAAAGATACATGGAGTGACAAAGGCACTTGATCTCATCGGTCCCCGCTGCCTGAAGGACACTTTAGCCGCAGTTGAGAAGGGTGGCATAGTCTGCCAGACGGGAATTCTCGGAGGTGTCTACGCATTAAACGGGTTTGATCCGATCAAGGACATCCCGAACGGCGTATACCTTACAGGCTTCTTCTCCAACTATCCGACCCAACAGGTCATAGATGAGATCTTCTCTTTCCTGAACGAGAAAAACCTGATTCCGGTCAGCGGAAAGGTATTTGAATTTGAACATATAACAGAAGCAGTGACTGCGCAGGATGAGGGCACTGTGAATGGAAAAATCGTTGTCCGAGTATGAGATGTGAATCAGTTTTTTGGAAATGCACGATGAATGGAGATCGGACCAGGAATGCAATCATACAAACAGGTTGGCTTACCAGATTTTATAATTTTTAGGGTTGTATATTTGTCTCCGAATCACTTGACCAGCATTCTGACGAAATGTATTCCCTAACTACACACTTCTGCAAAAGCTTCGCAGCGAGAACCGAAACTTTCAGTTTTTATGAGCCATGGAAAAAAGTGCACTTAATTCTTTTCCGCTTTCCGGCATGCCACGTTTGATCCATTCAAGCAGCCATCCGTAAATGCCGTACGCCCAGAAAGATTTCATATATGCTTCAAGGTTCTTCATATCAGGTGTGATTTGTATTGCACCTATGATTGTTTCCATCATGATTGAAGACAATCCGGCGTTGTAGAGAGTAGTGTAAAAATCTTTGTGATCCCGATAGAAGTCGAACAATGATGGAAATAGTGTCTCCGGCGCTGACTCAGGGTTTGACTCATATAGTTTGCCCCATTCCCTGATGAGCCGGTTTGATTCCTCTTTCAAAATATCCTCTTTGCCCTGATAGTTACGATAGAAAGAAACACGGCCAATACCGGCTTTATCTGTAAGTTCACTGATGGATATTTCCGAAAGGGACTTTTTTTTCAGAAGATCAATCAGTGTGGCAGTGATCTGTTTTTTTACATAGGAATTCTTCTGCGCGTTATTCATTCGATGAAACAAACCTCCCGTCAATGTATCAGTTTTGATGAAACACTTGTGTCAGCACTTCGATGATGATACAAATGTTACATCATATTGTCAAGGAGGCATGTATGAAGACCATCAGAGGAATTGGTTTAGGTATAGCAGCTGTCATAGTTGTTTTCGTAATCAAGGGGTTGATAGATTCGAAGAAGCCTTCCGTCAAGGACGATTATTTCAAAGATTTTTTGTCTTTTGCGCCACTTGAATTGAAGTATTCGCAGACCGGTGAATATGAAGTTTCTACGCTTGCGGATCCATCGGATAATGACAGAATCAAAAAAGTACGATTCTGGTTTCCTGCAGAACTGGCAGACAACAGTCGCAGGTATCCCGTGATTGTTGTCGTTAATGCAAGCGGAACGCCTGCATTCAAATATGAGCCATGGTTCAGGAGACTTGCATCATGGGGATTCATTGTGGTTGGAAACGAAGACCCTCAGGCAGGAACCGGTGAAACAACGTCTGTTATGCTCGACTGTCTTCTGAATCTTCCGCAGGATCATCCGCTGAGCGGCAGGCTCGACACAGAAAACATTGGAATCATTGGATTCTCACAGGGAGGAGCAGGAGCCCTGGCTGCGGCGACAATGTATGATAACGGGAAAATGTATAAAACGATATTTACCGGAAGCGCAGCCTATCCGCTGCTTGCCTCAAATATGGGATGGAAATATGATGTTTCCAAAATCTGTATCCCTTACTTTATGGCCGCAGGAACCGGAGAGACCGATGATAAGGGAGTGACTGATATTACAAAGGAATATGCCGGAGTTGCTCCGCTTGCTTCTCTGATTGAAAACTATAACGTGATCTCTGATGATGTGCTTAAAGTACGTGCCAGAGCGGCAGGCGCCGAACATGAAGATATGCTTGCCCGCAGTGACGGCTATATGACAGCCTGGATGCTGTGGCAGCTTTGCGGTGACAAAGAGGCTTCTTCCGTCTTTATCGGCGAAGACGCTGAGATCCTCCATAACAGTAACTGGCAGGATGTGGAGAAAAACAAATGAACAGAAGAGCATCGAGAAAGAAACATACTATATTGATTATTCTTGCAATCTTACTGGCTGTTCCGGCGGCAGCTGCGTTGATTCTTATGACACACACGCAGATCATTGTAGGGGCAATCCAGAAAATATCTGCCGGCACGGTGAATACCGCCAATTCTTATGAACCTCTTGGTGAACCGATGGAAGGCATAAAGGACAACGGGCAGTATATCATTACTGAAATCAGGTATTCTGAGAACTATCCAAACAGTTATCTTGATATCACTTATCCAAGTGAGAACAGAGAAGCATCCTGTCCGACATTTATCTATTTTCATGGCGGAGGATTCTTTGGCGGCAGTAAGAGTATAGGCGATCCCCTTGCCGGAAGTGATGCGACCGCACTGCTGGATGATATCTGTGCAGAAGGGTTTAATCTCGTCAATATCGATTATGTCCTGGTTCCGGAATATCATTTCCCTGCACCCCTTGCGCAGGCAAACGAAGCCTTTCAGTTTCTGATGAACCATGCGGAAGAGTATCACCTTGATATGAATAATGTTGTTATGATGGGCTCGTCTGCAGGCGCGATTATGACAAGCCAGCTTGGAAGTATTATTACCAATCCGGAATATGCTGAATCCCTTGGAATTACACCTGCGCTGAAGCCAGAGCAGATAAAAGCAGTAGTACTGGATGATGCGCCGCTCGCATATAATAAATTCTCCTTAGGAACAAAAATTCTTGTAGGAAATTATGTAAAGGGATCAATATTTTTAAGTGGTGATGAAGTGAAGATTTACAATAATATCCAGTGGGTCACTTCCGATTATCCTGCTGCTGTACTTCTTGGCAGCGAGTATTACGTGGATATGCGGGATATGGATGCCGCTTTGAACGAAAACAGAGTAACGCATATATTGATAGATCCATTAGCAGAACGAAATCTTCAGATGCCGCATTGTTTTGTGGCAGCTGAGCGTGCAGATGATGTAGCAAGAGATGCTTTTGAAAGAATGATAAAATTCTTAAACAGCCAACTTGATTAATTGATTCCAGTTTGCTGGGATCACGATAAATCGGGATTTGTGATGGCGCATATGAAAGAACTTGAAATACAGGAACTCAGCAAAGAAAACTGGAAGGGCACTTTACTGCCGGTTTCATATTTGTCTGACTATTATTACGATATTTGGATTGAAAAAACTGAGGATGGGTTTCATATTCCAATCCAAAAAAAACGATTTGAAGCCACATTTAGGCATCTTCCGGAGGATGGAGAGTATCCGGACAGACTATACGAAGACTGGTGGGAAAATGCGCGTGCTTTTGGAATTGTCGAAAATGGAACCTTGTTGGCAGCAATTGAGATATGCCCGGAGGAATGGTCCAACAGGCTGCTGATCACAGAACTGTTTGTCGGTGAAGAAATAAGAGGGCAAGGTTACGGAAGAAAACTGATTGACCTGGCCAAAACAATCACGATCCAAAATAAATATCGCGTTTTAATGTTGGAAACACAGTCTTCCAATGTAAATGCAGTGGATTTTTATTTGCACGAAGGATTTACATTGATCGGTTTTGACACATGCTGTTATACAAACAAAGATGTCGAACGCAGAGAAGTCCGGTTCAACATGGGCTGGTTTCCGAATCAAGAGTCTGATTGACAGACAGCAGTTTGAAAAAACCAACAAATCGGGATCGTTAAGGATAATATCCTGAATTGTATAAATTGGTGATTGGGGCAATATGAAAACAGTAGTTAAGTCAGAAATAGTAGATGCTTTAAGGACCGTTGGCCTTCAAAGAGGAGATTCCGTGATGGTACATACTTCTCTTGGGAAGATTGGGTATGTATGCGGCGGTGCACAAGCTGTCATAGAAGCTCTGATTGAGACCGTTGGAAAAGAAGGAACTATTATGATGCCGACGCAGTCATGGAAAAATCTTGATCCTGAAACCGGTGTTCATTGGGATGCTGATGAAACTGAATGGGATAGAATCAGAGAGAATTGGCCAGCTTATAATAAGACGATTACTCCTACCAATACGATGGGGGCTGTTGCAGAGATGTTTCGATCATGGCCTGGAGCGGTGAGGAGCGACCATCCGGCCAGATCTTTTACTGCGTTGGGGAGAAATGCAGAATATCTCACGAAAAATCATGATCTTTCTGATATTTTTGGGGATACATCTCCAATTGGAAAGCTTTATGATCTTGACGGAAAGATACTGTTGATCGGTGTGGACTATGACAAAAATACCTCTATTCATTTGGCAGATGTTCGTGCTGAGTATCGAGGAAAGCATACCTGTGTTGAACACAGTGCAGTCATGGAAAATGGAAAGCGAGTCTGGAAAGCATATGAAACGCTATTTGTAGATGGTGAAGATTTTAAGGATATAGGAATTGCTTTTGAAGCAGTACATACTGTTAATACAGCAGCAATTGGCGAAACAGAATTGAAAATTATGAAGCAGCGTGAGTTAGTGGACTTTGCCGTTGAGTGGATTGAAAAACACAGACAATAGTATTCATAAAGGTAAATTCCAGTTTGCAGGGATGTTGACGAAAGATATGGAAACAGAGAAACACGGAAACCACTGGACGGCGTATTATGCCCCGGAAAGCGGACGGTATTTCGCAGGAATAATGTATATCAGCCGGGAGGGACTGGAGGAATATCGCTACGAGATCACGCATGATATATTCAGTCAGCTCGGTACCTTTGCGGATGATACAGAGAACGAGCGTTTAATTAAAACAGCAGAAATGGTGTATTCGTTTGAGAACACCATGTATGGAACTCTTGGCCCGGAGAAAACAGTATTTAATGACGATGCCAATGAGGCAATGAAGGAGACAGTCGCCCGTAAACACAAAAAGCCCGGTTTCTGATTCAGTATTATCACTGAATGCAGAATCCGGGCATTTGTTTTAACTGGTCCTGCTAATAGGAATCAGGTCTCGCTTTTGGATCGTTACCTGTCCCAGACCAATACGTCCTGAATGATTCCGAACGATTTGGCACGGAAATTGCTTACAACAATTACCGGGGGAGCGAACGATCCCCGCGGGTCATAATAACCTTTTACAGTTTTGGTTTCATAGGTTGCGTGACAAATGCAGATTTCTTCTCCGATGTTTATACCGCAGCCCATCGGAACGAGTGCTTCGTTCTGAGCTAAACCAGTCCCGCTTATATCATTGATACTGAACGTACCGACGGAAGTTAATCTGGCATCCAGTTTCTCTCTGGTCATACCGCCGCCTGCGTCGGTGCCGCCGGAAACCTCTGACAGCTGTTCATTTGTTAAATCTTCTTTTTTCATTTCAAGGGCCTCCCTTATCATTTTAATGTACGAATGTTCTGTTTTCTGTCCACAAGAACGGAAAAACCGACTGACAGCCCTGAAATGTAACATGCCATGTTACATTTTGCGCCTGCTGTCTTCTTGTTTTGGGTTGAGCCAGACCCTATCATGAAGTCATCAACCGGGAAAGGAGAATGGATCCATGAACAGACTTGGAGACAAAATCGCAGAAAAACGGAAGATCCAGGGCATGACGCAGATTGAGTTTGCCGAGAAAATGCATGTGACAAGGCAGACGGTCAGCCGATGGGAAGCCGGTACCGCAATGCCTGATATCGACAAGATCGGAGAAATCGCTGACATCCTCGGAGTGAGCTGTGATTATCTGCTCAAAGATGATGTATCCGAAAGCGGTGCGGCACAGATAACAGGTGTCGGAAAGCTCCTGAAAAGCCTGGCAGGAAAGACCGTGCAGCTTTCATTCTTTGATGAGGAACAGGATATTGATCTGTTCAATACACCCTGCCGCATCATGGAATTTGAAGGCAACTGGGTGCGGGTTTCCGCTAATACAAAAAAGGGACCGATTGAAAAGCTCATACCGATATCCTCTGTGCTTTCCATTGAACTCGTAAAGGAGGATCAGTGATGGAGTATATAGGTATTGTATTCGGGATATTCGGACTGGTTGCGTATGTCGAGCTTTCTTCCCTTAAAAAACGGGTGACCGCACTGGAGAAAGAGCTTGCCGGTATTGAAGGAACACCATCGTTTGAGGAACGGAAAGCGTTGCTTGATGCGATTCGTGGATACATCGGAAAACCGGTAATCCTGGAATTGAAGGAAGACTGTGAAGATGTGGATATCGCCATGTACGGAAACTCAAAACACGGAACCAATACGATCCTTGACGCGGATGATGACTGGATTCTTGTCCGTATCGATTCCGCAAAAGGCAGTAAGGAAAAACTGATCCGGGCAGGATCCGTTCAACGGATCAGCCTCGTCAGCAATAAGTAACGAACCTGTACGAACGCCGTGCGCATACCGAATACGTGCGGCGTTTTATTATGGGACGGGATGAGATACGGTAAGATAAACGTAGAAACGAATTCATCGAAAAGAAAACACATGTGCTTAGGAACTGAGTGAATAATGGACGTTACCGCAGAAACACTGTTTGTTAAATCATATATCCGAAAAAACCGCCAGGAGCGGATCCTGTTCGAACTGACAACGCCCGCAAGACGTTATGACGGCTTAAGCCGGTTCTGTCATCAGGCAAAAGAACTGATCAACCCGGCAAGGATATCCATGGAAGGCGAAGATCTCAATCACAGAGCGGAGTTTACCGCCTTTGTCAGAAAACACAATGAGATATGCCGGATATTATCTCCGGATCCTTTCCTGGATCAGAAGCAGCTGCCGCTGGAAGAAGCGGTTTCAATGGCAGGCATGGGTACGGATGCGGCGCTGATCATCGGAAACGGATTTGCGGTGGTATTTACGGAAGCGGAAAAAGGCGGAAGAAACAAGTATCTGTTGTATGATGCAGAGTTTCAGAAGAAACACAGCTGAGGAGTAACGAAGTGCAGGGAACGAAAGAATTCCGGACAGAACGTCTGTATCTGAGAAAATATAAACCGGAAGATGCAGAGATCCTTTATCAAAGATTCGGCACGGATCCCGTGATGGTCCGGTATTCCGGATGGAATCCGTATGCGTCATTGGAAATGGCACGGGAATACTGGCGACAGAGGTTCGCAACGGAAGCGTTAAGAGCTGTGCTGAAGTATCGATTCCTGTCGGAAAGGACTGATGATGTTCCGCTGTAGTGATTACAGGTATGCTGATGAAACGAATAGAACATGATGATTTTTATGAATTGATAAAACAATATGATTCGGACAGTGAATATCATCTTGTCGGTGAGGTTGACTATCATCTGTTGTGTGATGATAAGCCCTATGAGGGAATCAATTCTCACAGAGAAGCACTGCGGACTGTCTTTGACTGGCTGGTGAAACAAAGCATTGAGGATAAAGAACAGGCCCGGATCATGTTTGGTGATGATCTTGCGGATAAACTGCGGCCGCTGGTTTATGACATCGACCAGGCGCAGGCTTCTCCGCTGGACGCGCAGGAGTTTTTCTACTGCCCGAAAATTGTGAAAACCGATTATTACGGAAACGCCTGTTATGCTGCGAAGTGGAAACCCGATGATGAAAACTTTGGGACAACGGTTCCTTACTGGTATGCATTGATGGAACCGATCCATGGCAGAAGAAACACGCCGGAAGACTTCAGAAACGTGAACAGAGCGTTGTTTCCAAACGGCACAGACGGGCTTGATATTTATAAATGGACAACCGACTGGTCCGATTTCTTTGACGCCGGTCATGAATGGTATGGCGCAAGCTGCTGGAGTGTCTATGACAGGACGCTGAACAGATATGCAGTAATGCTGGTATCCGCAACAGACTGAAAATCATCGGATTTAAAAGGATGAATGGAAAGTCTCTGTCAGGCAAATCGAGATTAATGGAGTAACTCAGGATGTATAAACTGAAATATATGTTCGACTGGGGCAGCGGCGTATGTCTCTGGAGTATGAACAAAGCCGCGGAAGAAAAGTTTGGAGACTATCCGGTGTCCACGGATACTCTGCCGGTGTCACAGAAGCTTAAAGATGAACTGGAATATCTCATAAAGAAGCACGATGAAGCACTGAACTGGAACGACCCGGCCGCTGATCTGCTTTGGGACAACACGCAGATTCAGGCGTTTGAAAACGCTGCGAAACGCACCTATAAGATGCTTTGTGATGAATTGGGTGCCGATTATGAGATCGAGTTCTATAAACGTATTTTCTGACAGATTCCGGTCTGTCAGAAACTGCCGGTGTTTCTTTAATGCATGACATGAATATATAATAAAAACAATATTTCTGATGGGACATAGGCTTTACGGAGTCCGAAGGAAGGAGCAGGAATGATCGGGTTTTTATGGACAGCTGCCATACTGTTCTGGTGTATTTTCAGTCTTTTCTTCGGGATCGACCGAAGCAGATACCGCAACTGCATTGTGCTGTTTCTTGCGATTGTGACGACGTTTTATGCGGTGATGTTCTCGCTGGGAGACCGTGCTGTGACCCTTAGCTTTCTCATCTTTTTTTTCCTGCTTATCCTGGTGCCGGTGATTCTGATCTGGAATGGAATTGTAATCATCCGGAAAGAGGGATTCCGGCTTGCCAACGTTCTATCCCTGGTGCTGGGATTGCTCATCGGTCTTGGCGAAATTGCGACTATATCAGCCTTTTTCAAGTCTGTAAGCAGTTCCCCGTCGGTGGGTGTGCAGACGGCAGATTCCATCCGGTATACACTGTTGCTGGTGTTCAGCGTTTCGGTCGTCTATCTCAGTTTTTCCATTCTCATGTTTGTGGTCTATTCCGTCTTTCTGATGTTAATACCCCGCAAGCGTGATTTTGACTATGTGGTTATTCACGGAGCGGGCCTGCTTCACGGCAATCAGGTCACCCGCCTGCTGGGAGATCGGATCGATAAAGCGATTGAACTCTACCGCAAGGATCCGACACCGCCGTATATGATTCCGTCCGGCGGAAAGGGAAGTGATGAGGCTATTTCTGAAGCACAGGCAATGAAAGGATATCTGCTGGAAAAAGATATTCCGGAAGAAAAGATTCTGCTGGAAGATCAGTCAAAGAATACGTTTGAGAATCTGAAGAATTCCAAGGCAATCATTGACGCAAGAGAAGGCAGAACGTATACGGCCATTGTCACCAGCAACTACCACGTATACCGTGCACTGCGCTATTGCCGGAAGATCGGATTCGACTGCACCGGTGTCGGAAGCAGGGTGGCCCTGTATTACTGGCCCAGCGCATTGATCCGGGAATACGTTGCCGTACATGCGGAGAAGAAGCATCTGATTACGCTTATTGCAGGCTGGCTGCTCTGTATCCTGCCGATTATCATCGCTGCGGCAGCGGGGTAAACACATGGATATCAGGACGCAGATAGATCTGAAAAAACATGTAATGTACTCCGCTTCGATGGAGAAGATCGTTAAGGAACATCTAAGAAAACGGTATCCGGAATCAGAGATTCATTCGATGTGGGAAAAAGTTCAGATGCAGTATGCGGATTTTCTGAAGGATCTGCCGTACCTTGGCGGAAGGAAGAATACGCATAACGGCACCGGCGGCACCTATGACTGCATCATGGTTTTTGCTTACTATGAGGCACTGGATCATGCGCCGGACATGGAAGAACTGTATGCGATGAACTGCGAAGCGCTTCTGCCCGGATTCCGGAGTATTGGAAAGATAGCGAACGCAAACAATGCCGTTGTAAGAAGGATTATTCACATGGCATTTCAGGCAACAGAACGGTCAGAATACAACAACGACCCTGATCAGCCGACCGGATACATCATGAAGGTTGAGCCGTATGATAAGACCGTCGGATCAAGGTATACCTTTAAACGATGCCCGATTGCCGAATTCGCAAAAGAACACGGTTATCTGGATATCATGCCTGCTTTCTGCAACAGCGACTATCCTGCCATGGAAATGATACATGCCCATCTGATCCGAAGGCATACCTGCGCCAACGCGGATATCTGCGACTACTGGATTGTTGGAGACAGGTCCGAGGCCGCAATGAAACATCCGAAAAAAACAGATGCGAAAGGGTTCTGGTATAACGAGTAACTTTTGATTCATTACTCTGTTACAATCTGCGGTCTGTCCGGATGTTGCGAAATAAGGATTCACTGATGAATAATAATTCTGAAAACATCAGTGGTCCTTTTTTATAATTGGACAGATCATTACAACGGATATATCAGCGCAATCAGATTGTGAGAAAAAGGGGGGAACGATATGGACAAACAGATTACGGAAAAAGCGGAAGATATCATGCGCAAGAGCGTGGTGAAACCAGACGGTATTGAAGTGCCGCTTTATGAGCGCCGCAAGGGAAAGGAATTTCATGCCTCAGGCACCTGGAAGACGACACCGGGTGAAAAACGTCTGATTGAAACCTTTGGATATCTGTTTTTCTTCGGCGTCGTGATCGGACTTCTGATGCTGTTTATTCGTCCCGGAACGCTTGCGTACATTATTCTTGGCCTCGGCATCGTCGGTGCTGTCGGAATGTTCATCTCCATGTTCGCAATCGTATTACACAAGAATAAAGAGAAGCCCATGGAAGCGCACTACTATGACAATGACTACAAATACAACGCCTTTACCGGAGAAGAAACAGATCATTCCAGAGAGATCACAAAAGAAGAGTTCCTTGGGAAAACGCAGGACTCCAGGCAATAAGAAAGAACGGAAATGATGAGAACCAGAAACGCCGCCCTTATTACAGCTGTATGTTTTATGACAGTATGCATGAGCGCATGCGGACATCCTGCGGATGCGCCGGAAATCAGTCCTGCAGAAGAACCGGAAGCACCGGCGGAAACGGAAACAGCTCTGCCGGATCCGTTTGACTATACTTTCAATCCGCATGTCATTTCAGAAGAATACCGCACCGTTTACGGAGAAGGTATTGAGGAAGAATTCTTTTCCTTCTGCGATGCGATTTTAAACAACGAGAAGACAGTTCCATGCAGTACACCGGAACGGTTTCATCAGCTGTTACTGATTTCCAATTCCTGTTTCCCGCCTGCTCAGGAATTAATTGACCGGAATCAGACCACTGTAAAGGACGGGGTCTGTCATCTGGCCTTCCGATACGATGAGGAAGAAACGGACCGGATCATTGCGGCGTTTAAGGAAAAGGTAACGGATGTAATTACCTCCGCAGTTCCTTATAAGGAACCGGATTTCGTGAAGGCAATGGAGCTGTTCACAGCCGTTTCGGAAAAGGACAGGTATGATGAATCCTATACGCTGGAGGACTCTCTGAATCTCAGAAGTTACCGGGCTGTCATGACCGACACCGGTATCTGCCAGGAGATCGCGGCGGAGTATATTTACTATCTTCTTCAGGCCGGCATTAACGCGATACCGTGTTCTTCCCTGAATAAAGATCAGAGTGAAGCGCATGAATGGGCAGCTGTAAAACTCGACGGGAAGTATTATCACATGGATCCGACGCAGGCGGTTGTTTACCCCGGCAGTCTGTACTTCTTTGGAATGGATGATGTGCAGAGAGAATACTACGGAGACTTTCCGCCCGAAAACTATACGTATGCGGAGTCAGACAAACTGAAGGAAATCACCGCAAACGACCGCACATTTGAAAAATACTGGCTGGCGGAGACCTACGAAATCAATCATAAAACCAGAACGATCATGATCACAGAGATCAATACCGGAAACCGACAGGAATACGGATATTAATGGAAGAGGAACTATGGCACGGAAAATCACATCGGAAGAACGAAGAATCCTTCTGGAGAATCCGGAGCTGGTCATGTTTGACCCTCATCCGGCATTAAAAACACAACGAATTTCATTTTCAAAGGCGGTGCTTCTGCCGGCTGCGGCAGGTATCGCAGTTCTGTTGTGCGGAATGCTGTTCCCCGGCATCGTGCATTCGCATCCCGTACTGTTTGCGGGGTTTGGATGCGCAGTGCTGCTACTTGCGGCCGGAGTCGCTGCGGTTCGTTTCCTGAAACCGGATGACGGGATGATTCGGACTGCGGAGAAAAACCATTATGTCCGGCAGTTGGAGATTCTTCTTCCAGAGGAACCGGAATGCAGGATCGCTCATATTCTGCAGGTGACATATGAGAAAGCCGAAGGTGTCTGGCTTATGAACGGAACGGAAGAGCCGTTTGGATACGGTTCGTATGTCAATGTGTTCAGAATCGAACCGGATACGGATCTTGCGGTTATCACAGACGGAACAGCCTTCTGGGCATTTGTCAGACAGGATTCGAAGACCGAAAGCATTTATGATCAGGGCAGTTCATAACGGACTGCCTGTTTTACGGTTCTGCGCAAGTGTATGATGAAAAAGAACAATCCGGAGAATGCGAATGAACAGAAAGAAAACAGGAATCATCATTATCGTGATTGCGGCGGTGATCGCAGCGGTGCTTGGCGTCCGAAGTGCCCGTAACCGTGCGGAAGAGGAAAAGCAAAGACAGGTACTGATGTACACAAGGATCGGATACTGCGATGATCTGCTTATACCCTGTGATCCGGACGATATCACCTATACGGAAGATATAAAGAACTTCACGATTGATCAGGAAAATGAACTGTATGTCCGGGTGAAGTATTACAACTATAATTCCGGCAATGATGTCACGATGGAAGAACTCATTGATTCCTACCGGGCGTTTCTGAACGGTGACACGGAAGGCGCAGCTGTTATGCAGAAGTTCCATGCATTCCGGCATGCGGATGTCTATGAAGTTTCAAAACGGGAGATGCGCGAAGACGAATTCCGTGATCGGGTAAACGATGCACTGAAGGAACAGTACGGAAGTGATCTCAAAATCCAGAACGCATCACGGGAACAGCTTGATGCCGCAATCGATGATGCGATCAATCAGAAATCGGAACAGGAACCGAAGTTCCTCACCATGCAGGATTATCAGACCTGGGCGGTTGAAGTCGGTTATCCAGGCAAAGAACTGATTGCCAACGGAGCGGAGGGAATCAATTCCGACTGGTACATCACCCTGCCGGATACACCGGGCTATAACTCCGGCCGCATTGTCATCGGCGACAGCCGCTGTGTGCAGCTCGGTATTTATGAACGGCGCACCGATGGAGATGACTGCGCGGTTTTTGCGGCGTGGGGAGGACATTATCTGGACATGGATCCGTATCTTGGGAATGTGTGGTTCCAGAGAGAAGTAGAAGAGTGTTTTCAGAAACAGGTTGAGACAACCGGGAAATGTGATCTGTATTTCTTCACGACCGTCAATGACTATGACTTCAGGGAAAACAGAAATGAAGCACCTGCACAGGCGGCGGTAAAATGGGCGGAACAGTATGCGTCCATGCATTATGAACATGAAGGGAAGGACGTTTATCCTTCTGTCACGGTGATTGGTATCGTGGCCGGTGCACGGAAAGGCAATGTCCTGCAGTATTCTGCGGAAGAGTTCAACCGCTATGAAGAAGACTACAATGCGCTGTTAAAGGAAACTGTTGCCGGCAGTGACGTGCTTCAGAATGCGGAGTGGACAACGGTTCCTGAGATCCTGAACAATGAGATCGGCTTTATACCGGATGGCCTGCATTACAAGGACGAAACGCTGAAGAAGCTTGCGGAATATATCAACCGATAGAGAAGTGTATGAATCAGAAATATCGTCTGTACAATATCATCCTGCCGATCTGGCTGCTCATATGGTTTCCAAGCTGGCTGTGGCTGATCGTGATTCCGGCCAACTGGCTGATCGACTGGCTTGTGACAAGATATGCATTAAGACATGCAGGTGATACCGACTATGCGGCCCGGTCCATGCGGCTGTCGTGGAAGATCTGCCTGGCGGGTTTTGTCTCTGATTTCGTTGGATCCCTGATCCTGCTTGGCGCAATGGTTCTGTTAGGCGCAATCGGAGGGGACTTCCATGCGATCGAATTCGGTCTGAACTGGAATCCGTTTTCCAATATCTTCAGCGTGCTGATCATTCTTGCGGCGATTCTGGTTTCCGGCATATGCATCTATCACCTGGACAAACGGATTCTTCAAAAGGAAACTCTTACGGCAGAGCAGGTGAAGAAGACGGCACTTGCGCTTGCGGTCATCACGGCACCGTATCTGTATCTGTTGCCGGCATCCCTGTTTTACCGTTAGAAATGTATGAAACGGCCGAACTCCTCAGTAAGAACGGGGTCCGGCCGTTTTGTTTGCGGTGTCTGATTGCGGCGTGTACAATCATAGCGGTTAAAGAGGAACTGGAAATGAAACGTGATGTACGGCGTATGGCAGTCACTGCACTGGGCTGCTTTATATTCGGTATCGGCATCGGGCTCTGCGATCATGCGCAGCTCGGCACTGATCCGTTTACGGTCATGCTGGATGGCATGCAGAAGAATATCGGACTGACCATCGGCATTATGAACATGGGTGTGAATCTCTGTCAGATCCTGTTTGCATGGTGTGTGGACAAAAAAATGATCTCCGTAGTCAGCTTTCTGGCGATGGTCTGCACGAGTATCGGAATCGATACGGTCGGCGTTCTGTTTCCATCATTACCCGCAAACGAAATGAGCGCATTTCTGTTTCTTGTGATTGGCGAGCTGGTCTATGCCTCGGGTTCCGCGCTGGCGATTACACCGGCTGCAGGTTATGACCCATACAATGCGTTCCTGCTTTC
Source organism: Solobacterium sp. (assembly GCA_017469885.1). Classification (GTDB taxonomy): domain Bacteria; phylum Bacillota_I; class Bacilli_A; order Erysipelotrichales; family Erysipelotrichaceae; genus Bulleidia. The sequence goes on from JAFUFO010000037.1 coordinate 15,877, forward strand.
GATTCAGAAACTGACCCAGCAGCGCTACCAGGTAGTCCGTTGGGGCGTGGAGCTTCTGTTTCTGGTAATCGGTCTGTTACTGGGAGGCCTTGCCGGAATCGGAACTCTGGTGACCTTCCTTGCGACTGGTCCGATTGTGGAACGGCTCCTGCCGGTTTTCCGGAAGCTGATCAGATTTCCGGATTAAACCTAATCTGTCTGCCTGTCCGCAGGCTCCTTTTTTACGTTCAGTCCCGGAAGACAGAACAATATAATAGAGATATGAAAGCAATGATGCGATGGGTAAAATGCGTGGCAGTGCTGATTACAGTGCTGTTTCTTTCCGCATGCGTGGGACATGCAAAGCCGGAATATGAGAAAAACCTGTTTGACACATCTTATGTGCATACGGTGGATGTGACAATTGCGGAAGCCGACTGGCAGGATCTGATCACTCATCCTGAAGAGAAGACAAAGTATGAAGCGGACCTTGTGATCGACGGAGAAGAAGTGAAACAGGTTTCCTTTTCCGCCAAGGGCAATTATAGCCTGGCGTTTGTAAAGGCGAGAGGCGACAGTAACCGCTACAGCTTCAAGATCAATTTCGGAAAGAATATCAAAGGGCAGACCTTCCAGGGCCTCGACAAGCTTCATCTTCAGAATCTCTACGCGGACAGGACATATATTAAAGACTATATTGCCTATGATCTCTTCCGTAAGATGGGTGTGCCTGCCCCGTTAACCAGCTATGTGTTTATTACGGTCAACGGGAAGGACTTCGGTCTGTATCTTGCGGCGGAGGATCTGGATGACAGCTTCCTGGACCGCACCTGCAGAGGAGAAGGTTCACTGTATCAGCCGGAGCTCAGCGAACAGGCGCTGGATGAGGAAAAAACGCAGGCCCTGCTGGATGGAGGAAATGCCATCGTCTCCGGAGCGCGCGGGGCGGATCTGAAGTACATCGATGATGATCCCGATTCCTATCCGGATATCTTTGACAACGCCGTCACAAAACGCAGTGAAGAATCCGATGAGCGGGTCATAGACGCATTGAGAAAACTGCAGGAAGGAAGGGACCTGAAATCGATACTCGACACAAAGGAGCTTGCCCGGTACTTTGCGGTGAACAATTATCTGATGAACTATGACACCTATATCGGGCTGATGACGCATAACTATTACCTGTATGAAAAAATCGGGAAGCTTTCCGTTTTCCCCTGGGATTACAACCTTGCCTTCGGCGCCTTCTCCATGGATGCGGTGCTCACCCATGCCAATGACACCCGGGAAGTCATAAACATGGGAATCGACAGCCCGCTGTTAAGCATTCCGCCGGAAGAGCGTCCTCTCTGGAGCCGGTATATCGCCGATGAGACCTGCAGGAATGCGTATCATGCGGCCATGGATCAGTTCCTGAAGGAACAGATTGAAAGCGGAGCGCTTGAAAAGGAGATTGACCGTGTATATACGATGATCCGTCCATACATCGAAAACGATCCGACAAAACTCTGCACCCTGCAGGATACCGACGAAGCGCATGAGATCCTTAAGCAGATCTGCCTCCTGCGTGCGGAAAGCATCCGCCGGCAGCTGAACGGAAGCCTTGCGTCAGAAACGAAGCTTCAGAATCCGGCTGACCGGGTGGACCTGGCAGGCGCGGATGTTCAGGATTTAAGATATTAGCAGAAAACGGAACACATTACGCAGCCTGCCCGGAATTATCCGATTACAGTTTAAAACTCACCGGGAGTTCAGCTGTTTATGCGGAATGATGCTGTGGGGAGGGATAACGGAGAAAACATATGGGATTATTTGACCGCATAAAAGAGAAAGTGAATTACCACACCCATGCGGTGCCCGATGGGCATCCTATGGATGATGGCTTCTGAGATCCGTGAAAGTTACCCCTTTCAGACCTGAATACGGGTATCCAGGCTTTCCGTGATACTCAGGGACGGACACTCGCCCGCTATCCCTTGTCAGTATGTGTTATGACTCGGGAATACATGTTTATACCGATACAGTACCAGCTGGGTATAATGCCCGGAATGGTACTGTTTTCACTTTTTGAAGGAATCGATAGTCTGTGATCCCTTCAAAGGCATTCGGCGATGCCTTCCGCAGGATGTTTGCACTTCCGTTGATATCTGCGTTCAAGATGATGCCGTTCTTTGTCCGATACAGCCCTCGCAAGATGCGTCTTCCGCTGAACTTCTGTTCTTCATCATTCTCTCCGTATACCGGTAATGCATCATCATCCAGGAAACTTGCCTTTGAGGTATAGGATTCTTCCTGTTCAATGACAGAGATACCATACCGTTCTGCCTTATACCGGATCATCCAGATCAGTGTGCAGTGCGGAATGGATACGAATTCCTGATTGGATGCTTTAGACATGTTTGCCTTTGTCTTCCACTGATCATTCTTTCCGATATACAGGATGCCGATGTTGCGGCTGAGACAGGTCCGAATAATGTGGGTGCTTACTTTGTGCAGATAATCCCGGATGAAGTCAGCCCGGTATCGGGACAGCTGTCTTAACCGTTTTGAATCCTTACATACCGTCTTTGGATCATGTCCCTTTGTAAGGCACGAGATGTGCATAGCCTTCTGTTTGTTGTACCACTGGTTCTTTGACTTAAGCACTTCGCCTTTGTACAGCAGCGGTTCGTTACCGTCATTGCTTACGAGAGCTGCGAGGTTGTTTACGCCAAGATCGATGGCACCTTCATAGACAGGCTGAAAGGAAGAGGGACTGTTGATCACAGTATCGGACTGATATGTTAAGACGATGACATAATTCCCGTAGAACGGCTTGATCTTTACCTCCATGAGCCGTGCAACATCAAGAATATGTACTTTGATCATTTCCTTCGTTAAGGGAAGTTTCAGAAAAAATGCATCATTATTTTCCTTAATGACACATTCCTGATTGCTTGAGGTAAGAGTAGTCACATTACGTCTGATATACTTCGGCATCTTCGGTTTTCCGGTGAATTTGGATGGGTCACGGAAGTATGCCTCCAGAGCAGCCTTCCAGCTCCTGAAGTCATTTACAGCTTCCTTGATGGCGTGCTGTGCGCAATGTCTGGGCAAACGGGCATAGTAATCCGGATTGTCTGTTAAGCGCATCATTTTTTCAATGAAGTTGTAAGAGAGGATCCTTCCCGGTTTCTTCTTTCCGGTGGAGCGGCAGGTATCCTGTACAAGATTAGCCACTTCAATCTGATTCGGCTGGAGGCTTGTTTTTCCAAATGCGGTATACCACTGACGCAGGATGAAAAGGGAGGCATTCTTAAGGTTCTTATACCGTGCCGTCATATCCGCACAGTATTCATACAATGCAGGATAACGATTCTCAGTGATACAGATCTTTACGATACCGTACATAAGAGATGCCTCCTTCCTTTTGAATACAATCAGAGAATAGCATTCGCCGCTTACAAAAATTATGCCATACCAACGATATTACGGATATTATATCTGATATTACGAATACTTCAAGTACAGCAGTACACAATCTGCACATTGTCTAACAAGAGAATACCGATTATCATCTATTCAAAAGAAAAAGCGCGATTCATCACCACCCATGCGGTGAAAC
>JAFUFO010000038.1 GCA_017469885.1 Solobacterium sp.
ATACCGTTCCTAATCGAATTATAGATCATTTCAAAATGAATTGGGAGTATGTCTCCTGTTTTCATCATGCGAATTTTGAAGGAAACGATTTACTGAAGAAACATACTCCGAAGGGTTGACTTGAGTTATCAAATTTTTCTGCATCATTGGGATGGTCCTCTTTGTTCTTCTGAACAGCAGCATCAGTGCACCTCTGGGTCAGCTCCTGGGGAGTCATTGGGGGGCTTTTCATGCGGCGGCTGATTACGATTCTCTACTAAATGGCGCTGTATCCGGCAATCATCAAACTCGTGATGGACAAAACCGGAACCGAAGAACGCAAACCCGAAAAATCCAGACCAGAGTAAAACCAGCAGAATTTCTCCTGCTGGTTCAGATCAGAAATACAGTTTTAATTTCAGAACAGCACCTCAGTTTCTGCGGGTGTCGTACCGGCAATCATTCTACCGTCTTTGACGGAGAGAAGGACTGCCGCGTTTTTATTCAGCGCCTCATAATAATTCTCGGCGTCAAGCACCACGAAGCTCGCAGGTTTGCCCGTTTCAATTCCATATTGATCCGAAATATGCAGTGTCTTTGCGGCATTGGTTGTGATCAGACGATAGCTGTTCAGAATGTCCTCATATCCCATCATCTGCGTCACATGCAGGCCGACAAAGACCACATCACGCAGGCTGCCGTTTCCCATCGGATACCATGGATCAAAGATATCGTCATGGCCGAAGGAAACATTGATTCCCTCCGCAAGCAGTTCCTTGACACGTGTGACGCCGCGGCGCTTCGGATATGTATCCGCCCTGCCCTGAAGATGAGTATTCACCAGCGGGTTACTGACAAAGTTGATTCGGCTCATCTTCAGAAGCCGCATGAGACGAAGCACATAGGCATTGTTATAGGAATGCATTGCGGTCGTATGGCTTGCGGTGACCTTGTCAAACAGGCCAAGTTCCAGTGCGCGTGCCGCCACGGTCTCAAGACCGCGTGAAGCTTCATCATCGATTTCATCGCAGTGCACATCCACCAGACGGTCATACTGCTGTGCCAGTTCCATCGCATAGTTCAGTGATTCCACACTGTATTCCCGCGTGAATTCATAATGCGGAATGGCACCGACCGCATCTGCACCGAGCTCTACGGCTTTTTTCAACAGTTCTTTCCCGTTGGGATAACTGAGGATACCCTCCTGCGGAAATGCCACGATCTGAATATCCATCCAGTCCTTCAGTTCGCGCTTCAGTTCCAGCATGGTTTCCATTGCCATCAGAGTCGGGTCTGTCACATCCACATGCGTGCGGATATGCTGGATGCCGTTTGCGGCATACATGCGGGCAACCCGGTTCACGCGTTCCTTGATATCTTCCTTTGTAAGCTTGTCTTTCCGCTTACTCCAGCATTCAATGCCTTCAAACAGCGTTCCGGACTGGTTCCATACCGGATCCCCTGCGGTAAGACAGGTGTCGAGATGCACATGGGACTCAATAAACGGAGGCAGCACCAGCTTTCCATGAACATCCAGTTCTTCTTCTCCCTCGTTCACTGAAACCGTTCCAATCTCACAGAATACGCCGTTTTCATAACGGATATCCTGCAGTTCCTCTGCGTTTTCAATCCGTGCATTTCTGATAATCATGTTATTACCTCCTGTCCACGGGAAACCTGTTTCCCATGGATTTTTGTTTCGTTATCGGTCTGTAGATAAACGTATTACATCAGCGGCGCAAACACTCTGAGCAGGCTCAGCCAGAGCTCGCTGAAGAAATTCGTTTTCAGTTCTTCCGGATTCATCTGATGACACGATTTCAGGGTTTCAAGAATATCATCGCGGACATCCAGCACCTTCTTCGAATTCACCAGATAGGTTCCGTTTTCAAAGTGCAGATAAAGACTGCGGTAGTCGAGATTGACCGTTCCGACGGTGGCAATGCGGTCGTCGCTGACAAAGACCTTGGAATGGATAAATCCCGGGGTATACTCGTAGATCTTCACGCCACCTCCCATCAGCTGACGGTAATACGAACGGGTGATCTGCCATACGATCTTCTTGTCCGGAATTCCCGGCGTAATGAGTTTCACATCCACGCCGTGTTTCGCCGCAAGGATCAGCGCATTGATGAATTCGGTATCGATGATCAGGTACGGTGTAAAGATATAACAGTAATCGTTCGCCTGATTCAGGATGCCCATGTAAATATTCTGGGCGGTGATTTCCGTATCCAGCGGTGTTTCGCCGTACGGCGCGATAAAGCCATCCGGTTCCCCGGCAGATTCCGGATCCCGGCGGAATTTCGTGAAGTCATCATCGGTCGGACGTAGCGCATTCCAGTGCGTCAGAAACATCACGGTATAGGACCATACAGCCGTTCCGGTAATCCGGATGATATTGTCTTTCCAGTGTCCGTGTTTCTCCTTTACGTTGATGTACTCATCCGCAAGGTTCACGCCGCCGGAGAATGCGGTCTTTCCGTCGATGACCATGATCTTGCGGTGATCGCGGTGGTTCATGATAATGCCGAGAATCGGGTTGATGCGGTTGAACGGAACACAGCGGATCCCCTTCTCTTCCAGTTTCTGTGCATAGAATGCGGAGAGTGTAAAGAAGGACCCGAGGTCATCGTAAAGCACACGGACATCAACGCCCTGTTTTGCCTTTTCCTCGAGAATCTCCAGCATGCCGTTCCACATCTGTCCTTCTTCGATGATGAAGTATTCCAGGAAGATAAACGACTCTGCCTTGCGGAGTTCCTCCAGCATGACCGGATAGCCTTCATCGCCGAGGCGATAATAATCAAAGCCCGTGTTTTCGTAGAACGGGAATCCGGCATCCTTTGCGATATAACGGAACTGTCCGCGCAGTTCCGGGCTTTCCTGTTCCGCCTTTGCCAGAACATCCGGATCCTGTCTGTAATACCGTCTGGAAGAGCCGGTGGTTTTCACCAGCGAACGGAATGTTCTGCTGGTGAAGAGGTTCCCCGCCAGAAACAGCCAGAGCGCCGCACCTGGAATCGGCGCCAGCAGGATCAGAATGATCCACATCATATCCGATGAAAGATGCCGGCTGTTTTTTATGATATACAGAACCAGAAGCACACTGACGACCTGAAGCACTGCGCCGATCCACGCCGCAACACTTCCGAACCAGTGGATCAGTCCCAGGATGACCTGCGCTTCGAGACCGACCATAACGATCATGAATGTTGTCCGGTTGAACACGTATCTGAGTAATTTCATGTTTAAAAAACCTCGCTGTATGTTGTTGTTGAAATGGATGCGGTACTGCTGTTTTTTCACTCAGCGGTGATAGTCCTCGCTTGCCTCAAACGAGGTGAACGGATACGGGCAGATCTCCTTCATCGTATGCGTCCAGATCGTTCCCGACGGACCGCCGACATATACCGGCACATCCATATCCGCACAGAACTCCGTCATGACCTGGCGGCATGCATGACAGGGAGCGCCGTCTTCATCGGTGCTTCCGACAACCGCAAGCGCCTTGAATTTCCTGCATCCTTCGGACACCATTTTGAAAATCGCGACCCGCTCTCCGCATACGGTCATTCCATAACTGGAGTTCTCGATATTACAGCCGGTATATACCTTGCCGTCTTCTCCGAGCACCGCTGCGCCGACCATGTACTTTGAGTACGGACAGTACGCGTTCTCTCTTGCCTTCCATGCCATCTGAATCAGTTCTTCCTTTGTCATAATGCCAATCCTTTCTTTACCTATTAATAGTGCCAAGCGCTTCGCCCATCAGAATGTGATTTCCGGGCTGCGCTGTCAGTTCAAATGAGAGATCTTCACTGAAGATCATGATGATGTCGCTTCCGCCGAACAGGAAGAATCCCATCGGATCCCCCTTGTTCACATGGACGCCCGGTCTGACAGCCGGTTCAAAGTCGACGGATGATACCTGACACATTCCCACCGGCACGAGCGCCGCATAGCCTCCGCCATCCAGTTCCACAACACAGACGCCGCGGGTTTCGATCGACTGCCAGCCGAACTGTTCCGAACCGTATTCCTTGTATCGGCCGGCTTCCGGATCCCAGGTAATCACACCGCCCGGCGCATCGTCCTGGGGAATCACAAACACCTCCCGCACCGTGCCGCTCACCGGAAAGTGATACCGGTGGTAATCATTGATATCCAGGAAGGTATGGGTCAGGGCACCGTTTTCAAACGCATGCGCATAGGCGCTGCCTTCCAGAAGAACTGAGACATCCTGCAGGGTTCCGGTCTTGACCGCAATTCCTTCCGGCAGTTCTGCGTCCGCCGAAACCACCTGACTGTCCAAATCAATCTTCCAGTATCCCTGCGGTGCGGAATCCGCGGGCGAGACCACAACTGTGTCATCCCCTTCCCCCGCGATCGGACGCTTTGCGGGATCGCTCAGCCGGCGCGCAAAGAAGTCATTGAAGGAATGCCAGTTGTCCGGGTGTTCAAACAGATCGCCGTCCAGCTGAAAATCCGGATTTGCCAGGGCAGTCTCATAATACGTGTCATTCCAGGATTCCGGCGTGCTCAGAAACTGTCCGGAACCAGACAGATAGCGGACCCACCAGCTTCGAAACGGTTCGTGATACAGCACGGAATTGTGATAATAGCCTTTATTCTCCAGTTCCTTCAGCGGCTGATCGCAGATAAAGTACAGACATCCCATTCCCTGATCGATCCGGTCATAAAGCGAGGAATAGGTTTCGGACGGGCTGATCTCCCACGGCATTGCCGTATAGCAGCGGTCAAGGAATGCATAGTACGATTCCAGATCGGATACCGGATTGGTATCCGGATCGGGATTCAGCGCATGTGCCTGCGCGATTGATGTTTCCAGCATCGCCTTCAGCTTCGGATCATGATTTACCATGGCGATCAGATCCCGGGTAATCGCTTCATGTTCTTGGGACGGTCTGAAGTCGGTTGTTTCCCCGGCCGCCGTAATGTCCGACACATACGGTGTCTCCGCATTGGAATCAGGTGTGCTTTGAACCGGTCCGGAACACAGAATGAGGCACACAATGAAAACAAGTATGGAACAGATAAATGCGGCTGACATTCTGTTCATAGCGTTCATTGTGAAGCCCTCCGGTCGTCTGACAGTTAGTATGTTTTAATTATAATAATGCTTTGAGACGAAAAACAGAGGAATCCATCCTCTGTCAGATTACGCCGATGTATTCGAATGCATGCAGGATTCCGTCATCGTCAATGTCGCTTGTGACCCAGTCCGCAATCAACTTCACTTCCTCCGTGGCGTTGCCCATCGCAATACCGGTTCCGCAGAACTCGATCATATCGATATCATTTCCGCTGTCGCCGATGCCGACCGCATCCTCTCTGGTCATTCCGGTATATTCAAGCACTCTGCGGATCCCATCGGATTTCATGATCGAGCCGTCGCTGATATCCCCGAAGTCACCTTCCGGTGAAGATAATGTCTGAATCAGACGGAACGGTTTCGGCAGAACTGCATACAGTGCGTCAAAGGAACTGCCGTGTGTTTTACTGGCGCCCATCTTGTAGATCGGATCCTGCATGTCACGCAGATTCATGCGGGTCATTCCGTTTGCGGCCATGTCGTTCAGCTTTGTTTGTTCATCCGCTTCCGGACGGGAGAAATAGTTCACGACATCATCCCAGCATTTATCATCGAGATACGCATTGCGCGCACCGCCGAGCAGCACGCCCATCCTGCAGCTGCGGATCAGCTTTATGAGTTCCTCGACCTTTTCCGGCGCGATCGGATGATCATAGATCACCTGATCGTTGATGGTAATCAGTGTGCCGCTGCTGAAGATAAATCCGTCCACCGGATAATCCAGATATCGGGATGCCTCCGCCTTACTGCGGCCGGTGCACAGAAATACGATTGATCCGTTCTTCCGTGCTTTTTCAATTGCCCGCAGCGCAGACGCCGGCACAACGCCGCTTTGCCCGCTGTACAGGGTATTGTCGATATCCAGAAACAGAATCTTTTTCATAACCGTCTTCCTTCTCAGCCAGTCACCATCTTATCATGCCTGCCGCATTTCGCCATCCCTGCATGTAGGTGCCGTGCTCTCCTGCGGTTATAATGAAAGCAGAGGATACAACAATATGATGGATCGACCGATTACCACCCTGTTTATGATGATGTCCGTGGATGGAAAGATATCCACCGGTCCCTCCGACGACTTTGATGTGGACCGGGACTTTCCGCTGCTGGAAGGTGTCCGGGAAGGCCTGCATCAGTACTATGAGATTGAACAGACGACCGATCTCTGGTCATTCAACACCGGACGGGTTCAGGCCAAGATGGGCGTTAATGATCTGCCCTTCCCCGCAAAAACACCGGTCAGTTTTGTGCTGCTTGATAATTCCCATCTGTCCGAACACGGGGTCCGTTATTTCTGCGCGAAATCCAACACCTTTGTTCTGATCACCTCCAATCCAGACCATCCGGCATTTCAGGTAACTGAACCCAATCTGCATATTCTCTTCCAGGAACATCCGTCTCTTCCGACCGCATTTGTCCGGCTGAAATCCGAATACGGATGCCAGCGGCTGACCCTGCAGTCAGGTGCCACCATCAATCATCTGCTTTTAAAGGAACAGTTGATTGATTACGTGGACATCATCATCGCGCCGGTTCTGATCGGCGGAACGGATACCCCGTCACTGATCGGCGGCAGTTCTCTTGCGTCACGGGAAGAACTGAACCGGTTGGGAGTACTGAAACTGATCGACTGCACTGCCCTTGAAGATTCCTGGACCCGGCTTCGTTACGAAGTAAAGAAAGTGGAAGGAAATGAATAATGAACCGACCCATTTATAAACTGCCGGCAGTTGTAATACCTGCGGCCATTATGATTCTGCTTTCCGGGTGTACCGGTACCGGACTGCCTTTCATTAAACGTGAAAAAACCGTTGGAAAAGATATCGCGATTGATGATATTACGGAGTTCTACTGGACCTACGCCACTTCCTCCTTTCCGCCGGAATATCAGCGCTATTACTTTTCTGCGGAAGACGGAACATACCGGTTCTATCATGAGACCCGGGAAGGGGAACGCTTCCCGCTTCAGGAAGAAGACATTACCGTTTCTGGAACCCTGGAACTTACTGCGGAAGAATGGAATACATTCTTTGACTATCTGAATAACGGGACGGTCCGTAGCCGGGAAGAGAATACCGACAGCGGTGATTCCGGACCGTGGACCTATCTCTACTGGAAGAACGACAAGGGAGATATTCAGCAGTTCTCCTTTGAGTCCTATAAAAAAGCATCTGACTTTGAAGCCTTCTGTAAGGAACTGAAGGCAAAGGCCGCTGATCCATACAGATCCGTTTCTCCACAGTAAAACAGTATCGTCTGTGATGATTTCAGATCACATTCGATACTGTTTTCTGTTTATTCAAGATCAAACTTTTTCTTGTCGAGTACGGTAATCCCGTCCCCCAGCTGTACTTCAATCAGCTGAAGTCCGTTCTCTCCCGCGATGACGGTGTGCTTTACTCCTGCATTCATGCGGATCACGTCGCCCGGGTTCACTGCCTGACGAACGCCGTCCACCACCGAAGTTCCGTCACCGGAAATCACATTCCAGATTTCATCCCGATGTTCATGCGCATGGTAGTTCATCCTGTTTCCCGGATTCAGGGAAACCTTTACCGTCAGGGACTTTTCTTCGACATCCAGTACACGGTAGCTGCCCCAGCTCTTTTCCGCATACATGATCTGCTGGTGAATATCATCAACATACGGCTTGATGTAAGAACTCTGGTCTTTATCGGAAACCAGGATGCCGTCCGGGGATGCGCTGATCACCACATCATGAAGTCCCATGGCCAGGACCGGCACATCCAGTTCATTGATCACATGCACATTCTCGCACGTGTCATTCAGACGGGCATTACCGACCGTCGCTTCTTCCATGGCTTCTGTCAGGGTATTCCAGGTACCGAGGTCCTTCCACTGTCCGTTGAAGCGAAGCACTGCGATATCCGGTTCGTGTTCGACAACCGCATAGTCGAAACTGATCTTGGTCAGTGTCTCATATTTATCAAACAGATCCTGATAGTCGGTAAAGTCGATCAGTTCATGCGCACGGTTCAGCACATAGGATAATTTGTAAGCAAATACGCCGCCGTTCCAGAGACCGCCCTGTTCAATATACTTCTGTGCCGTTTTCAGATCCGGCTTTTCCTTAAAGGTCTCCACCTTTGCGACTTCATCTTTGGAAGACGGAATGATGTATCCGTACTTCTCACTCGGATAGGTCGGGTCAATGCCCATCAGAACCAGATTTGCGGCTCCCTCATTCGCAAGTGACCAGAGATGTTTCAGTGCCTGGAAGTAGTCCTCATTGACATATGGGTCAACCGGGCATACAACAACCGCCTTATTTTCATCCACACCCTGCACGTCATGCAGGTAGGCAGACGCAAGTGCAATGGCAGGAAAGGTATCTCTGCGGCACGGTTCCACACTGATGCCGACATCCATGCCGAGCTGATTATGCAGGGCAGATACCTGTGCCTTGGAGGTCGCAATCGTCACAACTGCCTCGGGGTCGACCGTTTTGATCTGGCGGTATACCCGCTGGACCATGGACTCATAGCTATCGTCTTCGGATGGCTCCGGTTTTCTGAAAATCTTAATAAACTGCTTGGAGCGGACATCGTTGGACAGCGGCCATAACCGTTTTCCCGATCCGCCGGAAAGTAAAATAATATTCATGATTCAAATGAATTCACTTTGTCTGTGAATCGCTGTCTCCTCTTCTGATACTTCTATTGTAGCGTGGCCGTCACTTCTCATGCAATGAAGCACCGGTCAGATGTTTGAACAGAGTGGCACTCCAGAATTCCAGATCCAGTTCTTCGAGATAGAAATGCAGTACAGCCTGCCAGTTTTTCGTGGCTGTGCTGAGCAGAATTACCTCAGCCTCATCCCGCACCTGTGTTTCCGCAAATTCAAACAGTTTCCTTCCGATCCCTCTGTTTCTCCATTCCGGGACAACATACAGTTCTTCCACTTCAAAAAACGGTGTTCCTTTATCCATCACCGTACTGGAACGTTCCGCTTCCTTTCGTATTCCAAACAGATATCCATGAATTTCACCGTTTTCTTCAGCGAGAAAAATACGGCGGCCGGTCAGATCCTCCGGTGTATTTGCGCGGTATCCGCGGCAGCTGCCTTCCGTTTCCCATTCTCCGGATAACCGGATCAGCTGCCCGGTTACCGTATCGGTGCATTCGGCTTCATAAACCCGCATAGCTGTTTCCTTTCAGACCTCATTATAGTTCCTTCCCATGAAAACAGAGCATGCCCGGCACATGCTCTGTACAAAAGATGAATGATTACAGGAAGGATCCGGTCAGGCTTTCCTTCGTATTCCGGATCGTTTCAACCGTTCCGCAGGCAACGACCTTTCCGCCGGCTTCTCCGCCGCCGGGGCCCATATCAATGATGTAGTCCGCATTACGGATTACATCCAGGTCATGTTCGATTACGACGATGGTTGCGCCGTTGTCCTGCAGGGTCTGAAATACCTGCAGTAATGTCTGTACATCCAGGGGATGCAGACCGATGGTCGGCTCGTCAAACACAAAGACGGAATCGGACTGTGCTCTGCCCATCTCGCTTGCCAGTTTGAGGCGCTGTGCCTCACCGCCGGAAAGACGCGGTGTTTCTTCACCGAGCGTGAGATATCCCAGTCCAAGCTGTTGGAGCACTTCCAGTCTCTGCACAACGGTCTTCATATCCTGACAGAACGAAATTGCCGTATTGACATCCATGGCCATGACTTCCGGCAGAGAATGCGCTTCTCCTGTCTTGTTGCGATGACGGATCTTATAGGCCGTTCTTGCGTATCGGGAACCGCGGCATTCCGGACAGGGAATCTCCACATCCGGCAGAAACTGCACATCCAGACTGATACTGCCGGTACCGTCACAGACGGGACAGCGGAGTTCTCCGGTATTGTAGGAGAATGCGCCGGCTTTCCATCCGCTTTCTTTCGCATCCTTTGACCGTGCATAAATCTTGCGCAGTTCGTCGTGCACATTCGCATACGTTGCGACGGTGGAACGGACATTGATTCCGATCGGCGTTGCGTCAATCAGCTTCACCTGATGAATTCCCGGCGCATCGATTTCCTTCACATGCGAAGGCAGCGGTCTCTGCGCGGTATATGCGGCAAGTCCCGGCACAAGACTCTCCAGTACCATGGTTGTTTTGCCGGAACCGGAAACACCGGTTACGACCGTCAGACAGCCTTTGGGAATCCGGATATCGAGTGGCTTTACGGTATGGATCGAATCGGTTTTCAGATGAATGGTTCCTTCCTCAAACAGCTGTGTTTCCGGAATGCGTTCCCGGATCAGCGGATTGTGGGAATCCTGCAGAAACGGTCCGATGACCGAATCTTTATTATTGGCAATCTCTTCGATCGTTCCTTTCGCAATGACCGTGCCGCCTTCCGCACCTGCCTTCGGACCCAGTTCGATCATCCAGTCTGCTTCTTTGAGAATCTGGGTATCATGATCGACCAGCAGAACGGAATTTCCGTCATCGACGAGGTCATGCATGACATTGTTCAGACCGACGATATTGGATGGATGCAGACCAATGGATGGCTCATCCAGTACATACAGCACACCGGTCGTACGGTTGCGTACGGCCCGTGCCAGCTGCATCCTTTGTCTCTCCCCGGTTGAAAGTGTCGAAGATGCACGGTCCAGCGATAAGTATGACAGACCAAGGTCCAGCAGACGCTGTGCCGCAGAGAGAAACGCTTCACAGATGTTTGCGGCCATCGGGCTCATTTCCTCCGGTAGGGAAGCCGGAACACCTTTTATCCATTCACACAGCGCATCCAACGGCATTGTGCACGCCTCCGCAAGCGAGATTCCCCGCAGTAACGGAGCCCGCGCAGCATCGGAAAGCCGGGTACCGCCGCAGTCGGGACAGATTTCCTCTTTCAGAAATTTCTCGACCCGCTTCATGCCCTTTTCATCCTTAACTTTGTTTAATGCGTTCAGTACGGTGGCTTCCGCACTGTAATACGTGAAGTCCATTTCCGCAGCGGTCGCATTATCGCCTTTTGCCTTATAGAAAATATGCCGTTTTTCCATCGGACCGTTGTATACGATTTCTTTCTCCGCATCGGTCAGATCTTTGAACGGCACATCCGTACGCACACCCATGGCCCGGCAGACATCGGTCATCAGTGACCACATCAGGGAATTCCACGGGGCTACCGCACCTTCATCGATCGTCAGGTTCTCATCCGGAATCAGCGTTGCACGGTCCACCGTACGTACGGTACCGGTGCCGCCGCAGGTTTTACAGGCACCCTGAGAATTAAACGCCAGTTCCTCAGCGGAAGGCGCATAGAAATGCGCGCCGCATTCCGGACAGACCAGTTCCTGTCCTGCCGCAACCGCAATTGAAGGCTTCACGTAGTGGCCGTTGGGACAGCGGTGCTCCGCAAGTCTTGAATACATCAGGCGGAGGCTGTTGAGAAGTTCGGTTCCGGTTCCGAAGGTGGAACGGATTCCACCGGCAGAAGGACGCTGATGGAGCGCCAGCGATGCCGGCACATAACGGACTTCATCGACATCCGCCCGGGCAGCCTGCGTCATTCTGCGTCTGGTATAAGTTGAAAGAGACTCCAGATATCTTCTGGAGCCTTCCGCATACAGTACGCCCAGCGCAAGGGAGGATTTCCCCGATCCCGATACGCCGGCCACCGCCGTGATTTTGTTCAGCGGAACATTCACGTCGATGTTTTTCAGATTGTGTACCCGTGCCCCGCGAACTTCAATTTCGTCCGGCATGTCATGCTGTTTTGTCATAGCACTTCCTTATTTTGCGGTAATCTTCTGCCAGAGCTCATCGCTCAGTTTTTCATTCATCGGACGCTCGAGAAGCTCCGGCTGTTGAAGGAACAGCTGCAGCATCTTGATACTCCGTGCAAAATAGAATCCGTCCGCGATACGCTCATCAACGGTGAATCCGATTTCCACGCCGTCACGGAAGGTGACGCTGTCATTCTCATAGAACGGCAGCCGTCCGATCGTTCCGATCAGCAGAAACATGGAAGTCGTGCCCCAGTTGGTCAGATGATGATAGCCGTTGGGCAGACCGATGGAGCCGAGGTTTGCCAGAACGATGGAAGAATGGTACGGATCGGTCTCAACCATTGCGGGCGGAATCAGTCCGATCTTTTCCAGACGGCAGATGCCGCCGATCAGCGGACGAGTGATCCACTTCGGCGCCTTGTTCAGCTTGTCAATGATGGATGTCGACTCATCGGCATACCCTTTTGTCTTCAGTTTCAGAAGCTGACGATGAATTTCGTTATGCACATCATCAATCGTCCATTCCGGTTTTGCATGCAGGAATGCAAGTACCTCTCCGCCGTTGTCCGCGAACTCCTGCTTTACCGTAAAGGCAGCGGATACTTCATTGCGGCGGTACATCTTCCGGTTGTGAATAAAGATGGAAAGCTTGGAGCGCAGGAAGATTGTCTTCAGCGCAGCCGCTACCACACACTGAAACATGTTGTATTTGTACTCCGGATTATCCGCATTCTTCTTTGCCAGATATGCATTCAGATTCGTAAGATCGATTTTGAATGTAAAGAATGCCTGGTTGTCACACCGGTCCGGATACATGAACGGCATGATAAAATGCATGGAATCGACATCTTTCAGATATGTCGCGTCAAATCTGTCACCCATAAAAAAATCCCCTCTTTTTTATCCAATTAACAAATCCCTTTTATTGTCGTTAAATGAACACAAAAATGCAATGAAAAGACACCGTTTCCCAAAGGAAAAACCCGTATTTCTACGGGTTTTCTGTGCATTCACTTTGTTTCTGCGGCTTTATGCGCTTCCAGCTGACGAACATATTCCGCTTCATCGATCGGGAGCTTCACCGGCACATGATTCCAGGCGGAGAGATATGCCGCATTGGTCAGTTCCAGCGCATTCACTGGGCCGGCACCCTCCACCAGCAGCGGTTCCCCGTATTCAATCGCCCGTGCGAAGTTTTCCAGAATCTCATGCTGGCAGGATTCATCCGTCTCAAAATCCTCTTCTGTCACTTCCAAGTGCAGCTCTTCACGTGAATTTACCTGTGCATTTTCACGGTATTCCCGAAGATCACGGTCAAATGTCGTTACGGTAAGATGATCTCCTTCCAGCAGGATGGTGCCTTTCGAACCGGTAACTTCCAGTTTTTCCGTATAAGTCCCCTCTCCGGTTGAAAGAATGAAGACACCGGACGCGTTATTGGGATAATGCATGGTAAGAACCGCTTCATCATCGACCTGGAAGTCATTGTATTTTCCAAAACCGATCTGCGCATACAGTTCTTCCGGCATGCCGAACAGCCACTGCCAGATATCGAGAATATGCTGGCCCTGATTGATCAGCGCACCGCCGCCTTCCCCGGTCCAGCTGCTGCGCCAGGAGCCGGAATGATGATAGTACGGCGTGCGGAAGTACCGGCTGTTTTCCAGCAGGATGCGGGAAATCTCTCCGATCTTGCCATCCTGAATCATCGCGCGGATCTTCTGATATTTCGGATAGGCACGCTGATGGAAGACGACTGAAAACACCAGTCCGCTCTCCTTTGCGGTCTGAATCAGCTCCGCGCAGTCTGCGACCGATACTGCGACGGGTTTATCCAGCAGAAGATGCTTCCCATGCCGCAGGGCATTCATACCCATTGCCGGATGAAACCGGTGCGGTGTTACGACCAGAACGGCATCGAAGAGATCGCTGTGCGCATACAGTTCCTCTTCCGTCGCAAAGATCTGTACCGAATCGCCGCAGATTTCGCGGACTTCCTGTTGTGTTTCGGCGCGGCGTGCCACCACGGCTGTGATTTCCATCTTCGGAGCTTTTCCCTGTCCAACCCTCCGCAGATAGCCTTTTCCCATTGTGCCGGCGCCGATCAATGCTGTTCTGATCATGATTGATACCTCCATTCAACTGCACTTAACGTAACATGCATGATTACAGTTGCCTTCAATATGCATTATCCATGACCGAGTGTTTCCCAGGACATGCCGCGGTCCCGGCTTACAAGAACTGCAGGGACCGCTGGCTCTGAATCAGGACGGACCCCATACAGGATATTTGTTTCCCCGTTCTCCAGGTCATAGACCATATACACATGCCCTTCCCATGTCATCTCTTCCATGACCGTGAGCTTACCGCCTTTCTGAACGGCGTCCGCGATTTCTTCATAACTCATCAGTGTGTCATGGAACGACTGGGAATAGAACGGAATCTCGGAAGAATCAAAGGACTGATAGCCTGTCTGATCCACAACGCCCATATGGTAGGCAGTCCGCAGCTTTCCGTCGAGCCCGATTCCCGTATAAAGGAACCCTTCATTGTCACCGTCTTTCAGATGGCGTACATACTCAATTCGTCCGGGCGGATCTGTCAGATCCCCATCTTCCACATAGATCAGCGGCAGGGCTTCTGTCTCCTCCACCCATGTCTCCGTGATCTCTCCCGCATACCAGTTGTACCGGCCGATCTTCAGGTCGGTATTCATTGCCGGCACAAGCAGATAAACATTGTCGGTATATTCGCCGCGGTCTCCGTAGAAGATGCGGGAATCATTGATCGCACCCGCCGCTTCACATCCCTTCATGGATGCGGCGCGCGCAAGAATATCGTCAAGGGAACGGTCCATGGAAATCGCTCCGAGAAATGTGATTTCCAGATCTTCGTACGCTTCCAGTTCCGACTGAAACCTGCGGAGTTCATCGGGTGAGACCGGCTTCGCTGTCTGTGGTTCCGCGGAAGGCTCCGGTGTCTTCGTCCCGGTGTTTTCCGCTGCGGGAGATTCCGCAGAAGCGGACGGTGGTTCCGGTTTCGAACCGCAGCCGCCCAATACCACGGAAACAGCCAGTAATGTGATCCATTTGTTTCTCATATTGTTTCCTCCATATGTTTCTGCTCGATCGCAGAAACGATATATTTCCCCCAGAACGTATCCGAGGCTCGTTCGCTCCACAGCCGGCATCCCCATTCCGCTTCTTCATCGGACGGGCGATACGCCCAGCCCGCAAATACCGCAACGCAGACCTCCTGCCCGGCTTTGCGCATGCATGTCCGATCAGCTTCACTGATATCGAGCTGTGCCAGCGTATCCTGCAGAAACCGTTCGCAGGTTTCATTCATCCGCCGCAGTGCCGCATCCTGAAACTGTGTCATGTACTCCCGATGATAGTTCCATTCCCGGTGCCCTTCCGCAATCTCCAGCACGCCGTAACCAAGCGGAAAGACCGCCGCCGATGCCGTCGTAATATCAGTCAGGCTGTTCTCCCGCGAACCGTGCTGAAGATGGATATGTCCGCTGAGGTTCAGCATCACCCCATGGTTATCCAGTACATTAAATACCTCCGCCCGGTTCTTCAGTACAAATCCGGTTTCCATGAACCGGTTCTGCACAAGCAGATTATGATGCATCATCGTGATCACGGCCGCACCTTCTGCGTTTGCCTGTGCAAGTACATTCTCTGCCCATGTCAGAGTTCCTTCCGGTATTCCGCCCGGACATGCAGTTGTATTTGTATCAAAGCCAAGAATCCGGAGATCATCCGCCAGCGGTACGATCCAGCTGAAGGAATGGTCATCACGGGAGATTGCATTATCATAGCCAAACCGACGCATATGCGTAATAAATACATCCCGCGTCACCCGTTCCGCAGGTTTTGAAACATCTCCGGTCAGAACCGACGCATACCGGCAGTCAATATCATGATTGCCGGGAATCACCAGCACACGGATCCCTGCCGCTTCGAGATGCGAACACATCTGTTCCATTTCCAGAAGACCGGTCAGTTCGCCGTTCAGGGTCAGATCCCCCGGAAACAGCACCGCATCCGGCCGTTCCCGAAGCGCACGCGAAAGAAACTCCTCCATGACTTCCGGCATATGCTCAATCAGCTTCCCGCTGTTTACCGCAAGAATACTGCGGAATGCATCTGCCTGCCGGTCAAACAGGGACGGTGAAAGATAGTGCGGGTCAGCCAGGATCCACAGAACGAGTCTGTTTCCGGCACGGCCGTTCAGGGAGCCATGCCTCTCATATGGTCTCAGTTCTATCTGCACGGCGGCGTTCTCCTGTGAGTGGTTGAAAAAAGCGGACGAAATCTTGTCGTCCGCTGCTGTTCTGTACGTTTATTCAATGACCGCAAGACTGACTGCCTGCGGGATATTGATCCGTGAGGTTTCCTCTCCGATCGTACCGTCTTCATTCCGGCGGAAACAGACGACCGTATCACTGTAACGGTTGGCACAGAGAACCGCATCTCCGGCCAGAATGAAATCCCGCGGATGTTTGCCGCCGCAGTACGCATCCTGCAGAACGGACATCCGTTCAAGGTTGATTACGGAAATCAGATCCTGTCCGCGTGTGCTGACATACAGCCGTGTCTCATCTTCCGAAAGACGGATTGCGGCACCGCCGCGCAGATGCGTGCGGCCGTCCTTGAGGACTGGCATCGAAGCACGCAGCTTCCATGTCCCCGCATCAAGCACGAACAGTTCATTGCTGAGTTCGGAAAGCAGATACAGCGTGGTCTGATCTTTTGAGAAGATACCATGACGCGGTCCGGTACCG
This sequence comes from Solobacterium sp., assembly GCA_017469885.1. Classification (GTDB taxonomy): domain Bacteria; phylum Bacillota_I; class Bacilli_A; order Erysipelotrichales; family Erysipelotrichaceae; genus Bulleidia. The sequence goes on from JAFUFO010000038.1 coordinate 16,637, forward strand.
TCCGGGAATACGACCGATCCCTGATAATTCAGATCTGTGTCAAAGATCATCAGACGGTCAAGAAACAGTGCCGGCACAAGAATCTGGCTGTCATGAAACAGCACCTGATGGCATCCAGCGCCTTCCTTGATTTCCACGGTCTTTTCGACACGCAGGGAACTGCCGTCGAACTTCAGTTTCGTGAAGGTTCCTTCATGATAGTTTGCGGTATAGATATCTCCGTCATGCCAGGTGATAAAGCAGGAAGTCTTTTTCTCATATTCTGCCTTCCCCAGCATTGTTCCGTTCCCATCAAACACCGCAGCGCCGGCTCCGTGTTCAAACTTGCCGATCGAGGCGACCAGTCCGTTTTCCACACTGATGTATTTCGGGCTGCTGATTTTCGCAAACAGTTCCGGGGATGTAAGTTTCCCGTCTTCAAATCCGAAGGAGTAGATTCCTTCGCTTCCGCTGTCGGTATAGGTACCCGCGAGTATATTGATTCGTTCCATAGAAAAAGTATAGCACGGTCTGTTCACCCCTCCCTCACGAAAAAACCGCACAGCGTCTGCCATGCGGTTTATGCGAAACATTGTGTTTCTCTGATTACTTGACAAGATCCTTGAGAGTCTTGGAAGCCTTGAATGTAGGAACCTTCGTTGCCTTGATCTTGATGGTTTCCTTTGTACGAGGGTTGATGCCTGTACGAGCTGCTCTCTTCTTGATGGAGAACTTGCCGAAACCGTTGATGTCAACTGTTCCGCCCTTCTTCAGTGTCTTAGCGGACTCGTCGAATACATAGTTGACGATCTCAGTAGCTGCCTTCTTTGTGATGCCCTGCTTTGCAGCGATTTCTTCGGCCAGAACCTTCTTTGTAAGAATCTTTGCTTCTTTTGCCATAGTAATTTAATAATCTCCTTCTCGTCATTAATATGACATTATTAATTTTAATCTTTCGGTACCTAAAATCAATTGAAAAACCGCATTTTTATGCGGTTTTCGTCAATTCGGGCACGGTTTTATGCGGTTTTCTCATATCAGAGCCGCCAGAATCCGCGATAAATCGTGCGATGAGAGGATTCCGATTGGCTCTTCATGCATGTCTCCGGACTCCGTCACAAGGATGACCGGCGCAGTGTCGGAATGCTTCATGTGGCGGTCAAAGAACAGCACCGCTTCCATAATGGACTGCGTCCGTTTCATAAATACGGTTTCCGGTCCTTCCTCGCTGATCAGCTTCTTTACCGCTTCGTCCACGGAGCCGCCCTGCACGCACCATCCGGCAATGCGGTCCATAGTGACAATGCCGGCAAACTTTTCATGGTCATATACCGGAAGTTTGTCACCGCCGATTTCATGAAGCAGATTATATGCTTCTTTGATTGTTGTGGTTTCATCGGCGGTCGTGACAGGCACCGTCGCAAAGGACAGAATATTCTCATCCGCATCAAGCAGTTCGGCTATCCGTTCGATGTTCTCCGTTGCGGAATCAACCGGCACTGCGATGATTTCTTCCGTACGGGCACGCTGATGTACAATCGCATTCCGCAGATCGGAATATTCCTTCAGTACTTCTTCATTCTTTGCGACGATCGCATTGTTCTTTGCCGCAAGACGCACCAGTTTCTCGAACGGCACATAATCGTTTTTGCAGAGCTGCCGGTTCAGGCTTCGCTCAATCGACGCATAGGCATTCAGAAACCGTTCCGCATTATCTATGAATTTCTCGTCCATAATCAGTCCGCCTTATAACAGTTTACAAGCGCGCGGTAATACAGGTCGGCCGCCTTTTTCCAGCCTTCTTCTGTTCCCCACTCGGCTGTTTCTTCCTCGTTATTTACATTGATCTGCGACACGATGACGACCGGCGCCTTTGCGTTCATCAGATCCCAGCTTTCCTCTTCATAATCCGTTTTGTCGTCAATCGGTACGAGGTGTTCCTGATAATATCCGGTTTTGATCGGATGATAGTAGTAATAACCGCACTGCGGTGCGTCTCCTGCATCGGTATACACTTCCGTAATCATACGGGCAAGCGCCTCACTGTCGTCATGATACTTTGAGGCAGGCGGATCCGCGAATACCAGCATGGTTGTGAAATTCGGGCTGTCGCCGTTATGACAGCGGACCGAAAGCACAACATCCGGCCCGGCTTCATCAATAACTTCCACACGGGTGGAAACTGCCATTGCCTGTCCGTCTTCATGCGTCCGCATGACACGGAACCGGTCATCATTTTCCAGCAGGATCTGAAGTTCATCGATGACATGCTCGTTGTATTCATCTTCACTGATGAGTCCCTGATAGCCGGAGTTATCTCCGCCGTGGGCGTTATCCAGCATGACGGTGATTACGGAGCCTTTGCTCCGTCCTTTGCCGGTGACAAGCTGAAAGATTACCAGTCCGATGATCAGCACAAACAGACCGAAAATAATCATCGCCAGCTGTCTGGTCTGTTTCCGTATCCTTCTTCTTCTGCGTTTCTTTGCCATGATCACATGACCCCTTTATATTCTTCCAGTGCAGCAGCTGCGCTCATCTCATCAATCATCCGTTTGACAAGCGTATCGATCTTTTCCCCTTCGGTATAGTCTGCCGGCGCAATAAAATCCGCACGGTTTTCCCGGATCAGCTTTTCCGCCGCAAATCCGGCCGCGGCGCTGTTTGTGTTGTATACGGCAACCGCCTTTCCGCCGTTTGCCTTGACCAGCTTCATGCATGGGACATCGGTCAGTCCGTCTGCGATGTAAATCATCCGACTGAACGGAATGGGCCTCTCTTCCATCGGCACCCAGGTATTCAGGTCGCTGTCATTGCTTTCATCGAGCACCTGCTTGTTGATGCGGAAAATATACTGCGTCTTCGTCGTATAGTTGACGATCTGTGCAGGCCACTGCGCAATGCCGTTTTCATCATAATAATAACGGCATGCATAAATTTTCTTCATCTCGGATGCGATTGCGGAATCATTGATGATCTCTTCCATGCCGGAAGAAATAATGTAGTGTTCCACCTCAATCCCGCGTTCTTTTCCGTAGGCATTGATGCGGCCGAACCATTCGCGCACTCCGGGATACAGATTGATGTTCTGTCCGACCCCTTCAAAATCCGACTGTTTCAGCGGATGCCCCGCCTCTTCATACTTCCGTTTCAGCATGAAGAGATAGGCGCTGATTCCGTCCATCCGGTTTTCCTTCGATAGTTCTCCGACTTCCTTCCAGAAATCCTTCGGTCTCGCATAGCCAAGATCAGGTATCAGACTGTACTCCTGCATGTCACGGTCGCACAGTGTCTTGTCAAAGTCATACATGATCGCCGCTTTTTTCATCACAGTTTTCCTCATTCCAAAACGGCACGTAACACGTGCCGTTCTCTTTCATCAGATTTCAAGCAGTTTAAGCAGTGCGTGAACATAGATCTCCGTCTGGAGAAGCAGTTCATCCACACCGACGCATTCGTTCGCATCGTGAATATGATAATCCTTGCCGGGGAACGAACAGCCAAACGCAATCGTATTGTTAATGCCCTTGGCATAGGTTCCGCCGCCCATGGTCATCGGCTTCGAGTTTGTATCACCGGTGACTTCCTGATAGGCACTAAGCAGGCTTGATACAAGCTGCGAGTCAATCGGGAAGTAAAGCGGTTCCGCATGACGGTGCAGTTCGATCACGCCGTTCTCATCTTCGAGCCGTCCGTTCATGGCTTTCAGCACAGACTTTGTGCTCATCGTTACCGGGGACCGGATATCAATCGTACCGGTAATGACGCCGTCCTGCATCGAAATCATTCCGACATTCAGTGTCAGCACACCGAATTCATCTTCCAGTTTCGCATTGAGACCGGCACCGTCTGTCGCAAGACCGAAGTGACTGCAGTAGAAATCCACAAACGGATCCTGCATGCCGGCTTCCTTCAGCGCAACGAGAAGACAGGAAATCGCATTGATGCCAAGTTCCGGTGTGCTCGCATGTGCTGCCTTGCCGTAAACGGTAATGGTATTGATGCCGTCTTCTTCCGTCACATCAAACTCAATATTCAGATTGTGGAGCCAGTCTCCGAATTTCTTCGAGGAATAACAGGTCTTCGGCACCTTTGCTGTACAGCGGGCACAGACGATGTTCCGTGCCGTGCCGCCGCGGATATCAAGGATATTCGTCCGGTTACAGCGGAATTCTCCCCCCAGCATTCCCTTTTCGCCATGCACGCCGGGAAATTCACCGTCCGGTGTAAACCCGTAGTCGACATGTCCTTCATGATCCACGTAGTACTTCAGGCACTGCGATCCGGTTTCTTCATTGGTACCCATGATAAGACGGATCCGCTTGTTCATGGGCACATTCAGATCCCGCAGAACCTTGAGTGCCATCATACTGGCGACCACTGCGCCTTTATCGTCGTTGACGCCGCGGCCGTAGAGAATGCCGTCTTTTTCCGTCATCACAAACGGGTCCGTATTCCATCCGTCTTCCCGGTTTGCCGGTACGACATCCAGATGTCCGATCACACCGATCAGTTCATTTCCTTCACCGATCTCCGCATAACCGCAGTAGTTATCCAGATTGACGGTTTTAAACCCATCCTGTTCCAGCATGCCAAGTGCCGCATGCAGAACATCTCTGGGACCTTTTCCGAACGGCGCGCCTTCTTCCGGCTGTCCTTCCGTGCTGTTGATTGCGACCAGTTTTCCAAGCCGGCCGACCAGTTCATCACGGTATCCGATCACCATTGTTCTGACGTTCATAATTGCCTCCAAATTTAGCGGAACGAGTTCTCACACATCGAAAAGGAATAATGCTGTTCCGCTTCCTTTTCCTCCGGACAGAACTGCGTCCGGACGGCAGTATTCACCGCCGAAAACATAACTTTATTGTACCAAATTCATTATGTCAAATACTAGATTGACGCAATCAGTCCGACCGGGCAGTGATCGCTGCCCTCCACGGAATCAAAGATCATGCTGTCTTCGATTTTGTCCATCAGACGGTTCGATACAACGAAGTAGTCGATCCGCCATCCGGCATTGTTCTTCCGCGCATTGAAGCGATAGCTCCACCAGCTGTAACGCACGGTGTCCGGATACAGTGTACGGAACGTATCGGTAAAGCCGCAGTCCAGCAGCTTGCCGAACGCTTCGCGCTCTTCATCGGAGAAGCCCGCATTCTTATGGTTGGACGCCGGGTTTTTGATGTCGATTTCCTCGTGTGCCACATTGAGATCGCCGGTATAGATGACCGGTTTTTCCTGATCCAGCTTCATGAGATGGTTCCGCAAGCATGCCTCCCATTCCATCCGGAACGGCAGACGCGCAAGCCCTTCCTTGGAGTTCGGCACATACGCACAGACAAACCAGAAGTCCGGGTATTCCAGCGAAATGACCCGTCCTTCCTTTGTCTCATCCCCTTCAATGTCATACAGGACACGAAGCGGTTCTTTCTTTGTATACACCAGCGTTCCGCTGTAGCCCTTGCGCTCGGCGCTGTTCATATAGCGGTGATACCCTTCGAAGCACATTGCCTCTTCCAGCTGGTTTTCCTGCATCTTTGTTTCCTGGATGGCAAAGATATCCGCATCCATCTGCGCAAAGAATTCCGGAAATCCTTTTTTCATACAGGCGCGCAGCCCGTTTACATTCCACGAAATCAGTTTCATACGGTTCGCTTGATGGCCTTTGTGACCTGACGAAGCCAGGTCTTCTCTTTCGGCGCAAGATACGGACTGACAGTCTCATAGACCTGCTTGTGATAAGCGTTGAGCAGTGCAAGTTCCTCATCATCCAGCAGGGAAACTTCGATTGCCTCAACTTCATACGGGCAGAAGGTAAGATTTTCAAAATGCATCCACTGACCGTAGAAGTTCTTTTCGCCCTTTACGACAAGCAGTTCGTTTTCAATACGGATGCCGAGTTTGTGCGGGAGGTAGACGCCCGGTTCATCCGTGACGATCATGCCTTCCTCAAGCACCGCATTGCCGCGTCTGCCCCAGGAGACGGACTGCGGTCCTTCATGGACCGACAGTACATGTCCGACGCCATGGCCGGTGCCGCACTGGTAATCGATATTCTCATTCCACAGCGGACGGCGGGCAAGAATGTCGAGGTTGTTGCCGGCAGTGCCGTAGAGGAAGTTTGCGCTCATCAGTCCGAGATGTCCCTTCAGGACCTTCGTATAAAGACGGCGTTCTTCCGCAGTCAGTTTTCCGACCGCAATCGTACGGGTGATATCCGTCGTACCGTCTTTGTACGTTCCGCCGGAGTCCACCAGCAGGAAGCCCTTTGCCTTGACCGCGGAGTGTTTCTGTTCGGTTGCACTGTAATGCATCATTGCACCGTTTTCCTGGTAGGCACAGATTGTCGTGAAGGATGGTTCAATATAATCTTCACCCTGTGCACGGAGCTCATAGAGATGGTTCTGGGCAATGACTTCCGTCATATCGCCCTTTTCCACATTCTGCTTGACCCAGTACAGGAACTTCACCATGGCAGCGCCGTCCTTGATGTGGGCGTTGATCGTATTCTTGATCTCTGTCGGATTCTTGACAGCCCGGAACAGCTGAACCGGAGAAGCCTCGTTGATGATGGTATTCGACGCATCCAGGCGTGCATAGAGCGCAGCGCTTGTCGTATTGAGATCCGTCCAGATCGTACGCTTGCGCAGTGTCGCAAGATCCTTTCCCAGCATGGAATACGGACGTACGGCAACGTTGTATTTTGCGAAGTGCTTCTTCACTTCCGCACTGACCTTTTCAAAGTCAATGTAGTAGAACACCCGTGTCTTTGTGATCAGCGCAAAGGCATAGGCAACCGGTGTGGATTCAATGTCATTGCCGCGGATATTCAGCATCCAGCACGGATCCTCCAGACGCGTCAGAAGCAGGGTGTCTGCGCCCTTCTCCTTCATTGCCTTGCGGACACGCGCAATGCGCTCCTCGGCGGTTTCACCGGTATACTTGGCAGGCAGTACATACAGTTTGTCTGCCGGCATATACGGACGGTCCTTTCCCCAGACCGTTCCCGCAAAATCCTCATCCATGCGGATCTTTGCGTTCTTTGCCTTCAGGGCATCCGCAAGCTTGCGCGCATTGGCTGCGCTGACGACACGGCCGTCAAAGCCGAGCACGCCGTTTTTCGGTGTCTTCTGGATCAGGAAATCAATCGGATCGGGAACCCCATCCTGACGCAGACGCATCAGGGTGACACAGGTACCTTCCAGTTCGTGTTCCGCCTGCGTGAAATAGCGTCCGTCGGTCCAGAGACCGGCAAACGTCTTTGTGATGATCACGCATCCCGATTCTCCGGAAAAGCCGGAGAGGAAGGATTTACAGCGGAAATACGGCGCTGTGTACTCATCGGACAGATGGTCGTCCTCATTCGGCACATAGTAAATATCGATGTGCCGCTGCTTCATCAGTTTTCGTACTTCTTTGATTCTCTCGTCTACTGTTAACATGTGTAATTTACCCTCACTAACCGTCCTATATTATATATAAAAAAAGATTCCGCTGCAGTTTATCTGCAAATCGGAATCTTCATTTCATTTGTTTTGCGGTTTTTTATGCGTTCCGCAGATAGGTATTGGTACCTGTTTCTTCCGGATTTCTCCGGATCTTTGAATCATTCAGTTTTATTACTCGAACTTGTCCATTGGTCTGTCCTCAATGCAGACTTCTCTTTCTTTTTATGAGGATATTCCCGTTCCCTGAATGTTCTGCCTGATTCAGAGAACTCGAATTAGTATTCGAGAAGCACCTTCTTCATATGCTGTACCTCCATTGGGTTCAGTTTCTCTTTACACTTTCAATATAGCCTGAATCCGGTTTATGAACAGTCTTTAATTTTAGTTATATATCCCCTATAATAATTTTGTTGGGCCCGGTGTTCCGGGATTTTTTGTGAAATTATGATACATGAAATAGCTCCTCATGCCTTCCACAATGAGTGGAAGCCCCGTCAGCCGGTCAGCGATGATGTCGTGTTTGGCTATGACGGACGAAACGTGATCCTGAAATCGGATCAGACTTTTTTTCATTACGGTGAACTTGATCACCGGCATGAATTCATTTACCTCTTCAGTATTGATGAAACCGCTTTTTATCTGACGGAAATCCCGCAGACAAACAAGGCGATCTCACTGAATATCAACTTCGCACGATACTATGAGCCCCGCATGCTGGGATTTGCCTGCGTGACCGGCTGGCATCTTTACCGCTGGCAGAAACGCAACCGGTTCTGCGGTTCCTGCGGAACCCATATGATTCCAGACGGAAAAGAGCGCGCGCTGCGCTGCCCGCAATGCGGAAACATCGTATATCCCCGCATCAATCCTGCCGTGATCGTCGGCATTCTGAACAAAAACGATGAACTGCTCATCACCCAGTATGCCATCTCCCACGGAGAATACCGCCATGATGCCCTGGTCGCAGGCTATTGCGAAATCGGAGAGACCGTGGAAGACTGTGTCCGCCGCGAAGTAATGGAAGAAACCGGTCTAGCGGTAACGAACCTGCGTTATTTCAAATCACAGCCCTGGTCCTTCTCCGAATCCATTCTGTTCGGCTTTTTCTGCGATGTGGAAGACGACAGTATCTCTCTGGACCGTCAGGAACTGAAATCTGCCGTCTGGAAGAAACAGGACGACAGTTATGATCTGCCTGGTGAAGCATCCCTTACCGCAAATATGATCCGGTACTTCCGGGATGGAAAGGTACACTATGGACTTTAATCAGAATATTTATCAGATCTATCCGATCGGATTCTGCGGTGCTCCGAAGGAAAATGACGGGAACCTTGAACATCGTATCCTGCATGTTCTGGACTGGATTCCGCATCTGCAGAAACTCGGCATTACCCGCGTGCTGTTCAATCCGGTCTTTGAAAGCGACCGACACGGATATGATACCCGTGATTTCACAACGCTGGACTGCCGGCTCGGGACAAATGAGGATTTCAAAACCGTCTGTGACAGGCTTCATGAGGCTGGAATCGGTGTGATTCTCGACGGCGTATTCAATCATGTCGGCCGCGGTTTTCCGTTCTTTCAGGATGTGATTGAAAAGAAATGGGACAGCCCCTACAAGGACTGGTTCTATATCAACTTCAATGACGGCTGGGCAGAGGACGGCTTCACCTACGGCAACTGGGAAGGCCATAACGAACTCGTCAAACTGAATCTTCAGAATCCCGCAGTCAGAGAATATCTGTATCAGGCAGTGGAATCCTGGATTACACAGTTTCATATCGACGGCATCCGCCTGGATGTTGCCTACTGCCTGGACCGTTCCTTCCTGCGGGAATTCTCCGACTACATGCATCATAATCATCCGGACATCCTGCTGATCGGTGAGATGATCGGCGGCGACTACAATGTTCTCCTACGGGACGGCGGTCTCGACAGCGTCACCAATTATGAGTGCCGCAAGGGACTGTTCTCTTCGATGAACTCCCGCAATCTCTTCGAGATCGGTTATTCCCTGAACCGCCAGTTCGGTCCGGATCCCTGGTGTCTTTACACCGGCCGGCGTCTGCTCAGCTTTGCGGACAATCATGACGTGGACCGCCTTGCCAGTGTTCTGACCGATCCCCGCGATCTGCCGTTAACTTATGATCTGATCTATGCCATGCCCGGCATTCCATGTATCTATTACGGCAGTGAATGGGGCATTGAAGGCAAGCGCACCCGGCACAGTGATGATGACCTGCGCCCGTACCTCGATCATCCGGAATGGAATGAACTCTGTGATCATCTGGCAAAGCTCGCAGCGATCCGCAGAGAATGTTCTCCCCTTACCTATGGTGATTACCGGCAGGTCTTTACCCGCAATGAACAGTGGGCGTTCACCCGCACTGACGATACGGGAATTCTGCTGTTTGCGCTGAACATCTCCGACCAGGAGGCAGTCATTTATCCGGACGGGAATATTCCGGAAGGCGTGGACCTGTTAACCGGAAAAAAGACGAATCCCTCAGAAGGAATCCGTCTTGCCGGTAAATCCAGTGTATTTGTATACTGCCGTTTCTGAATTACTGATTGAAATACTCTGCCGCTTTATCCATCGACATTTCCGCATAGTGTTCGCCGGCAACTTCATAGCCGATTGCGAAGATCCAGCAGGCACGGCGTGCCCCCTCCTCATCGTCGGGACATGCCCGCAGCTGCGCGGTTGTGTTGGGGTAATAGAGCGGCATTTCATATTGCAGGAAATGAAGCTGCCCGTCAATGGTTGTGGCATCGTAGCCGTTGGCTTCACACCACTTGAACAGATTGTCTTTCCGCTCCCCGCCCCACTGGCAGAGACCGTAATAACCTAGTCCGTTGTCAGCGGTTGAATTGAAGCGGCTCTCCCGGTGCATGTTGGCAAGCACACCGCATGCCTGAGCTTTGGAAAGTCCCATGTTACCGGTCAGGAAGTTATAGATCTGTCCTTTTGGATCGGAAGAATTCGGAACCACATTTACAGGTGCAGCCGCCTCTGCAGTCGCTGTCGGTGTCGGTTCGGGTGTTGAGGCCGTGGTCGGCTCTGGCGTCGGTGTCGGTGTCGGTTCTGGTTCACTGACGATAACCGGGACAGAACGTTCGGTCCGGTTGCCTGCCTTGTCCATCGCCGAAACGGTCACGGTATATTCTCCAACAACAGAGGTATCGACCGCACTTGTGACGGTAAAGCATCCCGGAGAAGGCGTATCCGCATAGGTCAGCGCACCGTCAGTACCGTCCGTTACGGAAAGAATCAGATCTCCCGGATTGAAACTGTCGCCGACGGTCAGATTTACACGTTCTGCCGCAAATACAACTTCCGGAGCGGTTGTGTCCGCAGCGGCAGAAGCTGTCGGATTGGGACTTGGCGTCGGCGTTGAAGTCGGTTCCGGGGTCTCGGCAGGCTTCGGCGTTTCTTCCGCTCCTTCCGTGCCGGTTCCGACAATGACTTTGAAGGCTTTTACCGAACGGTTTCCGGAGCTGTCTTCCGATACTACCCGAATCACATAGGTTCCATCCTTAGCGGCGTCAAAACTTCCGTCATCAATCGTCCAGTCCAGTTTCCCTTCCACCGGATCGATTACCGATACCACGTTGTCTGCCGGATCAAATGCATCGCCCGGATTGATACGGATAATGCTTTTCTCCAGCGTAATGATCGGTGACATCAGATCTTTCACTGTGAAGGTTTTTTTATACTCCCGGCTGACCTGTGTACCGTCGTCCGTCTCTGCGGTAACAATATAGGTCATTTCCTGATCACCCATTTTCATGGTATCGATCGTGCCTTCAAACGTCAGATCACCGCCGGCCGCAAGCACAAAGTCCGACGGGTGGAAATCGCCGCCGTATTCCACGACTGCGTCTTCCCGGAACTGTATGGTCAGAGTTTCATATAATTTCTGTTCTTCCGCTTTTGAGAGTCCGCGCGCGGGGAAACCGCGTGTGACACCCCAGAAAATCAGAAAGCCAAGTGCAGCACAGAAAATCAGTCCAAGCAGCGTCATCAGAATACCGCGGATCGGAAAGCCGCGGCGTTCTTCCGCCACTGCAGGTTCAGCACCATCCTCGTTCAGCGCACGCTCTTTTTTCTGCAGCGCCGCAAGAATTGCGTCACCTGCCTTGCCGGACGTTTTCGCCGGGTTTTCCAGTTCCGCCGCAGGGATTTCAGGTGCTGTTTCAACAGCGGTTTCCGGCTCTGCCGGTTCCATCTCTGTTTCCGTATACGCGCTGGTCTCTTCAGTATCTTCCGGTTCCGCTTCGTAATCCGGTTCCGGTTCAAACTGCGACTTGAGAAGCGCGTTCATATCCTCGGGTAGCGGCGCAGCAATGACCCGGCTTTCGCGGGTAAACGGCGTCAGAAAGTCAATCCTTGAACAGTGCAGTGCCGGGCGGTTCAGAATATCCGTCGTGCCGCCATAGAGTTCATCTCCGATCAGCGGGTGACCCGCCGCAGCCATATGGGCGCGGATCTGATGCGTCCGGCCGGTCTCAATTTCCACATTGAGCTCGGAAACGGACTGCCCGCTGACATGGAACTCATTCACAACGCGGAAAATCGTCAGTGCCGGTTTTCCGTTAGGATCTTTTGTCACACGGCGGCGCTCGCCTTCCGCTTTGGCAATCGGCGCATCAATCATGCCCTGTTTGATATCAAAGATGCCTGACACAAAGGCGGTGTAGTCCTTGTTCAGCTTTCCGTCTTCCCGGTCCCTGGAAAGACGGGAAGCCGCAAGCCGGTTCTTCGCAAAGAGAATCGCACCGCTGACATCCTTGTCCAGCCGGCCGACCGGGCGGATGACAAAATCCTCTCCCTTCCGCCGGTAATAGGATGCCAGAATGGAACCCATGGAATCATCAATATGACCGTGTACCGGATGGCATGGAATACCGGCCGGCTTGTTTACAACAACGACATCTTCATCTTCATACAGAATGTCCGGTTCAACATCCAGCATCGGAATCTGTCCGGTCTGCGCCTCCGGAAACCGCAGGGTCAGCGTGTCACCGACCCGCATGCGGTCATTCACCTTGATCCGTTTCCCGTTCAAAAGGATCTCTCCGTCAAACTTCAGGCGGGAGATCTCTTTTCTTGATAATTTCAGATCACGGGTCATTACCTGCCGGACGCTTCCGTTATCGGAGAGCGGCCAGTCAGACAGACTCATCTGGTACGTTATTTCCTTTTCCATGGCTGAATCATCGATTCGTGATCCCGGCATTGCCGGGCCGGTCCGCGTTATGCGATCTGGGACCGGAGATAGCTGTAAATAAACTCGTCCAGGTCGCCGTCCATGACGCCCTGAATGTTTCCTGCTTCACAGCCGGTGCGCAGGTCCTTGACCATCGTATACGGCTGGAATACGTAGGAACGGATCTGGGAACCCCATTCGTTCGCCTTGACTTCACCCTTGATCTCCGCCATCTTCTTCGCCTGTTCCTGAATACGGATCTGAAGCAGCTTTGATTTCAGCATGTTCAGGCACGCTTCCCGGTTCTGAAGCTGGGAGCGCTGGGTCTGACAGAAGACGGTGATATTCAGCGGCTTATAAGTCATACGCACCGCGGAGTCGGTTTTGTTAATATGCTGGCCGCCGGCACCGGAGGATCGCATGGTGATGACTTCAAGATCCTTGTCATCGATCTCGATATCGAGGTCATCCTCAAACTCCGGCATGACTTCCACACTCGCAAAGCTGGTATGGCGGCGGGCGTTGGAATCAAACGGGGAAATGCGCACCAGACGGTGAACACCGTTTTCCGCCTTCAGATAACCGTAAGCCATCGGACCTTCGATCTTCAGGCTGCAGGATTTCATGCCGGCTTCTTCACCGTCCTGGTAGTCCAGAACGTTTACCTTGAAGCCATGGCGTTCTGCCCAACGGACATACATCCGGTACAGCATGCCTGCCCAGTCCATCGCTTCCGTGCCGCCGGCACCGGGATGGATTTCAAGAATGCAGTTGTGGTTGTCATAAGGACCGCTGAGCAGGACCTGAATTTCAAATGCATCGAAGTCCTTCATGACACTCCGGTAATCCTCTTCGACAAGGGCTGCCAGTTCATCGTCAAACGACTGGTTCAGCTCTGCGACGGATTCGGAGAGATCGCCCATGGATGCGGTCAGGCGCTCATGATTTTCCACCAGTGCCTTGAGCGCGTTATTGTTTCGGATCAGCGCCTGTGCTTTCTTCTGGTCATTCCAGAAGTCGGCAGCGCTCATCGCTTTTTCATTTTCGGCAATTGTCTTCTTTTTCCCGGCCAGGTCAAAGAGAGGAGCCAAGCTGCTCCAATTTGGCCTGGCAGCGGGCAATGCCCTGTTTCATTTCATAAAGTTCCATCAAATACTCCTTACGCCTGTTTCGGCTGTTCGTTATTCACAACGACCCGGACTTTCATGCAGTAGGCAACGATGTCCTGGGCGATATTGTGCATCATGTTTTCAAACATTGCGAATCCTTCGGTCACATATGCCTGAAGGGGGTTGTCCTGCGCATAGCTTCGCAGACCGATACCGTCACGCAGTTTCGACATCATATCGATGTGATCAACCCACGCGCGGTCGATGACCTCGAGCGACATGTTGCGCTCATAGCTGCGCATCTGGGTGCGGACCGGATCAATCTTCTGATCATAGGCGTTCCATGCTTTCTCGTTGATGAGCGCGGTCACATCCTCAGCCGGTTTGCCCGCGATGTCACCTTCCGTAATCAGATCTCCGAAGCCGATCTTCTTCAGCGATTCCAGCAGTCCCGGCACATTCAGTTCCATCGAACGGGATTCCGGATCGATGTTGGCGCCGACCGTATCGGAGATGACACGCTCGAACATCTGGCGGATAACGGTATGTACATCCTCATGATCAAGAATGTAGTTTCTCTGATCGTACATGACCTCACGCTGCTGGCGGAGCACATCATCGTACTGCAGGAGCGTTTTACGGGCATCGAAGTTAACGCCTTCAACACGCTTCTGTGCCGAGTTGATCGACTTGGTTACGGTCTTGGATTCCACCGCGGTGTCACCGAGGGATTTGAAGATGCCCTCAAGACGCTCGCTGCCGAACCGGACCATCAGATCATCCTGAACGGATACATAGAATCTGGATTCACCCGGGTCGCCCTGACGTCCGGAACGTCCGCGCAGCTGGTTATCGATACGTCTGGATTCATGACGCTCACTGCCGAGTACGCAGAGACCGCCGAGTTCACGCACACCCTCACCGAGCTTGATATCGGTTCCTCGGCCGGCCATGTTGGTCGCGATGGTAACAGCGCCCTTCTGACCTGCCTTGGCAATGATTTCCGCTTCTCTTGCATGGTTCTTTGCGTTGAGCACTTCGTGATGAATCTTTTCCTTCTTCAGCATGTTGTGGATGAGTTCAGAGGTCTCAACCGCAATCGTACCGACCAGCACCGGCTGTCCTTTTTCGTTGCGGGCCTTGACCTCTTCCACAAGGGCACGGAATTTGGCATCCTTCGTTCCGAAGATTGCATCCGGCTGGTCGATTCTTGCGACCGGACGATTGGTCGGAATCTCATATACCAGCATGTTATAAATTTCCGTGAATTCTTCTTCCTCGGTCTTTGCGGTACCGGTCATACCGGCAAGCTTGTTGTAAAGACGGAAGAAGTTCTGATAGGTGATCGTCGCAAGGATCGTTGTCTCCTGACGGATCGAGATGCCTTCCTTGGCGCATACCGCCTGATGAAGACCGTCGGACCATTCCCGTCCCTTCATGAGACGTCCGGTGTTCGGGTCGACGATGTTGATTTCATCGTTTTCCGTATCAACGACATACTCAACATCCTTCATCATGATGTAGTTTGCCTTCAGTGCCTGGCCGATGCGGTGCAGAAGCTGAGTGTGTTCCAGGTTGTACAGGTTGTCAACACGGAATACCTTTTCCGCCTTGGCAACGCCGGCTTCAGTCAGCTGTACGGTACGGGACTTTACATCCACTTCGTATTCACCCGGCTTGACGATCTCATCACCTTCCGTAATCTGTTCCTTCAGGCTCTTGGCAAAGCGGTCTGCCTGCAGGTACAGGTTTGCGGTCTGACGCATACCGCCGGAAATAATCAGCGGTGTACGCGATTCATCGATCAGGATCGAGTCAACTTCATCGACAAGCGCAAAGTTGAGTCCGCGCTGTACGCGGTCTTTCGCATTCTTGACCATGTTGTCACGGAGGTAGTCAAAGCCAAGCTCCGAGTTGGTCGTATAAGTAATGTCGCAGTTGTATGCGGCACGTTTCTGCGCCGGTGTCATCTGACGCAGATTGAGACCGACCGTCAGTCCGAGGAACCGGTGGATCTGCCCCATCCATTCCGAGTCACGCTGGGACAGGTATTCGTTGACGGTTACGACATGCACGCCCTTGCCTTCCAGTGCATTAAGGTATACTGCCATGACCGAGGTCAGGGTCTTACCTTCACCGGTCTTCATTTCGGCGATGTCACCGCCCTGCATGACCGCCGCACCCATGAGCTGCACGGGATACGGGAATTCTCCGATTACTCTGCGGCACGCCTCACGCGCGGTCGCAAACGCTTCCGGAAGAATGTCATCCAGTGTCTTTCCTTCCGCAAGGAGCTGACGGAAGCGGGGCGTTTCCGCCTGCAGTTCCTCATTGCTCATCTGCGCGTATTTCTCTTCCAGTGCAAGCACCGGTTTGATTTTCTTTTCTACTTCTTTCAGACGCCGGCCGTCGACGTTCAAAAGCTTATCAAGTATTCCAGCCATAATAAAAACCTCCTGATCGTATAAATCAGCCAATTTATTATAACGTTATAAATATTTCACTTCAAGGAATCCCGGAAACCCGTTCCGCGATGAAGAAACCGCATCATTCCGCCTGTTTCCGCACGTTCTTCCGGCGCTTCCGCAAGCCCGCACGCAAAAATCCGGATGTCCAGTCCCTCCGGCAGAACCGAAAGCGCGCCTTTCATCGTTGATCCGGTTGTGATCACATCATCCGCAAGTACAACACGGCGCGGAATACGAACCCCTCCTTTCAGACGGATATCCGTGGTCATTGCGGCGCGTTCTGTTTTTCCCAGGTTCTTTTGCGAACGGCCGGAAATCTTTTCAAACGGCTCCATCATCGGCAGTTTCAGCCACTCAAATATCCCGCGAAGATGAGAGAATCCGCGGTATTCCACGTCCTGCGGCGCACTGGGAAGCAGCAGAAGCGTCCGTCCGCGGTACAGCCGCCTCAGCATCCGGATGTCCGGATACAGAAACACCGGTTTCAGTGCCTCATCACAGAGTTCCTTGTACTGCAGGAGGCATTCGGAAAACCCTCCGTTGTAGGCATACAGCGCAAACGCGTCATGTCCTTCAAACCGGAAGGAACGGGAGATCCGTTTCCATTTGTCCCGGCACTTCCGGCACAGCACATCTTCCCTCTGAAACATCTCCGTAAAGGAATCCCTGCGGATCAGCTCTCCGCACATCAGGCAGCGCATGCGTTCACCTCCTGAATCCGGCGGCGGCAGCGGTCGGTCAGTGTACTGCGGCTCATCTGAAGAAACAGCACATCCCCATCCGGCCGTTTGAACGTTCTTCCGGCACGGCCGGCCATCTGAATCAATGAAGCTTCGTCAAACACACCATGGTCCGCATGATAGACACAGATATCCACACCAGGCACGGTCACACCCCGTTCCATGACGGTCGTGGCGACAAGCACGCCGGACTTCTGTTTTCGAAACGCCGCAATAATGGCATCCCGGTTTTCCTTCTTCGACGTCACGCAGCTGCAGGGCAGAAACAGGCGCAGAAATGCCGTCATAAACTCTGCTTCCCGGATCGTCGGGACAAATACCATGCGCGGTGTATCCCGTTCTTTCAGCCAGCGCAGCAGCACCACAAGAAGAATCACCGACGGCGCAGTAATGATCCTTGGCTCCGGAACCGGATGCCCGTGCGGACGCCGGTTCAGCTTCAGTTCCAGCAGTGTTCCCTTCTTCACCTTCCGGCGCATCGTTTCATCCGGGGTTGCGGTCAGATAGATCTTCGTGCCCCGGCAGGCGGTTTCCGCAATGCCGTGAAGCACCGGATTTCCGCGGAACGGAAACGCATCCGGCTCATCGAGAATGAGCAGATCAAACGCCCGGTAATACCGGTACAGCTGATGTGTTGTACAAACGATGAGATCTCCGTCCGTCACATCTGTATGACCACCGCATACCGCAGTCACAATCGCATTCGGAAAACAGGCCTGAAGCCGGGCAGACAGTTCCAGCACCACCTGACGGCGCGGAATCGCAAAGCAGACCTTTTTCTTGCGCGCAAGCATTTTTGCGGCGCTTTCCAGAATCAATTCCGTCTTACCGGCACCGCACACAGCATTGATCAGGACGTCCTGTTCCCCTGCCGCAAGCGCGCACTGGTGCGACACCTCTTTCTGATACGGTGTCAGTAGATATTTCAGGACATATTCCTCACTGCCGGAAGTGACCGGACTCAGCACTGCAGGGCTGCTGTCTTCCTCCAGCATGACCCGGCCGAAGGAAATGCAGCGGCGGCAGTACCAGCCCCGGCTTCCCTTGTAAAAATAGCGTTTGTCGGTATTCAGACATCTCGGACATTTCATGAAGAAAACCCTCCCTGTATATCAATTAGTGCGAGAGGGTTGAATTTACACGTTTTAATGATCGGATGATGATTCAGGATGCTTTCAGCGTCTGCGTCCGTTCCTGTACCAGTTTTCTGCGGATCAGAATCACTGCGCCAAGCGACAGAATACCTGTTATCAGATCCGCACACGGCATTGAATACAGGATGCCGTCCAGTCCATAAAGCATCGGCAGAAGGATCGGGAATGCAACACCAAGCACGATCTCACGGACCATGGAAAGCCCTGCGGAAAGTGCGGTTTTTCCAAGCGCCTGCAGGTAGATGAAGACTGCTTTGTTTACACATGCGAGCACGATCATGGACAGATAAATACGGAAGGTGCGGACCGCAAATTCGGTATAATACACAGTTTCATTCGCAGCACCGAACAGTCCGATCAGCCGGTACGGCGCAAACTCCGCCAGAAGCAGTGCCATAATTCCGACCAGTGCCTCTCCTCTGATGAGAAGCGTAAACAGCTTCCATACCCGGTCATTTCTGGAAGCGCCAGTATTGTATGCGGCGATCGGCGCACATCCGGCAGCCATGCCAACGACTATGGAAATGACAATCTGGAAGAACTTCATGACGATGCCGATCACCGCCATCGGAATCTGCGTCAGTCCCGGAGCGGAAAATACCGGATCAAGCATACTGTATTTCTGAACCATACTGTTGACTGCGGCCATGGAGGCAACCAGGGAAAACTGGGAAAGCAGACTGGTAATGCCAAGCGGAAGATACTCGTTCAGAACATCCCGGTGCAGCCGGATGTCGGCATACCGCAGACTGACGGTATTCATATGAAGCAGATAGCGTACGGTAAGAACCGCTGTGAGCATCTGTCCGATCACCGTCGCAAGAGCTGCGCCCATCATTCCCATGTGCAGAACATTGATCATGATCGGGTCAAGGATCATATTTGCGAACGCGCCGATCAGTGTCACCTTCATCGCATACCGCGGATCCCCGTCGGCACGGATCACCGGGTTCATCCCCTGACCGAACATGTAAAACGGAAAGCCGAGCACAATCCAGAAGAAGTATTCCGACGCAAGCAGAAATGTACGTTCATTGACATGTCCGCCGAAGAATGTGATCAGCGGTTCTTTCAGGAGAAGAAACACAGCGGAGATAAGAATGCCTGAGCCGATCAGCACCGTAACTGCAGATCCTACGCTTTTTCTTGCATTCCCGGTATTGCCGGCGCCAAGCGACATGCTCACAAAAGTGCTGCATCCGTCACCGATCATGACCGCAACCGCAAGCGCAATTACCGTAAAGGGAAAGACGACGGTATTGGCGGCGTTGCCGTATGAACCAAGATACGATGCATTGGCAATAAAGATCTGATCGACAATGTTGTACAATGCACCGACAAGCAGTGAGATGATGCACGGCACGGAATAGCGGCGCATCAGTGTTGTAAGAGATTCAGTTTCAAGATAACGGTTATTCATTGATTTCCTCCATCCGGAGATTTCTGCCAAAGCATGAGGAACAAAATAAAACGCGCAGGTCCTGCCCGGACTTACGCGTATATTCTGCTGCTCAGCATTACTGTTTTTACCACTTCCGCCGCAGAATTTCAAATCTTTTTTCAGGCAATCACTTCATCATCGGAGAGGTCACTGGCAGAACCGGTAACCGCAGATTTTGCGACGTTGCAGCAATGATCGCCCATACGTTCCAGGGTACCGAGGATATCGGAATATACCGACTCGGCAACCGGTGATGTACAGATGCCGCTGGACATCCGTTCGAAATGTTTCTGACGGGCAACCTGTTCCTGCTCATCGAGCACATGTTCCATTTTGAGAAGCTCTTCATACATCTTCTCATCCCGGGTCGCAAAGATTTCAACTGACAGGTCATACATGTCCACAAGCTGCCTGTACATTGCGTCGATTTCACCGAGCGCATGTTCGGTAAACTTATCGCCGGCATCATTTACCATCTGATAGAACTCAATCAGATTGGATGCCAGATCACCGACACGCTCATAGTTCTTGATCGCATCAAACTGGAAGCGGACATCGTTCCGGTCTTTTTTGGTCAGGTGACGCTGTACGTTCAGCTTGATCAGATATTCCGTAATCTGCTGGTCGAAGCGGTTGATCATCGCTTCAGTCTTATCAAACTCATCCTTGTCATCGGATGTGCCCGGCTTATGCAGGAATTCATCTGTCTTCACCAGGTTCAGGCGAACGACATCAATGAGACGGAGAATTGCCTGTTCAGAGGCCTGTACTGCCGCAGACGGCAGGATCTTGGTGAGGTCTTCGTCCAGACCTTCCAGTTCGAGACGGTGATGTTTCTCGCCGGAATCGGGAATAATCCGGCACACAAATGCGACCAGCTGTTTTACAAACGGCAGGAAGCACAGTGTCGTTACGGTTTTGAATATAATGTTAGCCACCGCAATCTGCATCATCGGATTCAGATTTCCGGCAATCGACTGGATAAACCGGGAATACGGAATCAGGATGATCATACCGAAGATTGTGGAGATGATGTTCAGCGTCGTATGCAGGGCTGCGGTCCGCTTGCCTTCGATGGAACCGCCGATGGACGCAAGAATACCTGTCATCGTGGTACCGATGTTGGCACCGAACATGAACGGCAGCGATGCCGAGAAGGTAATCGCACCGGCCTGGTAGAGCTTCTGGGCAACACCGATCGTTGCGGCGGAAGACTGTACGGCAGCCGTCAGCACAACGCCGGTAAGCATCGCAAGTACCGGGTTCTCGCTCATCCGCATGGCAATTGCCTCAAACTGCGGAAGTTCCTTGAGTGCCGCAAGGGAATCACCCATCCCGGACATACCGAAGAAGATCAGGCCGAAGCCGAGGATGACATTTCCGAAATAGATGAACTTGCGCCGCTTCGCAAAGCAGATCAGCATCGTTCCGGCAAAGACGATGAACATCGCATACTTCTCGATGTTAATGGAAATCAGGAATGACGTTACCGTGGTACCGATCGTCGCACCGAGAATAATTCCCGCTGCCTGATCGAGTGTCATCAGTCCCGCACGGACAAGACCGATAGAGATCGCCGAGGTAGCGGAACTGGACTGCATGATGATCGTAAGAATAATACCGATCACCAGTCCGGATACCGGATTGGAAGTGTACTTCTGAATGTAATCGCGAAGGCTGTCGCCGGCAACTGCCTTGAGTCCGTCGCCCATGAATTTGATACCGAACATGAACAGACCGAAGCCGCCGAGGATCATCCCCCAGTTCATAGAAGCAAGTGACATTTCTGGTGTCCCCCCTTATATGCGCGGTATAAAACGCGCGTACATCAATCATATCGTAATATTTGCCCGTTTTGTATTTAAGGCACAAAAAAAGCACAAAAAATCTGTGAGAATACTCACAGATCTTCCACGGTAGTAATCTTCCGGTTTGCGTAGCTGCCTTCCACGACCGCAATCTTTACATCGGAATAGGCCTCCACGATCGAACAGTCATCGGTCGCCTCAAATCCATCACGCCGTGCCTTCTCCATGCAGTCCATCAGGAGTTCCGTGCGGAACGCCTGCGGTGTCTGGGCAGCCATCAGGGTGCTGCGCGGCAGCGTTTTTTCAATCCACCCGTCCGCCACCACCTTGATCGTATCCTTGCAGGGAACCATCAGACAGGCAGCGTCTTCCGTTTCCATTACGCTTTTCAATGCGCTGAGGCACTCTTCCGGCAGAAACGGCCGTGCGCCGTCATGTACAAATACGGTATCGCAAAGCACTGCCTTCATGCCGTTCCAGACGCTTTCCTCCCGGGAAGCGCCGCCCTGCACGACAACGATCTTTCCGATCGTATCCGGTCCCAAGGCGTGATAAAAATTCTCGGAATCCGTAACCACGACAATCTCCTTACAGTCTTCATCCTGCAGGAAGCAGTCCATCGTATGTTCGAGAATCGTCTTTCCGTCTGCCATCCGGTAATAGGCCTTGTTGTATCCAAGCCCCATGCGCGTTCCCGCGCCGGCAGCCACAATCAATGCGGTATAGTCCAACATGCCTTCATTATAGCAATTACAAAGTAAAAAGCTGCATTTCGCAGCTTTGGTCCGTAATAACTTCTGATGGTTTTATGTTCAGCAGACTTCGTGCCTGCAGGATTTTCGTGTTCGCTTTCACACGTCCCCGGTCGCCGCACCGTCATATTTTACCAGTGCTGTTGCCTGGGCAGTGGAGAAAAACGAACCCCGAGCCAAGTCAGTCAAATCCCCTCAGCTTGGTACAACTATAGCGCATGTTTCCGCAGGGTCAAGGCTTTTTTTGTGATCAGAACAGACTTCCGAGTGCACCGTAGGAAACAACTGTCATGATTACTGCCGCAAGGAAGATGCCAAGCAGAATCGAAAGACTGGCACGTTTCAGGTCCATATCAAACAGCGATGCGACCAGCGCGCCGGTCCAGGCACCGGTTCCCGGCAGCGGAATGCCGACAAACAGAATCAGACCGAGCTGACCGTACTTGTCGATCTTCGGTTTGTTCTTTGCGGCCTTCTCTTCCATCTTCACAACCAGTTTTGACATGTGATGGTCTGCCATCCAGTGAAAGATCTTCTTAATAAAAAGCAGAATGAACGGAATCGGGAAGATGTTTCCAAGCACGCAGAAGAGAATTCCTCTCCACATCGGAATTCCCAGCATGCTTGCCAGAAGCAGGCCGCCGCGCTCTTCCACCAGCGGCACCATACTGACAAGAAATACCGCGAGTTCTTTTGATATGTACTGCCCGATCGTATTCATGAACCAGGTGATAAAACTTTCCATATGCTTTCTCCGTATACGGTTCCCTATTCTACCCGATTCCTTCTGTGCGCGTAAATGATATTATTTATGATACCTCCCGCAGCGGTCAGGAAGCATCCCCGTCACCTCAGGGCAAAGAAAGCGGTGATTTTCAGCCAAAAAAACAGCCCGAAAAATTTTTAAAAAATTTTTATTTTTGTTGTTGACTTTGTCAGATGTGCGGGGTAATATGATTAAGCGTCTGAAGCGAATGGGCCTGTAGCTCAGGTGGTTAGAGCGCACCCCTGATAAGGGTGAGGTCGTTGGTTCAAGTCCATTCAGGCCCACTTGATTCACTTCAGATTAAATATACATGGGGTTATAGCTCAGCTGGGAGAGCACCTGCTTTGCAAGCAGGGGGTCAGGAGTTCGATCCTCCTTAGCTCCACTAAAAACAGGGGAATCATTGATTCCCCTTTCTTTATGCCTGTTTTTTATAATCTCAATTCATGCATACATTCCAGTTCTTCGATTATTTTCGTTTTCTCAGACAGTCAGACCATTCAGTTTTTCTTCATGTCATACACGAATACTTCATGTATTTCTTCCGTGTAGCCCTCATAGAATCCGGTCGGCATTCCGGCAATAATTCTTGCGCCGCGGTTGTACAGCAGAAGAAACTGTCCAAGCGCCTTGTCAAATGTCAGCCCTTCGATTTCTCCCTGCTTTGTCACATCATCAAATGTCTTTTCCAGTACGACCGTTCCGGTTTCCTTATTCTCTGAAACATCTACCCGGTACATGTGATCCGGTTTGTTATCATCCGCATCTCCGTCATCGCTTGTGACATACAGACTGCCGTCATAGTATGCGACGCCCTGAAGCCACTTCAGCGCCGGCTGCATCTTCAGTTTCCCCTTGTAATCCCCGGTATCGAGGTCATACATATACAGATATTCACTGGATTCATCATCGATCCAGGAAGTCATATATACCGTCCGGGAATCCGGGTCTACCGCAATGCCGCTGCACTCCAGCTGTCCGGTATCGGCACGGAACGGAAAGACCCGCTTGAGTTTCAGCGTATCTCCGTCATAGACGGCGACCTGTATATTTTTTCCTTCCCCGTCCATGAAGTATTCCACGCCGAGATACAGCTCGTTGTTGTATACGTCAATGTCCCCGATATGGTTGACTTCCAGGGAATATCCTTCAAACGGTTCCTTATTCTCTGCGATAAGGCTCCATCTGGAGTCATATTTTTCCAGGGTTCCCGATCCGCTCACCCAGTAGTTTCCATCTTCCGTACAGATTCCCTGTCTTCCTTTGACCGGATGCACGTCTGCCAGTTCATATCGGTATGCGCTCTTTGCCTCACCGCAGCCCCACAGCAGAAATGCCGCAAGCCCTGCCGACAGCAAACGCCTGTTCATCTTCATAAATCAAACCTCTCTGTATCTGATTGTATCAGTTAATTAAATTTATACATTCTCACTGCCGTGTCTGCGGTTAAACCACCCCGCCAGCATCGCGCCGGAAATATTATGCCATACGGAGAAGACCGCTCCCGGAACGGTCGCCATGGCAAGATTTGGAAACGCTGAGCCGGCCAGGGTTGTCGCAAGCCCGGAGTTCTGCATTCCCACTTCGATTGCAACGGCTTTCCTTCTGGGCAGATCCATCTCAAACAGAATGCCGATCAGATACCCGCAGAGGTAGCCAAGCAGATTATGCAGAATCACAACCGCAAAGATAACGGCGCCGGTAGACAGAATCTTTGCGCTGTTATGGGATACAACCGCCGCAACAATCAGACAGATTGCGGTCACTGACACCACGGGTAATGAATCTTTGATCTTCTGTGTGTATGTTCCAAACAACCGGTTGATCAGCAGTCCCAGTCCGATCGGCACAATCACAACCTGAATGATGGACAGAAACATCGCAAGGGCATTCACACTTACAGTCGTCCTCAGGTAGAGATAGGTCAGCGCGGGTGTAAGGACCGGTGCCAGGAATGTACTGATTGCGGTCATCCCGACCGAAAGCGCAGTATCTCCGTCTGAAAGATAGGTTATGACATTGCTGGAGGTGCCGCCGGGACAGGTGCCGACAAGAATCACTCCCACCAGCAGCGCATCATCCAGGCGGAATGCCTTTCCCAGCAGATATGCAAGCAGGGGCATTACGATAAACTGTGCCGCGCATCCCGTTATGACATCCCTCGGTCTTCTGAATACGACCGCAAAATCCGACGGTTTCGTCGTCAGTCCCATTCCGAACATGACAATCATCAGAAGATAGTTGATCCATGATGTACGGACCCAGAGTCCTGTTTCAGGAATAAAAAGTGTCATGGCCGCAATGACCAGTACGATCCATGCCATATTTCTGCCGACAAACTCCCCTGTTTTCTTCATTTTCAAATCCTCTGTTTTTTTAATCCGATATCTTTCATATCTATCAGTGTATCTCTTTATGCGGAAATTGAGGCACTTCTGATCACACAGAACCTTCATGCATTCAACATCCGGTGCAAAGCACCGCTTTCTTCGTATATTATGTGTAAGTAACAGGAATTGAATTTTATGAGCACACTGAAACAGTCAGATGAACTTTATCAGCTGGAGGGAAAATGTTCCCTCCGCCGTGTTCTGCCATATTCCCTGCAACAGATTCTCGCAATGTTTGTGACTAATGTCACTCCGATCACCATCATTACCTCTGCGGCAGTTCCGTTTCTGCCGCACGAGACGGTTCTGAATCTGATTCAGGGAGCGATGGTCGCGACCGGTCATCGGCGGCATCATGCTTATGGTGCTCGGTCAGATTCTGGTTTCCGGCATGGAAATGATCGCGAAAGCCGGCTTTACGCCGCGCAACAGATTGATTGTCGCGCTGAGCCTGTCGATTGCGATCGGTTTCATCGCATCCACGGAAATCGGTATCTGGGACAGTTTCCCGACGTCCATTCAGACGATTTTCTCTCAGAATGTTGTCGCAGTCGTATTCGTTACGGCGATGCTGCTGAATCTGTTATTGCCGAAAGAGGTTTAATACTGCGGATAAAACAGTTTTACGGATAATCAAAAAATCGGATGAACCATCCGATTTTTTATCTCTTTGGGCAGGATTAATATCCCCATGTCATGAGTTTCCACTTGCCGCCGTCTGCCCGCGCAAGCCACCAGCCCCAGTCCGTATATTCCTGATCCGGATTCCAGGCACCGCCGCCTTCTTTGGGAGAGTGGAAATTACTCTTGAACTGAATGCACTGTGTGAAGGTCTCCTTTGCATCACCTGCGGCTTCCAGCTGATTCATCCAGGCGATATTGTCCTCATTGCAGTCATCGTCGGAAGTGTATGCAATGCTGTGGAGTTCACAGCCTTCCCATTTACTGAATTCCTCCTGGATCAGCTTTATTGCTTCGTCCATATCTTCTTTGGTATACAGTTCGGAACTGCCGTAATCGATCTCCACCGCTGCTGTATCCTGCTTTTTGGAACCGCAGGCAGCCAGTGCAGTCATGCACGCAAGCGCCAGAAATGCTTTCAATATCTTCTTCATAAATAACCTCCTCATTTTTCAGGAAACTTCAATCCTGTGATCAGAACCCGACAATTCAGAATTCCTCACCCGTTCACAATTATACCGTTCCAAAGAGAAAAGGATACGCCCGAATATTAGGCGCATCCTCATGAAATCAGTCTGTGTTCAATCCCGGCGTTATTCGTTTCTCAGAAACTGCAGATAACCGAGCACCAGTGCCATCCCAAGCGGAATCAGAAGATCCGTTGATGTTCTAAACTGATAGCCTGCTTTTGTGATGACTGTGCAGTACAGAAAATCCAGCAGATTCCAGAGAGCCATAAAGATCACCACAAATATTACGAATGCCGTCTTCTTATCTTTAACCATCGTTTGTCACCTCACTCCGTTGTTTTGCACTACGTGATTATAATAGATTCCGTTATGTTTCATTCACGCAGGTCACGAAACAATGCTCTTCGCAAAGTCTGCCGCAGCCTTCATATCAGACGCATCCGGCTTGCCTTTATGAATGCCCTTGAATTCACCCTTACAGTGGAACTCCCGGGTATCCATCAGAATTCCGGCTTTGTCTGCCTCTGCCTTGACCTTCTTATAGGTCGAATTCAGCATCGCCGCAGAACCGAAGTTCACAATCTTTCCGACCTTGTTTTTATCCAGTCCCCGGATGAATTCCCTTACTTCCGGATCAATGGTGAATGCGTAATAGGAGTTTCCCAGGAACAGGATATCAACCGGCTCTGTGATCGGTTCACTGATGGGCAGCGCTTCTGCGCCGACTGCGTCTGCGATTGCCTCCGCAAGCCGCTTTGTATTTCCCGTTTTCGTATAATATCTGACTGAGATTTTCATAACTGTTTTTCCCTTTCTTAACCTCTGTATTTTACTGCGGATTGTGTTCGTTCAGCACTTCATTCACATGGATCTCTAGATACCGGCTGCGCATGGAGATCAGTCCCATATCCGACATCATGAATTCCAGGTCCGACGCAATCTCCTCAGACAGCGAAACAATCCGGTCCTTATAATTCTGCCGGTTGGGATGGTATCCTGTCCCGTTCCATGCCTCTTTATTGAGTTTCTCTTCCGCAAGTTCCCTGATCCGTGCGGACAGGATTCCTTCTTCATCCCGTTCTGTCAGCGCGCGATACGTCCATTTGTAATACGGCGGATATTCCCGCTTCAGCAGAAAGAACAGTTCCATTGCGGACTCCACGCCCTGCGCCCGGCAGAGCTCCGCCGCGACCAGATCACCGCGTGACATACAGCGGGCATAATTGACCTGCAGTGCGGACGCGTATTTATGAAGCTGTTCCGCCAGCCGCATCCGCCAGATACGGTCCGGATAATAGCCAAGCAGATAGTTCCGGAAGGCGGTAAAGACTCCCGGATCATCCCGGTATACTTCGCCGTTGACCGCAGTCTTCAGACACGAATGATCCAGGCGGTACCAGTCCTCTTCCGAGAGTCTGCAGTGTTCAATATCACAGTCTATGTGAAGAATATCGGAGTAGAAGTCATGAATCGTCATGACACCTCTGCGCTCCCGCAGACGTTCCGTGTAATAGGACCGCTCCGTACTGTCCACAAGTTCATTGTAGGCAACGGAAAGCTCCGCACCGAACCGTTCCATATCCCCATCTGTCAGCCAGAGGCAGACACCGGTTCCGAAATCGTGGTCTCTGGAAATCTCATCATCATAGCCGAAACAGTCTGATCCTTCCCCGGCAATGCCGACCGCAATCCGGTTTTCAAATTCCGCAAACCGGGTATGAATCAGTTCTCTGACCTGCGTTTCGTAAAAGCGTCTGTTTTTCTCCATTACATCCGTCATTGCCGCAAACTCCTCCGGTATTACTTTCCAAACAGGGTCATGACCCATGCGATCAGCGCAAACAGCAGCGGGAATCCGACCAGTGTTCCGGTCCATTTCCGGATCTTTGTTTTTGTCGGAATATACGGCTTCAGATCTTCTGTGCCCGGAATATTCCATGCATTGGTCCGTTCCACCCAGTACCAGTCAATAAAGAAACGGTCAAACAGGCCGTAGATCATTCCAATCACCAGCATCTGTGCGAATCCCTGCCGGAATCCGGCTGCGCCGTTCAGCCCGTATACCATATACGGAATCAGTATAAGCATCGGAATAAATACCGCGATCCCGGAAATCATTGCTCTGCGGTTGATCTTTTCCGGTGTGGTAAGACCGAGTTCCACAACCCGCTGCCGCACATCCTCTTCATAGAAGTTCACCAGTCCGACCGGACCGTCCGTCGCAATACCAACTACACATACCATCAGTATGATCAGGCACATTGCCATTCCTTCCACGATCAGTATCATATCCGTACCTCCTGGGGTTCACCGTTTTCAGTCTACCTTATCTGATGTGCGGAAGGAAAATGATTCTCTTCTGTATGCCGTAAAGGAAAAGAACTGCATGTGCAGTTCCCATTCTGATTTCGTTCACCAGATGTATGGCAGAAGACGATATTTCACCTTCTTCCGGTATTCCGCATAGCCATCCAGTTCCTTTTCCAGTACCGCTTCTTCATTGCGGATCCGCTTTGCGATGATCGGAAAATATCCCAGCATGATCACAAACGACGGCCAGCAGTTCAGCACCAGCGGCATACTGAGAAACAGAAGCACCGTTGCGAAATACATCGGATGACGGACAACGCCGTACAGTCCGGTATCCACCACCTTCTGTCCTTCCTGCACTTCAACGGTACGCGACAGGTACCGGTTTTCCCGCAGCACTTCCGCAAATAACAGATAACCAAGCAGAAAGACCACAGCCGCCGCATACGGCATCCACACCGGCAGCGTGGTCCAGTGAAACCGTTCATTGAGTCCGGCAAGGACAAACGCCGCAATAAACATCAGTCCGCTGTATCCGATAACCTGTTTCTGTTCCGTTTCCTTCTCATCGACCGACAGCCGGCTGCGCAGAAGATCCGGTGCCGTGAAATACATCACAATTCCCGCTCCCAGCATCGGCACAAACAGAATGCCCATCATCAGCCAGCCGTGAAACCAGGTGAAGGATCCTGCCGGCACAAACAGCAGAAGCCCCATCAGGACAACACCCGCAAAATAGCGGACCAGTGCTTTTCTCAGAAGTCCACGTTCCATATGACTTACCTCAGACTCCTGATGAATGCTTCAAAGTTCTCCGCAAGCGGTACGATCGCATAATCCGCTTCCTGATTCACACAGACAACGGAGGGTTCTCCCTGCGGCCCGCATGCACGATAGTCCAGAAATACCATTTCATGTCCTGCCGAAGGCGTATCGCATACCGCAACACCGATCGGCGGATACTCCCATTCATCGATCCAGAACTGGCTGCCGAACTTCCCGCACAGCGAATACTTTTCATAGCCGATGCCCATAATGGAAGAAATATAAAAGTTTTCATCCGGATTATCGCTCCACGGGAATTCACACTTCTTCACATATCCGCCGTTACGCTGTTTCATCAGCCAGATATAGGACGCGGGCAGTTTATAACCCAGTGTTGTCTCGATCTTCTGAATCAGCGCATCATCCGGCGGATTCATTTCAAATCCGTCTCCGGATACAGGTGCCCTTTCCCAGAAATCGGAAAAATCATACCCCTCAAACATCATTCAATTCTCCCTGTAACGAAATACTCTCTTTAAATGCATTATAACCTGCCATGGTTCCTTTCCGGGAGTTATCGTCGGAAGCGGACAGGACCGCTATAATAAAGACATGCGAATTCGTATTCTTACCATCTTTCCGGATCAGTTTGAAAGTTTTCTCCGTCATCCTCTGACCGTGCGGGCAATGGAACGCGGGCTGCTGGATCTTGAAATCATTGATCTGAAAGATTACGCGGACGGAAGTTTCCGCCATATCGATGACAGCCCCTACGGCGGCGGTGCCGGAATGATCCTGCGGTGTGAACCGGTCTTCCGGGCGCTGGACAAATGCCGCACCCCGCAGAGCAGAGTCATCGCATTTACGCCCACCGGGTCGACATATCATCAGGCGGATGCACACCGGCTGAAGGAATCCGGTGACCTCATTCTGATCTGCGGGCATTATGAAGGCATGGATGAGCGCATCATGACCGCGGTCGATGAGGAGATCTCGGTCGGTGACTATATCCTGAGCGGCGGTGAGCTGCCTGCCATGACAGTCACGGATTCCCTGATCCGCCTGCTGGACGGCACGATCCGTGCCGACAGCACGGCGGAGGAATCCTTTGAAAACGGACTTCTGGAATACCCGCAGTATACCCGCCCTGCATCCTTTCAGGGGATGGATGTGCCGGACGTTCTGCGCAGCGGACATGCGGAGAAGATCCGCCTCTGGCGGCTGAAAGAGTCCCTGCGGAAAACCATGACAAAACGGCCGGACCTGCTGAAAGCCCGGTCATTGAATGAAGAAGAACTACAGATACTGGAGGAAATCAAACATGAAGGGCTGGAAGGAAATTGATATTACGGAAATTGAAGGATTCCGCATCGGAAATGCAGAATATCCGGAAGCCGGCACCGGCTGCACGGTAATTCTTGCGGACAGGGCAGCACGCACCGGACTGGATATCCGCGGCGGTGCACCGGCATCGCGGGAAGCCGCACTGCTCGACCCGCTTGCGGATAACGAAGCGGTCAATGCGGTGCTTCTGAGCGGCGGCAGTGCATTCGGTCTTGAGGCATCGATCGGCGTTGTGCGTTATCTCGAAGAACGCGGCATTGGCTTTCCGACCGGAAGCGGCGTTGTGCCGATCGTCTGTGAATCCTGCCTGTTTGATCTTGCGGTCGGTGATGCGTCCGTGCGCCCCGATAAAGAACTTGGCTATCAGGCATGCATGAACGCCGGCAATTTCAAACAGGGAAACTACGGTGCCGGAACCGGCGCATCCTGCGGAAAGTTCGCCGGCCCCGAACACATCATGAAATCCGGACTCGGTGCATTTGCCCTGCAGGCAGGTGACCTGAAAGTCGGTGCGCTGATTGCCGCAAATCCGTTTGGCGCAGTCATTGACTGGAAGACCGGAACCGTCGCCGCAGGACCGCATTCCGGAAAACCCGTCAGCGAAGCTGCGGAACTGATCATGGATGATATCGTTGAAATCGGTGTAAACCCGTTTCAGAAGAACACCGCGATTGCGGTCGTTCTGACCAACGCGGATCTTTCCAAAGCCCATTTATGCAAGGTTGCGGCGATGGCGCATGACGGCTATGCCCGCTCCATCTGCCCTGCGCATACCATGTATGACGGCGACAGTATTCATGCGATGACCACAGGTACGGTTCCCGCGGATGTCACCGCGGTCGGAATTCTTGCCGCCTATGCCATGTCTGAGGCAATTCTCAATGCGGCCCGCAATGCGGAATCCGCTTACGGCCTGCGCGGCGCAAAGGATATCTCAGGATAACAGCGGTTCGATTTCTGCCGGTGCGGTCTGCGGAACCGGCGTCGAGAAAACAGGTGCCGGACGGTAAACCGGCGCCGGTGTGTAAGAAACCGTTTCGGGCCTGGAAGTCCCGATGGTTTCTCCATAATCCGCAAAATGAACGGTAAGCATTGTCCGCGCGGTATTTCCGGCACGGTCGGTTACGGTATACTCCACGGTCTGCGTTTCCTGATCCTGCAGTGCATTACTG
This sequence comes from Solobacterium sp., assembly GCA_017469885.1. Classification (GTDB taxonomy): domain Bacteria; phylum Bacillota_I; class Bacilli_A; order Erysipelotrichales; family Erysipelotrichaceae; genus Bulleidia. The sequence goes on from JAFUFO010000038.1 coordinate 48,647, forward strand.
CAGTGCACATCCGCTTTGAGATCGCCGTCCACCGCATCCACTGCACTGAATACATAACTTTGACAGGAAAACGGAGTTTCTCTCAGAAGCTCTGTTTTTTCTGTATTCAGTTTCAGCTCCGGCGGCGTCTCATCCACAACGCGGATCCGAAGATTCTTCTTTATCTCACTCCCCTTTCCTTTCAGCTGATACTGCACAAGGCGGGTCTCCGGACGGTCTGCCGTAAAGGCATCGGGCAAAATCAGTTCATTCCCATACTGTTCCGCATTACGCACGTAGGAACGCGGACTGAACTGCATTCCGCAGGCAAGCTTCACCTCCGGAGCGGTCAGTTCAAGCACCGGATCCTCTTCCGGTTCCGCAAGCAGCGGCAGCGGCAGGACCAGAAGAATCACAGCTGCCGCAGTCAGCACCCTGCGCACCGGAAATGGCCTGCGGGGAATCTCCGGAGTGTTTCCGGCTTTCAGTTCTTCAATCAGTTCTTCCATATGCCAGACCGGGATCCATGGTTTTGCGGCAGGACGCAGCACGTCCGGTTCCATTCCTTCCTTCAATGCAGTTCGCAGACGGTTCATCTGAAGATAATTCAGATGCGGATCCGCGTACAGCGCAATCGCCTCCTCACTGAGTTCCTCTTCCCGTCCAAGACGGACCTCTTCCTTCTGAAGAAGAGTCATCATGCCAGATCCAAGATTCATCAGATATTCACCACTTCCTTTACCAGCTGCGGTACATACAGGGTGCCGTCCTGACCTGTCAGCTGTCCGGGACGCACATGTTTTTCTCCCGCTGCGCCGGTTTTCCGGATCGGTGTCTTCTTGTCCGCGGGCAGTACATGCACCGCCGTACCCGGACGGGCAGGAACCGCAGTCAGTGCCGTATTACTGCAGCTGGCAGCGGCGGAAAGTGCAGTCAGTGATGCGATGCCGATTGTGATTTTTACCCAGGTTTTCAGTTTTCGTTTCATAACAGAAACACCTCCTGTTATTCTTATTGCCCGCAAACTAAAAAATCCCCCGCGTAAGGAGGAAAAAAATTCAGAAAACCATAAAAAAACACAGTGGAATGAACCACTGTGCTTTATCGCCCTGATTAACGCTTGGAGTACTGCGGTGCGCGGCGAGCGCCCTTGAGTCCGTACTTCTTCCGTTCCTTCTCGCGAGCATCACGTGTCAGGAATCCAGCCTTCTTAAGAGCAGGTCTGTAGTCTTCGCTTGCCTCGATCAGAGCACGCGCGATACCGTGGCGCATCGCACCTGCCTGGCCGGCGTAACCGCCGCCTACGACATTGATCTTAATATCGAACTGGCCCACTGTCTCGGTTGTTACGAGGGGGCTGTTTACGATCATACGCAGTGTTGCCTGCGGGAGATACTCTTCCAGAGTCTTTCCGTTGACCGTGATTGTGCCTGTGCCGGGAGTCATAAAGACACGGGCTGTGGACTGTTTGCGGCGTCCTGTACCGATGTAGGTAACTGCCGCTTTCTTCTTCGTTGCCATTGTCTATCTCCTCTCCTTAGTCTTTGATCTTCAGCTCGACAGGCTTCTGAGCTGCATGCGGATGATCCGGGCCTTCATAAACGAATACATGACGGCGCATCTCATCTCCGAGCTTGTTATGCGGAAGCATTCCCTTGATTGCCTTCTCGACCCATTCAACAGTGAACTTCTCACGCATTTCCTTTGTGGAACGTACGCGGAGTCCTCCCGGATACATCGAGTGGCTGTAGTAGAATTTCTTCGCATCCTGATCTCCGGAAATCTTTACCTTGTCCGCATTGACGACGATAACATAGTCACCGCAGTCAACATGCGGGGTGTAGGTCGGCTTGTTCTTACCGCGAAGAACCGACGCTACCTGAGATGCAAGACGTCCAAGTGTGCAGTCAGCCGCATCAACGACATACCATGTGCGCTTGACTTCACTCGGCTTGATCATCGTAGTTTGACGCATCATTTTCAATATCCTCCATATGTGGTTTTACCGGGGCCACATTTGGCTGAAAAGAGCCAAGTATTATTCTATGCAAACAAAAAACCGGAGTCAATGATTTTTATGCCGAATCACGGCATAAATCCACTGTTTCCGGTGTTTTGCAAGGTTATTCCGGCAATTCCGCATCCCTGAACCATTCCTTTGCCTGCCGGCGCAGAAGGTTTCCGTTTTCATCCCGTTCCTCCATGGCGTCAAATCCCTCTTCCAGATGCGGGATCTCAAAGGTTCCCGCGATCCGCCGCAGAACATCTTCGCCGACCGTGCGCGGCCGTGCAGCGTCCCGTTCGATACAGCGTTCGAAATCCGTTTTGAACCAGATACCGCAGATCCCTGCGTATTTCCGGAACCGTCTGATGATGTTTTTCCGCACCCATTTCGAAGCATTCGTTCCGTCGATCGCACAGTCCTTCCCTTCCGCAAGCGCCTGTTCGACGCGGCGGAATACTTCCTCCCAGACCAGCGGATTGGCGATCCGCTCTTTCTCGCGGTCGCTCAGTGCCGACGGGTCCGCGCCCTGTTTCCGGATAAACGCATCGTTGTACTGCAGGCCTTCATCGCCGAACCACTCTCCGCGCAAAGCGTCCGCAGAATATACGGCGACTGCGTTCAGCCGTTTCAGGAAGGTCGACTTTCCCGAGGCAGGCAGTCCGATCATTACAAACAGAATTGGCTTTCTCATGACGCAAATACCTTCATTTCCGTTTCCGCGGTCTTCGTCTCCCGCAATACCACCAGCATTCCCCGGGTTTCCCCCTTCTGTTTCTGCCGGTCCAGCAGCTGTTCGCGGATCAGCTTCAGTTCATCCATATCACAGTCGCCGAACAGTGTGATCACCGCGCCGGCCGGGCCTTCGGTATAGCTGCCGTATACCTGATCGGTATGCCGGTCCGCAAGCACATACTCAAACGGCATGCCTTCCAGTGCTTCGCTGTCTTCCGGAAGCACTTCCCGGACAGTCAGCTGTGAGGTTTCCGCCAGCACATCAAAGTATGTGATTTCCTTCAGGGTCAGTCCCTCCGGATGCGCATTGCGGCGTGCAACCGTCTTGGATTTTGCCTCAAGGAGGACTTTGATATTCTCCGGTTCCATTCTTCCCCGACCGACTTCCAGCAGTGCCGCAGTCATCATGCGAACCATATAGCGCAGAAATCCTCTGCCCCGGTAGGAGATGGTAAGCATATCGCCGTCCTGATGAAAGGTGATCGACTCAATTGTGCGCACCTGGTCCGGTGTTTCCTTCAGTGTATTGGAATTGAAGGACGTAAAATCATGCGTCCCCACAAAATACTGTGCAGCTTCCTCCATCTTCTTCACATCCACCGGGTACGGGCACTGATATGCACTGTCACGGGTGAACACATCATATTCGCCGAAATTGATCCGGTAGTCATACTGCTTTGACTTCACGCAGTAGCGCACATGAAACAGCTGATCTTTCTTTTCCACGCTGCGGATATGGATATCCTTCGGCAGAAAGCCGTTGATTGCGCCCATCAGCTTGCGCTCTCCGATGTCTTTCTCCGAATCAAACTGGAACACCTGGCCCCAGGCGCTGACGCCGGCATCCGTGCGTCCGGCCGCCATGATCCGTACCGGACTGTCAAAAATCCGCTCGAGGGCGGATTCTATATACTCCTGTACAGAGTTTCCGTTTTTCTGGGTCTGCCAGCCGCAGTAGTTTGCGCCGACATAAGCGACCGTACATTTATAGCGGATCATATTACATATGCAAGCAGGATCATTACGACAAGCAGAAGTGCCGCACCGGCAAGCAGAAGCCAGTCCGGTGTACGCATTTTCAGAACCTTGTATCTTGTGCGTTTTTCGCCCGGCTGATAGCCGCGGGCTTCCATCGCGTTGGCAAGGTCCTCTGCCCGCTGGAATGCACTGACAAACAGCGGAACGATCAGCGACAGAATGGCGCCGACCCGCTCCATGAGCTTTCCTTCCTTGAGATCCACGCCGCGGCTTTCCTGCGCCTTGATGATCCGGTTGGTCTCATCGATGAGATCCGGAATGAAGCGCAGGGCAATGGATATCAGCATGGCGATTTCATGCGACGGAACCCCGATCTTCTCAAACGGTTTCAGAAGGTCTTCGAGACCGAGGGTCATTTCCAGCGGCTTGGTCGTTGCGGTAAGACATGTGGTGATCATGATCATCAGAAGCAGGCGCACCACGATGTACAGCGTCTGAATCACCGCATCGGTATAGATCGTTACCGGACCGATGGAGAATAACGGCGTACCGGTATGAACGACAAGAATATTGATAATAAGCAGGAATACCAGCATGATCAGCATCGGCTTCATGGACTTCCAGATATAGCCGACGTTGAGATGCGACATGAAGATTACAATACTGACTGCCGCAAAGATGATTCCGTAACCGAGCCATCCGGCCGGAAAGAAGATTGCGATCAGCACCAGCAGCATCGCACCGATCTTGGCGCGGGGATCCATCCGGTGAATCGGTGAATCCAGCGGGATATACCGCCCGAGTGTAATGTTACCCATGATGTTTCACCTGCTTCGCCACGCACGCCGCAAGGGCATGCAGTTCTCTGACGTCATCGCCGATCTCAAATCCCTTTGCGCGCAGTTCATCGCGCAGACGGATGACCGCCGGGGGAAGAATATTCAGTTCCCTGCATTTGGAGGAATCATGGAAGAAGGTCTGCACGTCTTCATGAATGACGGCCTTTCCGTGGTCCATGACGACGACCTCATCGCAATAGGAAAATACCTGTTCCATATCATGTGTGATCATGATGACGGTCTTTCCGTGTTTGCGGTTGAGATCCCGGAACAGCTTCATCATCGACATCGCACCGGTTGTATCAAGACCTGCGGTCGGCTCATCCAGAACCAGAACCTTCGGATCCATCGCAAGGATACCCGCAATGGCAACACGGCGCTTCTGGCCGCCGGAGAGTTCCAGCGGAGAGCGTTCTTCGTATTCTTTTCCAAGTCCGGTCATGCGCAGGGCTTCCTTGGCTCTGCGTTCCGCCTCTTCCTGTGTGGCACCGAAGTTCTTCGGGCCGAACGCCACGTCTTTCAGTACCGTTTCCTCAAACAGCTGGTATTCCGGAAACTGAAATACAAGGCCGACATCCCGGCGCAGGCTCTTGAGCCCCTTGGGCTCCGTGCCCGCTTTGATTTCCCGGTCCAGTACATAAACGGTACCGCTCGCCGGCAGAAGCAGCGCATTGATATGCTGAACAAGCGTGCTCTTGCCCGAACCGGTCTGTCCGATCAGCGCGGTAAACGCACCGTCACGAATCGTAAGGTTCGTATCTTCCAGGGCAACATAGCGGAACGGCGTACCTTCGCCGTAAATATGACTTACATGTTCGAATGTAATCGGCACAGCTCTTCCACCAACCCTTCCATTGTTATTGTTCGATTCATTTTGACCCCGCAGCGCTGCAGTTCCTCTTCAAACTGCAGTGCAAACGGAAGCGCAATATTGACACTGCGGAGCTTGTCCGTATCTTTGAAAATCTCTTCCGGTGTTCCGCAGAGCGCAACTTTTCCGCGGTTCATCGCAATGACATAATCACTTGCGGTTACTTCCTCAATATCATGCGTAATGGAAAGAATCGTCAGACCCTTATCCTTATGCAGATTGCGGATCAGTTTCTTGATTTCATCCTTGCCCTGCGGGTCCAGCATACTGGTCGCCTCATCAAAGACGATCACATCCGGATGCATCGCAAGCACACCGGCAATCGCAACCCGCTGTTTCTGACCGCCTGAAAGACGGGTCGGCTCATGATCCAGATATTTCGTCATCCGGACCTTCTCCGCAAACTCGTTGATGATGCCATCCATATCCGTCTGCGGTATGCAATGGTTTTCCAGACCGAACGCAATATCATCCCGTACCGTTGAGCCGATAAACTGGTTGTCCGGGTTCTGGAATACAATACCGATCCGGTTGCGCAGTTCACGCAGGTTCTCATCGTTGAGTTCAAGCCCCTCAATCAGGATGGTTCCGCTCTTCTTTTCCAGCAGTCCGGTGATCAGTTTGGCAACGGTGGACTTTCCGCTGCCGTTATGACCGATGATGGTCGCATAGACGCCTTTTTCCAAGGAAAAGGAAACGTCTTCGACGGCGTTTTTCTGCTGGTCATAAGAGAATGTCAGATTTTTAACTTCAACAGCTTTCATGGTTTCCTCAAAATCCTACTCATTATACCAACCTATCGGGTATTTACAAACCCAAACAATGCACGAAAACGGGCGGAATCATACGATTCCGCCCTGTTATAAACCAATGGTTCCGACTGGATTACAGTTCGATGTTGTATCCTTCGTAAATGCCCTTCAGGCACGCAACCTGATTGGCGACATTGTAGATGTCCGAAAGAATGGATCCGTCTTCTGTGAAGATCTTGCGGCTGATGGTCGCTTCGTTTTCATTCAGCATCTCAGAGAAGTATCCGTTGTCCTCTCCGATCTTCGTGAAATCCCGTACGGTATCCGTGCTGTCAAACTTCGCCTTGTGGGTGATCTTGATCAGACTGTCTTCCGGATACTGCTGGTTGAATACCTCATTCCGTCCAAGCTGCTCGGCGATGAAGTCCTTCGCAAGATACGGATAGAGTTCCGCAATCTCATTGACTTCCTTGGAGTACTCCGGTGCTTTCGCTTCCGCAGGTGCTTCCTCTGCGGCTTTCTCTGGTTCTTTTCCGCCGTCATCGATGGAGATGAACCGAACTTCGTTTTCGTCTTCCGGCTCTTCTTCCGCTTTTTTGTTTTCTTCGTCAAGCATCAGCTTTACGACTGCCGTAATTCCGATTGCTGCCGCAGATGCGACTGCAGCTCCAATAAAACGTCTAAACATATGATTTTCCTCTTCTGCCTTATCGAGATTATTCTAGCACAGTTTTTTTCTTACTTCTGTGTGTCCTCAGATGTTTCCTGAACCGGTTCCTGCGTTGGCTTTTCCGTCACCTTCAGCACCCGGGCACGCTGCTGTTTCATGGTTTTTTCCAGATTGGTCACAATCATTTTGTGCGCTTCTTCCCGCCGTGCTTCCTCATGCCGTCTGCGCCAGCCGGAGAACAGCGGTATCCGTTTCTTTTTCATCAGTGTCGTACTCCTGTTATTTCTTTCTTCTTCCAAAGAGAGCACGGAAGATTGCACGGAGAAGCAGGAAGACCAGCACAAGGATCAGAATACCAACCGCAAGAATGCCGAATCCGATCGCAACCTTGTGCTCTTCGATGAAACTGAGGATGCCGCTCACGCTTTTCATACCTTCACCGCGTTCACTTTCGAAGAAGGTAAATCCCTCGGGCATCTCCGCTCCCTTTCCTTCAACGTAGCGCTGCAGATCTTCTTCAACGATGTCGAAGCTGCGCGGTCCGTTGGTAAGGATCTGGAGATGATAATCTTCCATGTCGAAGTTTTCGCCAAGTGCCGACTGGGTGCGCTCGCGGAGTTCCCAGAAGCGGGCAAGTCCATAGCCGTACGGGATGATCTGTCCCGGCGCATCTGCGACTGCCTCATAGATCGGCTTCATATCGATTCCGCTGAGTCCGGTGGATTCCGCCCACACGGCGAGAGTTTTCTCATCATAGCCAAGACCGTTGACTGCGACATCCGCCGCTGCCTGCAGGCAGTAGCCAAGGAAGACATTCATGGCGGTCATTTCCTGGGCGATCGGATTCAGCGGGGAACGGTTCAGCATGATTTTCTCAACATACTGTGCCCAGCCTTCGGTATAACCGATCATATCAAGATCATGACGGATCGGATTCATATCCGGCTGATTGTAATACCACGTGAACTGATACAGATGTCCCGGGAAGCCTTCATGGGCCAGTGTATAGTACAGCGTGTTCATGTCTTCTTCTTTTATGTTGGTGCCGTTGACACGAATGACGTTTTCCGTGACGTCATCGATCGGGGTTGTCATGTAGTACGCCATGACGCTCGGGTTGGCAACGCTCGGATCGAGGTAGGATGCGGTATAGTTGAGCTCCGGTCCCTTCGGGAAGCCTTCCAGGTGTTCCCGCAGATAGTCGAGCATCTCCGTCGGTGTCTTCATCGTGGAGATGACTTCCTGCGGATCTGACTTGCCCGCATTGAGCGCGACATCCAGCGTATAGTTGTAACAGTCGGTGACTGCCTTGGTCAGATAATCGAATACTTCCTGCGGTGAAACATCTTCGCTGGCCTTCTTCCGGGTCAGCGCTTCGTAGTACGCCTTTCCGTCCGGATAGCTGAACAGCGACCGATCGCCGATACTGCGGCTTCCACGCAGTTTCTCAAGTTCCTCGGCTGCTTTGTCCGTTGACGGGAATACCTGATTGAGGACAATCTCACGGTTGCGGTCCTTGTATGCCTGACGTTCATCATCCTCCAGACCTTCAAATTCATCGACACGGCCGTTGAAGATCACAATGAACGGGCACTCTTCACCCTTTGCGACGAAATCACGGAGCTGTTCGAGTTCCACATCCAGGGCGCGGTCGGTCATGAAGTAGCCCTTGGCCGCCTGCTGTTTTGTGAACTCAATCATCTCGTCCATGTAGCGGGGATAATCTGCAAGCAGGGTCAGATAATCGTCGATATCTTCCTTCTCGTAGAATACAAATTCAGTAAAGACTGTTGTCAGATTGGACTGATTTCCGGTATGCGGGTTGAACATCTCGCTGTAATCCGGATAACTGTCCAGTGCGATCGTGTTCTCCAGATTCGCTTCATACACACGGTAGTCGTACTGCTGGCGTTCATTCAGCGAATTGAAATCATACGCATGAAGTTCTTCCAGTGCTTCTTTGCTTTCCGCAACCGAATCCTCAAACTCCTGATAATTGATATGACCGAGTGAGACTTCCGGTTTTTCAAGATTCATACTGCGGTAGTCTTTGACGGAGAAGTGCATGCCCGTATAGTCACTCTCCATCATCTCTTTCCACTTATCGGTCAGAAACTCGTCAAAGTCTTTCTGGTCTGATTCTGCATTTACTGTGACTGGCTGAAAAACATTTGCCAGGACCAGTACCGACATCAGTACTGCGGTGATTCTGCTGATCAGTCTGTTCATCTCTTTCCTCCTGTTTTTATTGATTTACGAAATCCATCACATCGATGCTGTGATGCTCGTATTAAACTGTATCACACCTGCCAGCCCGCGGACAGGACGCACACATGTGCTGCCATTCCGCAGCGATGCATTGCGTTTTCGTGCCCGGCTGTCAACTCAGTCAAGACCGTGTATGACAATCCGTCCTTCACCGTACGGATTGGAATATTCACTTCCTACCGTTCCGCCAAGCGTATCCTTGATGTAATCAATCAGCACCTGGTTATCAATCTTGATCTGATCGATTTCAACATTTTCCGGACCGACCATCGCAAATCCGTCGCCGTGACTCTTCATCATGAAATCGTTTCCTGCGACACGGTACGTTTTCTTCAGATCCAGCGGTTCTCCGCCGACAAGAATATTGCGGACCCGGTACTCGCCGTCCACCCCCGCAAACAGACCTTCTGTATCTGTCACACAGGAAGAAGGAATGTCTGCCTGGATTTCATAGGTCATGCCCGCAACCTGCAGGAATCCGCCGTTTTCTCCCGGCAGCGCCTTTGCGCCCCATTCCAGCATGTCTTTGATCTGCTGGCCGGTCAGAACAGAAACACAGATCTGATTGGAAAACGGCATGACCGCCAATATATCTCCGTACGTAATATCACCGGCCTTGATGGTGCTGCGGACACCGCCGCCGTTAACCAGGGCAATCTCCGCGCCGGTCTCATGCAGAACCGCATCTGCCGCAAGATCTGCCAGATTGGTTTCCTGCGAGCGTACGATACGCACAGGGCTTCCATCATTCTTTTTCTTCACCGGATCATGAATGATAAGATCAACATCCGTTCTGGCGATGACAATCTGTGTGATTTTCTCAAGGTCATCATAGATTTTCTGAAGCGGCTCGCTGACTTCGTTTTCAATTCCGAAGAGATCCGCCGCTGAAACATCATTATTCCAGGAATACATCCCGCACTTTATGGACCCATCCTCGCCGGAAATCCGCATGTATCCGATTCCCTGCAGTTTCGTGCCGACAGCGCCGCGGATGACAGGATTTCCATCTTTGTCGTTCATGGTCACCTGGTCGGTGTCATGGCTGTGACCGTCCAGAATGACATCGATGCCGGACGTGCGCTCAATAATTGTCTGAAAGTTATACGGCGCCTTTGCTTCCTCGTTTCCGACATGTGCCAGAAGGACTACATAATCCACGCCTTTACTGCGCACTTCATCCACGTTTTTCTGGATTGTTTCAATGAATGCGCTGCCGTCTCCGCCCTCCATGAATCCGTAGATGTAGTTTCCGTTTTCATCCTTGAAGTATTTCGGGTCGGATGAAACCAGGGTTTCCGGCGTTGTCACGCCGATAAAGGCAATCTTTTTTCCGGCAGCCTCCTTAATGATGTACGGCTCAAACAGAAGCTCCCCGCCTTTATTGAAGTTGCAGCTGATGTATGGATGCTCTGCCTTTTTCGTCAGTTCCAGAAAAGTATCCATACCGAAATCAAATTCATGATTTCCGGGAATCACCACGTCGTAATTCAGGTCATTCATGATCGTGACGACCGCTTCTCCTTTTGTAAGGGTTCCGAGGGCATCTCCCTGTATCGCATCGCCGTTATCCACAAGGATTGTTTCGACTCCTTTTTTCTCGAGCGTCTCACGGATCTGCTGGAGTCCGACCATACCGAATCCCTGCTGAAGTCCGCAGTGAATATCACTGGTGAACAGCACTTCAATATCGCCGGTCTTTTCAGTTTCCGGCTGCGCGGTTTCCTGCGCTGCGGCTTCCGTCTCGGCCGGTACACCTGCGGCAGGTTCTTCCGGTTGCTGTGCCGGTGCCGCACATCCGCCAAGCATCAGCGCAAGAGCGGAAAGCGCGTGAAGCACGCGGAATTTTCTGTTAACTGTTTCCATCGGAAACCCTCCTGTCGTTCGTGTATGAATCTGCGGGAAGATCTTCTTCCCGTATGGATCTGCTGTTTATGGAACCGCCCTCTGCACACGGCAATGTCAGTGTGCCGTTGTTCAGAAGACGGATGGCAGCTTCACGCGCTGCGGGATTCCATGAAATACCGGTCAGCTTCCAGTTTTCGTTTTTTTCCGGTGTCAGGATTCCATGTTTTACATTGCGGATGTAGTCAATGATCAGTTCACGTACGCCGCCAAGATCGCTTCGGATATCCGCCTCTTCCAGTACCGGCAGTTCCTCACCTTCCCGGAACACGTCGCCATAGTGAAGAAGACAGCTGTTTGCACAGTAATAATTCACAGCCGCCCGGAAACGGTCGGTATCCTTCACCGGTGTGCCGTCGGGCCACGTCAGATGTTCAATCCGGTCACCAGGCTCTTTCGAGATGTTGATTTCATAATTCACACCGGAAAAAATCATGTAATTGTAGTGTTTGAAGTCCGGATTGAAGGAAACCGTAAGATCGCCCGGTCGGAACGTATTGTAGAACTGCGCACAGTATTCCATGTATTTCCGAAGCTGTGCACCGGTCATTGACACCCTGTACAGCATGTTCGGAAACCTGTATATCCGTGCCGTATCACTTTTACGGATCATCCCTTCGGAAAGAGTGGCATCCAGAGGAGCACACAGCGGAGTAATGGAAATATCCGCCTGGGAATAATGAGTCTGTACCAGGTGAATCAGGTCAATCAATGCCGTGTCTTCCAACAGTGCCCGTGAAACCCCGGGCACTTCCGGCTGTTCCACAAGCGGTCCCGTGCGCAGCTCTCCGATCTCGATCGTCGCATCCTTCCGGGCACGCTCATGATACGGTCGCATCAGCTCCAGCAGTTCCGGATCACACGGATATTTCCCGACGTCAATACTCTCGGCTTTGCGGCCGCAGAGTTTCCATGCATTGTCTTCCCGGACAAACGACAGATCAATCACGGACAGCGTCGACGCATATGGAGCGTTCTGAACCACAAGCACGTTATTGATATATTTTTCCGGAATCAGGACATGTTCATGGGAAGAAACCACCAGGTCAAATTCCGGGCATGCATTACAGATATCCGTCACGCCGGTATTACGGTTACTGCATTCATTGTTAATGCCGGCATGATACGCACCGATCAGCACATCATACTCTCCCTGAATAGAATCAATGATTTTCCGTGTTTCATCGAGCATATCCGTGACTTCACAGTCCGTAAGATTCTTTGCGTCCCAGCGTTTGATGTTATGGGAAACCATTCCGATGACGGCAATCCGGATTCCGGCGCGTTCCAGAATCGTATAACCCGGTGCCAGCGGAGACCCATCCGGCAGATATACATTTCCGGTCAGGGTCAGCGCATCAAGATCCGCAATGGTTTTCTGAACCGCCTCAATTCCGAAATTATATTCATGATTGCCGGTCACCCAGATATCACAGTCAAGCCGATTCAGTGCCTGAACCATCGGATGAACCGGATCATTCAGAAACAGCTCGGCAGAGTTGTCCTGAATCAGATCACCCGCATCGATATAGACCGTGTGTTCTGTGCGGTATGCATACAGAGCTTCGGAAAGCTGTGCCATACTTCCATCGGCATCTTCCTGATCAACCGCGTAACTCCACGGAACCATTTTCCCGTGAAGATCACTTGTCGCAAGAATCCGGATAATCGTTTCGTTCTTACTCATAACGTTTCAGGCTCTTTCTGTAATTCCTTCTGCCCGTAATAATTCAGCGTCAGAAGAGTAATATCATCAAACTGATCCGCGCCTTTGGAATAATCGTCAAGCGCTTTACGAACTGCGCTGATCATTTCCTGTACATCCGGAGATCCGGCAGCCTTCACAACCGTCTCATGGAGCTGGGTCAGTCCAAAATCTCTGGTTTCTGTATTTACGGCGTCCGTTGCGCCGTCACTGTATACAAACAGGCGGTCTCCCGGATTCATCTGCACTTCATAATTTCTGTATTTCGCATTCGGCATTGCGCCAAGCACAAGACCGTGCGGATCTTCCATCACTTCAAACGGTTTCTCTCCGAGCTGGAACATCGGATATTCATGTCCGCCGTTGGACGCGGTCAGAAGTCCGGTCTTCAGATCCAGGATTCCCATCCATACCGTCACAAACATCTCTGCCGGGTTGTATTCACAGAGCGTGCGGTTCACTGCCGTCAGTGTTTCCGCCGGATCACGGGAACTCATCGCATGCGCCTTCAGCATTGTCTTCGATGTCATCATGAACAGCGCAGCCGGAATACCCTTGTCCGAAACATCCCCGATAACCAGACAGAGATTATCTTCATCAAGCGGGAAGAAATCATAGAAGTCACCGCCGACTTCCCGGGCGGGATCCATCAGGGCATAAAGATCGTACACATCGGTCTTCGGAAATTCCCTGGGCAGAACACCCTGCTGGATTTCCGTCGCGATGGAAAGTTCGGCCTGAAGTTTGCCTCGCTCTTCCGATATTTTCTTCAGCTCTCCCTGCGTCTTCGTAACATTTTTCTCCAGATGATACAGTGACTGGCTCAGGTCTTCCAGTTCATCGTTTGACCGGATACCCGGATCTTCCGGTTTCGCGGACTGTGTCGCAGAGTTTTCAATCGTGAATTTTTCCGCATTATCTTTGATATGAATGATCGGCTGCGTGAGACGTCTGCGCATGACCGCAACGCCGATCAGACCGAAGATGATGGTCTCCGCAATCATAAACAGAACGACCTGAAACAGATGATTCATCTCATCTGCGAGAAACAGCAGAATATCGCTCTCACTGGCCATCCAGTAGGTGTATTCTCCATCCCGTTCGCCAATCGGAGAGACTGAGACACCGTTGTAATAGGTGGTCCGGTCCGAACCATAGGTTCCCTTTTCCACAAATTCCGTATAGGAAAGATTCACGGTTTTTCCGGAATCGCACTGTTCCGGAGTCAGAGAATACTGAAGTTTCTCGCCTTCCAGAAGTCCGTAGTCCCGCGGTCCAAGTACGAAATAGCACGCTTTGCCATCGCAGGCAGCGATATACGTACTGTCGATATCAAATACATTCTGCATGCGGGTAAGCATCTCTCTGGCACGGCTCTCAAATTCCGCAAGCCCATTGGACACGACAAGTTCGTCCAGTTTTGTGCGATCTTCACCCCAGGCCATCTGTTCACGGACGGCTGTAAATTCCGGTCCCAGCACCAGATGGGCCAGCTGTGAGAGTCGCTCGTCCTGAAAATAACCTGCGGTCGCTTCCGCAATCTGTTCATTCTTCTCATTGAACTGCTTTTCCTGCTGATCAAAATAATGTGCCGTCGCATTCGCCAGGCTGAACAACGCCGAAAAAAAGACCAGCAGCGCGATCAGGCCGTACATTCTCCGATTGATGCTTTTACGTTTGTTTTTTGCCTGTTTATTCACAGTTTTATTATAAATAAAAAATTATTTATGGCGAAACACACGTTGTGATAAGGCGGTATAAAAATAAAAGAATCGGATCATTGTCCGATTCCGCTGCCTTCTGTACCGTCTCTGGAGTCTGCTTACTGACCGCCTTTGCGAAGCAGATCTTCTTTATTGAGAAGCTGCGTGAGCTCTGTGCTCCGCAACTTTTCCTCATATTCTTTTTCAGCTGCTTCAAGACGTTTCAGCAGTGCATCAAGTTCTTCGTTTTTTGTGGTTGCCATACCTGTTCCTCCGAACCGCTGTCATTTTAGCATTCCCGTTCAGAAGAACAACTCTTGATTTATTTGAAATCTCATGATTCCGCATAAATATGCGGTTATTTGCACTTTATTTCCCGGGTTTTATAAGAAAACACCCGCAAAAACCACCCTGTTGTTTGGATTTCCAACTTTTTTTCAGAACCGGTTGTCCGGATCGAATGAAATCAGGGACCGCACCACATGGGAGGCAATCAGGATTCCTGCGGCCGGCGGCACAAACGCAGTCGAACCGGGAATACTGCGGCGGGATTTCAGTTCTTCCTCATTTCCCGCAAACAGCGGCTTCAGCGGCGGCTCCAGTGATGTACATACCGTCAGTTTCGGGATGCCGCGTTTCCGCAGTTCCCGGCGCATCACCTTCGCCAGAGGGTCTCCGCTTGTTTCATAGATATCCATGATCTTCAGCTGCGACGGATCCACCCGGTTTCCGCATCCCATCGATGAGATGACCGGCACGCCGCATTCGGCTGCCCGTTCAATGATATCCAGCTTTGCGGTGACGGTATCGATGGCATCCACGATATAGTCATACACCGTAAAATCCAGCTGATCCTGGGTTTCCGGAAGATAAAAGATCGGAAAGGTATTGACGGCTGTGTCAGGGCAGATGTCATGAATGCGTGCTTTCGCCGCATCCACCTTTTTCATTCCGATTGCGCTGCGCACCGCAAATACCTGCCGGTTGAGATTGGACTCCGCCACCTCATCATGGTCAATGAGATCCAGTGTTCCGATGCCGCTTCGGGCAAGTGCTTCTGCACAGTTTCCGCCGACACCGCCAACGCCGAATACTGCGACCCGTCTGGTGCGGAGTGCTTCAACCGCGGAAGGGCCGAGTACCATTGCGGTTCTGATAAACGTCTCGTCCATCAGTCAAACTCCAGCACGTTGAGCCCGGTCGCTTCATCCTTCCGGCGTCCGACATGACCATCCATCGCTTCCACGATCATCTCACAGGTCCCGGAGACCACTGCCGCATTCAGATGTCCGCCGGCTGCACTTCCGTCTGCGGCTGTCGCCGAAAGATGGGCATGAAGATAAACCTCGCCGTCTTTTTCACTGATCGTCCCGAACAGTGAAGTCACTTCAAACGCACCGTCCTTTTTCTGGCTGTAATACTGTTGTCCCTCGACATCGTATACGGCAAGATCAAGATAATTCACCGCCGCAAGCGCGCGGAATTCTCCAAGCCGGATATTCTCCGCTTCGCACAGCGCCTTGACCTGTGTCAGTATTTCTTCTCCCGGATCCATGCGTACCATATACCGGTTTCCAAATGCTCTGTATTCCATAGATTACGATTCCTTTTCTGGTTCCATTATATTCCAGCATGCGCATATTTCAGCGATATGAAAAAGGCACCGCACTCAGCGGCACCCATTCATAACGTTGTATCCTGCCTGTCCCAGCAGAGACAGTGCCTGCGGAAACTGTTCTACCTTTACAAAGATGTAATCGGTATTGAAGGTCGATACCGCAAACAGTCCGATTTCATTGTCCGCCAGAATCTCCGCAATGCCCGCCAGAATCCCGGTCAGTGAAAAATCCAGCACACCGCGGATGCGGAAGCACCGCCAGCCGTCTTCCCTGGCCTCGGTATTCTCCGGAACTTCTTCTGTCGGACAGACCAGTGACTGTTCCTCATCCGTCACGCCGGTAAAGCAGAACGGACGGGACAGATCAACGGAGGCATAATCCTTCACCCGGCATACGGTAAATGACGGATCGAGCGGTTCCAGTACAAGTTCGGATGCCTGCCGCTTCATGCGTCATCCAGCCAGTGTTTGAACAGATATCTGCCGACACCGTCCTCTTCACAAGGATATTCCGTCACGACATCCGCAAGCTGTTTCGAATAGGCAGAGCCGTTTTTCAGGCAGACGCCGAGTCCTGCCGTCCCCAGCATCTCCGCATCGTTGTCATTGTCGCCGAAGGCCATGATTTCCGAAACCGGAATTCCGGAAGCGGCCGCATACTGCCTCAGACCTTCTCCTTTGTCCACGCGGGGATCCATGAATTCCACACAGCCCGGCGCTGTGCGCATGCCGCGGTAGCGGTCACACGCAAGCGTCTTTGCGAATGAAAGAACCTCGTCTTCCCGCTCCGGATCATAGCGGAACAGAATATTGTTGTTCGGCCGGATGCACAGCCGTTCTTCCTCACCGTTGGTAAAGATCACCTTCGTGTTGTTTCGCTTCATGGATTCTTCCTGGAAGATATCCCGCCGCATGGCAACCATATGTTCATCTTCATAAATCAGCGCATTGAGATCCAGCGGACGCATCTTCCTCAAAATCTCCCGCATGGTATCTTCGGACAACAGATGGAAATTCTTCACCTTTGGATTCTCTGCCGTCCAGAGCTGGCCGCCGTTCATTCCGATCATCACATCAAACTGAAAGGAAAGCCCCCAGAAATCACGCATGGTAAATACGCGCTGATTAATTGCACGCCCGGTCGCAAGGCCAAGCAGGACTCCCTGTTCATGCAGGGAGTCCAGGGCACGCTTCGTCTGTTCACCAAGCTGACCGCCTTTCAGGCACAGCGTCCCGTCAATATCCGCAAGTACCGCTTTGTATGGAAATCTGTTCATTGTTACTCCTCAAAAAACAGAACCGGATTCTCCGGTTTCTGTATTCGTTACATTTTATGTCCGCTCAGACTGCACACATTTTCCTCACAGCGGCAGCGGGTAAGATCAGCGGTCTCTGCCGTCAGAACAATCCGTTCTCCATCCGACTCCGTATCGCGGAAATACCGCTTGCGGAAGAATTCGATATCGGGATGATCCGCCGGAAGCACAACCCGGAATGTGGTGATCCCGTTCTTTGCGGCTTCTTTGGCAATCTGTTTGAGAACCGCGGAACCGTATCCTTCGCTGCGCATATCGCCGAGCACCATCAGCCAGAGATCAGCAGCGTTGTCTGCGGTGCAGCGATAGCCGACATCACCGACAAAATATCCGCAGCCGTCACAGTACACCAGACGATAACAGGCCTTCGCAGTATCCGGCTCACCCCAGTGCGTTTTCCACGCGGATGGATCCTGATCCGGAAGAATCCGGATTCCTTCTGTCGACGCCCGGTTTGCGAGCATGGTTTCATGAAACTGAAGTTCTTCTTCACTTTCCGGCATGATCAGATCTGGCATAGTTACAGTTCCTCCTGTCTCAGAATTGTACTGCGAAAACGGGCATATGCCGAAACATATGCCCGTATCTTCGGTTATTCAAGCTCAAACGCACCGGTGTAAAGCTGATAGTACTGCCCTTTCATTGCGAGCAGTTCTTCATGCGTACCGCGCTCAATGACACGTCCGTGATCCAGGACAAGAATGACATTGGAATTCTTGACGGTAGACAGACGGTGGGCGATGACAAATACCGTGCGCCCTGCCATCAGCGCATCCATGCCGCGCTGAACGATCTGTTCGGTACGGGTATCAATGGAAGAGGTGGCCTCATCCATGATCATGACCGGCGGATCAGCAACTGCTGCACGTGCAATTGCGAGCAGCTGACACTGGCCCTGTGAAAGATTGGAGCCGTCACCGTCAAGCATGGTCTGATATCCCTGCGGGAGGTTCTTGATGAAGGAATGCGCCCCGGCAAGCTTCGCCGCCGCAATACACTCTTCATCTGTCGCATCGAGTCTGCCGTAGCGGATGTTCTCCATGACCGTTCCGGTGAAGAGAACTGTCTCCTGAAGGACGATACCAAGCGATTTGCGAAGCGCGCTCTTTTTGATCTTGTTTATGTTGATGCCGTCATAACGGATCTTTCCGTCTTCAATATCGTAGAACCGGTTGATCAGATTGGTGATGGTCGTTTTACCGGCACCGGTCGCGCCGACAAAGGCAATCTTCTGCCCGGGTTTTCCATAAAGCGTGATATTGTGCAGGATCGTTTTGTCCGGATTGTATGCGAAGTCAACATCGAAGAAGCGGACATCACCACGCAGTTTTTCATAGGTAACCGTTCCGTCTGCCTGATGCGGATGTTTCCATGCCCAGATTCCGGTTTTCTCATCGGTCTCTTCCAACACACCGTTCTTCTCGGTCGCATTAACGAGCGTTACATATCCTTCGTCGGTTTCCGGTTCCTCATCCAGCATCGCAAAGATGCGTTCCGTACCGGCAAGTCCCATGACGATGGAATTGATCTGCGGACTGACCTGCTGGATCATACCCGCAAACTGACGGGACATGCCAAGGAACGGCACCACGACCGCAATCGAGATGGGAAGTCCGGAGAAGGACAGGTTCGGCACATTGTATTCAATGAGCAGACCGCCGACGACCGCGACAAGCACGTAGATGATGTAGCTGACGTTGTTGAGAATCGGCATCAGCGTATTGGAATACCGGTTCGCATTGTAGGCCGCTTCATACAGCGCATCGTTCGCCTCATCAAAAGCTGTCTCCGCTTCATCCTCATGGTTGAAGACCTTGATGACTTTTCCGCCGTTGATCATTTCCTCGACAACGCCTTCCGTCGCCGCAACATATTTCTGCTGGGCAATGAAGTAGCGGGCGGACTTTCCGCCGACCGTCCGGGTAATGAAGATCGACACGAATGACCCGAGGATAATGACCAGTCCCATCCAGATGCTGTAATACATCATGATGCAGAGAATCGTTGTGATGGTGATCATGGAAATCATCAGCTGCGGGAAGGACTGCGAGACCATCTGACGCATGGAGTCTACGTCATTGGTGTAATAGGACATGATCGATCCGCGCTTGTTGGTGTCGAAATAACGGATCGGAAGTTTTTCCATATGTGAGAACATCTCATCACGCAGCTTGGCAAGTGTTCCCTGCGTGAAGAATGCCATCAGCTGGTTATACAGTACATTCGCAAGCAGTGATGCGCCATACAGGCTGGCCAGTGTGGTAACGTTCTTCACAACATCGGGCTGTACACGTTCCCAGGCAAGTCCCTGTTCCCATGCGGTCTGGATGATTGCGATCACCTTCTGCTGGAAGATGGAAGGAATTGCGGAGATGACTGCGTTGATGCAGATGAGGACCATGATGCACGGAAGCAGTTTCGGATAATACTGAAACAGCATCCGGATCAGCCGCAGGATCGTTCCCTTACGGTTCTGTTTTCTCTTCTGACTCATGCGGCTGCCTCCGAAACAGAAAGTTCTGTTTCATCGCTGTCCTGACGATTCTGTGAGAAGTACACTTCACGGTAGATCTCATTCGTCTTCAGGAGTTCTTCGCTCGTGCCGATCGCATTGATCGTTCCATTGTCCATCACAATGATGCGGTCTGCATCTTCCACGGAGGAAGTACGCTGGGCAATGATGATCTTCGTCGTGGAAGGAATATACTCCTTCATCGCCTTGCGGATCAGTGCATCCGTTCTCGTATCAACCGCCGACGTGCTGTCATCGAGGATCAGGATCTTCGGCTTCTTGAGGAGTGCCCGTGCAATGCACAGACGCTGTTTCTGTCCGCCGGAAACGTTGGTTCCGCCCTGTTCGATATAGGTGTTGTAACCTTCTGGCATCTTATCGATGAATTCATCCGCGCATGCCAGTCTGCATACATGTTTCACTTCTTCATCGTCCGCGTCTTTGTTTCCCCAGCGGATGTTCTCCGCAATCGTTCCGGAGAACAGGACGTTCTTCTGAAGCACCATTGCGACGGAGTCACGCAGCACTTCCAGATCATAATTGCGGACATCCTGCCCGCTGACATGGACACTTCCGTCCGTCACATCATAGAGACGCGGAATCAGCTGAACCAGTGACGACTTGGAAGAACCGGTGCCGCCGATAATACCGATGGTTTCACCGGAACGGATGTGCAGATCGATATTGTCCAGAACCGGGTTTTCCGAATCCCGGAAATAACGGAATGACACATGATCAAAGTCAATCGAACCATCCGCAACTTCCATAACCGGGTGTTCCGGATTCTTGATCGTGCTCTCCTCACGAAGCACTTCACAGACACGCTGTGCACTCTCCGCGGAGAATGTCATCATGACGAAGATCATCGACAGCATCATCAGACTGGAAAGAATCTGAAAGCTGTACGTAAGCAGTGTCGAGAACTGTCCGATATCAAGCGCCGCACCGTTTGTCGTGATGATGCGCTTGGATCCGACTGACAGAACAAACAGCATGACCGAATAGATGCACATCTGCATCAACGGGCTGTTGAGCGCAAGAATGCGTTCCGCCTTTGTGAAGATTTTACGGATATTCTCGCTGGCGTTATGAAACTTCTCAGTCTCGTAGTCTTCCCGGACAAAGGATTTCACGACACGGATACCCTTGACGTTTTCCTCAACGGATTCGTTGAGCGCATCGTATTTCGGGAAGCCGGCTTTGAACAGCGGCATGGTCACCTTTGCGACCGCATACAGACCGATGCCGAGAACCGGAATCACCGCAAGGAAAATCACCGCCATTGAGCCGCCCATATAGAACGCCATCGCAAACGAGAAAATCAGATTAAGCGGTGCACGGATCGCCGTACGGATGATCATCATGAATGCCATCTGAATGTTCTGGATATCGGTTGTAAGACGCGTCACAAGAGACGCGGAACTGAACCGGTCAATATTCGCAAACGAAAACTGCTGGATGCGGTGAAACACGTCATGCCTGAGGTTCCGGGCAAATCCGCAGCTGCTTCGGGCACAGGTAAGACCGGCAAGATAGCCGAACAGCAGTGATGCCATCGACATTGCCAGCAGGATCCAGGCATAATGCATGATCCGGTCAATTCCTCCGCCTGCCTTCACTTCATTTACCAGCATGGCGATCGTATACGGAATCAGCGCTTCAAAAATCACCTCTCCGATGACCAGAAACGGCGTCTGAAACGCCGGCTTCCGGAATTCACGCACACTCTGGTAAAGCTGCCGCAGTGTATTCAAACAAGGTCACCTTCTTTCTTTTAAAATTAATAAAAATATCGCTAGCATTCTAACATAATACTTACGCTTCCGGTAACTGTACCTCAGCCGGAATTGTCCGGTAAAATAAACAGTGATGAAACCGACGCTTCATACGCCTAAAATTCTTTCCCTGCCGATGGATCCCCGCCTGCTTGTGAAAGAGGAATGCCTGAAAAAAGCCGCAGAAATCCGCCGGGAAGGAAAACTGGACCGGCTGAGCGAACAGGAAATCGCGCGCGAACTGTACTCTCACGCCGTCATGTATTTTCTCTGTCTCCGCCTGCGTCCGTTCCTTCGTCTGCGGTTCATTATGGAACGGGCCAACCCGATCGATCTGTCCGATGCCGGAGACACCGCATTCCGGACATTCTGTTACAGGATTCTGTGGCTGTTTCCGGGACATAAAAAAACCGGTTCTGTTACCTGAACCGGTCATACATCCATTTCATGGATTCCCTTGTTTCTTCCGGACCGACTTCCGGCTCCAGTGACAGTGCACCGGTATAGCCAAGTGATTCCAGTTCCGTCAGAAGCTCATCATAACTGATATCCCCTGTTCCAGCAGACACATGCACAAACGGTTTGGGCTGCACGGACGGGTCATAATGATAGTTTTTGACATGAACATGCGCAATATACGGCGCCAGCTCCTTCACTTCCTTTTTCAGGTCCCAGGACAGATACCGTTCCGGGACATTTTCTTTTACTGCACGGTATGAATTCGCCGGATCATACAGCAGCCTTACATTGGGCCGTTCGGTCCGCCGGATCAGTTCGAGGGTCATCTCTCCCTTCGGCAGATGCGAATACGGGCAGTTTTCCACCGCAAGGGTCACATCGTACGGTGCCGCAATATCAGATGCCTCCTTCATTGCGGAAACAATGTGTTCCATATCCGCTTCGTCCCCGAACGGCGGCTTCCGGTTGTCCGGAAACCGGAACGGAAACAGCCGGATCACCGGACTTTCCAGTTCCGCCGCAATCTGACAGGCACGTTTCAGATGCCGAAGGTGTACCATCCGGTTCCCCTCTGTCACATGAAAGGATTCATTGAATCCCGTCACATGATCGTCCGGATACAGCGGGCAGACGAAGTATACAGTCGTCGCAAGGCTGGCAGCCTTCAGTCCGCTTTCCGCAAGCAGTTTCTTAACATGTGCGGTTTCCGCTTCATCCAGCTGTTCAATGGTTTTGTCGTAAATGTTGTGAAGCTCCGTATATTCATAGCCGGCTTCCCGGATCACCGGAAACGCTTCTTCAGGCCGGTCACTGATCTGATCGGAAATGATGGATAACTTCATATCACCTTCCTCCACAGTTTTTCAGCCTTTGAACAGATTGAGGAGTTCTGCCAGATGATGAATCTGTGTCACTCCCGGAAGACGACAGTCACGGTCACCGTGCGGCCAGATCCAGATCGGCATCATGCCCGCAAGATGTGCGCCATAGACATCCCGGCTGAACATATCCCCTACAAACGCGCATTCTTCCGGTTTCACGCCAAGCTTTTCTGCGGTCATGAGGAAGATCTTCGGATCAGGTTTATGTGTGTCCGTATCGCCGCTGACGGTAATCGCATCCATCACTTTGTCCAGCCCGCACTTGTCGATCTTGCGGTGCTGCCCATAAGAATCGCCGTTGGAAAGAATGCCCACAAGATATCCGCGCCGTTTGAGTTCTTCGATCGTCGGCATCGCGTCATCATACAGCACAACATTTTCACACTGGTGTTCGGGCCAGTAATCCGGAAAATCCTCTCCCAGATCAACGCCCTGCATTTTAATCAGCTGTTCCCGTACATATGATTTCGGCACATCGCCGTGCTGATCATAAATCAGCGCCATCTGAATCACGGTCTCCTTGAGCCAGGGATCCGCATCCGGCATAATTTCCTCCACGCGCTGTGCGTACGTACGGTGGGAGTATTCCTCACGGTTTCCGAGCGTGTCATCAAAATCAAACAGTATTGCTTTAATCGTCATGTTCTTATTCCTCTTCTTCCGGGTTCACCGGGCGGTAGATCCGTCTGCCGTTTCTCTGAATGGATTCCAGCAGGACCGGCTGTGCCGGCGAGAATGTCACGGGAGGCACTTCCATATCTTCAAATGCAATATGTCCCTGCTTTCCGCGCACCAGCGTGATATGCGGACGGAATTCCTTCTCATCAAACGGGATGTGTTCACTGCGGAGGGCGTCACTCAGTGAAGTCCGCCATTCCTGCAGTGAAGGACAGTCGTTCGCTGCGTATACAACCTGATCGCCCCGTGAGCCGGGAAAGCGGACCAGGTGATCGAAACAGAGGGTCAGTTCAGGAAGCGGATGTTTCTTCATAATCGTCTGAATCCGACGCTGATTCCGTGAATTCTGTTCTCCGAAATAATGAACCGTCACGTGATAATTCTCACGCGGCGGATAACTTCCGGATGACCGCTTCTTCAGAGCCTCCGCAAGTGCTTCGGCAACGTCCGCTGCTTCGTCCGGTATTCGCAGTGCGCTGAACAATATCATGGTTATCGTATCTCCCCTTTGAACAGTTTCTGCACAAACGCCCGATACAGACTCGGGTTCTCACAGAAAGAGCTTGCGTGAACGGCCTTTTCAATCATAAGCAGTTCTTTCGGACCGCCGCATTCAAGATAGTTTTCCTTCGAATTCTGCGGCCATACAAAATGATCTTCTTCGCCATGGATAAACAATGTCGGAATCGTATTCTCCGGCAGAATCTTTTTAGCATCAGCGTCGGAAAACCGGAACTTTGCGAGCAGGATGCAGTAGAACTGCAGGAAATCGATCAGCGGTACCGGCGGCAGATGAAACGCCTGCCGGCACTGTGCGGAAAGGATACTGCGTACTGATGTAAATCCGCAGTCCGCGATGATTCCCTTTACCGTATCGGGAAGTCCTGTCACCGAGGACAGCAGTACGGTTGTGCATCCCATCGAAATACCATAGAGAAACAACGGAAGATCCGGATGTTCCGCTGCCGCATAGCGGGCCCATGCCCGCACATCCAGCTTTTCCTTTGCGCCGAATGTCATATAGGCGCCTTCACTGTTTCCGGAGGCGCGCTGCGTGATAAACAGCACATCGCATCCGGCACTGTGAAGCCATCGCCCCTGGCTGGCAAAATCATGGAGTGCGCTGCCGCGGTAGCCGTGCACGCAGATCACAAGCCGCTCCGGATGATCACAGCGCAGGTACTGGCCGTACAGTTTCAGGCCATCGTCCGACACAATCCAGACGTCGTCCATTGTCTGTGATTCAAGCCACTTCACATCCGCGTCATGAACCGGTCGGTACTTCTCCCATGCGCGCAGGTCAGGATTATCGTCCGTCACTCTTGGTTTTCCCGGCATCCGCATTCCTTCCCGTGTCATCGTATAACGGAAAAAGATCCATCCCGCGATGAACATCACAATCAGAAATAACACTGCCAGCATAACGATCTGCATATGGCATATTGTATCATTATCGAATTTGTATCTGCTATGATTGTGTGGACGGAGACAGACTATGATTCAGATTGCGGTAATCGGACCCGGAAAAATCAGCCATCGCTTTATGGAAGGCATGAAATATGTTACCAATGCGTGTGTCAGCGCATTTGTGTCCAGACATCCGGAAAGCGTACGTGATTATGCATTGCAGTACGGCATCAGCGCCGTCGGGAGTATGGAAGATATTCTTCTGAATCATGGCATTGATGCGGTATATATTTCATCGCCGAATCATGTGCACAACGAACAGATCACCTTCTGTCTGGAGCACGGCATTCATGTGCTGTGTGAAAAACCGATCGTACTTACCGCCCGCGAATTCCAGGATCTTCTCGCACTTGCGCATGAGCGAAACCTGGTATTGATGGAGGCGCAGAAAGCACTCTACACGCCGACCTATCAGGCGATCCGCAGTGTCATTCAGGAAGGAACACTCGGCACCATTACAGAAGCCGAAGCCGGCTTCTGCCGCAACAGCAATCTGCCGGAAACGGCCTGGCGCATGACGGAGCCTGGAAAAGGTGCGCTGTATGATGTCGGATGTTATCCGCTTGCGGTACTGTTCGGACTGTTCGGATGCGGATTCCGGGAACTGGGACGCACCGAACAATTCCTTCATGATACAGACGTCGGCGGGATCATCCGCCTCTCAGACGGCAGACTTCCGCTTACCGTGCACTATTCCATGGCAGAGTTCGGTCTCTGTGATCTGAATATCACCGGCACAAAGGGAACGCTGTCCTGTCATGAATTCTGGAAAGCGAATTCCTTTACCGTTACGGTAAACGGACAGTCGGAAACGCGCTCGTTCCCGTTTGAAAGTGAGTTCACCTTCGAAGCACAGCGCTTTGCGGAACGCATCGAACATGGGGAGTCACAGGACGCTGAACACGAACGGATCAGTATGTCTGTACTGGAAATCCTTGAAAGATAACGTACAATGTTAGTACTACGCGACAGAAACGGAGGTACTCCATGGCAAATAAAGTATGTGATTTCTGCCTCGAGGAAGGACGCGGTCTGTTTCATCAGCCCGAGCGGCTTCCCGACGGACACTATATATGTAAAAACTGCCGGAAGATCATTACGTCGTATGATCTGCAGGTAAAATATGATCTCTTTCAGCTGCTTGTGACATCTGAGCCGCACATGCAGGAGATGATGATGGGCGATTACCTCGAGCATCACCGCGCACAGGACGCCATCGCAAAATATTACCCGATCACACCGATGGTTCTTCATAAAGGCGAGCACGTTGTGAACATGCGGAAAGCTGTCATTACCGTAGACCGCGGAGATATTCCTTCCGAGCCTGCGGTAACGCGCATCGGAGATATCGGACGCAAACAGATTTCCAATGTCCCGAGCGCAAAGTCCGCATCCGGATCAGCGGATGTCGAGGGAACCTTATATGAGACCGATGCGGCGCTCTACTTCCTGTCCCCAAACTTCATCAACTGCCATCGTCTGACATCGGTCATCTCCGACCATATCGACAAGGATGCGGTTCATGTTCTGGAACACGGCAGGCAGTTCACGTATAAGACAAAGCACTCCGATCTCTTCCATCTTCGGTCTGTCTTCTACCATATGGCGATTGCGGCAACGGAAAACCGTGAAAAGAGCCTCGTATATCTTGCCAGTGAAAATACGATGACTCTCAAATCCGGAAAGTACAATGTGCCGAAGAATCTCAAGAGCGGAACGTACTGGGTCAATCCGGTCGAAGACGCTACCCTCCATGTCCGCGATGCCAACGGCAGACTCCGCAGAGTTTCCAGCGGACGGCTGCGCATCGATAACGGCTCTACCCTTGAAGTGGACGGACAGTATGAAGTCCGCTACAACAAGCGTGAAGAGAATCCGGAGAGCGGAAATACCATCATCGCCGGTGCCGTCACAAAGCCGGATGCCGCGCAAAAAAAATAAATCTCACTTCCATGTGATTCCAGGGACCGGTTCATGCCGGTCCTTTTTCATACTCCGCCTGAAACAAAAAACATCGCCGAAGCGATGTTCAGTTCTTTTTCCAGGTGCTTCTTGAAAACAGCACCATGATCGGCAGAATCTCGAGACGTCCCGCCAGCATGTCGAAGATCATGACGATTTTCGAAAGGTTGCTGTAGGCACTGAAGTTGCAGGTGGGACCGACTGCCGCAAAACCAGGGCCGATGTTGTTGAAGGTCGCAAGCACGGCAGAGATATTTGTTTCAACCGAGAAGCCGTCCAGTGAAACCAGGAAGAACGACACTACAATAATGAATACATATGCCACAAGATATCCATTGACGCTGCTCATTACCTTCTCATCCACCGAAGCCCCGTTGACACGGACCTTGCGGATTTCCGAAGGATGCATGTTCTGATGGAAGTTCCGTCTGCCGCTCTTGAACAGCAGGATCAGACGTGCCACTTTCATTCCGCCTCCGGTCGAACCGGCCGAAGCACCGCAGCACATCAGCAGCAGCAAAATCGCCTTCGAGAAGGCAGGCCACTGATCAAAGTCCGTTGTCGCAAATCCGGTGGTAGAGATAATCGTCGCAACCTGGAATGCAGAATGGCGAAGGGTTTCACCAAACGTGCTGTACAGACCGGAGATATTCCATGCGATCAGCAGTGTGCTGATCACGACAATTGCAATATAGGTGCGCAGTTCTTCATCACGGAAGACATCCTTTACCCGCTTCAGCAGAAGCAGGTAATAACAGCTGAAGTTGACACCGAACAATAACATGAATACCGTCGTGACATTCTGAAGATACGGACTATAGCTCGCGAAGGAATCTGCTTTGATTCCAAATCCGCCGGTACCGGCCGTACCGAACGCATGACATACCGAATCGAATAACGGCATCCCGCCGATGAGCAGGAAGATGACATTGAGAACCGTCAGCGCAATGTAAATCACATACAGAATTGTTGCGGTCTGACGCATCCGCGGAACCAGTTTTCCGACCGAGGGTCCGGGTGATTCTGCACGCAGAATGTGCAGTGTGAATCCCTCGTTTTTGCCGCTCAGCGGAACAACTGCAAGCAGGAAGACCAGTACGCCCATACCGCCGACCCAGTGCGTGAAACTGCGCCAGTAGAGCAGACCGTGGGACATCGCCTCAACGTCCGTCAGAATCGAAGATCCGGTTGTTGTAAAGCCGGATGCCACTTCGAACACAGCGTCCACATAGCTTGGAATCTCTCTGGAGATGTAGAACGGAAGTGCCCCCATCAGGGACATCAGAATCCATGCCGCGCCGGTCGTCACAAGACCTTCCTTGGCATAGTAGTTGTGTTTTGCGTTCCTTGTCACAAATACCAGAACCGCCGCGACAAGCAGGATAATGATCTGGCTTTTCAGAATGGAGAATGCCGCATTGTGCTCATGATAGCCAATGCTGATTCCCCATGCAGGGATCAGAAACAGCGCTTCAATGATCAGAATGAATCCGAGGATTTTTCCGATCAGCTTATAATTCATTGCATTCCGCATGATCAGTCCTCAAAGATATCATTCAGGTTGTAAATCGGCGCGTCTGCCGTCGTCACAACGATCACGGTATCCCCTTCATTGAATCTGGAATTTCCGGACGGAATATCCACCTTGCCGTGCGAGAAGATCGATGCGATCAGCACGTTGCTCTTGGTTTTGACATTCCGCAGTGGTTCTCCGCGGTGTTTTGTGTCCTTGTCCACCTTGAATTCCAGTGCTTCGATCTTTCCGCCCGCAATCCGGTGAACAGAGACCGCACTTCCTTCCTGATTCTGCATCGCGCGCACATAACGCAGGATGGAATAACCGGCGAGTTCCTTCGGTGAGATTACCGCGCCGATCTGAAGGGAATCCAGAATCTTGTTGTTTTCCGCATGGCTGAGCTTGGTGACAACCTGGGAAACGTTTCTTGTATTTGCATAGAGTGAGATGACAATATTCAGCTCATCCAGTCCGGTCAGTGTAACAACCGCATCGCTGTCGCCGACGCCTTCCATATCCAGGAATTCCTGGCTGGACGCATCACCGTGAATCACGGTGCACTCCGGCAGAATATCTGCAAGTTCATGGCAGCGTTCTTCATCCGACTCCATGATCGTGCAGTCCATTCCGGATTTTTCAAGTTCCTTGACAAGGTAGTAGCTGATCCGTCCGCCGCCGGCGATCAGAACACGCTTTGCCTTCTTGGCGATAATGCCGATATTCTTCAGCATCTGTGTGAGATTTGTCGGTGTCGCGGTAAAGAACAGCTGATCGTTTTCACGGATTACAAAGTTGCCGTCCGGCATGATGGTCTGTCCGTTGCGCTGTACCGCGCAGACAAGAACCTGGGCGTGCACAATATCCGACATTTTGGACAGTTTCGTGCCGTTCAGCGGATTTTTTGCGTCAATCTTCAGTTCAACGATTTCCACATTGCCCTTTGCAAAGGAGTCCACGCTGAGGAATCCCGGGAAGTTGAGCAGGCGGGCAATTTCATGGGCTGCCTGCTTTTCCGGATTGACCGCCATGGTAAGTCCGAACACATCCCGCATCTCATATGCCTGAATGCGGTATTCCGGATTCCGGATCCGACCGATCGTTGTAAGCTTCGGATTCATGCCGTGCGCGGTCATACACGCCAGCATGTTTACCTCATCCATATCCGTTGCCGCAATAAAAAGCTCCGCATCCTTCACGCCTGCGGTTTCCAGCACAGACATGCTGGCGGCGTTGCCGGCAACGGTAATCACATCATATTTTTCCATCATATCTTCAAGGACAGCGGTACTGCAGTCGATGACTGTCAGTTCATGTCCTTCATTGGTGAGCTGTTCAGTGAGGCAGGAACCGATTTTTCCTCCTCCGGCAATCAGAATCTTCATACTTGCCAAAACCTCCGATAAATAAACAATACACGGATTATTCTATTATTTTTTTTATAAAATACAAACCGCTGTCCCGCTTCTCAGAAAAGATGAAGCACCGGTTAAGAAGGTACGGTTCGTCTGCTTTGTTGTTCAGATCCGCAGGGAGACCCATTCGCCTTTGCGGAAGCGTGCAGAAAACAGCACAAACCGGCTGAACTGGTCTGACAGTACGCCAAGCCAGATTCCGGTAAGGCCCAGCGGAATCGGCGTTGTAAAGAGCCAGGTCACTGCCGTACGGATAATGGCGACCGAAATCAGCGCACCGAACATGGTGAACCGGACATCCCCCGCACCGCGCAGACAGCCCGCAAAGATGATCTGGGTAATCTGGAATACCGTAATCACTGCGATATACCGGAACAGCATGACGCCCATGTCGAGAATATGCGGATCACTGAAGAACAGGCTGAAAATCGGTCTGCCGAACAGCAGCACAACGGCGGAAATACAGAGCGATATGCAGAGACCGACCCGCTGGCACAGATTGCCGTAGGTCTTGGCCCGTTCCGGATTCCGTTCTCCGAGGCTGCGCCCGATCAGTGCGACTGCCGCTACCTGCATGCCGTCGCCGAAGGCAAAGGATACGCCGAGAAAGTTCATGGCGACATTATGTGCCGCAAACGCATCCGTACCGAGCCGGGCCGCAATCAGTGCGGTGTACATGAATCCGATCCGCATGGCGATGTTTTCCAGGAAGATATTGACCGAGAATTTGAGGATATCAATGAGGTCCTGTACGGAGGCGGTAAGTTTCCGTGCAAGAGAGTACGGTACGGAAACGTAACTGTTTTTATGAAACAGCGACCCAAAGGACATTGCACATGCCACAACCGTGCCGAGAACCGTCGCAAGAGCCGCACCGCGAAGACCGAGTGCAGGGAATCCGAAGTGTCCGTTAATGAGCAGATAATTGAAGATAATATTAATGATCGAAGAGGTTACGTTGGTCGTCATCGCGATCCGGGTATTTCCGCTGCCGCGCTGTGCCGCATTGATAATGAACGACAGCACATTGAAGATCATGCCGCCCTGAATGATGCGGAAATAAACACATGCGGCTTCATGCGTATCCGCATTGGATCCGCAGAACCGCAGGATCGGATTCATCAGCGCAATGGAAAGCACGGTAATCACAAGACATGCCGCCGCGGAAAACAGAACCGAGGCAATCATGATCCGGTTGGCATCTTCTCTGCGTTCCTGACCGCGGCGCCGTGCGACCAGCGCAGATACCGCAACACTCATTGAGATAAACAGAGACAGCGCAATGAACTTCGGCTGTACGGTCAGTCCGACCGCAGAGACCGCATAGGTACCGAGTGAGGCAACCATCATGGTATCGATCATTCCGGCGAGCTGGATGAAAACACTCTCCAGCACGGCCGGCCATGCCATGCGGATCGTTTCCTTCAGTAACCCTGCTGTTTCTCTGTTTCGTTCCATATTCGCCCTCAAGTATAATCGCAGTTTCCTTCTGCGCAAACGCTTCTGCCCGTAAGAAATACAGCGCAGGATATACCCTGCGCTGTATGACATCGTATCAGTTTCGTCAGGTGCTCAGCGGAAGTATTCCACTGCCCCGCGGAAGAGGAATTCCTGTGTCTTCAGGTCCGGGATGTTGCGGTAAAGGTTATCACCGCTCCGTTCACTGTGGCCCATCTTTCCGAGAATCCGTCCGTCAGCGGAAGTGATGCCTTCCACTGCCATATAGGAGTTGTTCGGATTGAAACGGATATCCGATGTCGGATAGCCTTCCAGATCGACATACTGCGATGCGATCTGACCATTCTTGACCAGCCTGTCGAAGAGTTCCGGTTCACAGACGAACCGTCCCTCGCCATGGCTGATTGCGACATGGGTGATATCGCCCACCTTTGCATAGCGCAGCCACGGGGACTTCACGGACGCAAACCGTGTCCGCACCAGCATCGACTGGTGGCGGCCGATGGAATTGAAGGTCAGTGTCGGAGAATGCTCATCCGTATCGGTGATGTGGCCATACGGCACAAGACCGAGCTTGATCAGTGCCTGGAATCCGTTACAGATTCCCAGCATCAGACCTTCGCGTTCATCCAGCAGTTTATGCACTTCTTCCTTAATCTTCGGATTGCGGAAGAAACTGACAATGAACTTGCCCGAACCTTCCGGTTCATCACCGCCGGAGAAACCGCCCGGAATCGCAATGATCTGACTGTGACGGATCTTTTCCGCAAAGGCATCGACGCTTTCCTCAATCTCCTCTGCAGTGCGGTTGCGGATGACAAAGATATCTGCTTCCGCGCCGTACTGCTCAAAGGCTGCGGCGGTATCCCATTCGCAGTTGGTTCCCGGGAATACCGGAATCAGCACCCGCGGATGTTCCACAGTGTAGGACGCATGCATGGGGGCTTCCTTCTGATAGGAGAACGACGGAATCGGTTTGTTTTCCGGCTGTTTCAGATACGGGAACACCGGTTCCAGTTTTGCCTCCCAGGCGTTCTGGAGCGTCTCCATGGAAACCCACGCAAGACCCTTCGCAATTGCATAGTCTTCCGTTGTGGTGCCAAGTTTTACCGCGCCTTCCGGAAGTTCTGTTCCTTCCTTCAGTTCCAGTACGAATGCGCCGGCACACGGCGCAAAGAGCGCATTGTCTTCCACGCTGTCCTCAACATATACACCGATCCGGTTGCCGAGGCCCATCTTGAAGAGGGCTTCTGCACATCCGCCGCGTTCCAGTACCCGGCTTGAAAGCACGGCACCGTACGCATTGAGCGCCTCGACTTCACGGAAGATCCGGTTGACAGATTCATAATCCGGAAGTCCCGCATTATCATACGAAGGCTTCAGAAGAACCACTTCATGATCGGTTCCCTTGAACTCGGTGGAGATGACATGGTCCGCCTTTGCGGTCGATACCGCAAAGCTTACCAGTGTCGGCGGAACATCGATATTCTCAAATGTTCCGGACATGGAATCCTTACCGCCGATTGCGGCGACTTCAAGATTCATCTGTGCCTTCCACGCACCAAGCAGCGCGCTCATCGGCGTGCCCCAGCGCTTCGGGTCACTTCCGGTATGGCCGAAGAATTCCTGCAGGGACAGCCAGCACTGTTTCTGACTTCCGCCTGCCGCGATCACTTTGGCAACACTGGTAATAACCGCTTCCTGTGCTGCCCGGAACGGCGATTTCTCAGAGGCATACGGGTCAAAGCCCCAGCCCATCAGAGAACAGGTCGTCGTGGATCCGTTCAGTACGGGGATCTTGCAGGCCATGGCCTGTGCCGGCGACAGCTGACGAGCGCCGCCGTACGGCATCAGGACCGTTCCGGCACCGATGGTCGAGTCAAAGCGCTCAACCAGACCTTTTTCACTTGCGACATTGAGGTCACTGACAAGGGATGTCAGACGTGCTTCAAAGTCCGCTTCCGGCGCAGTTTCAGCGAACGGTCTTTCTTCGATCCGTGCATCCGCGTAGCGCTTTGCACCGTTTGTATCGAGGAATGCCCGGGAAATATTTACCACTTCATGGCCATCCAGTTTCATAACCAGACGTTTTTCTTCGGTAACCTCTGCGACGATTGTCGATTCGAGGTTTTCTTCATCCGCAAGTCTGCGGAACGCTTCCGCATCTTCTGCGGCGGTCACGACAGCCATGCGTTCCTGCGATTCCGAAATTGCAAGTTCGGTTCCGTCCAGACCCTCATATTTCTTCGGTACTTTTGTGAGGTCGATCTGCAGACCGTCAGCCAGTTCGCCGATGGCAACCGACACACCGCCTGCACCGAAGTCATTGCAGCGCTTGATGAGACGGGTCGCATTCGGATTCCGGAACAGTCGCTGCAGTTTGCGTTCTTCCGGCGCATTACCCTTCTGCACTTCTGCACCGCAGGTTTCCAGTGATTCCACGGTATGGGATTTGGAGGAACCGGTAGCGCCGCCGCATCCGTCACGTCCTGTCCGGCCGCCCAGCAGGATGACAACGTCACCCGGAGCCGGACGCATACGGACTACATTTTCTGCCGGTGCTGCGCCGAGCACGGCACCGATCTCCATTCGTTTTGCGACATAGCCGGGATGGTACACTTCGTGCACGTGGCCCGTCGCAAGACCGATCTGGTTTCCGTAGGAACTGTATCCGTTCGCCGCAGTCACCGTAAGCCGGCTCTGCGGGAGTTTGCCCTTCATGGTCTCTTCCACCGGTTTCAGCGGATCTGCGGCACCGGTGATGCGCATTGCCTGATAGACATAGGCACGTCCGGAGAGCGGGTCACGGATCGCGCCGCCAAGGCATGTTGCGGCACCGCCGAACGGTTCGATTTCTGTCGGGTGGTTGTGCGTTTCGTTCTTGAACATCAACAGCCATTCCTGGTCGCTTCCGTTTACATCCACCGGAATCTTTACCGAGCATGCATTGATCTCTTCACTTTCATCCAGGGAAGGAACCTTGCCTGCCTTCTTCAGCGCCTTTGTGCCGATCGTCGCAAGATCCCACAGGGAAACCGGACGGTCGGTATCCGCTCCGTACAGATCTGCACGGAGCTTCAGATAATCCTCATAGGTGCTGCGGATATACTCCGGTTCAATGGAGATATCCTTCAGGATCGTATTAAACGTGGTATGGCGGCAGTGATCACTCCAGTAGGTATCGATCACGCGCACTTCCGTAACGGTAGGATCACGCTGTTCTTCCTCACGGAAATATTTCTGCAGGAATTCGATATCCGCAAAATCCATCGCAAGACCCATCGAGGAACGGAGTTCCTGCAGGCCTTCCGCATCCATTGCGGTGAAGCCTTCCAGAACCGGAGGCAGATCCGGGAGCGGATAATCCATCCGGATCGTTGCCGGCTTTTCAAGGGAAGCTTCTCTTGCCTCAACCGGGTTGATCAGGGTTTCCTTTACACGGGCTTTTTCTTCCTCGGTAAGTCCGCCCTGAATATAGTAAATCTTCGCTGTGCGCACATCGGGACGCGCCTTGCAGGTCATCAGCTGAATGCACTGCGCCGCGGAGTCCGCCCGCTGGTCAAACTGACCGGGCAGATATTCCACCGCCAGAACCCATTCATCGTTTTCCGGTGCGGGAATGACCTCATGGTACAGCGTATCAACCTGCGGCTCCGAAAGGATGCCGTCGCACGCTTTCCGATAATCCGCCTCGTCAATGCCTTCCAGATCATAGCGGTTGAAAATGCGCACATGTTTCACGTTGCCGGAGCGGATCACGGTTGAAAGTGTGGAGGTTACTCCTCCCGCCTCAACAGCGAATTCCGGCCGTTTTTCCACATAGCAGCGATATACTGTCATTTTTCCATTCCTTTCAGTGCTTTGGCGCCGATGTCATGCCGTACATGCATGTCCTCAAAGGTAATGCGTTCCACGCCGGCATACGCCTTTGCGAGCGCTTCTTTCAGCGTCGGAGCAGTGGCGGTGATGCCAAGCACCCGTCCGCCGTTGGTGTAGTATTTTCCGTCTGCGCATTTTGTTCCGGCATGATATACCGTCACGCCGTCACACTGTCCGTCCGCGCCGAGACCGTGAATCTCTTTCCCTTTTTCGTAACTGCCCGGATAGCCGCCGCTTGCCTCAATGACGCAGGCAGCCGCGCCGTCTTTCCAGTTCACCATCGATGCGTCCAGTGTGCCGTTCGTACATGCATTCATGATTGCGAACAGGTCACCGTCCAGAAGCGGAAGCACAGACTGTGTTTCCGGATCGCCGAACCGGCTGTTGTATTCAATGACCTTCGGTCCCTCATCCGTAAGAATCAGTCCGAAGTACAGACAGCCGCTGAACGGGCAGCCTTCTTTTTTCATGGCGTCCATCGTCGGAAGGAAGATTTCCTTCACACAGCGTTCCGCCTGTTCTGAGGTATAGAACGGAGACGGTGCGATGGTTCCCATACCGCCGGTGTTCAGACCCTTGTCATCATCCTCGGCACGCTTATGATCCATGGAAGAGACCATCGGCACGACAGTCGTTCCGTCCGCGAATGCAAGTACAGACACTTCCACACCGGTCAGGAACTCCTCCACAACCACACGGCTTCCGGATTCCCCGAATGTCTTGCGGACCATGAGACTGGTAAGTGCGTCCATGGCTTCTGTTTCATTCTGCGCAATGATGACACCCTTGCCGAGCGCAAGTCCGTCTGCCTTGATGACAGCCGGCCAGCGGTTTTCACTGCGGATATAATCCGCTGCCGCACGGGGATCATCAAATACTTCATAAGCAGCGGTCGGAAT
The DNA here is from genome assembly GCA_017469885.1 of Solobacterium sp. Taxonomy (GTDB): domain Bacteria; phylum Bacillota_I; class Bacilli_A; order Erysipelotrichales; family Erysipelotrichaceae; genus Bulleidia. Next base: position 84,886 of record JAFUFO010000038.1, read on the forward strand.
GCCGTATTTCTTCATCAGATTCTTGGAGAATACTTTGGATGCTTCAATCCGTGCCGCAGCCTTTGTCGGACCGAAGGAAGGAATTCCCGCTTCCTTCAGCGCATCGACCATGCCGAGTGCCAGAGGATCATCCGGGGTAACGACAACATAGTCCACCCCGCGCTCCTTACTGAGCGCAACCATACCTTCGACATCAGTCGCCTTAACATCAACACATTCCGCATCTGCCGCGATGCCGCCGTTGCCGGGGGCACAGAGAATCTCCAGATCCGGTCTGCTTTCTTTCAGTTTGCGGATAACAGCGTGTTCTCTTCCGCCGCTTCCGACTACCAGTACTTTCATACTTCGATTTCCCGCCTTTCCCTGTTCTTTAAATTAATGATGGAACAGACGAATGCCGTTGAACGCCATTACCATGCCGTAGCGGTTTGCGGTTTCAATGACATTGTCGTCACGGATCGATCCGCCCGGTTCCGCAACATAACTGACGCCGCTCTTATGCGCACGTTCAATGTTGTCGCCGAACGGGAAGAATGCATCACTGCCCAGGGAAACGCCGGTGCTCTGATCGAGCCATGCGCGCTTCTCCTCTTCGGTGAATACGGACGGCTGTTCGGTGAAGAAGTTCTGCCATGCGCCGTCACGCAGTACATCCATGTATTCGTTTCCGATATAGACATCAATTGCGTTGTCACGGTCCGGTCTGCGGATATCCTCTTTGAACGGGAGATTCAGCACTTTCGGGCACTGACGCAGCAGCCAGTGGTCTGCCTTGTCTCCGGCGAGACGGACACAGTGGACACGGCTCTGCTGACCGGCACCGACACCGATAACCTGACCGTTCTTGGCATAAGCAACGGAGTTGGACTGTGTGTACTTGAGTGTGATCAGCGCGATAATCAGATCACGCTTTGCGTCATCGGGAAGATTTTTGTTTTCCGTGACGATGTTGGAAACTGCAGACTCATCGATCACGATCTCGTTGCGGCCCTGTTCAAAGGTGATGCCGAATACCTGCTTGTGTTCAATCGGATTCGGACGATAGGATTCATCCATCTGCAGGACATTGTAGTTGCCCTTCTTCTTGGTTTTGAGAATTGCGAGTGCTTCTTCCGTATAACCCGGCGCAATGACACCATCGCTGACTTCCGGCTTCAGAAGATTTGCGGTATCCGCATCACAGATATCGGACAGCGCCGCAAAGTCACCGTAGGAGCTCATGCGGTCTGCGCCGCGGGCGCGTGCATACGCGCATGCCAGCGGAGAAAGTTCACCGTCACCGGTAAAGTAGATCTTCCGCTCCACATCGCTCAGCGGCAGTCCGACTGCGGCACCAGCCGGTGATACATGCTTGAAGCTTGCGGCAGAAGGAAGTCCGGTTGCGGATTTCAGTTCCTTTACAAGCTGCCAGCTGTTGAGTGCGTCCATGAAGTTGATATAGCCCGGACGGCCGTTCAGGACCGTTACCGGAAGTTCACTGCCGTCCTCCATGAAAATGCGGGACGGTTTCTGATTGGGATTACAGCCGTATTTCAGTTCCAGTTCGTTTGCCATTGTCAGTTCTCCTCCTTCTGATTGCGGTTATAGATATGCGTGCGGGTTTCGCCGGTCTCAAGGTCGATGACTCTTGTGAACAGGGATACCTTGTTGTCGGGATTCAGTGCTTCCCATACATGGTCAGACCAGTCATCAAACGGTTCCTTCACCATTGCCCAGAGTGTCGGCTCTCCTTCAAAGGAAGGCAGCGGATTTCCGTCCGACTCATAGGTATGAATCAGATGTCCGTATCCGGGAAGCTCATTGGGATAGTCAAAGAAGTAACGGCGGGCAGTGCGCTCATCGCCTTCCGCGCTCTTGAGAATCGACATCTCATAGAAGTCACCTTTTACAATTGCGGAGATGCGCGGCGTGAAATTTGGACCGTCCGGTTCAAACGTGCGGGTGCGGAGTGCATCTTCAAATGTCTTTCCTTCCGCAATCGCATCATAGATGGTATCGGTCTGATCGCCGTTGGTCACGATCGTCGTGTCACCAATCACACGCACCGGCGCATAGATGATGAGACTCGGATCCTTCATCTTGGACTCGTCGAATGCCTGTGTGCGGATGCCTTCGCCGTCTTCCACGAAGATGCGGTTGCGGCTGTTCTCACTGCGTCCCATGATGAAGTACGCAATGCGGAGCTTCTTTCCGCACGGGGTCTTTCCGATGGCGATGCCGCGTCCCGGGTAGCTGTTCTGTTTCAGTTCTTCAAATAAATCGACTGCCTTCATACTCTTTCTCCTTTATCAAGCGCATCCGAAACCATCCGGACCGCCTCCGGCAGAATGATCCATTCTGCCTCTTCCATAACACGTTTCTGCAGGATCTCCGGGGTATCCCCGTCCTGTACCATGACCGGCTTCTGGATCAGGATCCGTCCGCCGTCCGGAATTTCATTCACATAATGCACCGTTGCGCCGGTCACCTTGACCCCGCGCTTCAGCGCTTCTTCGTGGACCTTCAGTCCGTAGAATCCCTTTCCGCAGAAGGACGGAATCAGGGATGGATGAATATTGAGGATCCGTTCCGGATAGGCCTGAATCACGGCCGGTCCGAGAATGGACAGATAGCCGGCAAGCACGACCATATCAATATCGTGATCCTTCAGGGTCGTAACGACCGCAAGATCGAAGAGATCCTGGCTGACATAGTCTCTGCGGCGCACAACCGCAGTTTCAATTCCTGCCTTTGCGGCACGTTCCAGCGCATATGCGGTATCACTGGAGGAAAGCACCAGTTCAATCGATCCGTGCGGGAACTTTCCTTCCTGCATGGCGTTGATCAGCGCCTGGAGGTTTGTTCCGCCGCCGCTCACAAGTACAGCGATCCGGATCATGCGTTCTCCTTTTTGAAGACAACGCTGTGATCACCCGGAATGATCCGGCCGATCGCACATGCCTTTACACCGTTCGCATTGAGAATCGATACGGTTTTCTCTGCGTCTTCCGGTGCGACAACGGCGCACATGCCGATGCCCATATTGAAGGTGTTGAACATATCATGATCAGAGATGCTGCCCTTCTTCTGAATCAGCCGGAAGATCGGCGGGATGTCCCAGCTGCCTTCCGTGATTTCCGCACTGTATGCTTCTCCGAACGCACGCGGCAGATTTTCATGGAATCCGCCGCCGGTAATATGTGCGAAGCTGTGCACATTTACTTCCTCAAGAAGTTTCAACACCGGCTTTACATAGATCACCGTCGGTGTAAGCAGTGTTTCGCCCAGCGGTTTTCCAAGCTCTTCCGTATAGGCGTTCAGGTCGCAGTTTCCGATATCGAATACCTTGCGGACAAGCGAGAAGCCATTGGAATGAACACCGCTCGATGCCATTCCGATGATCACATCGCCTTCCTTTACCGACGCCTTGTCGATGATCTTTTCCTCATCCGCAAGGCCTACGGTAAATCCCGCAAGATCATATTCATCCTCGGGCATCATCCCCGGATGCTCGGCAGTCTCACCGCCGATCAGCGCACAGCCGGCCTGTACACAGCCTTCACTGACGCCTTTCACGATCTCCGCAATCTTTTCCGGCACATTCTTCCCACATGCAATGTAATCCAGGAAGAACAGCGGTTTTGCGCCGGCGCAGATGACGTCATTGACGCACATCGCAACACAGTCGATTCCGACCGTATCATGCTTATCCATCAGGAATGCAAGTTTGATCTTTGTGCCGACGCCGTCGGTTCCGGACACCAGCACCGGTTTTTTCATGCCGGCAACTTCCGGCGCAAACAGTCCGCCGAAGCCGCCGATGGAATCGAGCACACCCGGTATCCGTGTCCGCTCGACATGTTCTTTCATCAGCCGTACGGATTCATAGCCGGCCGTCACATCAACGCCGGCTGCCTTGTAGCTGTCACTGTAACTTTTTGCCATATCGGTTATCCTTCCTTCCGGTTCAGAGTGCCTTTACGGTTTCCTGCATCTTTGCGTCCTTTTCCAGAACTGCAGTACGCATGGCCTCTTTCTGGGCCGCAAGCTTTGCGGTGAGTTCCGCATCATTGACCGCAAGGATTTCCGCCGCAAGCAGTGCCGCATTCTTCGCCGCATTGACGCCGACGGAGCCAACCGGAATTCCCGGAGGCATCATCACAGTGCTGAGGAGCGCATCCACACCCTGCAATCCGGCATCCAGGGGAACACCGATGACCGGCAGTGTTGTTTTTGCGGAGAGGCATCCGGCGAGCGCTGCGCTCATGCCGGCGCCGGCGATGATCACACCGAATCCGTTATCGGCCGCGGACGCCGCAAACTGCGCGGCTTCTTCCGGTGTACGATGCGCGGAATATACATGTGCTTCGAACGGAATGTCCAGTCCCTTCAGGGTGAGGGCTGCTTTTTCCATGACTTTCCAGTCCGAATCCGATCCCATAATAATTGCGACTTTTTTCATCTGATTTCCTCCTTCTCATAAAAGAAAAACCTGCGGAAACGGTTCCACAGGCTATAAACAGACTTTGGTAAAAAAACCCCCGGAAATAACATTTACATTTCCGGTATACTTGCACATCAGACTCACACAACGACCGTTGTTCTTCGTCATAACAAGTTTCCTTTCTGCCTCACTGGACGGGTTCTTTAAAGGATATCGATATATTACAGTTTTCTTACATATAAGTAAAGAACTGAATTCATTCCTTTTTCTGCTTGGGCACCCCGGATTCATTCCGTCAGGAACCGCACCAGGCGTTCACGGTCCGCATTGAGTATCAGATCCGCAGGAAAACCCTCCGATTCCAGCAGTTGAACGGCCAGATCAAGCTCTCCAACCTGTGATGGATCATGGGCATCGGAGTTCACGATCACCGGCACTTTCTTCTCCCGGCACAGCCGCAGGATAGTCCGATAGTTTTCATAGCAGTTGAGCCGGAACTGTTTCTTGACCAGGGAGCTGTTGTTTATTTCCAGTGCCGTGTTCGTTTCCTTGGCGGCATCGGTCAGCCGTTCATAATCCAGCGGCGTATGGTCATCGTCCGGATGGGTGACGAACTTCACTCTCGGATGCCGCATGCATGATATCAGGTTTTCGGTATTTTTCTCTTTCCCTGCATTTTCATAACAGAGGGTATGGATTCCGACACTGCAGTAGTCCAGCCGCCGTATGAAATGATCTTTGAGCGACAGCGTACCGTCATTCAGCACATTGACTTCGCAGCCATGCAGGACTTCCACACCGTAAAGCACACGGGGCACCACCTTCAGATTTCCGAAATAAAACGGATCGACCGTTCCCGGAATCCCGGGACCGTGTTCGGTGATACCGATGATCTCCAGCCCGATCTCTGCGGCTGCCTGCGCCATTTCGCGGATTGTCCCATAGGCGTGCCCGCTTGCGAGCGTATGCATATGCATGTCGCCGATCAGTTTAATCATGTCCGAATTCCTCCGTTCCTGTACCAAGTGAAAACGGACAGATCTGCCCGTTTCCCGTTCATCTTCCAAAATCATCCTGTATCCGGACCACATCGTCAAGATGCGGCGTGGATACTTCAATAAAAGTGGAATCCTCAATTGCCGTTACGCGATGCCTTGCGTGCGGCTTTTCATGCCAGCATCCGCCCGGTTCATAGATATTCGTCACAAGGTTGCCGGCTTCATCGTCTTCCTCGACCGCAACCTTTCCCTTCAGAAGATAGCTGTGCTCTTCCTTCTGTTCATGGTACTGCAGGGAACACCGGCAGTCCTTCTTCAGGAAGATTTCCTTTAATGCATAACTGTCGGTGACAGCGATCCACTTTTCATAGCCCCAGGGCTTTTCCACATACTTAACCAGTTCCTGTTTCATAGGTCACTCCATGTTCGCATGGCGGCCGAACATCGTATCGCTGTCCATGCCGAGACGGTCCATCAGAATCCGGATCATGATATCCATATAGATGCCTTCACACTGTTCAAACAGCGTTCCCATCGGCTGGATGGATTTGACCGCACCCTGCACATCGCTCTTCGGACTCACGCATGGGATCTCAATGACGACATCAGCCAGCTGTCCGATCGTTGACTGCGGGTTGATTGTGATCAGTGCCACCTTTGCGCCGACTTCCTTCGCCTTCATCGCATGATTGACCAGCGATTTTGTGGTTCCGCTTCCGCTGCATACCACAAGCAGTCCCTTGTCTGTAATATTCGGCGTGCAGGTCTCGCCGACCATGTAGGATTTGCGTCCCAGATGCATTAAACGCATCGCAAAGCCGCGGATCTGAAAGCCGCTGCGGCCTGCGCCGGCGCAGAAGATCTCATCCGCCTCAAGCAGAAGATCCGCAAATTTTTCCGACGCCGCCACATCGATGGCGCCGAGTCCCGCCTGCAGTTCCTTACAGACGATTTCCGCATATTCCCGGTTATTCATCTCATCTCTCCTTATTTCAGATGTGCCTTCAGTTCCTTCGCCGTCGCCGCACGGTCTTCGGCGTTGCAGATGAAGCCGCCGACCACGATGATCTCCGCGCCTTCTTCAACAATCGCATCGATTGTATTCAGTTTGACGCCGCCCGCAACTGCGGATTTCGCGTGTTTCAGCACCTTGTTTACGACCTTGAGATCATCCAGCGGATCCTTGCCGGTCTTCTGGACGTCGAATGCGGTATGCACGCAGATATAGTCGACGCCCATCGCATCGATTTCCGCAGCTCTTGCCGCAAGATCCGGCACCTCGATCATATCGACCATGACTTTTTTGCCGTGCTTCTTCGCGCTGCGCACAACGCCTTCAATCGTCGCATTATTCGATACGCCGAGCACCGTGCAGATATCCGCACCTGCCTCGAAGCACTTGTCCGCCTCATATTCTCCGGCATCCATGATCTTCACGTCTGCGAGCACTTCAATTTCCGGGAATTTCGACTTGAATTCCCGCACCGGGCGCATTCCCTCCTCGATCACAAACGGCGTTCCGACCTCCGCAATATCAATTGACCCGCGGGTCTCGCTGAGAAGCGCAACACAGTCTTCCAGCGACAGGGTATCCAAAGCTGCCTGAAGTTTCATTATGTTTTCCTTCTTTCTGTATCTGATTTTAACAGACATTGACTGGCTTTGCCCGTTCCGGCATCCGGAAAGACACATCGTCAAAGGCAGAGCTTTGGAAATCCTGTAATCAGGAAGGTAGAATGAAGGTACAGAAACACTAACGGAGGAATAAATAATATGAGTAAAAAAGTTACCGTACTTGGCGGCGGCGTACTCGGCACCCAGATCGGTCTGATGTGCGCCTACTATGGCTATGACACCACATTCTGGCTTCGCTCGGAGGGTTCCATCGGAAGAACACAGCCGAAAATTGAACGCTACAGCGGGATGATGCTGGAGGATCTGAAGAAAGCTGCGGCACTTGTCGGAAATCCGATGGGCCGCTTCCTGTATCCCAAAGGCATGATCAAAGACTGGGACAATGCGACTGCGGAGAGCCTTGCGGAACTCTGCGCCGCCGGCGAAGCCAATCTGAAAAACTGCGTGCATATCGAACTGGATAAAGCGAAAGCGGTAAAGGATGCCTATATCGTCATCGAATCGATGTCGGAGGATCCGCAGGCAAAAATCGAGGTATATAAGCAGTTCCGCGATCTCCTCGATCCGGAAACGATCCTTGTCACAAACTCTTCCACCCTGCTTCCCAGCATGTTTGCGGAATACACCGGACGTCCGGAGAAGTATCTGTCCCTCCATTTTGCGAACACGATCTGGAAGAACAATACCGCAGAAGTCATGGGACATGAAGGAACCGGACAGGAAGCCTATGACGAAGTCGTCCGCTTTGCGGAAAGCATCGGAATGGTTCCGCTTCAGCTCCACAAGGAACAGCCGGGTTACATTCTCAATTCGATGCTGGTGCCGTTCCTCTCCTCTGCCCAGGCATTATGGGCAAACGGCGTAGCCGAGCCGGAGACCATTGACCTGACATGGCGGCTTGCGACCGGCGCACCGAAGGGACCGTTTGAGATTCTCGATATCGTCGGTCTTGAGACAGCTTACAACATCAACCAGATGAAGCCGGCTGCTCAGCAGGAAGGCACGCTTGAAAACCGCATGGGCAAGCTTCTCAAGGAGAAGATCGACCGCGGCGAAACCGGAATCAATGCCGGCAAGGGATTCTACGACTACACAAAGAAGTAAGCAGAAAATGAAAATGACAGATCTCACATGCGAATGTGAGGATCTGTCATTTTTTACTGCTCAGCGGTTTCCGTATTTTTCAATCAGCTTTTTCAGCGCTTCAATGTTTTCTTCCGGGGTTGCCCAGCTTGTGGCGAAGCGGATAACCGTATGCGTTTCATCAAACGGTTCCCAGAAACTGTATACGACAGTCTCATCCAGTTCCTTCAGTGTTTCATTGTCCACCACCACAAAGATCTGATTGGTCGGTGTGTCAAAGAAGAACTGCCAGTTGTTTTCCTTCAGGGAAGCGCGGATCTCATCCGCCTTTTCCAGCGCATATGCGCCGAGTTTTTCATACAGGCCGTCGGTGAACAGCACATCGAACGAGATGCCGGTCAGTCTGCCCTTTGCGAGGAGTGCGCCGTGCTGCTTGATCGTTGTGAAGAAATGCGGAACAAGCGCCTTGTTTGTGATGACAACCGCCTCACCGGCAATCGCGCCGCACTTGGTGCCGCCGATATAGAACACATCGGTAAGAGAAGCCAGATCCTGCAGGGTTACATCATTCTCCCGACAGGCAAGCGCATAGGCCATACGTGCACCGTCCACATAAAGCGGAAGATGATACGTATCGCACACCTGACGCAGCGCGGTCAGTTCTGCCCTGGAATACAGCGTTCCGTACTCGGTCGGCTGGGAGATATACACCATGCCGGGCTGAACCATGTGTTCGTGGTTGCCGTCCGCATAGAATCCTTCCAGATACTCCTTCAGTGCATCCGCATGCAGGATGCCTCTGTCACCCTTTACGGTAAGCACCTTATGACCGGTATATTCAATTGCGCCGGCTTCGTGAAGTGCAACATGTCCGGTATCCGCCGCGACAACACCCTCATAATCCCGCAGAACGGCACTGATTACGACTGCGTTGGCCTGGGTGCCGCCAACCAGAAAATAGACATCGGCATGTTCAGTTCCGCAGGCTTCACGGATCTTTTTCTTTGCACTTTCACAGAATTCATCTGTTCCGTATCCGCTGGCCGGAATGAGATTCGTTTCTGTGAGCCGATTGAGAATTTCAGGAGCCATTCCCTCCTGATAATCTGACGCAAAATAAAGTTTACTCATGTTCTGTTACCTTCCGCGTTCCATCATACACGACTGCGGATTCTGCGCAAACAGAATGCCCGGTGCGCTTTCATACTATTTACACATTCCCTGTTATATAATAGGCGCGTTTACTAATCATCAAGGAGGTAATGCATGTTAAAAGCGTTGCGGTATCTGAAACCCTTCTGGCTTTCGGTGATCGCGGTCATTGCGCTGACCTTTGCCCAGGTTCAGTTTGAACTGGCACTGCCGGATTATATGTCCGGCATTGTTACCTACGGCATTCAGTACAGCGGAATTGACGATCCGTCTCCGAAAGCACTCCGGGTTTCGACCTATGAACATATGAAGTCCTTCATGAACAGCCAGGACCAGCTGGTTCTTGATTCGGCCTATACCCTTGTGCCAGCGGGAACCGCGGAATATACAGCCAAATATCCGCTGTCCTCCTCGGAGGATATCTATGTCCTGAATGACAATACGGACGCCTCCGGTATCGTACGTCAGCCGTTTCTGACGGTCACCATGCTGGAAATCGCAGCCGCTTCCGGCCAGCTGCCGGTCGATCCCGCACAGCTGTATGAAATGATGGAACAGTCGCCTGAGGCAGCTGCTCCGATTCTCGAACAGATCAACGCGCAGTTTGACGGTTATACCGAAGACAACCTGAATTCTGCGGTCATGATGGGCATGCGGAACGAATATTCCGCCCTCGGCGTAAATATTGAATCCATGCAGAATGAATACATCCTGAAGGAAGGACTGATCATGCTGGTGATCACACTGCTCGGAAGTCTCTGTGCAGTAGGTTCTTCCTATCTTGCCTCGCGTACGGCGACCGGCGCCTGCCGCAACATGCGCGCAGATATCTTCAAACGGGTCGAGTCGTTCTCCAGTGAGGAGTTCAGCCGGTTCTCCACTGCTTCTCTGATCACCCGGACGACCAATGACGTCCAGCAGATTCAGATGGTGATCAATATGCTGCTGAGAATCGTGCTGTTTGCGCCGTTCATGGGACTGACTTCCCTCTTCAAGGTCATGCGGTATTCCGGCATGGCGGGGATTCTCGGCTGGGTGCTGCTGATCATCGTCACTCTGATGACAGTCACATTCGTCATCACACTGCCGAAGTTCCGTATCATTCAGAAACTCGTCGACCGGCTGAACCTTGTCATCCGTGAACAGCTGTCCGGTATGCTTGTCGTTCGTGCATTCAATAACCAGGAGTTTGAAGAGAAGCGCTTTGACGAAGTCAACAGCGATATCACCCGCGTCAATATCTTCGTCAACCGCGCGATGGCTACGATCATGCCGACCATGACGTTCCTGATGAGTTTCATTTCCGTGCTCATCATTTGGATCGGCAGTAAGCAGATCGATCTCGGAACCATGCAGATCGGCGACATGATGGCCTTCTTGCAATATGCGATCCATGTGCTGATGTCCTTCATGATCGTCGCGATGATCTTCATCATGATTCCCCGCTCCTCGGTCAGCGCCAACCGTATCTTTGAAGTACTGGAAACCGAACCCGCAATTCATGATCCGGAACATCCGGAAACCCTTCCGGAAGGGAATCAGACGATTTCCTTCAACAATGTTTCGTTCAGATATCCAAATGCGGAAGAAAGCGTGCTGCGCAATATCACCTTTGATGCAAAACCCGGTGAAACGGTAGCCTTTATCGGCTCCACCGGTTCCGGCAAGAGCACACTGATCAATCTGATCCCGCGGTTCTTCGATGTCACGGAAGGATCCATTACCTTCGGTGATACCGACATCCGCAACATCCGTCAGAAAGACCTGCGTGATCGGATCGGCTATATTCCGCAGAAAGGAATTCTCTTCTCTGGAACGATTGATTCCAACCTCCGCTATGCGGATGACAATGCATCGGAGGAACTCATTGAAACTGCGCTTGAAGTATCCCAGGCAAAGGAATTTGTCGACCGGATGCCGGAGCGTCTCAATGAACCGATCGCTCAGGGCGGAACCAACGTCTCCGGCGGCCAGAAACAGCGCCTGTCCATTGCCCGTGCACTGGTCAAAAATGCGCAGGTCTATATCTTCGATGATTCCTTCTCTGCGCTGGACTATGCGACGGACGCAAGACTCCGTGAGGCATTGAACAAGCTGGTCGAAAAGACCCGCTCCACCGTGCTCATCGTTGCCCAGCGTATCAGTACGATCCGCAACGCAGATAAGATTATTGTTCTCGATAACGGTGAAATCACCGGGATCGGAACCCATGATGAGCTGATGAAAACCTGTAAGGTCTATCAGGAAATTGCTTACTCCCAGTTAAGCGAGGAGGAACTCGCATGAGCCAGCAGAACAGACAGCCCCAGAGACAGGGCGGCCGCGGACGCGGCATGATGGCCGGCGATAAGGCAAAGGACTTCAGCGGGTCCATCCGGAAGCTGATCCGCTATCTGAAGCCATTTGCGGTCCGGCTGATCATCATCATTCTCATCGCCTCAGCTTCCACGGTATTCTCCATCATCGGTCCGAAGATCCTCGGCAGCGCCACGACAACCCTCGCGCAGGGACTGGTCGCCAAGTATACCGGCACGGGATCCATTGATTTCAACCGCATCTTCTCCATCCTGCGGACGCTTGGAACGATCTATGTGATCTCGATGATCTTCTCCTACATTCAGGGCTGGCTGATGGCTGGCGTAACGCAGCGTCTTACCTATACGCTGCGGAAGGAAATCAGTGAAAAGATCAACCGTCTGCCGCTGTCCTATTTCGACAAACAGACACACGGTGAAGTTCTCTCACGCATTACCAACGACGTCGACACCGTTTCCCAGACGCTGAACCAGTCGATCCAGCAGATCTTCACTTCGGTGATCACGGTCATCGGTGTGCTGTACATGATGCTCCGGATTTCCTGGCAGCTGACGATCATGGCACTGATCGTCGTTCCCCTCTCCGGTATTGCGGCTGCCTTTGTGGTAAAGAACAGCCAGCCGTACTTCAAGGCCCAGCAGAAGACGCTCGGCAATGTGAACGGCCATATCGAAGAGATGTACGGCGGTCACATCGTCATGAAGGCATTCAACGGCGAAGAACGTTCGATCAATGAATTCAATGATCTGAACAACAAGCTGTACGAAGCCGGCTGGAAGGCACAGTTCATGAGCGGACTGATGCAGCCGATCACAAACCTGATCGGTAATATCGGCTATGTCGGATGCTGTGTGCTCGGCGGTTACCTGTCCATCCATAACGGACTGGCGATCGGTGACATTCAGGCATTCATTCAGTATGTCCGTTCCTTCAATCAGCCGATTACCCAGACTGCACAGATGATGAACATCCTGCAGAGCACGGCGGCTGCGGCAGAACGCGTCTTCGAATTCCTCGAAGAAAGCGAAGAAACGCCCGACCCGGAAAACCCGGTATCGATCCGCGATGAAAACGGCGCGCTGACGATCCGCGGTGATGTCTCCTTCGAAAATGTATGCTTCGGCTATGATCCCAACGAGATTATTATTCACAACTTCAGTGCCTACTTTGCCCAGGGCAAACAGGTCGCGATCGTCGGTCCGACCGGCGCCGGCAAGACAACGATCGTCAAGCTGCTGATGCGCTTCTATGACCTCAACAGCGGAACGATCTACATTGACGGTATCGATACACGGAATCTCCGCCGGAACGATCTCCGCGATGCCTTCGGCATGGTGCTTCAGGACGCATGGCTCTCCTCCGGCACGATCATGGACAACATCCGGTACGGACGCATGGACGCAACAGATGAAGAAGTCGTGCAGGCTGCGGACAACGCTTATGCCGATCACTTTATCCGGACTCTGGAAGACGGCTATCAGACAGTGATAAACGAGGAGTCGACCAATATCTCGCAGGGTCAGAAACAGCTTCTGACGATTGCCCGGGCATTCCTGAGCGATCCGAAACTCCTGATTCTTGACGAAGCGACCTCCTCCGTCGATACCAGAACCGAGATCCTGATCCAGAAAGGTATGGAGAAACTCATGAAGGGACGCACCAGCTTCGTGATCGCCCACCGTCTCTCCACGATCCGCAATGCGGATATCATTCTGTGCATGGATCACGGCGACATCGTGGAAGTCGGCAACCATGAAGAACTCATGGAGAAAAACGGCTTCTACGCAAAACTCTACAACTCCCAGTTTGCGGAAGGCTGAGACAGCCTCTGCTTATGGCAAAAGTATTCTGACAACAGGCGTCTGCTGACCTGCGGGAAAGCAGACGCTTTTGTTTCATTCTCTTAACAATCACATCTGTTATGCCAATCAAATTCATTTTTTTGTTTCCTAACGGCGCCAAGATGTTTACAATAAATAACTATATAAAGGGGAAAAGCATTATGAAGGTTATCACACCAAAGGGATACGATCCGGTACTTTCGGTTCGTGAAACACAGGAAGCGATCAAATACATCCGTGACACCTTTCAGAAAGAATTCGGAAAAGAGATGAATCTTTCCCGGATCAGCGCACCGCTGTTTGTCACAAAGAAGAGCGGCCTGAATGATAATCTCAACGGTATCGAGCGCCCCGTTTCCTTCGAGATGCAGGAAATGTCGGAAGAGCGGATCGAAGTCGTTCAGTCGCTTGCGAAGTGGAAGCGTTATGCGCTTAAGAAATACGGATTTGATGTCCATGAAGGACTTTATACAAACATGAATGCAATCCGGCGGGATGAACTGCTGGACAACCTGCACAGCGCCTATGTCGATCAGTGGGACTGGGAAAAGGTCATCACAAAAGAAGAGCGCACCGATGAGACGCTGGAAGCGACCGTCCGTGAGATCTTCAAGATCATCAAGCACATGGAACATGAGGTCTGGTACAAATACCCGAACGCGGTATGCCACCTTGCGGATGATGTCTACTTCATCACCAGCCAGGAGCTCGAAGACCGCTATCCGGATCTTTCGGTAAAAGACCGTGAGACCGCGATTACCCGGGAAAAGGGCTGCGTCTTCATCAAGCAGATCGGCTGGCCGCTGCGCCGCAGCAACCACCCGCATGACGGACGCGCGCCGGACTATGATGACTGGAACCTGAACGGCGATCTGCTGTTCTGGCTGCCGAGTCTTTCCACCGCGCTGGAGATTTCCTCCATGGGTATCCGCGTAGACGAAAAGTCCATCCGCACCCAGTGCAAGGCAAGCCACTGTGAAGGAAGACTGGCGCTGCCCTATCATCAGATGATCCTGCATATGGAGCTTCCCTACACGATCGGCGGCGGTATCGGCCAGTCAAGGCTGTGCATGCTACTGCTGAACAAAGCCCATGTCGGCGAAGTGCAGGCAAGCATCTGGCCGGATGATATGGTAAAGATCTGCGAGAAGAACAACATCCCGCTTCTGTAAACTGCAAAGCCGGCGCAAAACCGGCTTTTCTTCTCCCCACAGAAAAACCGGACTGTGAGTCCGGTTCTCTTTCCTGTTTTCTGTGAACTGCAGTTAACCCTGAATGTTGTAATACTCTTCCATCGTCAGGCCGCTCTCATAGATCTTCGCGGCTTCATCGATACCTACATAGCGGTAATGCCACGGGCTGAAGACGATGTTCGTAATGGACTGCTTACCTTCCGGATACCGTTCAATCCAGCCGTACTTCCAGGAGTTTTCCTTCAGCCAGGTATAGTCCGGATACTGTGTGAAGCAGTAGCTCAGTTCGCATGCGCCATTCCAGCAGCCGATATCCGCCGCAAGACCAAGCTGATGCTCACTTGCGCCGGGATGATCATCCACGATGGACGCATAGTACGCACCTCTGGTCTGCGTGTAATAACTGAACAGATCTGCCTGAAGCTGATAGGAACGATAGCCGTCAACCAGTTTCAGATAGATACGGTCATTGATCGCCGCCTGAAACATCTCTTCCAGTTTGGTCGCCGCTTCTTCACGGAGCTTCTTGGCTTCCGCAGAATGTACGTTGACCGTCCGCATGTCGGCAGGCACATAGGTCTCTGAAATCGGGTGCGTCTGAGAGACGTACCGGGTCAGCGAATCATCCGACTCAAGATCAACCGCAGGAACTTCCGGTGTCGGCTCCGGTGTAGGTGTCGGAGTCGGAGTCGGTTCAACGGTCGGTACCGGTGTCGGTGTCGGCTCCGGTTCTTTCTTACTGCTGCTGCAGCCCTTGAAGTTAAGAATAAACAATCCGATCAGTATCATGATGCACAGGACAATGATCGTAATCAGTTTTGCTCTGTATTGCTTGTAAATATCCATGGCTCTATTTTAATACAATTTCCCGGAAGGAAACGTAAGACACGCTTTTTATAGAAACAATTCTCCCGCTGATACCGGTTGATGATCCAATCAGGAAAAGAAAAAAGTACGGATGATTCCATGATTCTTCTGCAGCGGTTAAAATGATATTAAAATTTGAAGCATTAGTTCAAAGAGGTGCCATATGATCTATGCATTCTATTTATTAATTCCGTTTGTGCTGGCTCTTGTCATCGTGTTTGTTACACTTCATTACAACTCCAGGGAAATAGAGCCGATCGTTGCGGAAGTATTCAGCATTTTTAAAACAATCTGGGAATCCGACAAGATGAAATCGGAAGACGGCAAAGAGCCGTTTGATACCGTGTTCCTCCGGCTGTTTGAAAAGGCGTATGCATCGGAAGGTCTGTACGCGGTGGAATTCAAGAATAAATACTTCCTGTACAAAACCCTGATTCTGCTTATCGTTGCGTCCATTCCCTTTCTGATTCTGTTCCTTGTGACCAAAAAGGCATTTATACTGGGCAATAATGAATGGAATGAGATCTATCTGTATATCGTTATCATCGTTCCGATCATCCTTGCTTTTCTGCTGAATAAATATGTCGATGTCAAACAATACCGCCAGCTGTGGATCCAGCATACAAAGATCAAGTATCACCTGGAATGGCGGATGATGGAACTGATCAAGGATTATGAGATGCAGAAAGCCACTGCGAATCCGGAAGAAACCGACAAACTTCTCACATCATTAAAAACCAGCTTTATTATCGACATGTGCGAATACTGGCATACAAGCACCTCTGAGTTATCTGAAAAAGTAATGGCGAAAGAGGAGAACCTGTTCCAGGAAATCGGAAACATGCTCAGCAACAAATAAACGGTCTTCAGACCGAGCGATATATTCTGTGTTTGTTTCGGGAGGTGTTTATGGATTTTGATCTGAACAAACGTTACTGTTACTACTTCAATGAAATTTCAAAAATTCCGCGCGGATCCCGCAATGAGAAAGGCATCAGTGATTATGTCTGCGCCTTCGCAAAAGCCCATAACCTGCCGTATAAGCAGGATCATGTCTGGAATGTCATGATCGATAAGCCTGCGTCTGCCGGTTATGAGCAGAGTGAGCCGATCATCCTGCAGGCGCATATGGACATGGTCTGCGAAAAGAACAATGATGTTGAGCACGACTTTGAAAAAGATCCTCTGGACCTTTATGTCGAAGACGGCTGGCTGAAGGCACGCGGCACCACCCTTGGCGGTGATGACGGACATGGCGTTGCCTATATGCTCGCAATTCTGGAAGACGACACAATTGCGCATCCTCCGCTGGAATGCATCTTCACCGTTCAGGAAGAGATCGGACTGCTCGGTATGGCGGAGCTTCATGCCGAAGACCTGCACGGTCATCGGTATATCTCGCTGGACGGCGGCGGACTGAATATCACCGACACCAGCTGTGCCGGCGCAATAAGCCCGAAGATCATTCAGAAGATTGACTGGGAACCATGCAATCTTCCCGAATATGAACTGACGGTAAAAGGCCTTCAGGGCGGCCATTCCGGCGGACTGATTCATCTGGAACGCGGAAACGCAAACATTATTGCCGGACGCATCCTCAAGGAAGCACAGATTGCCGGCGCGGATGTCACCCTTTCCTGGATGCAGGGCGGACTCAAGGAAAATGCGATTCCCCGTGAATCGGTATTCCGCTTTGTCTCGAACACACCGGCTGAACAGCTGAACGAAATCATCGGAAAATCCATCCGTGAGATTACCGCAGAACTGCAGTTCAGTGATGCAGGTGTTGCGATTGCCCTGGAACCGAAAGGACTGGCATCCCGCAGTTTCCCGGAGACAGTCTCTGACCGGCTCATCAACTACATCTTCCTGATGCCGCACGGTCTCCAGCATCGTTCGATGGCAGTGGAGAATCTGACCATTGCGTCTTTAAACCTCGGCGTCATTTCCATCAAGGATGACACGGTCGTCTTTGAGATCATGGCCCGTGCCGCAGATGACAGTATGCGCTTTGACATCTGCAATAAACTGAAGGCGCTCGCAGATCTTCTGCATCTGAACATCGATGTTCCGAAGGGCTATCCCGGATGGGCATACACGCCCGATTCAAAGATGCGCGGCATCATGAAATCCGTGCTTGAGCGCCATGGGCTGACCTATATCGAACAGGCGACACACGGCGGCCTTGAATGCGGCATCGTCAAAGGCCTTGACCCGCAGATGGATATCATCACCTTCGGTCCGATCAATCTCGACATTCATTCTCCGGATGAACGCATGGATCTTCAGTCATTCGATGACGGATGGAAGATACTACTCGACATTCTGGCAGACTGCAGATAGGTCTCATATATCAGATCAGCAGCACAGCCGGCATCCTTTATGGGTGACCGGCTTTTATATGCACCGAAAATGTGCCTGACTTTCTCAGCAGAAAGCAGATTTCTCTGAATCAACATGCAGTCCCGCCGTGATACTTCAGCAGCAATGCCTTTCGTCAAGCCGGAAAAACCAGAAGAAAAGCAGGTGATTACCTGCTGATCTATGTGTCGCTTCGTTTTGTTTTCAGATGATCCGATCAGAACTCTGCATCATGAAGCCAGAGATATCTCTCATCTTCATTTCTTGTCGTCTGAAGCCACGGATTTCCATCAAGATGCCGGATCATCCAGCAAGTATACATCTGGAATCCCGGCGCAGCAGACTGCGGATGGAGTTCCTGCGGAGGAATCGCGGAAAAACTGTTGTCTACAGACTTGAATACACTGTCCCCGACAAAACTCGCTCCGAATCCCTCCGGACGGTCAAACTTGAAGTAATACAGTTCCGGCTGCGGATGACGGTGCGGCAGATAGCCGGACCAGTTTCCTCTGTCATTGAGCACTTCGCCGAGAACCATATTGGAATACGGCGCGATTTCCTTATCGAAAATCGTATTGACTCTGCGCTTGGCAACATTGCCGAACTTTCCGACACAGGAATAGCCCCACGGCGCATCATCCGGCCGATATATTGTTGCGTCAAATACGGTTTCGTTCTTTGTGCACTGTACAAGTATCTCGGAATCCTCGAGTGCTTTCACAGTGACCTTCGTGCCGGTGCATACATGAAGCGCATACGGTCCTTCGGTAAAGACATCCTTTCGTGCTGCGCATTCACACATCTTATCCCAGCAATACTCAATTTTGCCGGAAAGAAGCAGGATCGCTGTCTCCTCGCCCTCTCTGCAGAATACGCGTTCACTTCCCTTATTCATCCGATAGACACGGACGTCCATCATCATATCTCTGTATTCGTTGTCATATGTTGACAGAATCTCTTCTCCGGTCTCATCGAATTCCGGATATCCAAACAGTTTTTTCTCCATGTTTTTCTCCTTATCCTTGTTTTCTCGCTATAGCCTTATGAACAGCAGCAACAATATCGCCCGCTGTCATCTGATAATCTTTTTCCAGCAGATCCTGCGGTCCTGCTTTTCCGTAACGGCAATGATTGCCGATCCGCTCCAGCGGCACCGGGTTCTTCTCAATCAGCAGATTTGCGACGATCGATCCCAGCCCGCAGTCAACCTGGTGGTTCTCTGCGGTCACGGCACATCCGGTGCGGACTGCTTCCCGAAGAACAAGTTCTTCATCAAGCGGTCTCCATGTATGCATATCGATCACACTGGCAGAGATTCCTTCTCCCTGCAGTTTTGACTGTGCTTCCAGTGCATTGCAGACCATGATTCCCGAAGCGATGATCACTGCATCCGTCCCCTGTTTCAGCAGCACGCCTTTGCCGATCTCAAAATCAGAACCATCCTCATAGACCGGTTTGAATGCGCGGCGGATAAGTCTCATATAGGAGAGCTCCTGCACATCTGCCAGTTTTTTGGTCAGTGCGTACGTCTGTGCATAGTCTGCCGGATCCAGAACAACCGCATTCGGAATCGTCATATAGATTCCGCAGTCTTCATAGGTCATATGTGTTGCCCCGTTGAAGGCTGCGGTTATTCCCGGATCGGATCCGATCACATGCACGGGCAGGCGGGATAATCCTGACGAAAGATACGCCTGATCGAGAATTCTTCTTGAAGCAAACACACCGAACGTGTGTACAAACGGCAGAAGTCCGGTCGCTGCCATCCCGCAGGCAACACCCATCGCATTTTCTTCTGCAATACCGGCATTGAATACCCGGTCGGGAAACGCGTTTTTCAAACGCTCCGTGTGGATGCAGTTCATCAGATCACAGTCAATATGGACGATCCCGGGATTTTCCTTCATGAGCTCGATCATCGCATCCTGATAAGCATCACAGTTCTGACGATTATCCGTCTTATTCGGTGCAGCAAGTGTATACATCACTCAATGCCTCCTTTTCGCCCGCGTACGTCCGCAAGCTTCCTCTCGGCTTCTTCCAGCATGATCTTCCATTCTTCCTGATTCGGTTTCGCAGAATGAACTCCGCTGGCTTCCACGATTGAAACACCTTTTCCTTTGACGGTATGAAGAATCAGTGCGGTCGGACTGCCGGATGTCTGTTTTGCCTTCCGCAATGCATCGCGGATCTCTGCGGTGTTATTGCCGTCCGCCACTTCAATCACATTCCATCCAAATGCTTCAAACTTCGCATGAAGTCCTTTTCCGTGACTCATCACTTCATCAACCGTTCCGTCAAGCTGTCTTCCGTTTGCATCAATCAGGGCAATCAGATGATCCAGTTTGTAATGCGCCGCAAACTGAGCGGCTTCCCATACTTCTCCTTCATCCGCTTCTCCGTCTCCGACAAAGACGTAAACATAACTGCCTATTCCCTGCAGACGATTTCCAAGCGCTGCGCCGGCTGCTTCACTGATTCCCTGTCCGAGAGAGCCGGTCGTAAGATCAACTCCGGGAGTCAGTGTTCGGTCGGTGTGAGAGGGAAATCGGGAATTAAATTCATTCAGGTGATACGCACTTTCAACAGGAAAATAGCCTTTCAGTCCCAATGCTGCATAGAGCGCAGGACCTGCGTGGCCTTTTGAAAGAACACACCAGTCCCGCTCTTTCTTTTTCGGGTCAGCAGGATCGTAATTCATTACGTCTCCGTACAAAACCGCCAGCGCATCTGCAATCGACATGCAGCCGCCGATATGTCCGTTTCCGAAAGAAGCAATAATACAAAGTGTTTCCAGGCGGATCTCAGCCGCAAATTCGTTCAGTTCCTGTATTAGCTCACTCATATCAGTTTCCCTTCCCTAACCCGATTATAAATTACTTTGATGGCCAAAAATCGATACAGTAAATGGTTACTTTACAGACACTTTAACTATATTGTGGTAATTTTTTTCAAAACTGCTTCTTCAGAATCGAATGCGCAGCTTATCTGTCCGAATACAGCAGATCTTTTACACGCTCTACCGCAAGACGAGGTGACGTAAGCACCGGCTTTTCTGTCTCTTTTAACAGCGGAAGGATTGCTGTCATCGAGCCCTGTGCCAGTACAACGACATCGTTTTCCTGCTCTGCTTTTCGGATTTCTTTGATAACCAGTTCATTATGCTTATCTTTTTCACCTCTCATCAGCATATCCAGTGCTCCATCTACCAGATACTCTGTGACGGTGATTTCCCTGCCGAGTTTTTTTGCAGTATTGCGGATCAGATTCGAACTCGGCTTTACCGTTGAAGCAACGGTTGCCACAACGCCGATTCTGTTGCCGAGGCTTACGGCTTTCTCAGCCATAGGCTCATCAATCTTCAGTGTCAGACACTCCGCCTGTGTGCGGGCGATGTCAAATGCCTCCCCTACGGAAGAACACTGATTAAAAATAATATCCGGCTTCAGCGTCTTGGCGACCTGTACATAGCTGCACATTCTCGAAATGATCTGCGGTGTGATTGAACCGTTCCGCTTGACTTCTTCCAACAGGGAATCATCAATGATGTTAACCATTTCAACATCCGGCAGAATTTCATGAAATAACGACTTCAGTTCATCCAGTGAAACCGGGCTGGTGTGGATTAATACTGCTTTCATTCTTCTTTCCTCCTCTCTGAAGATTGATGTAAAATAACGCTATGATAAAAACTCTGATTCTGATTCGCGATATCGTAATGTATATCGGAGCGTTAACGGGTCTGTTTCTGATCGGCTATGTACGTGTCCTTTTCTCGACCAGGCAGAAGCAGACGCCGAATGTCCAGCTCGACTACAATGAGAAAGAGAAGAAACTGCGCAAAACCGCAATCATCATTCTCATTGTTTCAGTTGCTCTGGCTCTGATACCTACAAATTACCTTATCTGAAGAAGCATATGCTTCTTTTTTTATGGGCGGTAGTCTTCCAGATCATCGATTGCTGTTCGAATCATTTCTTCCGTGATCGGATACGGGACATGGTCCAGTTCCTGATTGACTGCCGCCGCATGGATCACATCTTTCAGCGGATCTTCCCGCTCAAGATCCAGATCCTTAAGACAGACAGGCAGTCCCACGGAACGATTGAACTCATACACCCGCTTCAGTTCCTCAGTCTGATGATCAAGCATCAGCTGAACGAGCGTCCCGTACGAAACAATCTCTCCGTGAAGATGCCGGTGTTCCATCCACTCACGGACCGTCATTCCGTAATAGAGCGCATGCGCCAGTGCAGAATTGCAGTCCGGGGCAACGCTCAGCGAGACGGTTCCGGTCGCGATGATGATCGATTCAATAATGCGTATCACAGATGATGAAACCCTGTGGTTTCTGACATCGTCATACGCTTCTTTTCCGTATCTGATTACCGGTTCATAGCAGAGAACGGAAACCGTTTTGCCGTATTCTCCCTCGAAGTCAGGGTCATCGTTCCGATAGGAAAACATGCATTCAACATGTTTCGCCATCGTATCGCCCATCCCCGCCCAGAAGTATTCTGCAGGTGCACCGACGATTACCGACGGATCGATGAAACAGTGAACCGGCGCGCGTTTCATGCGGTATATCTCACGGAATGCGCCGTTTTCGTAGTGCAGGATCGCAATCTTTGTCACCGCAGCACAGGTTGATGCGATTGTCGGAACCGTAAATACCGGTTTCCCAAGCTGGTCGCCTGCAACCTTGGCTACATCGAGACATTTGCCGCCTCCGGCAGCTATAATTGCGTCTGCGTTCTGGATCTCCTCCATGTGTTTAAGCCGTTCAATATTCTCAACGGAAGCTTCTTTTCCGTAAATCTGGTGTGTTGTAATCTCCAGTCTTTTTAAAGCCCCAAGCAGTTTTTCACCGCAGGCTGCAAATGCTTTTTCACCTGTGATGAGCGCTGCTCTGGAGCCATAGGAAGAGATAATGTCCGGCATTTCCGAAAATGCATGTTCGGAGATGGTATATCTTGGCAGTTCGTTCTGTTTCATATTCTTCTTTTTCAAAACAGACTCTTTCGACGCTGTATTCTTTTCTTACAGGTAGCTGTCGACAAGTGCCTTCAGCTCCGGATCCTGGCATCCGGCATTGAAGCATTCCAAAAAGCGCGGTGTAAGTGATCTTCTGACGATGTCCTGATCCATTGCACGCAGCGCTTCCGCAAGCGGCTTGGCTACAGCTGCTTTGACTTCCACAAGTTTTGCCGCATTCCGGTTCTGTGATTCTTTTCTTCCCGGCTCATTCGGGTATCCCATTCCCTTCGGGGAACCAAAGGCAATTTTGAAAATATTCTTCAGATTGACATCTGCGCCCCAGCCAAAGCCTTTCGCATACGGAAGGGAAAGAGCATTACCGTTATTGATCTGCAGGAACAGATAAGCATCACTCGGCTCAATGCAGTAGCCGCATACAACACCGGGCATCATGTTGCAGGCCATCAGTGCTCCCTGTCCGGTACCGCATCCTGTCACAACAAAATCAACCGCACCGGAATTCAGCAGCAGCGCTGCCTGCACACCGATATTCAGGTATGTCAGATAACCCGGCTCGCCGATCTGCAGAGGTGCATCTTCCGAGGACATTCCCGTATTGTATACAGTGTGTCCCATAGGTTCTACTACGTCTTTCAGGCAGCTGATGATAGTGTCATTTTTCGCTGACTGAGAGAATTCGTTGATCATTGCAATTTTCATTTTTCATCTCTCCTCTATATAAGAAAGGCGGAAGAAAACTTCCGCCTTTCTCTGGTTACTCGTTACTGCCGTTATCCGCGGCTTCGAAAGTATAACGATCATTCGAACCGATCAGACGAATGTAGCTTCTGACAAACTCTTTCACTGCTTTTTCAACAGTCATCATGATGGTCAGATAATCCGCGTTCGGATCTTCTTCCCATTTCGCCTTAATCGCATCGGTCGCTGCATGGAACGCATCCGTGCAGACATTGATCTTATTGATGCCGCCCGCAACTGCTTTCCGGATGTTTTCCTCGCCGGAACCCGATCCGCCGTGAAGAACAAGAGGCATCTTCAGCGCTGCTTTCAGCTCCGCAAGACGTTCGAAATCCAGAACTGGAACATATCCTTTCGGGTAGTTTCCGTGTGCTGTTCCGATCGCCACCGCAAGTGCATCAACACCTGTTTCTTTAACGAACTGTACAGCCTGTTCCACATTTGTATACATGTCATTTGTGGTGCCGTCTCCGTCAGCAGCCTGACCGACATGACCGAGCTCTGCTTCAACACTGATTCCCTTTGCGTGTGCAAGGTCAGCGATCATGCGGGAGCGTCTTACATTCTCTTCATAAGGAAGAGAAGATGCATCGATCATGACATTTGAGAATCCCATCTGAATTGCCTGAATTTCTGCTTCAAGGGAAGGTCCGTGATCCAGATTCAGGCATACAGGAACACTCGCCCGTTCTGCCATTGCTTTGACCATCGGCACCATTTCAGTGGGATGTGCAAGTTTGGACATCTGTCCGACACCGAACTGAACGATAATCGGGGAATGTTCTTCCTCCGCTGCCTCAATTACGGCACGCGCCATTTCCATGTCAACACTGTTGACAGCCATTACTGCATAGCCGTCGCGGTTTGCGTTGTCAAGGATATACTTCATGTTTACATACATAAATCTGCATCCTTTCTAAATGAACATCAGTTTTTCTGTATCTTACAGATCGATATCAAGTTCTACTACTTCTTCTTCAACAGTGTCTTCTTCAGAAGGCATCTTTTTGATGAATGCGTAGATCACGCCGGTGATTACAGAACCGATTACGCATGCAAGAATCCAGAGGCCGAGCTTATTGGAAAGCGGAGCAACGAGGATTCCGCCGTGGGAAGCCGGAGTTCCGACACCCCATGCCATTGCAAGACCGGATGCGATCGCGGAGCCGATCATGGAAGAAGGAACAACTCTCAGAGGATCTTCCGCTACGAACGGGAGAACACCCTCAGTAATGAAGCAGAGACCCATCGGGATGCAGGTATACGCTGCGTCCTTCTGCTGCTGTGTGAATTTCTTCGGAGCGAGGATAGCTGCAAGGCCCATGCCGATCGCCGGTGTCATACCGCCGATAATCTTAGCTGTTTCTGCGCACTCACCGATTCCGCCTGTTTCAGGGTTGTCCGCATAAAGAGCGTTGGCTGCCATGGAAGCTGTCTTGTTGATAGGGCCGCCCATATCGAAGCCCATGCATGCGCCGATGACCGCACCGACAACGAAGAGGGAACCGGACGCAAGACCCTGGATCCATCCCTGGAACGCAAGCATAAGTGCAGAGAGCGGTTTCATGAAGATACCGAAGAATACGAATGTCGCAACACATGTGGCAATAACCGGAATGATCAGAACCGGCATCAGACCCTGGAGAGCCTTCGGCATTTTCCAGGTCTTCATCCATTTGACGAAGTAGCCGACCAGGAAGCCCATCAGCATAGCGCCTACGAAACCTGTCTTTGTAGGTCCGCCTGCGAAGTAACCGATTGCGAAGCCCGGAACGATACCAGGTCTGTCAGCGATAGAGTAAGCAATACCTGCGCAGAGGAACGCATAAGCCCAGTTGAAGCCATTTCCGTTCATTTCGCCGAGCATGTGCATGAAGTCGGAGATTTTGAAGATGGAGTATCCGGAATAAGCCAGACCGTTAATTGTCGGATCAGACAGAGGTACGCCGGACCATGCGAATGCTTTCTGAATAGCACCTGTGATACCTGCCATAACAACCATCGGGATCAGGAATGAGATACCGGTCATTATGTGCTTTTTGAAATCCTGCATTTTCATACTTAGTACTTATTTCCCTTTCTTATTTTCCCTATTTCTTAGCCGCGAGTTTCTTTTCGATCGTAGTGATCAGACTCTTAGGCTGTTTCAATGCCGTTGTGATGGGAACGTCAACAACTTTCTTCCCGGCAAAACGGCTTGTTCCGCGAATTGCAATGTCGTGCGCATAAATCACGACATCCGCATTCGCGATGTCTTCTGCAGTGAGTTCATTCTCAATTCCTGCAGAACCCTGTGTTTCGATCTTACATTTGTGTCCCAGTTCCTCTGCAGCTTTCTGCAGTTTCTCGGCAACAATGTAGGTGTGAGCGATGCCTGCTGTACAAGCAGTAACAGCAACGATGTTCATGTAGAAGTCTCCTTTCCTTGAGTAACTTACCCAAAGTGTACACACTTTCTCAAAAGTGTTCAAGTAAACATGACCATTATGTGCTCATTTGAGCATATAATTTTCGTTTTTGGTATGTTTTTGGTTACTTTTGGCTCAAAAATCAATATCCAGGTCTACGATTTTCTCTTCATCAAGGATTTTATCGACCTCTCCGAGCTCATCATCCTCGCAGAGCAGAAGATTCATGATCTCTTCCCGGGACGTCGCCTGTGAAAGCTTCGTGACACGGACATCATTTCCGAGTTTTCCGGCAAGCTCGCTCAGCAGCATCATATGGTTCTTCGCAAACTCTTTGTCTGCACTGACGCAGAACAGGAAGATCAGATGAGAATCCTGAAATCCGTCATCCGAAATGCTGCTCTCCCAGCGGACCGGGTTAACCGTTTTCCCGATCATTATTCCGTTGCGCAGCACACTGTTGCTTTTACCGTGCGGAATTGAAATTCCGGATCCCATTCCGGTAGGCCCTTCCGCTTCCCGTTCATAGATGTCTTTCACGAATGTGTCAACGTCGTTGATGTACCCGTTCTTTAACAGAACACCGGCCATGTACCGAAGCACTTCATCTTTGGTTTCACCCTGTACTTCCAGATCGATAATGTCCGGATTTAATATCTCGTTTAATGGCATTTTTTTCTCCTTTCTGTCATTCGGGATATCTGCGGGGATGTTCCCCTGCTATTTGATATAGCACAATTTATCACTTTTTGAACACCTTTTGAGCAAATTTTTTGATATTTTTTATCGTTTTCTGGTAAACTTAATGAAAAAGAAAGGATTTATTTCATGAAACTGTTCCAAATTGTTCCTCAGATTTTTGAATTTGAAAGCTTTGCTTCCTTTGCAGAGTCATTCGGACTGTGCGAAACCGATCTTCTTTTCACGGGCGCGCACACGCTTCAGGCACTGAACAATACCGAAGTGCCGTGCATCACAATCCTGCGTGACAATTACGGCAGCGGTGAACCTTCCGACGTCATGGTCAATGCCATTCTAACCGAAGCCGCAAAGCATACGTTTCACAGAATCATCGCCGTCGGAGGAGGTGCAATCCTTGACATCGCCAAGATCATCGCTGTCGCGAACGGCTGCACGGATGTCAATGAATTATATGCGTGCGCGGATAAGCTCGGTACGGACAAAGAACTGATCGCTGTTCCTACAACATGCGGCACCGGCTCCGAGATCACCAATATTTCCATTGTCTATCGCTCTGCTGCCGACACGAAGCAGGGTCTGGTTTCCGATGCCATGTATCCCCGCTATGCAGTGCTGATTCCCGAGCTTCTTGAAACAATGCCGTACAATGTCTTTGCCACAAGCTCAATTGACGCTCTGATCCATGCGGTCGAAAGTTATCTCAGTCCGCTTGCGACACCTTACAGTGAGATGTATTCCATTGCTGCCATCCGGGAGATCCTGCAGTGCTACATCGAAACGGTTTCCCGGCAGAACGATTTCCGCCCCAGCTGTCCGCAGCTTCTGAAAGCATCCAATTATGCCGGCATCGCCTTTTCCAATGCCGGATGCGGACCGGTTCATGCCATAAGCTATGCATTCGGCGGAAAATATCATGTCCCGCACGGAGAATCCAACTATCAGTTCTTCCTGCCTGTTTTATCGTTTTATAAGAAAACTGCGCCGGACGGAAAGATCCGCAGTCTTGAACAGCTGCTCTGCGAAGTCACTGGCAATCCGGACGGATTTGAGGGACTGAAAGAACTCCTGGAGAAAATACTTCCTGCCAAACCAATGCGTGCTTACGGTGCTTCGGAAGAAGATATCGAACCGTTCACAGAGTCTACGGCCGCCAATCAGCAGCGCCTGCTCGGACGGCAGTACTGTAAAATGGGCAAAGAGGATATTTATAACATTTACAGATCATGTCTATAAAATCTTTTGATCAAATGTTGAACATCTTCAGGCAGTTTTTCGGCCTTACAGACCAGTAATGCTTCAGAAAACAAAAAGAAAGGGCATTTCAGCCCTTTTCTTTTCTGTTTTCCGGACTGTTTCTGTCATTCCAGCCCCCGATTTCCGTAAAATTCTGCTGTTTTTTTACATTCAAAAGAATATTTGCTCAAAAATTTATCAAATTTATCATCATGTTACCTTGACAAGTGACCAAAATGAATACTAGTATAGGTTCAGAAAGTTAATAGATCAGTTTGATCTTATTGCTTTCAAAAAATCTCACGTAGTCCTCTGAAGGACAGCGATCCGTGATCACACCGGCAATTTTCGAGAAGTCCGCAAACTGATTGTATGCGACCACATCAAATTTGCCGTGATCCGCAACGATATAGGCACTGGCACTCTGTGCGATAGCCTGGGCCTTCATCGCTCCTTCATGAAGATTGGTATTCGTCAGATTCTTCTCCATAGAGAGTCCCACAGTTGAAATAAAGGCTTTGCTGTAATTGTAGGGATAAAAGCTGGAGTCGATGATGAAGGATCCCACATCGTGCTGAAGGATTCCTCCGGCGCAGATTCCCGTGAGATTATGCATATCTCTCAGAATCACCATTACATCAAGGCAATGAGAGATAACTGTCACATCCTTTGCCTCTGACAGATAGTGAAGGATGCGATACGCGGTAGTGCCGGAATCCACGAAAATGACGTCTCCGTCTCCGACAAGTTTCGCCGCAAGCTTTCCGACCCGTTCCTTCTCGTCATTCAGAAGAGCATTACGGGCTGACAGGGAATCCACACTTTTCACGGATTCAAACCTGTCAATGTAGATGACGCCGCCGTAAACCTTGCGGATCAGTCCCTGCGTTTCAAATTTATTGATATCACGGCGCAGTGTCTGAATCGAAATTCCGAATTTTTTCAGAAGTTCGCTGTTTCGCACCGTCTTCTTCTCCTTGATGTAGGAGAGCATCTCTGATTGTCTGTCAAATTTCATACTTACCACCTCAGTAAACCATAAATGAGAATAAATGATTATTGTTGCTGAAGCAAGATACATATCGTAAAAGGAGACCATTATGAACAAACTGCTGCAAATCACCACTGAATTTCCCCAAACTGAATTATGGAACGATTCCTGTTCCTGCCGCGAGCTCTCTTACGCCATTGAGAGCGGCGGATGCGGAGCCACGACCAACCCGGTCATCGTCTACACGGTACTGGACAAAGAACTGCCTGAGTGGGAGCCGACGATCAAAAAGCTGGTCGAGGAAAATCCTTCGTTTACAGAAGACGATCTGGCATGGGCTGTAATCAAGGCGCTCGGTTCCAAGGCATCCACGCTTCTGCTCGATACCTATAAAAAGACAAACGGTCAGCGCGGACGCATTTCCTTCCAGACAAATGCGAAATACTATCAGAACAAAGATCTGATGGTACAGCAGGCGCTTGATCTCGCTTCCACAGTTGAGAACTCCCAGGTTAAGCTTCCGTCTTCAAAAGCCGGTATTGAGGCAATGGAAGAGCTGACCTACCGCGGTGTTTCAATCAATGCGACCGTATCCTTCACCGTCGCCCAGGCTGTACAGGTTGCAGAAGCCGTTGAACGCGGTCTTGCACGCAGAAAGGCGGAAGGACTTGATACAGAGACGATGCACCCGGTATGCACGATCATGGCAGGCCGTGTGGATGACTATCTCAAGAAGTATTACGGAAAGAGCGAGACACTGGTCTCCACCGAAGCTTACGAGATGGCCGGTGTTGCAGTTGTCAAAAAGGCATACGAGATTTTCAAGAAGAAGAATTACCGCACAAAACTGCTTGTCGCAGCGTTCCGCAACCGTCATCACCTGGAAGAGTTCATCGGCGGTGATATCGTGCTTACAATCACATATCCCTGGCAGAAGAAGTTCAACGGATCCAACATTCCGGTTGTCAGCAACATTGACAAGCCTGTCAGCGAGGAAATCCTCAATGAACTGCTTGGCCTCGAGGAGTTCCGCAAGGCATATGATGAGAATCTTGCACCGGAGGAGTTCCAGTATTACGGCGCATTCAAAGCTACCATGTATCAGTTCCTCGGCGGCTATGACTCCCTGGTACAGCTCCTCAGAAAGTACATGGTGAAATAACATGGCAAATACTTTCCTTACTCCGAAAAAGATCATCTCCGGATCGAACGCGCTTGAAACAGCCGGAAGCGATCTGAAGTCTTACGGCCGCAACGCACTGGTCGTTACAGACGCAACGATGGTGAAACTCGGAAACGCTGCTGTTCTTGAAGAGATTCTGAATAAAGAACAGATTGCCTATACGCTGTTCCCCGAAGTGAACTTTGAACCGAACGACATCGTTGTAAAGCAGGCTGCCGAAGCATACCGCTCCCATAACTGTGATTTCCTGATCGCACTGGGAGGCGGCTCTCCGATCGATACCGCAAAAGCGGTGTCCATTCTGCTGGCAGGAAGCGAGAAGCTTTCCTCCTATATGGGAAAGGTCATTGATATCGCACGGCCTGCACTTGTCGCAATCCCGACCACAGCCGGCACCGGTTCGGAAGCTACCCGATTCACGATCATCAATGATACCGAAACAACAACAAAGATGCTGCTGAGCGGTCCCTGCCTGATTCCGGATCTCGCAGTTATTGATCCGAAGTTCACAATTTCCGCTCCGAAATCCGTAACTGCTCATACCGGTATCGACGCGCTCTGCCATGCAATCGAGTCGTATACTTCCCGCAAGGCCCAGCCGCTTTCCGATACATTTGCGCTTTCCGCAATGGACCGGATCTTCAAAAATCTTGAGATCTGCTGCACAGAAGGATCCAATACAGACGCAAGAATCCAGATGTCCCTTGCGGCACTGGAAGCAGGCATTGCATTCAACAATTCTTCTGTTACTATTGTTCATGGCATGTCCCGTCCGATCGGAGCTCTGTTCCATGTTCCGCACGGCCTCAGCAACGCAATGCTGCTGGAGAAATGCATGCAGTTCGCCTCTGCAGGCGCTGTCGATCGGTTTGCCGAGATCGCACGTCATCTGTCCTTTACGACAGATGCTGATGACAAGGCAGCAACACAGGTGCTTCTCGATCGTATCAGCACACTGCTTCGGAATCTGAGTATTCCGACCATGTCTGAATTCGGTATTGATCGCGACGCTTACTTTGCCGCAATCGATAAGATGGCAAATGATGCGTTTGCTTCCGGATCCCCGTCCAACACCATCCGTGAGGTGACGGTTGAAGACATGAAGCAGCTTTACGCAGAAATCTACAGATAGTTCGAAGATAACAGTGAGGTAATCAATCATGATCCGTTCCGCCATGCTTCTTCTGGAAGAAGAAAACTCTTCCGGCGTCACTCTGAACAGCCTGTTTCTTGTCGTTGTAGGAACAATGCTTCTGGTATTTCTCCTTCGTGCCGCACTTGGCTACAGGAAATACAAAGAATCACTGTTTCCGCACATTTATGAGAATTATCTGATTGATTACTATTACAGACTGAATGTTCTTCAGGATGCTTCCAAATCATCCGGTCTCTCAAAAACGATCGGTACGCACCGGCTTGTTTACTCCAATCTGACCGATAAAAGCGGCAGACTTGTCTGTCAGATTCTTACAGTCCTTCATTCGAAAGGAGTGCTTGCACTAGCATATCTTTCCACCACCGGAAAAATTTACGGAAAACAGACGGGTGACTGGATGGTAAAGCGTAAGGAAGGCGATGAGATAAAGACCTACCGCATCGCAAATCCGGCAGTTTATCTGAAAGAATACAATGCGCATCTGTCCCAGGTGCTTGACGGAAAAGAAGTCCAGTATGCTGTTGCGCTCAAGGATGAATGCGATATCTCTGATATTCATATCAGTTATCCGGTTGTTCACTATTCTGAAGTCAGTGATCTGATCAGAAACGCGGACTGCGGATATGGTCTGAATGATACGGAGATTGAAGAACTGTTCGTCAAACTGGGCGGCAAGAAGTAATACAAATCGAAAAAGTGCTCTCGCAAAGAGAACACTTTTTTTGTTTTTCAAACCTTTACACCGGAAAACGGTTGGTTTTACCAGCTGCTATGATCCGCAGTGCTTCTTCTGCCGCATGCAGGCAGATCAGAGAACCTTGCGGTGAACACCCTGCTCCGGCACAATTGCCGGTACAGTTTTACACTTGCCGGTGTCCTGCTTATCAGCAGTTTCCTTCCCAGTCTGCATACAGATCCTCACAGAACTGAATGTAGCGGATCGTTCCCTCAAGCGGATTCACCGGACTCTCCAGTTGTCCTTTGCGGATGCATTCATTGTAATGACGAAGCTCATACTGGAATTCATATTCGCATAGGAAGGTCTGTTTCACCGTGCAGATCCCGTCCTCAAAAATCATTGCCGTATCCGCCTTCCAGTAATCGGGAATCTCGATCCGGCCGTTGTCCAGGTAGATCCGCAGTCCGTTGTCAAACAGGATGTTCGTGGATACACCGAGTGAGGCGAGCGCATTGTTTTCAAGCCGGACAGAAAGGCTCACCTGTTCCTCCACCCCGCTCTCCCCGTAGGAAGCGGTTCCCGTGCACGATTGGATTCTGCCGCCGAAGTATTCCGCCATGCGGAAGAAGTATGCTTCATTGCCGTACAGCACCCCTCCCCCGGTTTCCTTCTGCCGGTTCCAGCCAGCGATGTACGATCCTCCGGTATAGGACTGATGAAACTCCATATAACGGATCGCGCCGAGGTTCCGCTGTTCGACCTGATCTTTTACAAACGCATAAACCGGAAGAAACGGCGTCTTAACGGCTTCCGTCAGAAACAGCCCCTGCTTCTCTGCAAGTGCAGACAGTTCCTTTGCTTCTGCGGCATGCAGAACAAACGGTTTTTCCATGATCACATGCTTGCCGGCAAGAAGCGCATCCTTTGCATAGGAATAATGCAGGCTGTTGATGACTGGTATATACACCGCATCCACATCCGGATCTTTAAGCAGATCCTGATAGTCCCCGTAACTCCGTTCTATTCCGAGCTCTTCTGCTGCTCTCTCCGCTTTCTCCTTTGCTCGTGAGGCGACCGCAATAACTGTTCCGTTTCCTGCTGCTTCCATTCCCTTCGCGAAACGCTTCAGCACAGAAGCAGTCGATAATACACCGTATCGGACGTTTTGTTTCATAGTTTCCTCCGCTCCGTTTCTGACAATATCTGTATTTACTATATCCGAACTGCCTGTCTTACTTCCGTTACGATGCTTTATATTATTCCTATTTATTCAACTGCCGGGACCGGAAGGACAGCCGGAAACAGCACAAAATCTGTTATGTTATAAGCATCGGAGATCATTTATGAAATACTGCACGAACTGCGGCGCAAAAC
The DNA here is from genome assembly GCA_017469885.1 of Solobacterium sp. Classification (GTDB taxonomy): domain Bacteria; phylum Bacillota_I; class Bacilli_A; order Erysipelotrichales; family Erysipelotrichaceae; genus Bulleidia. The sequence goes on from JAFUFO010000038.1 coordinate 118,217, forward strand.
TGCCGGAAGAAGGATTATACTGTCCGGAATGCGGAAAGCGTATTATCGACCGGATCGAAGTAAAAGAAGATGGCAAAGGCGGCCTCGTCTTTGACGTGCCGGAAGGCACTACGGTCACCATTCACGGTCCGGATGATCCGGCGTCCGCATAACAGCCACTTCACTATTCAGACAAATACAGAATCATTTACAGAAGTCCGTATTTTTTGTACATCGCAAGAACCTGCGTATACATGAGACGGTTTCCAAGATACTGCCGATATGTCGCTGTCTTTTCTTTCCGCTGCCGTCTCAGATCCTCCATGATTTTCTGTTCCTCATCCGCTTTTTTCACGATGTCCTCAAGCATCGCCTCAAATGCCTGCAGCCGTTCCATACATATTCCTCCGCATTTCTGTTTTCATCATTGCATTTCAACGCATAGATTTCCATATGCCGTAAAAAAAGGAACTGCTGCAGATCCCTGCTTCAGTTCCTTTTCCGTTGTTATGTGTTTCAGCCCTGGCAGACCGGTGTGATCCAGCCTTTGGTATCCTCGATCTTACCCCATTGAATACCGGTCATGGTATCGTACAGTTTCTGGGTGAGCGGGCCGATCTTTCCGTCGCCGATCATGACGACATCCTTTTCGAACTTCAGTTCCTTGACCGGGCTGACGACAGCTGCGGTTCCGGAGCCGAACACTTCTTCCAGTTTGCCTTCATGGCCTGCTTTCATGACATCCGCGATCGCAAGCTTGTCTTCGATGACCTCATAGCCCCAGTCTTTGCAGAGCTCGATGATACTGCGTCTTGTGACACCCGGAAGCACGGTGCCGGTGCACGGAGCAGTGTAGATCTTTCCGTCAATCTTGAAGAAGATGTTCATCGAACCGACTTCCTCAACATACTTGTGCTCTACTCCGTCAAGCCACAGAACCTGAGAGTAGCCGAGCGCTTCGGCAATCTCTGCGGATTTGATGGATGCCGCGTAGTTTCCGCCGCACTTCGCAAATCCGGTGAGACCCGGCGCTGCACGGATGTATTCATCCTCGACGTAGATGCGCACCGGCGCAAGACCGGTTGCGTAATACGCGCCGGACGGCGAGAGGATGATGCAGAAGGTGTACTTCGTGCTGGCATGAACGCCGAGCTGCGGCATGGTCGCAAAGGTGAACGGACGAATATAGAGCGTCGCGCCTTCGGTATGCGGAACCCAGTCCTTGTCGACTTCGACCAGAGCTTTTACAGCCTGTACAAAATCTTCCTCATTGATCTGCGGAATGCACAGACGGTCGCAGCTGTCCTGATATCTTCTTGCATTGCATTCCGGACGGAACAGCTGAATCTTGTTGTCTGCTGTCCGGTATGCCTTCAGACCTTCAAATACTTCCTGGGCATAGTGCAGAACCGAACAGGAAGGATCCAGTGTAAACGGATGATACGGTTCGATTCTCGCATCATGCCATCCGGTTCCGCCATAGTCCTTGTCATATTCCATGACAAACATGTGATCCGTAAAAATCTTTCCGAACCCGAGCTTGGTTTCATCCTTGGGTTTCTCTTTCAGCGTTTCCGCCAATGTGACTTTGATATTCAGCATTGTCTGCTCCCCCTCACTGTTATTTCATGACAGCGCCGTGATTTGCGCCGTCCACGAGGCGCGCATAGCGTCCGAGCCAGCCGTCCTTGATATTCGGTTCCGGCTTCACATAGGCAGCTTTGCGCTCCGCAAGCACTTCTTCTGTGACTTTTACGTTGATCGATGCGTTCGGAATATCGATCTCGATCAGATCACCTTCCTCAACAAGTCCGATCGGACCGTCCGCACAGGCTTCCGGACATACATGTCCGATTGCCGCGCCGCGGCTTGCGCCGGAGAAGCGTCCGTCGGTAACAAGCGCTACCGTCGTATCGAGTTTCATTCCTGCAAGCGCGGATGTCGGATTGAGCATTTCACGCATGCCCGGTCCGCCCATCGGGCCTTCATAGCGGATGACCACAACGTCACCCGGCTTGATCTCGCCTTCGTAGATTGCCTTGATCGCATCATCCTCGCTGTTGAAGACACGCGCAGGTCCGGTATGCTTCAGCATCTCGGGTGCTACCGCGCTGCGTTTTACAACACAGCCGTCCGGAGCGATGTTTCCGAAAAGGATCTGCAGTCCGCCGGTCTCGCTGTACGGATTTTCGATCGGGCGGATCGCCTTCTCATTGAGATTCTTCGCGCCTTTGATGTTTTCACCTACTGTCTTTCCCGTTACGGTCAGGCAGTCAAGGTTCAGAAGATCCTTCTTCGCAAGTTCCGCCTGTACTGCTGCGATTCCGCCTGCCGCATAGAGATCCGGCATATGGGTCGGTCCGGCCGGAGCCAGATGGCAGAGATTCGGTGTCTTTGCGCTGATCTCGTTGAAGAGGTTGAGATCGAGGTCAACACCGGCTTCATTTGCGATGGCAAGCAGATGCAGAACCGTGTTGGTGCTGCAGCCGAGCGCCATGTCGCAGGTAAGCGCATTGCGGACGCTGCGTTCATTGATGATGTCGCGGGCGGTAATACCCTTCTTCACCATTTCCATGATCGCTGCACCGGACATTCTTCCAAGCTGCAGACGCTTTGCGTATACCGCAGGGATCGTTCCGTTTCCGGGAAGCGCAATTCCGATCGCTTCGCACAGACAGTTCATACTGTTGGCAGTGTACATGCCGCTGCAGGAGCCACAGCCCGGGCAGCAGTTCTGTGTGCACTCTTCCAGTTTTTCATCATCGATCATGCCCGCTTTATACGCGCCGACCGCTTCGAACATCTTGGAGAGCGACACTTCCTCGCCGTCATACCGTCCCGCCAGCATCGGTCCGCCAGAGCAGACAACAGCGGGGATATCCATACGGACAGCCGCCATGACCATACCCGGAACGATCTTGTCGCAGTTGGGCACGAGCACCGCACCGTCAAACTGGTGCGCCATGATCATCGTTTCCGTGCTGTCGGCAATCAGCTCGCGGCTTGCGAGACTGTACTTCATACCGATATGACCCATTGCGATACCGTCGCAGACACCGATTGCCGGAACCATGAACGGTGTTCCTCCGGCAGCCTCAATGCCCATCTTGATCGCGTCGGTAAGCTTATCGAGATTCATATGTCCCGGAACGATGTCGCTGTGTGCGGAAACAACTGCGATCAGCGGTTTTTCCAGATCTTCTTTTGTATAGCCAAGGGCGTAGAACAGACTCCGGTTCGGCGCGCGTTCCGGTCCTTTGGTGACATTATCACTGCGCATATTCAATTCTCCTTATTATTTCTTGAGCCAGCTCATCATACTGCGGAGTTCTGCACCGACCTTTTCGATCTCATGCTCGGACTCACGCTTGCGCATCGCAAGGAACTTCGCCTGACGGCCGCTGGACATCTCCTGCATGAATTCGCTTGCGAATGTGCCGTTCTGGATCTCTTCGAGGATCTTCTTCATTTCTTTTCTTGTATCCTCTGTGATCAGACGCTTGCCGGTGACATAGTCGCCGTATTCAGCGGTATTGGAAATGGAATAACGCATCATTCCGAAGCCGCCCTTGTTGACGAGGTCAATGATGAGCTTCATCTCGTGGCAGGTCTCAAAGTATGCCATTTCCGGCGCATAGCCTGCTTCAACGAGAGTATCGAAACCTGCATGAATGAGTTCGCAGACACCGCCGCAGAGAACTGCCTGTTCACCGAAGAGGTCAGTTTCAGTCTCTTCACGGAATGTTGTTTCGAGGATACCTGCACGGCCAGCACCGATACCGGATGCATATGCAAGTGCGATTTCCTTCGCGTTGCCGGTGTAATCCTGTTCAACACAGATCAGGGAAGGAACACCCTGACCCTCTGTGTATGTCTGACGCACAACGTGTCCCGGGCCCTTCGGCGCGATCATGATAACGTTGAGGTTCTTCGCCGGCTTGATGAACTGGAAGTGAATGTTGAAGCCATGCGCGAATGCGAGTGTATCGCCTTCCTTCATATGCGGCGCAACGAGCTTGTTGTAAATATCCGCGGACCTCTCATCCGGTACCAGCATCATGACGATATCGCCTGCTTCCGCAGCGCTTTCGATATCCATGACCTTGAAGTTAGGATGTGTTTCTGCGAACTTGGCAGCCTTTTCCCAGTGGCCGCTTCCTTCACGAAGTCCGACAACGACGTTTACGCCGCTCTCTGCGAGGTTTTCCGAATGTGCATGTCCCTGAGAACCGAAGCCGATAACAGCTACTGTCTTTCCGTCAAGAACACCGAGGTTGCAGTCTGAGTCATAATACTTTTTGATCGCCATGATTTTTCTCCTTCTTTCCTTTATTCGCGATTCAGCGCCGTAATACCTGTACGGCACATTTCCAGTACGTTATAGTTATCAAACATTTTCAGGAATCCATCAATCTTTTCCGGCTTTCCGGTCAGTTCCATGACCAGACTCTCCGGTGAGAGATCGATGATCTTTGCGTTGTATACCCCAGCAATATCACGGATTGCCGGCAATGTCTGCGGATCACTCTTCACCTTGATCAGAAGCAGTTCCCGCTGAAGGCTGTTGGTATCCAGCAGGAATACCTTCTTTACCTCCTCCAGACGTTCTGTCTGCAGTAACATCTGTTTCAGTGTATTCTGATCCGCATGCACTGTAATTGTAATACGTGTAATGCCCGGATCAATCGTTTCGCTGGCCGCGATGGAGTCAATGTTGAAGCTCCGGCGGTTGAACATGCTCGCAATTCTTGCAAGGACACCGTAGTGGTTTTCAACCAGAATACTGATGACCGAACGGGTATATTTCTTTTCCGCCATATCACTCCGCCTCCTTTCCGTCTGCCATGATGATGTCTGCGATCGTGGCTCCGGCAGGAATCATCGGAAGTACTCTCTCATCCTTTTCAATCACGCATTCGATCCAGGACGGTCCGTCGTTTTTCAGCGCTTCCGCAAATGCGGCTTCGAATTCCGCAGGGGTTTCACAATGCCAGCCCTTGGCACCGAATCCCTCCGCAACCTTCACGTAGTTGGTCTTGCGCTGCGGATCCGTGCTTGAATAGCGTTTCCCGTAGAGAAGTGTCTGCCACTGGCGCACCATGCCAAGCACCGCATTGTTGAAGATGACTGTGATGATTGGAAGATTATAGCTGACGGCAGTCACCGCTTCGTTGAGATTCATATGGAAGCTTCCGTCACCGGTAAGATGAACCACGCGCTGTTCTCTTCCTTTTGCGATCTGGGCACCGATGGCTGCGCCATAGCCGTAACCCATTGTGCCGAGTCCGCCGCTTGTCAGGAAGTGACGCGGTTTTACATGTGTCAGATACTGTGCTGCCCACATCTGATGCTGACCGACATCCGTTACGTAGATACTGTCGTCTCCCGCCAGTTCCGCAACGGTCTTCAGGATACGGTGCGGTTTCAGTACAGTGTCACTGTCCGTCGGGCGATAGTCTGCACGTTTCCATTCTTCAATCGCCTCACGCCATGCTTCATGGCTGTTCTCATTGAGAAGATCATTGAGTTTATCCAGCAGCACTGCCGCATCACCGATAACGGAGAGCGAAACCTGTACATTCTTGTCCATCTCGCTGGCATCGATATCAAACTGGATGATCTTTGCACTCTTGGCAAACTTTGACGGATTCAATGCTACACGGTCAGAGAATCGGGTTCCCACCGCAAGCAGGACGTCTGCGTTGTCGACTGCCTTGTTCGATGCGAAGCATCCATGCATGCCGATCATTCCGAGGTTGAGAGGATCGTCATCCTCCAGCGTTCCCTTTGCCATCAGCGTCCAGGTTGCCGGGATATCGGCCTTTGCCATGACCTGACGCATTTCATCGGCTGCGCCGGAAAGAATAATTCCGCCGCCGAAGTAGATGACCGGACGTTTTGCGTTGTTCAGAAGCTCTGCGGCTTCCTTCAGTGCCTCTTCATCGAAGTCTTTCTTTACTTCCGGCTTTACGGGTTCCGCCGGTGTGAATTCACAGCTTGCGGCGGTGATGTCTTTCGGAATATCCACGAGCACTGGACCTTTCCGTCCGCTCTGTGCGATGCGGAAGGCGTCCCGCATGATATCCGCGAGGTCTTCGACATGACGCACAGTGTAGTTGTGCTTGGTGATCGGCATCGTGATGCCTTCGATATATGCTTCCTGGAAGGAGTCTTTTCCAAGGCCTGCGGTTCCGACATTTCCGGTAAATGCGACAAGCGGCACACTGTCCATGTATGCAGTTGCGATGCCCGTCACAAGGTTCGTGGCGCCCGGTCCGCTCGTTGCGAGCACGACACCGGTTTTTCCGGTCGCTCTTGCATAACCGTCCGCCGCATGGCACGCGCCCTGTTCATGGGCTGTCATATAGTGGTGGATACGGTCCTGATTGCGGTACAGTTCGTCATAGAGATTCAGAACCGCGCCGCCCGGATAACCGAACAGCGTATCCACACCCTGTTCCAGCAGCACTTCCACAAAAATCTGGGAGCCTGTAAGTTTCATGGATTTCCTCCTTTGTTTCCAAGTTGTTTTAGAATATACTGATTCAGAAATATTGATGAGGTACGATTCGTATGAACAGACTGTCTTCACTGCGGAATCAGCTGCATACGCTTGTTGTCTTCCGCGCACTCCTTGACGATACTGTCATCTCACATTTCCTGAACATGCTTGAATACGCAGATTCAGAGAAATCATTTCCTGACGAATGCGCGCTGTTTGAAGCTGCCCTGTTTGAACATGGGGACAGCTGGAGCCGTTATCTTCTGAATGCCGTTACTGCGCTTGAGAATACGGCTGTTCGTCTCAAGGCTGTCGGCAAGTCCCGGAAGACGGTTGATGCGTCGGTTCACCGTGAACTGCAGATCCTGCAGGATGCTTCCGCGGTTCCCGCAGATGCGTTTCCGTATGCCGGTTCCTTTACGCCCTGGACAACCGAGTCCATCGATTTCACCGCAGAATACGAAGCACATCTTGAGAATGTTGCCCGCCGCGGTTATGGAATCTATGCATCCCATCATGTCTTCACGGTCGGCGAAGACGGACTTGTTCCGGTTCACTATCCGGATCCGCAGCGCCTTTCCCAGCTGCCCGGCTATGAAGCGGAGCGGAAGAAGGTGCTTGCCAATGTTCAGGCCCTGCTTGCAGGGGAACCTGCGGTGAATATGCTGCTGTACGGCGATGCCGGAACCGGCAAGTCCAGTACGATCAAGGCGATCGTAAATGAATACCGGGAGGAAGGACTTCGTCTTGTGGAAGTCCGGAAAAATCAGTTGTTCCGGATCCCGCCGCTGCTCGAACAGCTTGCGGAACTGCCCCTGAAGTTCATCGTGTTCATCGATGATCTGAGCTTCTCTTCCAACGATGACAACTTCGCTTCATTGAAGGCAATTCTTGAGGGAAGCGTCAGTAAGCAGGCTTCCAATACGATCATCGCCGCAACATCGAACCGGCGTCATCTTGTGAAAGAGTCCGTGTCCGAACGGTTTGCGGATGATCTTCATGAAAGTGATACCCGCCAGGAACTGCTGTCCCTGTCTGCCCGGTTCGGTCTGATCGTCACCTTCCAGAAACCCGACCGTTCCCGCTTCCTGTACATCGTGCATGAGCTTGCGGAACAGTACGGAATTGAAGCAACGGAAGATCTCGATTCCAAGGCAGAAGCCTTCGCGCTTCGCGCCGGCGGAAGAACGCCGCGCGTTGCGAAACAGTTTATTGAACAGATCCGGTCCGGTGTCCTCTGAGGCACCGGATTTTTTATTCGCCTTTTGAAGCGATTACTTCACATTCGACCTTTACGCCTTTGGGAAGTGCGCTGATCTCAACACAGGAGCGAGCCGGATAAGGCTTCACGAAATGCTTTGCATATACTTCGTTTACTGCCGCGAAGTCATTGAGATCGGTCAGGAATACGGTGCTCTTTACGACATCCTTCATTCCAAGACCTGCTTCCTTAAGCACTGCCTCAATGTTGGTAAATACCTGCTCTGCCTGTTCTGCGGCGGTTTCACCGACAATCGTTCCGGTTGCGGGATCCAGCGGAATCTGACCGCTCGCGAAGACGAGTGATCCGACTTCAAGCGCCTGGGAGTACGGGCCGACTGCGGCCGGTGCGTTTTTGGTTGCGATTTCCTTTGCCATAAGTGGTTCTCCTTCTGTTAACTGTATTCTGAGACCCGGTCAAATCCGGCATCTCTGAGTTTCTCAATAATTTCGTTGATCTGTTCGCGGTCACGGGTTTCTAGACCCAGCCGCAGATAACAGTCATTGATTGCCATGTTGGTATCACTGCGGTCATGGTAGACCGAAACAACATTGGCGCCGCAGGATGCGACGATTTCACTGACAACCTGGAGCTGTCCGGGTTTATCGGTCAGCGCAATCATCAGTGTTGTATTTCTGCCGCTCATCACAAGACCTCTTGTAATGACGCGGGAGAGAATATTGACATCAATGTTGCCGCCGGATACCAGACACACGGTTTTCTTTCCCTGAATCGGCAGCTTGTCAAACAGCGCCGCCGCAACCGGCACAGCACCTGCACCTTCCGCAATCAGCTTCTGCTTTTCAATCAGTGCAAGAATTGCGGCTGCGGTTTCATCCTCACTGACCGTCACGATATCATCCACATACTTCTCGATGATTTCATAAGTCAGTTCGCCCGGACACTTTACCGCAATACCGTCCGCAAACGTCGCCGCATGGTCAAGATTCGTGCGTTTTTTATTTTTGAAGGATTCATACATCGACGGTGCGCCTTCCGACTGTACACCGTAGACTTTGCACTGCGGTTTGAGACTCTTGATCGCATAGGCGACACCGGCAATCAGACCGCCGCCGCCAATCGGCACAATGACCGCTTCGACATCCGGCAGCTGGTTCAGAATCTCCAGGCCGATCGTGCCCTGTCCGGCGATGACATCAGGATCATCATACGGATGAAGGAATGTCATGCCTGTTTCCTTCTGCAGTTCCACTGCCCGGTCATGGGCATCATCATAGGTGCCTTTGACAAGACATACCTCAGCGCCGAGTGCCTTTGTGCTTTCGATCTTCATGATCGGCGCACTGTCCGGCATGCATACCACCGCATGGATTCCCATACGGTTTGCGGCGAGCGCCACACCCTGCGCATGATTTCCGGCTGAGCAGGCAACGATTCCCTTTGCCTTTTCCTCGTCACTCAGCTGTGTCATTTTGAAGTAGGCTCCGCGAAGCTTGAAGCTTCCCGTCCGCTGCAGGTTCTCAGTTTTGAGATAGAGGTTTCCTTCCTCAGACAGTTTCTCTGCCAGAATCAGGTCGGTGTTTCGTGCGACCTCTTTCAGTGTGAAGGCTGCCTGATATACTCTGTCCAATGTCAACATACACTTCTCCATAAAACAAAGGCTTTCATCCCTGTACATCTGTCAGAGACGAAAGCCTGAAATCTTCCGCGGTACCACTCTGCTTGCCGCAAATCTGCGGCCGCTCATCCGGGTCAGTCAACCCGAGGACTCTGATAACGGTGTCTGCCGTATCCGCTTACTGGGTAATTTCAGCGGATCTGCTGCGGGGTGATCTGCTCAGAATTCCGGAACTGTCTTTCACCAGCCGACAGCTCTCTGGTCCGGGACCATTCATCGCCACTCCCCGTTGTACGCATTTGGTCACTGAAAAAAGTTTATCGGAACCAATCGTGTTTGTAAATAAAAAAGAAAGCGATTTCTGAAAATATTTTATATAAAAATGAAACAAAATGAGTTTTTGTTTCATTTTTGTCATATGGGCAATCCTATCCCGCTCTGACTCAGGTACAGAAAAATCCTGTCGCCTTCCGGAGGGGCAGGATCACATGGGGGAATTTCTGTTTATTCGAGTACGCGCATCTGTTCAAGAAGCGAAATAATCGGCAGATGCTGGGGGCATGCATTTTCGCACTGACCGCACTGAATGCAGTCGGAGGCTTTTCCTTTGTCCATGGTAACGATGAGATATTCCCGGCGGACCCGGAATTCCGGACTTCCCTTCTTCCGGTTCTCAACATTGAAGATTTCCGGAATCGGAATATTCATCGGGCAGCCCTTCGTGCAGTAATGACATGCCGTGCACGGAATGGACTTGTCTTCATCCAGTGCTTTCTGCGCCTGACGGATTACCTCATGTTCATGTTCGGACAGCGGTTTGAAGTCTTTCATGAAAGACAGGTTGTCCTTCATTTGTTCAACAGAGCTCATTCCGCTCAGCACCGCAAGCAGGTTTTCCTTTTCCGCAACATACCGCAATGCCCAGGACGCATAGGACATTCCGGTGTTCTCTTTGTCAAAGACGGCTTTTACCGTGTCAATCGGATCGGCAAGGATACCTCCCTTGACCGGCTCCATGACGACAACCGGCTTGCCGTATTTCTTGCAGATCTCAAAGTTCTGTTTTGCGGCGACGCCGGGGTTGTCCCAGTCGGCGTAGTTTATCTGAAGCTGAACGAATTCACTGTCCGGATGTGCCTCAAGAATCTGAACCAGAAGGTCGGGATCCGCATGGAAGGAGAAGCCGTAATGTTTGATCAGTCCCTGTTCCTTCAGACCCTTTACATAATCCCAGATGCCGTATTCCTCATACTTCTCCCAGTTCGTGCGCTGAATCGCATGCACCAGGTAGTAATCGATATATCCGGCATTGGTTCGCTCAAGCGTGGTTTCAAACTCTTTTTTCGCCTCTTCCTCGGTGATCGAACTTCCGGGCTGAATAAACAGTTTGGAGGCTAAGGTATAGCTGTCTCTGGGATAACGTTCCACAAGTGCTTTTCTGATTGCCTCCTCACTGCCGGGATAGGCAAATGCAGTGTCAAAATACGTTCCGCCGGCTTCCATGAACAGGTCGACCATTTCACAGACCTGCGGAATGTCAATGGTGTCGTCTTCGAGCCGCGGAAGGCGCATCATTCCAAATCCGAGTTTCAGTTTTTCTTTTCCGGTAAATACACTCATATTGTCTGTTCCTTTCACTGTGTTTATTTCAGTCTTGCCAAAATATCAGAAAGGCGCAAGTCCTCTGCGCCTTTTCTGTACAGTTTATTTTTCGGTATCGACACAGCGCTGCAGCGCTAGCGTGCCGGTACGTGCGACTTCCACGATACTGATGCCCGCCAGAAGATCCAGCAGCATCTGCACCTTTTCCGGAGTGTCACACAGCTGAATCATCATGGTGCGCTTTCCGGCGTCCACGACTTCTGCGCCTGCCAGCGTACAGATACTCAGGATTTCCTCCCGGTTGGACTTGTTGTAGCGGAGCTTGATGAGAATCAGTTCTCTTGTCACGCTCTGCCAGTTTTCAAAACTCTTGATCTTGATGACATCGAGTTTCTTGTTCAGCTGCTTTTCAATCTGTTCCATCGTCTGCTTGGAGCCTGAGGAAACGATCGTCATGCAGGATACATCCGGATCGTTTGTCTCACCGACGGCGAGGGAATCAATGTTGAAGGAACGGCGCGCAAACAGACCCGAGACCTTACTCAGGACACCGGAACGGTTCTCCACCAGTACGGAAAAGATTCGTTTCATTTCCGGTCCCCCTTTCTGACAATGCCGTCCTCATCGACGATCACCTCAAGCAGAACGCTTCCCTTTGTCCTCAGGAATTTCTTTACGGTGCTGTCGACAGTGTCATTGTTTTCGATCTTCAGATATTTCAGGCGGTATGCTTTTGCCAGCTGTTCATAATCCGGTCCGCCGTTCAGATCGACCATGGTATAGCGTTCTCCGAACGAGAATTTCTGCGCTTCCCGGACCATGCCGAGCGTCGAGTTGTTCAGAACGACGATCTTGAGATCGAGATTCTCCTGATTCATTGTCGCAAGTTCCATCATCGCCATCTGGAATCCGCCGTCTCCGCTGACCGATACGACCTGTGTATCACGGTCTGCCATCTTGGCACCGATTGCGGCAGGCAGAGAATATCCCATTGTGCCCATACCGCCGCTGGTCAGGAACCGGCCTTCCCGCATGATGACGTTTGCGCAGCTCCAGATCTGATTCTGACCGACGTCCGCCACATAAACCGCATTGTCATCCATTGCGGAAGACAGCTTCTGTACGAAATATGCCGGATCCGTATATTTGTCCGGAGTCACACGGCGGCTCTTCTTTTTCCGGTAGGTCTGCAGTTCCGTTGTCCATCCCCGCATGTCGCCCATGTGAATTTCTTCCTTAAGCAGCTCGGTGAAGATTGCTTTCGCATCGCCGACGATCGGAAGATCGCAGTGCGCATTCTTTCCGATTTCCGCCGGATCCACATCAATGTGAATCAGCGTCTTGTTCGCCATCATTTTCCCCGGATTGTTTACTGCCCGGTCCGCAATGCGCGCACCGACCAGGATCACGGTGTCAGATTCATTGATTGCCTTGTTCGCCGCAAGGTTGCCGTTGTTTCCGGCCATACCCATATACAGCGGATGCTTTGAAGGCATCGCGCCGATGCCCATCATTGTGGAGACCACCGGAATATTGAACTTCTCGCTGAACGCACGGACCTCATCCCTTGCCTGGCAGAGGTGCACACCGCCGCCGGTATAAAGAATCGGCCGTTCACAGTTTTCCAAAGCCGTTACCACTTTGCGGATCTGCATCGGATTTCCGTAGAAGGTCGGCTTGTACGTACGCAGATTTACTTCCTCCGGCCAGTCGAATTTCCGCACTTCCTGATTCTGAATATCAAACGGAATATCAATCAGCACCGGACCTCTCCGACCGGTCGAGGCAATATGAAATGCCTCCTTGAAAATACGGGGAATATCAGATGCTTTGCGCACAAGATAGCTGTACTTTACAAAACTCTCCGCCGCACCGGTAATATCCGCCTCCTGGAACACATCTCCTCCGATCAGATCACTGTTGACCTGTCCGGTAATGCATACCAGCGGAATACTGTCCATGTATGCCGTCGCAATGCCGGTAATGAGATTGGTTGCGCCGGGACCGCTCGTACAGATGCACACGCCCGGTTTCCCCGAGATACGCGCCATTCCGGATGCCGCATGCGCCGCATTGGCTTCCGAGCGCACAAGCACGGTATGAATATCTGTATTCAGCAGGCTGTCAAACACCGGGCAGATCGCAACGCCGGGATACCCGTAAACCGTTGTGACGCCGGCAAGTTCAAGACATTTCGCAGCTGCCTCAGCACCATTCATAAGCATTCCCTCCTGTCTCCGACAGATCAGATTTCCTCCAGGATCTTATCGGTTATTTCTATTGTACCGAGTACGGTACATCCTTCGCTTTGATTATCCGCAGTCCGATACCCTTTGTCGAGTACTGCACTGACTGCTTTTTCAATTGCATCTGCCTCTTCCGGCATATCGAAACTGTAACGGAACATCATGGCCGCGCTCAGAATGCAGGCCATCGGATTGACGATGTTCTTTCCCGCGATATCCGGAGCGCTTCCGTGAATCGGCTCATAGACGCCGACTGTGGTTGCGCCGAGGGAAGACGACGGAATCATACCGATGGAACCGGTAATCATGCTGGCTTCATCCGACAGGATATCGCCGAACATATTTTCCGTAACAATGACATCAAACTGCGCCGGGTTCTTCACGATCTGCATGGCGCAGTTGTCCACCAGCATATCTTCATATTCCACATCCGGATATTCTTCCTTCAGCTGATGCATGATCTTCCGCCAGAGACGCGAGGTATCCAGGACATTCGCTTTGTCCACGCTTGTCAGCTTCTTCCGGCGCTTGCGTGCCGTCTCAAAGCCGATACGTCCGATCCGTTCAATTTCATGTGCGGAGTAGACCATGTTGTCCTTTGCGACTTCTTCAGTGCCGTTGTTTTCTGTTTTATGTTCACCGAAGTATACGCCGCCGGTCAGCTCCCGGATGATCACAAAGTCAATTCCGTTTGCGGCGATATCTGCGCGCAGCGGACTTGCGGGCGCAAGCTGCGGCCAGATGGTTGCCGGACGCACATTGGAATACAGTCCCATTCCTGCACGCAGGGCAAGCAGTCCTTTCTCCGGACGCTTGTCACCAGGCAGGCCGTCCCATTCCGGACCGCCGACTGAGCCAAGCAGTACAGAGTCACTGTTCAGGCACTTCTGCAGTTCTGATGCGGGAAGCGGTTCGCCGAACCGGTCAATCGCATCGCCGCCCATCGCCACATCGATGTAATGGAAGGTGTGTCCGTATTTCTCTGCGATCCTGTCCATGACACGCAGGGTTTCTCTTACAAATTCACGGGAGGAATGATCTCCGCGGATTACCGCAATGTTTTTTTCCATTACTGCTTCTCCTTGATCGAATTCATGAGTCCGCCGGCTTTGATCATATTCTGAATGAATTCCGGGAACGGTGCTGCCTGGAAGGTCTGACCGGTAGTTTCATCGGTGATCCTACCGGTGTCAAAGTTTACAGAAACGGTGTCCCCTGCCTGAATGGCATCGGCCGCTTCTTCGCATTCCATGATCGGAAGACCAATATTGATCGCATTGCGGTAAAAGATACGCGCAAAGCTCTTGGCAATGACAACGGAAGCTCCGCTTGTCTTGATAACCAGCGGCGCGTGTTCACGGCTGGAGCCGCATCCGAAGTTCCATCCGCCGACCATGATGTCACCGGGCTTTACCTTCTTAACGTAATCCGCATCGATGTCTTCCATCGTATGCATTGCCAGTTCCTTTGCGTCCTGGGTATTGAGATAACGTGCCGGAATGATAACGTCGGTATCAACGTTGTCTCCGTATTTGAATACTGTTCCCTTTGCCTGCATCTCAGTTCTCCTTTCCGATCGTGCGCGGATCGGTAATATAGCCGGTCAGTGCGCTTGCGGCGGCAGTTGCCGGGCTTGCCAGATAGACTTCGCTCTTTACATGACCCATACGTCCGACGAAGTTTCGGTTGGTTGTGGAGACACAGCGTTCTCCCTCTGCGAGGATTCCCATATATCCGCCAAGGCACGGTCCGCAGGTCGGCGTGGAGATGATACAGCCGGCATCGATAAACGCAGTCGCATAACCGCGCTTGATGCATTCCTTGAAGACCTCCATGGTAGCCGGAATAATGATGCCGCGCACCCACGGCGCGATCTTCTTTCCGTTCAGAATTTCATATGCGGCTTCCATGTCTTCAATACGGCCGTTGGTGCAGCTTCCGATCACGATCTGATCGATCTTGATGTCTGATCCTTCGGATGCCGGATGGGTATTCTCCGGCAGATGCGGCCAGGACACGGTCGGAACCAGTTCGGAAAGATTGATTTCAATGGTCTCATCATAGACAGCGTCTTCATCCGCTTCATAAACAGTATACGGACGCTCGGTTCTTCCATCCATGTATTCAACGGTCTTTTCGTCGACCGGGAAGATACCGTTCTTTGCGCCGGCTTCGATTGCCATATTGCAGATGCAGAAACGGTCATCCATCGACAGCTCCTTTACACCTTCACCGACAAACTCAAGACTCTTGTACAGTGCGCCGTCAACGCCGATCTTACCGATCAGATAAAGAATGACATCCTTGCCGGAGACACGTTCATTCAGTTTTCCTGTCAGAACCACCTTGATCGCAGACGGAACCTTGAACCAGGCATATCCGCTTGCCATCCCGGCTGCCATATCCGTGGACCCCACACCGGTGGAGAATGCGCCAAGCGCACCATAGGTACAGGTGTGGCTGTCTGCGCCGATCACACAGTCACCGGCTCCGACAATTCCCTTTTCCGGCAGTAATGCATGTTCAATGCCCATCGTGCCGACATCATAGAAATGCGTGACGCCCTGCGCGCCGGCAAACAGTCTGCACTGCTTGGACTGGGTTGCGCTTTTGATATCCTTGTTCGGCACGAAGTGATCGAGGACGATGGATACTTTTTCCTTATCGAAGACTTCGGTGAAACCGGCTTTTTCAAATTCATTGATTGCGACCGGTGTTGTGATGTCGTTGCCGTGGACAAGATCAAGCTTTGCGTTGATCAGCTGTCCGGCAGTCACTTCCGGAAGACCCGCGTGAGCAGCGAGGATCTTCTGCGTCATTGTCATTCCCATGATTACGCTTCCTCCTTCACATAGCCGTTATTGAATGCGGAGACAAGTGCCTTGATACCGGCACGGATGATATCGGTGTCAAATCCTGCACCCCATGATGCGGTGCCGTTCTTCCAGCGAAGGCCGACATAGCAGGCAGCCATCGCAGAAGATTTGTTGTCGAGCGCATGCTCGGTATAGGTTTCCAGTACGAACTGTTTTCCGGTAAAGTCGGCAATTGCACTTGCGACAGCGTCGAGGCGGCCGTTTCCTTCTGCCGACACGCGGCGCTCCTCACCGTTGAGGAAGAGCTTTGCCGTTGCGGCGATCTGATCGTTTTCTTCCTGAATGAAGTGCGTGCTGAGAATATTCAGAGGAACGGTGAGATTGAGATATTTGTTGCGGAAGACTTCGTAAACCTCTTCCGGCTTCAGCTCACGGTGGCTGACATCGGAGACATCCTTGACCGCATAGCCAAGTTCTTCGCGCATCTTCGGCGGGAGAACGATGCTGTACTTCTGTTCGAGTACATAACCGACGCCGCCCTTTCCGCTCTGGCTGTTGATACGGATGATATCCGCATCATAGGTACGGCCAATATCATGCGGATCGATAACGATATACGGAACGGTCCAGCGTTCATCACCGCGCTCGGCACGGTATGCCATTCCCTTGGCAATCGCATCCTGATGGCTTCCGGAGAAGGCCGCAAATACGAGTTCTCCGCCGTACGGGCTTCTCTGATGTACCTGCATGCGTGTAACACGTTCAAACACTTCAACGATTTCCGGCATGTTGGAGAAATCGAGATGCGGATCAACGCCGTGGCTGTACATGTTCATTGCCAGTGTTACCGCATCGACATTTCCGGTACGTTCACCGTTTCCGAACAGGCAGCATTCAATGCGGTCTGCGCCGGCCAGTACGCCGAGCTCCGCATCCGCCACTCCGGTCCCGCGGTCATTGTGCGGATGCAGCGAGAGAACAACGGAATCGCGGTATTTCAGATTCTTGGAGAAGTACTCGATCTGCGATGCATAGACATGCGGCATGGACATCTGCACAGTGGACGGCAGATTGATAATCATCGGCTTATCCGGCGTCGGCTGCATGATATCCAGTACGGCATTGCATACTTCCAGAGCATATTCCGGTTCGGTTCCGGTAAAGCTCTCCGGGGAATACTGGAAGCGGAAATTGCCTTCATATTCTTCCGACAGCTGCTTGACGAGTTTTGCGCCGTCAACCGCAATCTGTTTGATTTCTTCCTTGCTCTTTTTGAATACCTGTTCGCGCTGAGCAACACTGGTAGAGTTATAGAAATGAATCACTGCCGCAGGAGCTCCCTTTACCGCTTCAAATGTCTTGCGGATAATGTGATCTCTGCACTGGGTGAGGACCTGTACGGTCACGTCATCCGGAATCCGCTTTTCATCGATCAGCTTGCGCAGGAATTCATATTCCGTTTCGCTTGCGGCGGGGAATCCTACTTCGATCTCCTTGAATCCGATCTTCAGCAGCATCTCATAGAATTCCATCTTTTCTTCGAGGCTCATCGGGATGATCAGTGCCTGGTTTCCGTCACGGAGATCCACACTGCACCACTTCGGTGCTTTTTCAATGTGATCCTTTTTTACCCAGTCATCATTTCCGGCGGGAGCGGGAAAATATCCCGGCGCATACTTCGCTGCATTCATCATAATCTGTTTTTCTCCTGTCATTCCGTTCGTGATCCTGATAAACGAAAAGCTTCCGTCTCTCAGGAGATGTCCATGAGAGACGGAAGCTGTAAGTTCAGCGTACCGCGGTACCACTCTCGTTGCCGCAGATCATTGCGACCCCTCAGCCGATCAGCAGATATTCTGCGAATCGTGTCCCTGTTAACGTAGGTCATTCCGGCTCGGCTTACTGCATTGTTCAGCCTTGCTGCTTGGGGGTGAGTTATTCCGGTCTGCGTCTGCTGTCTTTCACCAGTCGACAGCTCTCTGCCAGCACGCATTGCCGTATTTTTCCCCGTCATTGCATTTGCTATTGGGTAAATACTACTTGAACAGAGAAAATTCGTCAAGAAATTTTCAGAAAATAGTAAAGCGTTTTCAATTTTGTTTCAGTAATGCTGCTTTCACTGTTCCCTTTGGGTCTGTTACCAGCAGACGGACAACCCAGATAACCAGGGCAAGCGCAATCACACTGAGGCCAAGGAACGCATCATTTACCATATCTTCAACCGCCGGTGTAAAATATGCAGCTTTGAGTTCCGCATACTCAAAAACCGCATCCACAAGCCACATCAGGGACGCGCCCCAGAACATGAACATCAGCATTCCCAGCTTCATACTGTCATCTTTTCTGTTGTACCAGATGACGGTTGTAATCACTGCCGCAAATACGGTAAGAAGCAGAGTCATTATTTCGCTTCCGCCTTTTCCGGTGCCCGTTTTACAATCGCATCAGCCGCAAGGCACATGACACCCCAGACAGCGGTGATCAGCACTGCCATTGCCGTACCGACCGTTGCCATTTCCTGCAGCATCGCCGCCTTGTCTGCCGGATTATACATTGCGGTCAGGAACGGGAACCAGGGAACAACTTCTCCATGCCATACATGTTCAAACATCAGCAGCACAGCGCCGCCGATCAGAAGACCGGAGAGCCATTTCAGCTTGCGGCTCATCGAGATGCCCTGACTTCTGTCAGAAGTGCCTTTGACAACCGTCTTTTCAATCGCCTTTACGATTACTGCCTCCGCAGCAGGTACTACAAAACATGCCATTTTATTATCCTCCTCTAAAAATTAAGAAAGGTATGCGCTGACTGCTTCTGCGGTCAATGCATACCTTCTGGCATACGTCACTGAAAAATATTAAAACGTTCTGATTATCACCTGCACGCTTCAGCGTACATCATCCGGCTTCCTGCCTGATGAAGTCATTATAGCAGAATCCCTGCAGGCAGGTGTGATTATCCTGCCCGTCTGGAAAGCAGGCGTACGATCAGCGGGATCAGAATCAGCTGTGCGATGATGCCCGGCACCGCATTCACAAATGCGCCGGCGAGGAACATCGGTACGGTAAATCCGGTACCGCGGATTCCGAGCAGAATGATTTCTGCAATTCCCCAGACCGCTCGACCTCCCAGCATGCCGGCAATCAGCGAAATCAGCACCGACGCAAATGTCTTCTCCTTGAAGCGTGCATACACAGACCCTGTCACAAACCCATAGGTCATCAGTTCAAATGCCATCGCTGTTCCGTTGGGAAACAGTACCGGCATGCCGAACAGAATTCCCCGGAGCAGCGGACAGATAAACCCGATCAGTGCCGCATATTGCGGACCGCAGAAAAAGGCGCAGAGAAACACCGGGAAATGCATCGGCAGCAGCATCGCACCGATCTGTGTGATCTGACCGGTAATAAACGGCAGTACCTGCCCGATTGCGAGAAACAGCGCCGCCAGGGTCAGTTTTCTGATATTGTTCATATAAAGCTTCCTCCTAAAACACAAAAAAGGTATACGAACGCCTTCAGCATTCAACGTATACCTTCTGGTTTACGGTTCTCTGCGGCTTCAGCCGCTGTTTTTATTGTACGGCATTTCCGTACCGGTTCAACCCGTACGCATTAAAAAAAGCATGCGTCTCCGCATGCCTCTCAGCTCATTTATGTGTTACAGCTTCTTACAGCTTATTACCGCCGAACTGTTCCAGTTTTTTCTTCAGTTCCTCAAGGTCACTCGGATTCAGATCCTTGCCGAACTTTGCGAGGATGCTTTTTACGCCTTCAGCGTCTTTTACCGAGGCCAGTTCAGCCAGCGCTTCCTTCGGCAGAACCTTTTCGAACGCCAGTCCTCCGCCGATCTTTCCAAGCAGATCATCCGCAAGACCCTTTACGTTCGCTCCGTCGACCACTCCTCGCCTCTCAAACATCTTCTTTACCTTTGCCAGCTTTTCTTCATCAAGCCGGATTCCCGCAGTCGCAAGTACATCCGCCAGCTCTTTTTCATTATTTGCGAGCGGAAGCTTTTCAGCGAGTTCCTTGGTCAGGCCGTTAACACCGCCGCCTACGGTTTCAAGAAGTTCATCAAGCATAGCCTTTTTGTTTTCCATTATCGTTCCTCCTGCACACTTCTGTGCTCCTTACATATCAATATACGTGAGTCGGGGGTTTGTTCCACGGAAAAAGAAAACCCGGATCATATGACCCGGGCAGATAATTCACTCGTTTCGCAGCAGCTGTGCTAGATGAGAAGCCGCATCACTGATCAGATCACCGGTCGCGATCCCGTCGGTGCCTGCCATATAGTTACTGCAGTTGTTGAAGGGAATCAGAATGCGCACCGCATCGGACTGACCGACTGCTTTTGCGATGGCAGGTGTGATTTCTCCCAGCATGGAATCCGCAATGACAATTCCGACCGGCCCGATGATATAATCCGCTGTTCGGGCGCAGACGACCACCGCATTTTCGCCGGTCGCTGCCCGATCCGCCCCGGCCTTTAACATCGCAGCACTGGCGGCGGAATTTGTGCCGACCGCAATCAGTTCGGCATTGATATTCTCCTTGCGCAGGCGGCTGATCAGCTGTTTTCCGAGTCCACCTCCCTGCGCATCAATAATTACTACACGTTTCTTCTTCATTTCCTGTCAGATTTCCATATCCGTCTGCGATTCACGTTTTACCTTGCGGATGACCACGAAGTACATGATCACCACAAAGACGATGAACGCGATCATTGCCTCATCGGTTCCCAGCATTGCGCATGCATCATAGAAGGCATGGAATGCGGCTGCACTCAGCACGCCAAGCAGAAGCAGAAGTTTTGCCTTTCCTTCCCGGCCGTACACATCATGGATTTTTGCCCATCCGTAGAAGGATCCCATGAAGACACCGAACGCCATATGAGCCGGCACCGCAAGCAGTGCACGGGACGGCGCGACACCGATGCCGTAATAGAATACGTATTTAATATTCTCAAATGCCGCAAAGCCAAGCGATACAAACACAGCATAGACAATACCGTCATAACGGTAATTGAAATGCGGTGTATTCCAGGAACGGATGTACAGGAAGATGAACTTGGCAATCTCTTCGGACAGTCCGACCATGATTGCGGTCCAGATAATGTACTGCGTCCGGTCGGTAAACCCTGCGTTATCAAGCAGGGATGTGCCGATGCGCTCCAGCACGATTGCCAGGAACGCAGAATAGACACCGCTGATCACCAGTTTCATAAGCAGCGGGAACGGCTCTTTCTCAATCCGGTCATGCTTGTAGATGTAGCCCATCAGAAACAGTGCCGGCAGAACAGCAGCCGCAACATAGATGGTGAGAATAAGTGTCATAATTGCTCTCCTTCCCGGATATCATCAGTTTTCAATACTGTGAACCATTTCATAGAGTTTGCGTCTGGATATGCCCGTTTCTCCCGCGACTTTCTTCACGGCATCCGATTTTGACATACCCTGACTGATCTGATCATTTACCATCATCATGAGTGCCCCATAGTCAATGTCCTTGTGGAAGTCCTCGTGATTTCCGTCAATGATAATGACCATTTCACCTTTCAGGCCCTCACATTCTTCAAGCACCTCGCTGATCGTTCCGCGCAGGAACTCCTCATGTATTTTTGTCAGTTCCCGTGCCAGGCAGCACCGGCGGTCTCCGAAGATATCCAGACAGGATTTCAGGCACTTCGTGATCCGATGCGGCGCTTCATAGAATACAAGCGTCATCGGATAGCTGCGGTACTCCCGCAGTTTCTTATTGCGCTCATTGTCTGACTGCGGCAGAAAGCCGATGAAGATAAACGGCTGCACGATCAGGCTGCTTGCGACCAGTGCGTTAAGGAACGCCGAACAGCCCGATACCGGCACAACGTTATATCCAAGCGCCGTCGCTTCCGTCACAACGCGCTGCCCCGGATCATTGATCAGCGGGTAGCCGGCGTCCGAAATCAGTGCAACATTCTGTCCCTGCGACAACAGGTTGATGATGCCGCGTGCGCTTGGGTCCTCATTAAAATTCTGATAGGCAATCAGACGGTTATGAATGCCGAAATGCTTCAGCATCTGTCCGCTTGTCCGTGTATCCTCACAGGCAATCACATTGACACTTTTCAGAATCTCGATGGCACGCGGTGACATCTCGGAAAGATTTCCAATCGGGGTCGGCACGAGATAAAGAGTCGGCTTTTCGTTTTCAAAGCTCTTCTGCCGATTCATTTCTTTGCTTCCTTTGCGGCCTCGGACGCACGGGTCTTGGATGACTTGAAGCTCCGTACCGTTACGTTCGGGTTGTTATTGGTTTCCGGAATACGGCGGGAATTGTCGCGGCGGCGGTTATTGTTGTTTGCGCTGCCGGAGCGGCGTCCTGCCTGCCGGTTATTGTTGTTATTGTTCTGCGGTTTTTCCTTCGCCTGTACACTCTTTGCCTTGCGCTCACTGCGGGCGGGCTTCAGCTTGAGATCTGCTTCCTTCTGATGAGTCGTATCCTTGGACTCCGCAGAGATGCCGCGGGACTTCTCACTTTCGCTGGCGCTGAATGCGCCATGCGGTTCATGCATGTTGCGCACACCCGGCGCAACATGATTCTGTTTTGCGGTGCGCTGCGGAGATTTTCTTCCAACGGTGATGCCCTTGCGCACAATCGTCTTCTCACGCAGGTCATCAATTGTGATCACTTCATAGCTCTCACTGTTTTCAAGGCGTGCCTCATTGGTCATGACATTCATGGAAGTGACACGGTACATCACACCCTGATACTCGACATGGGCACCCATTTTCGGAAGCCCTGCGGTCAGTTCCTTGTAGTTGGCGTCTTCATATTTCAGACAGCACATCAGTTTGCCGCACATACCGGAAAGCTTCTCCGTGTTCAGCGCAAGCAGCTGATTCTTTGCCATATTGATGGAGATGACATCCATCTTTGATTTGAACCGTGCACAGCAGCACTCCATGCCGCACACACCGATGCCGCCGACCATCTTCGCTTTATCACGCTCACCGATCTGCCGCAGCTCAATCCGGCAGTGCAGTTTGGAGCCGAGCCGCTTCAACAGCTCACGGAAATCCACACGCTGTTCTGCCTGATAGACAAACAGAATCTTGGAGCGGTCCAGCGTATAATCCGCGGACAGCAGATGCATTCCGAGTTCAAGGTCCTTGATTTCCTCTTCACAGATTGCCATCGCCTGTTTTGCATATTCCAGGTTTTCATGAAAGTCCGCCACATCACTCTGTCCTGCCCGGCGGTGTACCGGCATGAGCGGAGTGCGCGGAATCGGATAGATGTCGGAGCTTGTGCTTGCGGTCTGGCACGTTGCCAGTTCAAGACCCTGTGAGGTCTCCACAACTACTTTTTCGCCTGCCCTGAGATCCGGCATACTGGTGCCGAATGTATAGGAGCGACCGCTGTTGTGAAACCGCACAGAAACCACATAATCATAATGCTGTTCTGCGGCAGCTGTATTTTCGTTATTGGACATGTTCTGAATCCTCCAGTCGGGAAATGGTCTGCGCCAGAAGCAGGCTCAGATCATTGTTTCGGTTTACTTTGTCGCGCGCTTCCGCGGCGATCTTCATCTGTTCCGTGCAGATACGCACGTAATCATTCCGGCGCTGCATCGCCGTGACAGCATCATGATACCATGACGGACCGGCGCCGTCATTTTTCAGCACATCATGGAAAAACTGCACAAGAAAGCGGAAATAGAGATCCAGGGTATCCAGATTCTCATCCCGTGCATCCTTGTATCGGACCCCTTCTCCCTCATCATTTCCTGCTTTGGAGCGGTAGCGGTATTCATAATCCGCAAACAGCAGATCACGGCTTGCGTCGATGTTCAGATACTGTCTCAGCATCCGCTTCGCGGTCTGATAACTGCGTCCGGCAGCCATCTTACCCGCTTCATTGGGACGCGGTGAGGCAATACTGACAAAGAAGATATCTTCTTCATCCAGTCCTTCTTCTTCGCAGAATGCGATCAGTGTTTCGCGGCTCAGTGCCTGAAACGGGACCGTGATACAGCGCGAGCGGATGGTCGGAAGAATCCGTTCGATGTTGTCTGCCGTAAGTACGGCATACACGTTGTCTGCCGGTTCCTCAAGGAACTTGAGGAGGCTGTTCATCGCGCTGAGACTCGAGTTCTCCGCGTGCGTGATGACATAGACCTTGGTTCCGCGCTCGGAAGACGCCGTCAGAGAAAACCGGCGCTGGATCATATCCACTTCTTCCTTTTTGATTGCCTCCCGGCGGGAACCGTCCAAAAATATAAAATCACTGTGCTCCCCATGATGCATCTGGGTGATCACGGAAGCAGAAGCCTCCGGTTCCGTGCGTTCAATGACCAGATGATCACTGCCGGTGAGAATGCTTGCGGCAAAGGTCATCGCCGCATCATCTTTCAGAGAATCGCCCGGACCATAGAAAAGGTATGCATGAAACACATCATTCTGTTTCAGCGCGGCTTCCAGAAGCCGTCCCGGCGGCGTTTCCTTCAGCATCTTCGTAATCCGGTCCCTGCGTTCCGCAGCGGAACGGTCTTCCGCTTCACTCTGTTTCTGTGCTTCGAGCGCTTCCTTTTCCTTTGCGGTAAGCTTCGTCTTAGTTGCCATCCAGAATCTCCCTGACAGCGCGGAGCGATTCTGCCACCACGGTTTCCAGCGGCTGTGAGGCATCGATCACAATCATGCGGTCGGATTCGCGTTCCAGCACCTTCCGGTAACCTTCGCATACCGCCTGATGAAAGGCAACGCCCTCGCTGTCAAGCCGGTCAGCCGCACGGCGTCTTGCGTTAACGCGCTCCAGCCCGGCTTCGGCCGAAATATCCAGGTAAATGGTCTTTACCGGCATCTGTCCGTTGATCGCAAAGCGGTTGATCTCCATTACGGCATCGGCACCGATGCCGCGCGCATATCCCTGGTAGGCAATGGAACTGTCGACAAAGCGGTCGCAGATCACATGCGTTCCTGCCGCAAGCGCAGGCAGAACGATATCCTTCAGATGCTGGGCACGGCTTGCGGCATAAAGCAGCGCTTCACAGCGCGCATCCATATCGGTATTCTTCGGATCAAGAATAATATCGCGGATGGACTCCGCAATTGCGGATCCGCCCGGTTCCCTTGTATACCGAACCGGATATCCGAGTTTTTTCAGTTCTTCACAGACCGCCTGGGAAATCGTTGTTTTTCCGCTTCCGTCCGGTCCTTCAAATGTAATGAATCTTCCCTGTTCCATACCGGAATTATAGCATGCAGGCCCGGTTCCCCGGGCCATGCGCATCGCTTCCTTTCTGTTTATGCGGCAAGTGCTTCCAGTGCCTGCCGCAATGCCGCAAGCCCTTCTTCTGCCGCCTCTGCGGTTTCTTCGCACACCCCGAAGTAGAACTTCACTTTCGGCTCTGTGCCCGACGGCCTTGCGCAGCACCAGCCGCCGTCCAGTTCATAATAGACCACATCGGAAACCGGAAGTCCGGTGTCCTCTTTCTGATGTGTGATGCGGTCGGTGCGCAGTCCGGTTTTATAATCCCGTACCGCAAGAATCTTCCGGCCGCCGATTTCTGACAGGGTTCCGTTCCGCATCGCTTCCATCAGCTTCTGCCGTTTCAGGCGTCCGTCCTGACCGCTCAGCTTCACGGTCATCAGACCTTCCTTCCAGTATCCGTATTTCTGATACAGTTCCTCCAGCGCCTCGACAAGCGTAATGCCTCTTGCCCGGCAGGAGGCGGCCATCTCTGCCAGAATGACAAC
Source organism: Solobacterium sp. (assembly GCA_017469885.1). Lineage (GTDB taxonomy): Bacteria > Bacillota_I > Bacilli_A > Erysipelotrichales > Erysipelotrichaceae > Bulleidia. The sequence continues at coordinate 143,941 of JAFUFO010000038.1, forward strand.
CGCCGACTGTGCATCCTTGTCGCGGACATAATCTCCGTACAGACAGCCGTAACTTTCTTCATATCCAAAGACATATGACGGCGTTCCCTGTTCTTCAAAGATCCGCATCTGTTCACCGATATATTTGAATCCGGTAAGTGTTTCACCGAATGCACATCCGTGTGTCCCGGCAATCAGCCGGCCCATCGGACTGGAAACAACCGTCGTCATCAGGATGCCGTCCTTGGGCAATGTATGACGGGCAGCCCGCTCGTTCAGAATGTACTCTGCCATGAGCACCCCGGTCATGTTTCCGGTGAACAGAACATATTCTCCGGTCTTTGGATCCTTTGCCTGTACACCAAGCCGGTCGGAATCCGGATCGGTCGCAATCACAAGATCCGCATCATATTCCTTCGCCGTCCGCAGGGCATATTCCCATGCGGCAGGTTCCTCAGGATTGGGAGAGGGACAGGTCGGAAATCTTCCGTCCGGTTCCTCCTGTTCTTCCACCACCTTTACATGCCGGATACCGAGCCGCTCCAGGACCGTGCGTACCGGAATGTTTCCGCAGCCGTTCAGCGGTGTATATACGATGCGAAGCTGATCTGCCTGTTCTCTGAGTACATCCGGACAGATCGTCAGTTTCAGCAGTTCCTCATAATACCGTTCATCGATCTCTTCACCGAGTGTTTTGTAGAGATCGTTTTCGATCGCGTCTTCCCGCGCCATCGTCTTCGGCGCTGTCCAGGAAGTCACCGCAGCCGCATGGGCCATGATATTGCGGTCATGGGGCGGCGTGATCTGTCCGCCGTCTTCCCAGTACACCTTATAGCCGTTGTATTCTGCCGGATTATGGCTTGCCGTAATGGCAACACCGGCAATGCATCCAAGTTCCCGCACCGCAAAGGAAAGCTCCGGCGTCGGGCGCAGGCTTTCAAACAGATACGTCCGTATGCCGTTGGCATTGAGACAGAGTGCGGTCTCTTCCGCAAATTCCGTGCTGTGTATGCGGCTGTCAAAGGAAATGACAACGCCGCGGTCGGCGCCGCCCTGTTCCTTTATATAATTTGCCAGTCCCTGAGTAGCTTTTCGCACGGTATAGATATTCAGACGGTTGGTGCCGGCCCCCATCAGGCCGCGCATTCCGCCGGTTCCGAACTCCAGATCCTTCCGGAAGCGGTCTTCGATCTCTTCCTCGTTCCCCGCAAGTGCACGCAGTTCTTTCTTTGTATGTTCATCAAAGTACGGCTCGTCCAGCCAGTACTGATAACGGGTCATTACATCATTCATCATCGTCAGTTAATTCCTCATCCGGTTCCGGCTCTTCTTCCGGCATCAGTTCTTTGAATACCGGCAGCAGCTTCCGGCATACAATCCGGCAGAGCACTGCATGTCCGATCATCATCCAGAGATACAGCGCATAGCCGAACAGGCCGGGCAGAAACAGAAACAGCGCAGGCAGAAGCACGTTGCATGCGGCAATGACTGCCGTTACAGACGGATTCTGCAGAGCCAGGTTAAATGCATTGGAAAACATTGCGCCGACTGTGTTGTCAAACTGCGCAAACAGCGGCAGCACCCATCCGAACAGCGTGGCCAGAATCAGTGTCAGGGCAGCGGTCAGCCCGATTGCAAGTGCGGAACTTCCGCCTCCCAGCATAAAGAACAGGGAGAACACGCCGATGATTGCCGCCCACATCAGAAATGCATACGGCAGGCTTTTGAAAAAGTTGTTTTTCAGAAAGCGGAAATACGGCCGTGCCACACTGTCATCCGTTCCGCGCTCCAGTTTCAGCATCACATGATACATGCCGGCGGAGGTATCCGCTATGGTAATCAGCGGAATGGATGTAATCAGCCACAGGATATTCAGGATCAGTAAATTGGACATCGTTGTAAAAAACGACAGTCCAAATACCGGTTTTCGTTCTGTTTCACTCATACAGCCCATATTATAGTACGGAACCGCAAAAACAAAAGGAGACTTCCGTCTCCTGATGATGTTATCAGTCTGCGTAATCGCCGCCTTCTACACCGAAGAACTCTTCAAAGGTATAGAAGACATCTTTCTCATAGATGGCCGTTGCGTAGTCTACACCGATATAGCGGAAGTGCCACGGTTCATACGCATAACCGGTGATTTCCTGCTTGTCCTTCGGATAACGCATGATAAATCCGTATTCATGCGCATGTTCGCGAAGCCAGTTTCCGCTTGCGGTTTCCTCAAAGGACGGGTTGAAGTTGATTCCGTTCAGCGAGCCGTCTCCTTCGACAAAGTCCGCCGCAAGTCCGGTCTGATGATCGGAATAGCCCGGACGCGAACTGATCGTGTCTGCGGTTTCCGAACCATAGCTTGCGCTGTATCCGTTGTACAGCGTGCGCTGATAATCTTCGCCGCGGTAAGCGGAAGAGATCTTCAGATATACCCCGTCTTCTGCGGCTGCACGGGACATTTCCGCAATTGCCTCCGCTGCCGGAGCCCGCATCGTACACGCGGCTGTCTGCGCGATGTCAGGCGTCACAAGATCTGCCGGCACATAGCCGTCCGGAAGCTTGTGTTTTTTATTGGCAACGATGAGCAGGCTGTCCGTATCCGTAAACAGCGCCGGATCGATCGTCGGTTCCGGTGTCGGCGTCGGTGCAGGTTCTTCCGGCACAGCCGTCACTTCCGGCTCGGCCGTCCGCTCGGGTGCTGCATTCCGCTTGCCGAAGAAGGTAAAATACGCGCTGACACCAAGCAGCGCCACAAGTACCACCAGAAGAGCAGAAAGCAGTTTTCTCAGCATACGTTACTCCTTGAACAGTTTTTCTACAGGAAGATGACGGACAACCAGGTATCCGATAATAACGGAAATCAGTTCACCAACCGCAACCTGAAATCCATAAATGACGGACATCTTTGCGATCTGGTCCGGATTCAGCATCCAGGCAAGTTCAATGCCGACAAATACGCCGTTGAACAGGACCGGCATCAGAATCGCTGCGAGCGGAATTCCGGCTGTCAGTTTATCACGCAGCTTCCATGTGCATACTGCCGCAAGGAAGGTTGCGAGGGTTCCGACCACGATATCAATCGGACCGGTAACCGACATGGCGGTTCCAATCAGGTTGGTGATGAAGCATCCCAGCGTAAGCGCCGGAATGGCAGGCTGCCAGATCAGCGGCAGCATCGTCAGCGCCTCTGCGATTCGGACCTGAATCGGACCGTAGGACATCGGTGCCAGGACAAGGGATACGGCAGCGTACAGCGCCGCAACCATTGCAATCATTGTGAAACGTTTTGTTGTCATGAAATTCTCCTTATTTTGGGTATACGTCGGGTAGCCGCTACCGACGGCGGTCCAAAACCGCAACACCTATTCTATTAAAAAGGTCGGATTCTCTCAACCGGAGATTTCACAACTTTATAAAAAGACTGCCGGAACAGTCTTCAGAAATGTTCAATAATCGATGCGGTCACCGCAGAACAGTGGGCAGCTGCCTCCGCTTCTATCTCAGAATAAGCGCGTCCCGCGTCATCATTTGCCTTGTCGGAAATCGAACGCAGGATGACAAACGGAATATGGTTGAGCCATGCGGTCTGGGCAATTGCCGCCCCTTCCATCTCCGTGCAGAGCCCGCCGAAAGACGCTTTGATTGCGTCCTTCTTTTCCTGCGAGCTGATGAACTGATCGCCGCTGACAACCCGTCCTTCGAACACCTTCACATCAGGTGCTGCCGTACGGACGGCTTCCACCGCCATGGCACGGAATGCTTCGTCTGCCGGAAATGCCATGACAGAGAGTCCCGGCACCTGTCCGGCCTCATAGCCAAACGGCGTTGCGTCCATATCATGCTGGAGGGCATCCGTGGAAACGACGATATCACCGATATCGATCGCATCATCGAGCGATCCGGCAATACCGGTATTCAGAATGTGGGTCACTTCGAAGCAATCCGCGAGAATCTGTGCACATGCGGCCGCATTCACTTTTCCGATGCCGCTCTGTACAAGCACAATTTCCGTTGCGCCGAGCATTCCTTCATAAAAGGTCATTCCCGCCTTTACCACTTCACGTGTTACGGTCATGCGTTCATGGAGCACTTTCACTTCCGCTTCCATCGCGCCGATGATTCCGATCCGTTTATTCGCCATAGTGCATATGCCTCTCATCAATGTGTTCCAGTGTTTCGTTCAGAAACCTTGCCGCAAGCAGTTTTGCCATTGGAAGGTTCATGTCGAGATAATTCCCGCAGTCCCTTGCGCAGGCGCCCGGAACCTCGCCTTCAAAGTCTGCCATAAACCGATACAGTCGCTTCATGAGGTCGATAATATCTTCCGGTTCCTTTTCGCCTGCCAGAATCAGATAAAATCCGGTCCGGCAGCCCATCGGGCCCCAGTAGATCACTTCGTTCTTATATTCCGGATCATTCCGCAGAAAGGTAGCACCGAGATGTTCGAGCGTATGCACTTCCGCAGTATTCATGACCGGCTCTTTGTTCGGTGCCGTCATCCGTACATCAAACGTTGTCAGTACTGCATCCCTGACACGGTCCCTGCGGGATACATAAACGCCCGGTTCCAGAATCAGATGGTTTACCGTAAAACTTGCGATCTTCTCCATCAGGCAATCGTCCCCCGTTCTTTAAACTCCCTGATCAGGAATGTCATCGCAACCGTCTTGGCATCCGTAACTTCTCCCCGGACGATCCGCTCAGTGATTTCATCCAGCGAAAGTTTTGTCAGATTGATGTTTTCATCCTCATCCAGATGCTGGCCGCGGAATTCTCCCTGTTTTGCGTAATACAGTTCAATCACTTCCGTATCATAGGCAGGCGTCGGGACGAGCGACCCCAGATGAACAAAGCCGGTTCCCGCATAGCCGGTCTCTTCCACGATTTCACGCTTTGCGGTTTCCAGCGGATCTTCGCCCGGTTCTTTCTTACCGGCCGGATATTCCAGCATGACCTGTCCCTGTCCATAGCGGTACTGCGTGACGAAAAAGAATTTTCCTTCTTCATCCTCAAGCGCAATGCCGACTCCGCCCGGGTGTACAACCACCTCGCGCGGTGCGGTTGACCCGTCCGGAAGTTTTGCCTCATCAAGACGCACCTTGATGATATGACCGTCATATACAGTCGTTTCGCTGATTGTCGTTTCCTTCAGTTCCATCTGTTCATTCCTCTTCATCAAACCTTATCCGCTTCAGTTCCCGGCACAGTACGATCTGCCGGGAATCGTTGTTTCCTTCAATACATGTCTGCAGGGTGATGAAATGATCGGTTTCATCAAAATCCACCCCGGTATCGTAATACTCATATGTTCTGATATTTGCCTTATACTGCGTCATATACTCTTTCGTATACGAAAGCAGATTGTATTCAAAGCCTTCCCGCGTGTACTGATACCCGTCTATGGTTTCCAGCGGGCATTCAAATACCGAGACAACCTCACAGTAGCGGATGTCCTGTCCGGTCACCAGCGAAACATAGCGGTTCGGTTCCCAGTTCTCCTCGTTCATCAGTTCCGCAAGCGGCGTAAATACAAGCGTCCGGTCCGGATTGCGGAATTCATAAATGTAATGACCATAGATAATCGTATTCTGATCATCCCGGGTCAGATCATTTTCCGGCTCCAGTGTAATGGATCCGTAGGAAAGATATTCTCCGGTTTTCCAGTCCTTGTAAAGATACTCGTTCACATCCGCGCTCTGAAGAACCGGCGCATGAATCAGTCCGCTCTGAAAGCAGAGCAGCGCAGATACATCCGGATTGATTTCCCGGTCTTCCTGCAGTTCCCTGCGAAGATCCTGCAGGGCTGCCTCATCATATTCATAGATTTCCAGCGGTTCCGGTGTCGGCTCCGCAGAAGGCTCTGTGTTTCCATCCGGAAGCGGCTCTGCAGGTTTCTCAGCCGGCTTCAGCAACAGAAAAAGAAGCACGGCATCCAGCACCGCGAGCACACACAGCAATATGGCATATCTCAGAGTTCGTTTCATAAAGTGTTTTAATTATAATTCAGGCTTACCCCGGTCTGCCATACATCAGATCCAGCTGTAGTCTCCGCCGGTCACCGCAAGGGAAAGCAGCGTATCGTACTTTTCCACATTTTCCGCGCCTTCAATCACTTCCAGCAGGACGGCTTCTTCCTTTACTTCCGGCAGTTCTTCATCCGGCCCAAGTTCCATATCCGGCTGTTCCCCGCAGTACGGGCAGACCATGCGGGGCATGACCTTCACATCCAGGAACCGTGTACCGCATGCGGCACATTCATAAAATCCGCAGCGGTCCGTTCCCTCCGGCACATAATACATGACAACCCCTCCGTTTCTTATATCGCAAGTATGATTCTAGCGCGCTTTCCGGCGCAGGAAAAAAGAAAATGCGGAACCTCACGAAGGAAGGTTCCGCAGATGATGGTTCAGAGAATCGGAATCCGGATGGTGCAGTCGCTGAGCGGCCATGTGCTGCAGGCATGTACATAACAGAACTGCTTGTCTGCCCTGCGGCGGCCATCGCCTTCTTCCGGAACGAATACATTTCCGCTGACAAGCTTCGTACGGCAGTACCCGCAGGCACCGGAACGGCAGCGGCTGTTGTTTTTGATTCCCGCACGTTCCAGGGCAACCGTCAGCGGTTCTCTCGAATCCGCCTCGATCACATCTTCCTGAATACCGCGCAGTACAGTCAGTTTGAATTTCTTCGGTTCAAAATCCTTTGGATATCCCTCCGCTGCGGTGACATCCCGCGGTGCACCGAAGACCTCCATGCGGATACGGCGGGCCGGAACATTCAATGCCTCGAGTTCGCCTTTAACAAAGTGATACATCGGCAGCGGTCCGCATACAAAGTAGGTCGTATCTTCCGCGGAATACTTTTTAATCAGATCACGGCTCAGGAATCCCTTTTCACCGTCATATTCCTCATCACCGCTGATGACATTCACAGACTTCACACGGTCGCACTGAATCGCCTTCAGCTGCTGTTCAAGGATGATGTCCTTTGTGGAAACGGAACCGTAGAGAATCGTAAGATCCATGTCCAGCGTGCCGTGCTCAATTTCCTTTGCCATGGCATAGAACGGCGTGATGCCGCTTCCGCCGGCAAGTGCCACAACATGTTTTGAATCGCGGAGCGGTTCAAAATGGAATTCTCCGAACGGAAGGTGTGCGGTCAGCCTGTTCCCTTCCTTCAGATTTGCGTACAGCCAGTTTGCGGCGAATCCGGTTTCCGGACGTCCGTTGCGGATCGTCAGCTGGAAGAACGGATGTTCGCCGGTGCGTGCTTCAAAGGGTGCACTGGAGATGGAATACGGGCGTGTTGTCAGCGTGCCGTTGATATCAAGATCAAGTGATGCGTACTGTCCTGCCTGGAACGGCGGAAGTTTATCGCCATCTGTCGCCTCGAACGTGAAACGGCGTGCCGTCGGAGAAACATCTTCGACCTTTGTGACAACGATACGGGTTGCCTTGGGATGGAGTTCATCCGCAACATCGCGGATATGATCGCGGTAATTGTTTTCCGGACTTCCGCTTTCAATCAGTTTCCGTCTTGCGTTTGTGACGCGGCTGGCACCGGTGACGTCTTTCAGAAAACCTTTGACTTTCATTTTGCGGCAGCCTCCTTCTTCATTTCTTCCAGAATCATCTTGGAAGCGATCTTTCCGTTATTTATATTGCAGGCCATACCGTCGCCGACAAGCTGATGGCTTGCACAGCCGACGAGACCCTTGATGTACTGTTCACGCTCCACATCTTCCAGACGTCCGACAACCGAGTTGTCCATGGAGTGCTGGTAACCGTAAATGCCGCCCTGATACATACCCGTGTAGCGGGCGATGGTCATCGGGGACTCCACCTCGATTTCCTGTACATGGTCAAGCAGGTTGACGCCGAGACGCTTACTGACGGTATCGATCATCTGCTTTGCGATGGTCCGCTTCATTTCATAGTAGTTATCCGCATTGACATCTGCGAATGCCTCCGGCAGCGGGAGGTTTGTAATGGAAAGACTGGTCATGCCTTCCGGAACCGCCTCCGGATTTGCATAGTTCAGACAGATCGTCGTGAGATAACTCCAGTTTCCGAGTTTCTTTCCTTCTGCCCAGAAGACATCTGTGTCAAACGGAACTTCACTGGAGAATACGGAATAGGATCTGATGTTGAGATCCTCCGGCTTTTTATCAAGCAGAAGAACCACCGAGAAATTGGTCACCGACATCGGCATTGCGTTGGCATATTTCCGTGCCTGTGCGGGAACTTCCGACTGCGGCTCGATCATCTTTCCGTAAACGGTGTTGGGATACGGCGCGCTTGCGACATAGCGGGCGTGAATCTCGTCTCCGCGGGAGGTACGGACACCATAAACATGTCCGTCCTTAACCAGAATCTTTTCCACGTTCTGGCAGTACTCAAACTGAACGCCGAGTTCTTCACAGCGGTTCTGCATTGCCATCGCCATCTCATGAGAGAAGCCTCTTGCGACATAGCTTCCGCCCATCATGTAGTCTGCCATCAGGAACGAGTAGATTGTAAACGGCAGAGTGCTAAGCGGCTGTCCGACATAGATCCAGTACGCACTGAGAATCTTCTTTACCGGCTCCGGCAGAACAAACGCCGTGTCCAGCACTTCCTTTGCGGAATAGCCGGCAGTCTTGACAAGCGCTTCATGTTTCAGCAGCATCTGCAGTTTGGACAGGCTGTGCTCATTGAGGAACAGCGTGGAATTATAAACGCTGAGGCAGAGTTCCAGCAGGCGGTTGACCTCGGCTCTGGTGCCGGGATACTGCGCTTCAATTTCATCTGCACATACCCATGTGCCGTCCGGACGTCTTCCGGCATGGAGCTCAATATCGATATTGTCTTTCGGAGAATACAGTTCATACGCTTCCGGAACCCGCAGCCAGTCAATGGCAACCTTCATCTCATCGAGATATTTGCGGATATACAGGGGATCTTCCACCGGTCCGAGCGACATCATTTCATGGAGTGTCGCCTCCATTTCAATACCGCTGCGGACAAAACTTGTGGCGACGCCGCCCGGCAGGTTATGCCGTTCCAGCACGAGGACCGACTTTCCTTCCGAGGCAAGCCGCATTGCGCAGCTCATTCCGGCCAGCGCGCCGCCGATGACAATCACATCATAATTATCTTTATAGAATGCCATAGGATTTTCCTTTCTGGTTTAACCAATCTCATTATATGACGAAAACCACCTGTGCGTTTTTAATAATGAGTGTTTCGCATTGTTTTGCCTGTCATTATCCGCTACACTGAACTTAACTGGACTATGGTCTGACCAGAGTTGGAGGATTTATGGATATCGGAATCATTGAAGCACCTACCGTAAAAGAACTGTTTATCCAGAAAATTACCGGAATGATCATCCGCGGCGAGCTGAAGCCGGGGGAAAAACTGCCGAGTGAACGGGAACTTGCGGCGCAGGCAAGAATCTCCAAGTCCGCCGTCCACTTTGCGATGGCAGAACTGGAGCGCCTGGGATTTGTGGAAACCCATGCACGTCAGGGAACCTTTGTCAGTGACTACACCAAAAACGGTACGATCGAAACACTGAACCTGTTAATGAGCTACAGCAGCGAAAGCTTCCTGGACCGCGACCGCATGAAGGACATGCTGGAAATGCGGATGGCGATCGAAGGCAAGGCACTGGAAATGCTGGCGGAATGTCTTACACCGGAATCATTCGAAATCCTCCGGCAGGATGTTTCCGCCAGCGAAAAAATTGCTCAGAGCCAGGCGGATAACCGCACGCTCGCAGTCAGCTTCTTTGATTTTCATCATGATATCTGTTTCGTATCCGGAAACTTCATCCTTCCCCTGCTGTTCAATTCCTTCCGGGTCGTCACACTGGCCTATTGGGAGTATGCGATCCGATACCTTGGACGAGATGCCTGCATGAAGCTGATGACCGAACTGCTTACGGTGATTCAGCAGAAGGATGCGGAAAAATCACTTGCATTCCTGCATGATGAAATCACAATGTTCTTCAATCTGACGGAAAGCCGCCGCTGAGTATCTGAGCCGGCTGATATCAGTACCATACAAAAACGGAAGGCACGCCTTCCGTTTTTCTTCACCGTTCTTCCATTGTGATATAGCTGCGGTCTTCCGCCACGCTCCGATAGGCCGGCCGGATAATCTTATCCATGGTTACCAGTTCTTCCAGCCGGTGCGCACTCCATCCGGCGATCCGCGCAATGGCGAAGAGCGGCGTGAACAGCTCACGCGGAATTCCCAGCATCTCATATACAAATCCGCTGTAGAAGTCGACATTCGGACATACGCCCTTATAGATCTTCCGCTCTTCGGCGATGACCTTCGGGGCAGCCTGTTCGATATTGGTATAGAGTGTCAGTTCCTTATCAAGTCCTTTTGCCCTGGCAAGCTGTGCCGCAAATGTGCGGAGAATCTGTTCACGGGGATCAGACAGCGAGTAGATTGCATGGCCCATGCCGTAGATCAGTCCTTTTCCGTCATAGGCTTCCTTGCGCACGATCTTCCGGAGATACGCCGCAATTTCATCTTTATCTTCATAGTCGGATACATGCGTGCGGATATCATCCATCATTCTTACAACCTGGAGATTTGCGCCGCCGTGCTTATGTCCTTTCAGGGAAGACATCGCGGCCGCGATGGCGGAATAGGTATCCGTTCCTGCGGACGTCACAACACGGGTCGTAAAGGTGGAGTTGTTTCCGCCGCCGTGTTCCATATGAAGCAGAAGCGCAAGATCAAGCACACGCGCTTCAAGATCGGTAAACTGCATATCCGGCCGCAGCAGCCGCAGAAAGTTTTCCGCCGTCGTGAGTGAGGTGTCCGGGCGGTGAATGTACATGCTGTCTTCCGAGTCATAGTGGTTATGCGCATGATATCCGTAAACCGCGAGCATCGGGAATACCGCCATCAGCATCATGCTCTGGCGCAGCACATTGCTTAACGACAGGTCCTCCTTGCGGCTGTCATATGACGCAAGCGTCAGGATACTGCGGGTCATCGAATTCATGATATCTTCGCTCGGTGCCTTCATGATGACATCCCGGGTGAAATTGGTCGGCAGCTGGGTCAGCTCCGCAAGGTTGGCGCGGAACGCCTCGAGCTGGGTCTTTGAAGGAAGTTCTCCAAACAGCAGGAGGTATGCGGCTTCTTCATAGATGAACCGTTTTCCTGCCGCATCTCTTACAAGATCTTTTACATCGTAGCCGCGGTAGCGCAGTTCTCCTTCGCACGGCGTTTTTACACCGTTGACCATACGAAAGGCATTTACCGTGGAGATTCTCGTCAGTCCGGTCAGTACGCCGGCGCCGGTTTCATCACGCAGTCCCTTTTTTACGCCGTATTCATCAAACAGTTCTCTGCTTACACTGTCATTCGTTACAAGCAGTTCCGCCTGCTGATTCATATATTCTTCTGAAATGTTCATGTCCGCCTCCCTTCCTTCTGTCAGAAAAATGAAACATATTGTTATTTTTTACATATTTATGCAAACAATACAATTATTTTCACAATTCTTTCGTGCATTTTTCATTATCTTCCCAAAATAAAGGACATCCGGCGGCTGCCGGATGTCCTTAACATTCATGAATGGTAAGCTGTTTCTCAGAAGAAACGTTCAACCAGTTCTCTGGAATATTCTGCAGTTTCGTCCATGTCACCGAACGACATGACTTCACCTGCGTAGTAGGTGTCGTATTTGCCCTGCATTGCCTCAACGTCATCATACCAGCCTGCCGCGTAATCTTCGGAGAAAACATGCGGGAAGTAGTACCAGCTCTGCTCGTTGACGACATTGGAAGCCGGGTTCTTCATGACCTTGAGGTCTTCGAGAACCATCTGTCTGCACGCATCATACGGAATCTCTTCGCTGTTCTTATGCTTGCGGAGCGCATAGGTTGTGATGACCTGATCCTTGGTGTCCCTCCATCTTCTGTAATAAACCATCAGATGTCCGAGACGGTCCGGTGTCATGTTGTCGAACACATAGTAGGAGATTTCCGGATGATCTTCCGGACGGGTCTCCACTGCCAGAACGTCATAGCGTTCGTATTCGATCTTGGAGAAGTACTTCTTCTCATCCTCACGTGCATCCGCATAGTCCGGGAAGAACTGGAGCGGGGATGTGATGATCAGCTTGTCATACTCTTCCACTTCACCGTTGACAGTGACATAAACCTTGCCGTCCTTACGCTCAACATTGGTGATCTTGGAGTTGAGACGTGCATGGTTCTTGAGCTTGTCGTTCAGGCTTTCCCAGATGAACTGTGTTCCCTCTTTCCATGTCCAGAGGTTGATGCGGACAAAGTTCATGCAGGTCTGGAAGTCCAGATACTTCAGAACATACGCTGCCGGGATTTCATCAAAGTAGCCATAGCCGAAGGAAGTGAACGGACCGATCCAGATATCCTGGGTCAGCTCGACATTATTCATTTCACACCAGTCCTTGAACGGCATTGCGAGATCCTTGAGGTTCTCGTTGGTTCCGCTGATCGGTTCACGCTCCGGTGTAACTGCGAAGCCGTCATAGCGGCCCTGCGCAACACCGCGGTGTCCGTTGACATCATATCCCTTGTACTTTGTCTCAAGAATACGGCCAAGCTCTGTGACCTGCTTCTTCATCTTCATGAGACGCGGAATCTTCAGAATGTTCTTTTTCGGCTCAAACGGTTCAATCACGTTGCCGTTGCGATCCTTATAGTTACGGTTCAGCTGAGGTCCGTCATGTGTAATGCCGCAGAATTCCTCAACGTCATGAACTGCATAGTAAGAAGGAACACCCATGATTGCGCCCATTTCATAACGGCGTCCGTTATAGTGCGGGCTGTGGCACTTGCCTCCGACATGGTCATTTCTCTCGAGAATGGTGTAGTTTTCATAACCCTTCTTCTCGAGATACATGCCTGCGGAAAGTCCGGCGGGGCCGCCGCCGATGATGCAGATTTTAATGTTCTTATCCATCATTATCCTCCGATAGATTTATCTCTGATTTCATTATAAGGCGCCGTTTGCGTTTGTACACAGGAAATATCGCTTTCCGTGAATGTGGTCAAACCAATTACCAGAGAATGTCGGGACATGTAAAACCCCTGTTCATCCCCGTTTTAGGTTGACTGTCATTCTTTCCCTTTTCTATAATTTATTTGGTTAAACCAATTATCCGCCACCTGATCCATGAAATGAGACATGTATCTGAAAGCGGTTACAGGGACAATAAGGAGAACAGCCATGCCTAGAGAAGTGAATCCCCGCATTCATGTCAATGAGCGCGATTTTCCCCAGGAAGATTATCATTGCGATGATCCTGAGAAAAAAGAGCTCGTAATGAAGCTTGCCCGGATGATCACCGACAACATCCCGCGCAAACTTCCCGGCGGCATGCACGAGAATCATATGGATTTCTGGATTCTTGACCGCATGCTTACAAAAGAAGAAGTGAAGTTCATGATCAGCTTCAGAAAACGCCGTGTCGGCCGTACCACGAAGGAACTCGCCGAGTGGAACAACATGAGCGAGGAAGAAGCGCAGAAGATCATCAACCATCTGCTCTGGATCGGTATCATCGAGCAGAACCGCGACAACGCGGATCACCACATTCAGTATCTGATTCCGAAGTGGGTTGTCGGAAGCGGTGAGTATATGGTCGAACATCCGACCCTTCCCGATCTTCATCCGGAAGTCGCGACCATGTTCAACCTCGCGCCGCAGGAGCCGCTTGAGCTTGCGGCCAAACTGGTTCCTCCGGGAGGCGCCGGCATCGGCATGCATGTCATTCCGGTTGAAAAGGCAATTGAGGCGGAAAGCCAGTCCGTATCGGTCGAGCATCTGTCGCACTGGCTCGAAAAATACGATACCTTCTGCAGTATGGTCTGTGCCTGCCGCAAGGCACAGCGCATCCGCGGCGAAGGCGTCGGTGATATCGAAGGTCATATGTGCATCGGTGTCGGTGATATCGCCGAGTTCCTCGTGACATCCGGCAAGGATGCCCGATATATCACCCGTGAAGAAGCAATGGATATCATCATGCGCGCAGAGCGCAAAGGATATGTCCATCAGATTACCAACCTTGACGGTCCCTACCGCATCGTCGGCATCTGTAACTGTTCGCCGGGAAGCTGTTATGGTCTGCGTACCAGCCAGCTGTTCAACACCCCGAACATGAGCCGCAGCGCCTACCGTGCACACGTGGACGCCGAGAAGTGCGTTGCCTGCGGAAAGTGCGTGGAAGTCTGCCCTGCCGGTGCCGCAAGACTCGGTCAGAAACTCTGCCGCAAAGACGGCTCCAAGGTAATGTATCCCATGCATGAGCTTCCGGATGACAATGTCTGGGGCGAAGACAAGTGGGATCCCGATTACCGTGACCACAACAAGATCAACTGTTATGACACCGGAACCTCGCCATGCAAAACCGCCTGCCCGGCACACATTGCCGTACAGGGGTATATCCGTATGGCGGCGGAAGGCCGGTATGAAGATGCGGTAAAGCTGATCCGCCTGGACAATCCGTTCCCGGCCGTCTGCGGCGCCGTCTGCAACAAACGCTGTGAAGACCGCTGCACACGCGGAACCATTGACAAGCCGGTCGCAATCGACGAAATCAAGAAGTTCCTCTGTCAGTATGAGCTGAAGAATCCGGGACAGTTTGTCCCGATCTGCGACAACGCCGAAGGAAAACAGTGGGACAACTATAAGATTGCCGTGATCGGATCCGGTCCCGCCGGTCTCACCGCTGCCTACTGGCTGCGCACCGAAGGCTATCCGGTTACGGTATTCGAAAAGGAAAGCCGTCCGGGCGGCATGTTAATGAACGGCATTCCGAACTTCCGTCTGGAGAAGGACGTCCTCAACGCTGAGATTTCCATCATCGAACAGATGGGCGCCGAGATCCGCTGCGGCGTGGAAGTCGGTAAGGATATCACAATCGAAGAACTGCGCAAACAGGGATACAAGGCGTTCTATATCGCCATCGGCCTTCAGGGCGGACGCCTTGCCGGCGTTCCGGGTGAAGACGCACGCGATGTCGAAAGCGGTGTTTCCTTCCTGCGCCGCATCAATCAGGATCCGTCGATCCGTCTGAACGGCGACACGGTTGTCGTGGGCGGCGGAAATGTTGCGGCGGATGTCGCACGCACTGCACTTCGTGCCGGTGAAGGCAAAGTTTATATGGTCTGCCTTGAACAGCGTGAGGAAATGCCTGCCGCGAAGGATGAAGTGGAAGAAGTCGAGGCGGAAGGCATCACCATCGTCAACGGCTACGGTCCGAAGGAGATCCTTACGGATGCGGAAGGCAATATCACAACCATCGTCTTCAAAAAATGTACCAGCGTATTTGACGCAGACCACCGCTTCAACCCGCAGTATGACGAAAACGACACTCTTCGTGTCGACTGTTCCAATGTACTGATGTCCATCGGACAGAGTGCGGAATGGGGCGATCTTCTCAAGGGAACGTCCGTTAAACTCAACCGCAACGGAACTGCCATCGCAGATAAGATCACCTACCAGACCGATGAGCCTGATATCTTCGTCGGCGGTGATATTTACCACGGTGCCCGCTTTGCGATCGACGCCATCGCGGAAGGCAAACAGGGCATGGTCTCCATCAACCGGTATGTCCATGAGGGTCAGTCCCTTACGATCGGCCGTGACCTGCGTGAATTCATCGAGCTCGACCGTGACGATATCCGTATCGAGTCCTATGACAATGCGGATCGTCAGCGTCCGGGATTCAAGCCGGGTGACGCAAAATCCACCTTCAGCGATCTGCGCGAACCGCTCACAGAAGAACAGGTACGCACCGAAGCGAACCGCTGCCTTAAGTGCGGTGCCACAACCGTTGACCTGAACCAGTGTGTCGGATGTGGTCTCTGCACAACACGCTGTGAATTCGATGCCATTCATCTGAAACGGGATATCCCGGGCGGCGCAGACATGCATACTGCAGAAGAAATGATGAAGTGCGTCGGACCGTATGCTCTGAAGCGCGGCATCAGAATCCTCAAGAAAAAGATTACCGGCAAGTCGGATTATCCGACCGAACAGTAACCCTGAAGCAAACACGGACAGGAGAATGAAGTCATAAAAACACCATCAGGACAGATCTAATGGTGTTTTTAATACATCGATTTTCAGAGCGTGTTTCATCCTCGCCCGCTGTTTTCTGAGCCAATGCGAATCAGAGGTTTTCTCCGTTGCTCTCTATCACCTTTTTATACCACCAGAACGAATCTTTCCGAACCCGGTGAAAGTCTCCTTCTCCTTTGTCGCTGCGGTCTCGTGTATCCTGATCTGATGCAGATTTTGTTATTCAGTGATTCTGTACATTTTTCGCAAGCGTTTGAAGGATACTGCAGTTGTCATTACACCTCCCTGTTATTGAAAGATTATCCGACCGGGCAATGATTCAAAAACAGAACAGGCTGCTTCACATCAATGTGAGGCGGCCTGTTCTGTTTTGTCTTTGTTTCTGTCTGATTCAGTGGCTGAGTGTGTTGAATGAAGCTTCCGCAAGCGCGGAGTTTTTGTATGCTGGATCACCGGTGACCTCTTTGCGCACGGTCAGTTCCTTCGGGAACCGGATCTCTTCGTGCTCTTCCTGAAGTTCGATTTCAAGGATTGCCTTGTCATGCCAGAATGGATAGATATCGATCTCGAAATACTGGTTATCATAGGTCAGACAGTATCTGGTCTTGCGGATCGGACGCTTGCCGGGATCGGCCTCCATCAAAAGGTCAAGATACTGGTTCTGCGTCAGACGTTCTTCCACCTGAATGATTTTTGTCGGCGATACCTGCCGCTTGGAAGTCATGTAGTAGGAGTAGTGCCCTTTCTCGCCGCGCTGGCGGACACGGAGCTCCTCTCCTTCCGGCGTGATCAGATAAGTCTGATTGATCTCCACCCGACAGCAGTTCTCCAGGCTTTCGAGCCAGCGGATATCCGGGAAGTCAATAACAAACTTCCGCTTGATGTTGAACGGTAGCTGGCCGCCGAGCACATAGGTCATCTCGGAGATCAGACGCTTGAGCTTCTCGTTGAAATCCGTGGTATTGTCAATGACCCGCAGATGCGGATGGCCGGTCCATGCGGCGATCAGCTGGTTGTCCAGTTCAATCGCCCGCTCTACAGATTCAATGCGCGCGCCGTTGTTTTCGGTGGTATAGAACTGCTCCGCCCCTTTGGCAGCGGTCACAAGATGGAATACCGCGTCATAGGAATCCCGCACTTCGATCTCATTAAGATTCATTTTCGCAAGGATGCGCTGAAACTCATCCTCCGTCATATATGCCCGGTTATCGATCATTCCGCGGTCGCAAATGATGAGGATCTTGTCCTCCGGCATCGTTTTTGCGGCATTGATAAAGATCTGTTCCTTCTCCCACTGCAGACGCATCTGTCCGACCTGGTAATCATAATTGGTCCCGCAGGTCCACGGCGCCACACCGCCGGTGATCAGTTCCGTTGCGGTTTCCGGCACAAAGAGCACCTTGTATCCGGTCTTGGAGAAGGCATTATGGATCCAGCTCAGCGCTGTTGTTTTTCCGGCGCACGGACCGCCGGTAACGACTACTTTTTTGATTGTCTTGGACATATTGAACGCCTCATTTCACATGTATTATATCAGCCGGATCACCGATTCTTTGGAAAAAGGAAGCGCGCTTACATACACTTCCTTGAGAGAATTCCTGTTTTATCTGATTACAGTGCGAGATCACCGTCTTTCACCCAGCCAAGCTTCCGGCATACTGTATTGATCAATGGGGCAAGAATTGCCGGAAGAACAAACGAAATCAGAATCAGTCCGATCCAATCCACGGCTGTCGGCGTAATTGCGAAAGCCCCGCGGGCAACCGCTGCTTCGCTTGGCGCAAGCCATCCGGTCCAGACACCAATCTGACCGCAGAAGCCACAGGTTCCCATGCCGGAATTGATCGGAGCCCCGTTCATCTGAAGATGAAACAGACAGGTCGCAACAGGTCCGGTAATCGCAGAGGTCACGATCGGTGCGATCCAGACCCGCGGGTTCTTTATGATATTCGGCATTTGCAGCATCGAGGTTCCGATGCCCTGGCTGATGAGACCGCCCCATTTGTTTTCTTTAAACGACATAACCGCAAAGCCGACCATCTGCGCGCAGCATCCGGCAACTGCCGCTCCGCCCGCAAGCCCGGTCAGCCCGAGCACAGAACAGATTGCCGCAGAAGAAATCGGAAGTGTGAGCGCAATTCCAACCAGTACCGATACTGCGATGCCCATCCAGAACGGCTGAAGCTTTGTGGCTTCATCGATCAGAATGCCAAATGATGCGGCTGCGGTACCGATTGGCGGGGCAATCAGTTTTGCGAGCGCAACTCCAATGAAAATCGTTACTGCAGGGGTCACAATGATATCCACCTTCGTTTCTTTGGATACCGCCTTTCCACATTCCGCTGCGATGATTGCGATGATCAAAACTGCTAATGGTCCGCCGGCCCCGCCCTCCGCGTTTGCGGCCCAGCCTACAGCAGCCAGTGAAAACAGCACCATCGGATCTGCTTTGAGTGCATACCCGATCGCCACTGCCATGGCTGGACCGGATACACTCATTGCGTAACTGCCGATATCTGTAAGAAATGCCCAGCCGAACTGCTGGCCGAGTGTTTTTAAAATTGTACCGATCAGCAGGGAACAGAACAGACCCTGTGCCATGGCGCCAAGCGCATCAATGCCATAGCGTTTTGCGGAGAATACTATATTCTTACGCGCAAGAAATCTTTTTACATCACTCACATCGAAATCCCCCTTATTTCTGATACTTATCTACCATTATTGTTGTCAATGTACCAAAGTACAAACATTCCATCCTGTTTTTTGCGGTAAATATCGTTGAAAAAAACAGTATATTCAGATGAACAGAGCTGCTGTAATGTAATGAGAACTGACAGAAAAAAATGGGTATCACATCACATGCGATACTCTTTGTCTGTTTACTGTGCCTTGTGCTCAAGCTGTGTCAGATAGCTGACTGCGGAGAGCACGGCGGTATTGCCCTGGCCGGCGGACTTGATGTACTGGTACGGGAGGCCTGCAATATCCCCTGCCGCAAAGCAGCCCGGGATAGATGTGGACATGTCGATGTTCACCTTTACATGGGCGCCTTCGGTTTCAAGACCCGGAACCAGTTTTCCCGGCGCAACCGCTTCACGGAGAATAAAGACACCGTCTGTCTCGATTTCCTGTCTGTCAGTCTTCAGTTTTTCCACCTTAGAGGTTCCGATGATTTCCACCGGCTTCTCGTTAAGCACTTCAATGCGCTCATTGACATGCACTTCATCCTTATAAAGCGGAATATAGTAAACCTTTGCGGCATACTCACTCAGAAAGTCCGCTTCCGCTTCCTCTTTTGCGGAGCTTGCGATCACAACTGCGGTCTTTCCCTTATACAGTGCTGCGTCACAGGTTGCGCAGTAACTGACGCCGCGGCCAAGCAGCTCATCCTCATTCGGATACGGCTTTGCGGCAATGACACCGGTCGCCAGGATGACGCTCTTTGCCTCATACATATTGGATGCGCCCTGAATCGCAAACGACTCACCCATCGCATAGACAGCGGTGATCTGTTCTTCCGTGATCTCGATTCCCATCTGAGCGATGTGATCGAGGAATGCCTTCTGCATTGCCTCTCCGCTCACTTCCGGAAGACCGAGATAATTCAGAATCGTGTGTGCCTTCGCTACCTTGACTGAAGAGCTCTTAGAGCCGAACAGAATCAAATTTTTATTTCTTACTTTCGCTGTGATTGCGGCTTCCAGTCCTGCAGGACCGGTTCCGATAATCGCAATATCATAAACCATAACATTGTTCCTCCGCTGATATTGTAACCGCAGTCGTACAAAAAACCGGAACAGATGCCCGATTGATATACATTTCGGCGTTTAGTATTCAGTACCCCGCGGCAATAATCACGCTATAATGAAATTGACAATGAAGGAATCCAGACAATCACAAGCTGTCGTCGGCGGAGTCAAACTTCAGAATGCCGGAATTGTTTTTATCATCCTTGCGGCAGTTTTAATTGCGCTTCTTTCCTACACCGTTCTTAAGGTATCCGCGTTTTACTCCGAATTCACCCGGACAAGCCAGACTTATGCACAGCTTGAAAATGCGGCAGAATCCTATCAGGATGCCGCAGCCTTTCTGACCTCCAATGCACGGGATTTTGTATCGACCGGAAGACGTCTTTATCTGGATGGGTATTTCCGGGAACTGTATGAAACAAGACGATGTGAGACGGCGCAGAATCAGCTGCGTCAGTACGGCAGTCCGGAAATTGTCTCCCTCTGCGATGAAGCGGAACAGATTTCCATCTCCCAGCAGAAACAGGATCTGTATGCCATGTGTCTGTTCGTTGATTCCCTTGGAATGAAACGTTCGGACTTCCATACCGATTTTGATTCGGTTGAGCTCAGCGCGGCGGATGCCGGGCTTTCCGCTGCCGCAAAACAGCGAAAGGCACAGAATCTGATCTATTCCGACGCGTATGAAACGGAAATGCATGAGCTTAACAGAATCATCGAACAATGCCAGGACTCTATCGTAGAGACCGGTATTGTGTATCAGCGCACCTCTTCGCAGCTTCTCCGCAGTCTGATGCGTCTTCAGAGCCTGCTTATCGGAATTAATATTGCGCTGATGTGCGCAATCCTGTATATCGGGTATTATCTGATTCTCAAACCGCAGCACAATATCGTTCAGCGCATGGCTGATCATGAAGAACTCCCTCTGGAAGGTGTACATGAGCTTCAGTACATTGCGTCCACCTATAACAGTATTTTTGAAGAAAACCGCAGTATTCGCGATCAGCTTTCCTTTGAGGCTGTGCATGACAAACTGACCGGTCTTTATAACCGCAGAGAATTTGACCGGCGCAGAGCGCAGGGCGGATACGGAACACTCGTGCTGATCGATATCGATGAATTCAAGAAATACAACGATACCTACGGTCATGAAACCGGCGACCGTGTTCTCGTCCGGGTAGCCGACGTCCTGCGGCAGTTCTTCCGGAAGGATGACATCATTTGCCGGTACGGCGGTGATGAATTCGCTGTCCTGATGCACGGGGTAAACGATGCCCGCAAAGACCGTCTTGAAAAACGCTGTATCGAAATCCAGCAGGTCCTTAATCAGGAAGAAGACAGGATTCCGCCAGTTACGCTCAGTATCGGCATTGCGCTGGAAGACCGGAAGACCGAAACGAATGATGTCTTCCGTGATGCGGACACTGCGCTGTATGAAGTGAAAAAACATGGCCGCAACGGCTATACCTTCTATAATCCGGCACATTAAAACCCCGCCGAAGCAGGGCCTTCACAGATTCATTCATACGATCCGTCTTGAGACCATGACACCGTCCCCGACATCGGGATGCCACGTCGTCTCAAAGCGCGGATCGTTTTTCATGGTTTCCCGGAACTTCCGGATCTTCCGTGTCATCTGCAGGGTGCTGCGGTTTTCGGAAAGCTCCGGATGATCGACAATACCATGGAAATTCAGGTTGTCAAACACAAATACCGATCCAATCACGGAGTTCGGCAGAAAGTGTTCCACATACATGCGGTACTGCGATTTTGCGGCATCGATAAAAAACAGATCATAGTACTGGTTCGTCCGGTACAGTCCGGCATCACACAGATGCGCAAACACACGGTCATCCAGACCAGCCTCATGGATGTTCCGTACAGCCTGGGCATGCATTTCCGGATCGATCTCAAGTGTATCCACAGTGATGTTCTCCCGCACACCGGCGATCTTCATTGCGGACCAGCCGACGGCAGTCCCGCATTCCAGAACGCGCATGACTGACGGATGAGAACGGATGTATTCCAGCAGGAATTCCATTCCGTCTCCCAGCATGATCGGCACATGGTCCTGCCGGGCGGCATGTTCAATTTCGTTCAGTGTTTTTCCCATCACTCAGACATTCCCCACAAATACATGGCGCAGCGACTGTTCTGCCGTCTCTTTCAGATCGTACAGTGTATTCCGCGGCGTTGCGGGTATATTATACCGGAAGCGCGGAAAGTACCGCGTCAGATGAAGCGGAATCTCCGGATTCAGAGACGCCAGCCACTCCGACTCCTGTTTCACCCATTCATGCGAATCATTTTTCCCCGGAATGATCAATGAGGTGATCTCGACATGACATTTATCGTGCATATATGCGATCGTATGCTTTACGGATTCATAACTTCCGCCAAGTTCCCGGTAGAATTCCGCATCTCCTTTCAGGTCAATGTTCATCGCATCCACATACGGGGCCAGCTTCTCAAGAACCCACGGTTCCGCGCAGCCGTTTGATACCAGGACCACCTGTTTTCCGGCCGGTTTCACCAGCGCTGCGACATCCCGGATATATTCCCATTCAATCAGCGGTTCGTTGTAGGTAAAGGCAATTCCGACACTGTCTTCTGTTTTCAGAATCAGATCCGCCAGCTGTTCCGCATTCCATTCCTCAAAGCCGGAGGTCTGTTCATCCGCCATTGAAATCTGCCAGTTCTGACAGAACGGACAGGAATGATTACAGCCATAGGAGCCGGCCGACAGAATCCATGAGCCGGGATGAAACATCGCCAGCGGTTTCTTTTCAATCGGGTCCAGCGCAAGACTCGTGATCCGTCCGTAAGTGGCACATATATTCTCACCGTTGCGGTTCATGCGGGCACGGCAGCGTCCATGCATGCCTTCCTTCAGCACGCAGTGATGAAAACAGATTTCACAGCGAAGTTCATTCATGACGCACGACCTCAAAGCGTTCCAGCTGATAGTCATCATATTCACTGATCCCGCCCTTGGAGCGGGCAATGGAGATCTGTTCTTCCACGGTATCCACTCCGTCAAGATTGGGCAGTAACAGTCCCCTGCGGCCATCCTCCGTGGAGACAATCACACCATACCGCGTTACGTCGAGCTGGTGTGCTCCGTCAATCGGTTCCGGTTCATTCAGCACATCAACCGACACTTCGAGATACGGAAGCTCTTCTGCGGTGACCGGTTCAAACCGGGGATCTCTTGAACATGCGGAGATCCCGTTTTCAATAATTTCCTTCGCAATACAGGAACGCACCGGTCCGATTGTACCGATACAGCCGCGCAGGGAACCCAGCTTATGAATGGAGACAAATACGCCAGCGCGCTGTGTGCGCATCTCTTCCGGCAGATCCTCCGGCAGCGCAGGCCGTTTTCTGTGCAGGACCCATTCCTGTATGGTCTGTACCGCCAGTTTTACATACGCATCTGCGGCCTCTGTTTTTGCGCGGCACTCCGCTTTCATTTCTGATTCATAGATATCCAGGAAATGCCGGGATTCATCCGTTCCGCCAATGTCATAAATCACAAATCCATATCCGACGCCGAAGGTCGCCTCGTGGCTTAAGGTGCGTGCGTGAACCGCAAGTCCGTCCAGAGCGCCGGCCATGATGGTGAAGGAACGATGTCCGCACTCCTGTGCCTTATCCAGAAAGGCGTCCGGGTACCGCATCAGATTACCGAACGACGCCGATGACATATCCTGCATCAGACGCGCATCATATTCCGGTCCTTCCGGTTTGAATCCATATGGACCGTCCTCCTTTTCACAATGCGAAAGATCTCCGCTTGCGACCAGCAGGATCCGCCGGTCTGTTTCCTGTGCCGCTTTCTGAATCATCATGCCGAAGCGGTAATGCATGGAAAGCGGATATCCGCTTAGCCCGATCCGAACCAGCTTATAATCCGTGTACTTCCGGTTAATGAAGTACAGCGGCACCATGGTTCCCTGATCGAGTTCCGGATCCCGGTCATAATCGGTTCCTGCCGGAATATTATCTGCTTTGCACAGCGCTTCAAGACGCCTTACAAATTCCTCATCATAATCGACATGAAAGGACACCTTCTTTGCCCGATAGCGGCTGAAATCACCGTATGCCTCTGCACCGCGTGAAATATTGAACCAGTCCCGATACATGAGTGCGTGCGGTGTGGTCAATACAATGGTGTCCGGTTTCTGCCGGGCAATATAGTCTGCGACAGCGTCAAAACTGTCCAGTGTGGTCTGAATCTTCGCTTCTTCTCCCCTGCCGATCTCGTGAACCGCAATCGGCGGATGGGGAACCATGACTGCGCCAATGATCATATCGAGTTCTCCTCTTCCGTTCGAATCGGATGTATCTGTTTTCATTCTAATCCGTACAGATGCGTTTCAGACAGCAGTTCCTGTTCTGACAGAAAAAAATGATCCGGGAAATCCGGATCATTGTCAGAATTCAGTTTTTCAGGCTGTGAATCGGAGACGGAATCCGTCCGCCGCGCTTTACCATGACTTCCGGGCTGACCGACCGCAGCGGCATGACCGGACCGTATCCAAGCAGACCGCCGAAGTTCAGCGTATCGCCTTCTTCTTTTCCGATTGCCGGAATCAGACGGCAGGCTGTGGTTTTGTTGTTGACCATACCGATTGCGGCTTCATCCGCGATCAGTGCGGAAATGGTTTCTGCCGTTGTATCACCCGGAATGATGATCATATCAAGACCGACCGAGCATACCGCGGTCATCGCTTCCAGTTTTTCAATGGAGAGCACGCCCTTTTCGGCCGCCTCAATCATACCGGCATCTTCGGAGACCGGAATGAATGCGCCGGACAGTCCGCCGACCGAAGAGCTCGCCATGACGCCGCCCTTTTTTACTGCATCGTTCAGCATCGCAAGGCATGCGGTAGTTCCCGGACCGCCGCAGGTTTCAAGACCGATTTCTTCCAGGATACGCGCCACCGAGTCACCGACGGCCGGTGTCGGCGCAAGCGAGAGATCCACTATACCGAACGGCACGCCCAGGCGCTCCGCCGCAATCGATCCGACCAGTTGTCCCATCCGGGTAATCTTGAATGCGGTCTTCTTGATCACTTCCGCAATCTCATTCATCGTCTTGTCCGGTCCGGCTTCCTTCACCGCTTCGCGGACAACACCCGGTCCGGATACACCGACATGAATGACGATATCCGGTTCCGTAATGCCGTGGAACGCGCCGGCCATGAACGGGTTGTCTTCGACGGCATTGCAGAAGACGACCAGTTTGGACGCACCGAAACAGTTGTTGTCTTTGGTCAGCTCTGCGCATTCACGCACAACCTTGCCCATCAGCTGTACCGCATCCATATTGATGCCGGCTTTTGTGGAGCCGACATTGACGCTCGAACAGACGATATCCGTGCAGGCAAGTGCTTCGGGAATCGAGCGGATCAGTGCTTCATCACCTGCCGTCATGCCCTTCTGCACAAGTGCGGAATAGCCGCCGATGAAATTGACGCCGACTTCCTTGGCTGCCTTATCCAGCGTCTTAGCATATTTTACGGGATCACCGCCGCTGACACTTACAAGCAGGGAAATCGGGGTTACGGAAATACGCTCGTTGATAATCGGAATGCCGTACTCCATGGAGATATCCTTTGCGGTCTGCACAAGATCCTTTGCGGCGGTGGTAATCTTCCGGTAGATCTTTTCGCAGGCAACATCGATATCACTGTCACAGCAGTCGAGCAGTGAAATGCCCATGGTGATGGTACGGATGTCCAGGCATTCCTCTTCGATCATCCGTACGGTTTCAAGAATATAATCGCTTCTCATGCGCTTCTCCCGGCTCAGATCCGATGCATGGCATTGAAGATATCTTCATGCATGACATGAATCTTCAGGCCCTGTGCTTCACCGAGTGATTCGAGATCCGTCACAAAGGAATGGTATTCCTCCGGATCCTCCGGAATGGTCACGATCATGATCATGGTGAAGATGTCTTCCAGAACCTTCTGGGTAACGTCTTCGATGTTGATATTCCGATTTGCGCATTCATTCGCAGTAAATGCGAGAATGCCCGGCCGGTCCTTGCCGACGACTGAAATGACTGCTCTCATAGTTCCTCCGATGTGTATGTATATGGCTTATCAGGAAGCTGTGCTCTGATTGGCTTCACCGGCAAGATCATCCAGTGAAAGTCCGCAGTAGTACAGTTCCATCGCAAAGTATTTCCTTACAGCTTCGATCTGCTCTGCCGTACTGTCTTCACAGGAAGGTGTACGGGTTCCCTTGCGGAAATCGATCGAGCAGCTGTCTTCGAATCCTCCCTGATCGCCCTTCCAGTTATAGACATAATGACTGGTCCGGTTGGAGTAGGTAAACAGGCTGTGTTCAAAGTCCACGCGATAGGACTCGGTCTCATTGAACTCCGCAAGATAGGTTCCGTCATCCTGAAGCTCATAACCCAGGCGGTTTACAAGCCGTTTCCGGAACGTTGCCTCAGCGGTGTCCTCCGGATCGTCGCTAGTGATATCCGCATCGCTGATCGCATCTGTATCAATGTCCTGATAGTTCACAAAGGTCTCAAAGACCTGTTTCTGTTCAGGAGATATCGAAACATCTGTTTCTCCGACATTCAGATACCCAAGGCTGGTCGTCGCATTGATGGAAACCGGACTGCCGTTGGATGTTACCGAACACTGAAACGCCGTTTCTTCACCGGTAAGGCGTCCGGATTCATCGAACGTCTGGGTGATGATACCGGTCTGCACATCATAATTTCCGTATGCATTCAGCCCGTAGATATCATACCGTCCGCTGAACAGTGCCTTTGCGGATTCCGGCTTCAGGGTCAGGGTGTATACCGTGTCCGTTCCCTGTGTTCTGGATTCAACCGACGCAAGATCACTCTCCTTCGGTTCATACGGTTCCAGCTTTACAAGCATGACATCACGCACCGCATTCCGATCCATGTCCTCGTAATAGTCTACCGTGTTGTAGGTCATATACAGACGGCTGCCGTTATACCAGCCTTCGATATCTGCCTGAATCCCGTCGGAGTAGATGTGCTGGGTAAGATGAATGCAGTCATCATCCTCCGCAATGACACCGTCGAGATCATAGGTGCCAAGGGAACCGTCCTCATAGCGCATCTTATAGGTACGCTGCACGCCGGCAGTATAGTTGTCCGCAGGACCCGCATGTTCCATCAGCGCATGGTAGGACGCATATGCATCGCTTATCCCGGGATCTTCCGTCTGAACCGGTTCTGTATCCGGAACGGCAGGTTCCGCCGCCGGGGCAGGTGTCTTAGTGCATCCTGCAGTAAGTATCAGCGCGGTCAGAAGCACCGCTGTTCTGTTTCTTTGCATAGGCATATTGTACATCATTAACTCATTCTGCTTTCCGCAGAATATAGCTGTAGTTATCACCGGACTGCACAAAGGAACACGGAACGGCATCCCCGATCGCTTTGGAAAGCCAGTTCACCATATACCGCATGCCCGGTTCTTCCAGATTAAAGTGTCCGACACCGATAATGACAGGTCCGGTTCCTGTCATGGCAGAATCCCTCACATATTCCGTAAGCGTATAATCAATCAGCTCCATACTAAGAAAACAGTCGGTTTTCCCCTCATCCGCCATGGTGATCATCGGATTGGCATCCCCGAAGATATGAAACGGAACACTGATCCTTGAAACAACGCGGTCCGGATCACCGATAATCTTTGCGCCGTTAAGGTTCAGACATGCGGTAAGATGTTCCGCAAGATCCGAAGCCTTCATCGGCGGAATCACATAGGCAAGCGGTGCCCGTTTTCCTTCCGCCGCAAAGCCATCCCAGCCATGCGCAGATTCCAGCAGTGCAGAACTGTCCCAGTCGATATATCCGGTCCAGCCAAGCGCATCCGCAAGCCCAAGGAAGATGCCGTCCGCATAGCTTCCGTCGTCCAACGGAATTCCGGAGTGAATGTAATCATGGTCTCGCCAGACGGTGATGCCGTACTGATCCAGCAGTGCGGTCTTTGCGGAGAATGTACGGTTCCGCTGGATCCGCAGCCATTCTGTATGATCTCCATGATTCCAGAACAGTGCCTCATGACAGATGATCAGGTTTGCGCCGCGCCGACCTGCTTCCCGGATCACATCCATATTTGCCCAGCAGGTCGTCACAATTCCGGTGCATTCCCGCTCCGCATCCCCGTAAAGAATCCGGTCTCTGCTTAAACGGTCATCAATCTTTGCAGAACCGGTTTCCCCCGGTACATATCCGTAGTGATAGTCTTTGATTTTCTGAATAATGTCCCTGATTTTCATATATTTTCCTGTTTTCTGTGCTCACAATACCCAATTTTGCGCATCCCCGCAAGAAAAAAGAGAGGTCACGGGCATCAGGAACCCGCAGCCTCATCATGCACGGTGCCGGATCTGTAGAGGAGTAACCCGGCATAAACAGGTTTTTGAAGAGGATGGCGTTACACCGAAAAGTGTACTTATCTGAACACTCCTGCATTCATAAAAAAAGAAGATTCCGCTTAATAATAAGCATTATCTTCTGTGTTTTTCATATTGTCTT
This sequence comes from Solobacterium sp., assembly GCA_017469885.1. Lineage (GTDB taxonomy): Bacteria > Bacillota_I > Bacilli_A > Erysipelotrichales > Erysipelotrichaceae > Bulleidia. Next base: position 172,287 of record JAFUFO010000038.1, read on the forward strand.
ACCCTTGAATGTAAGGTACTTTAGCGTTAGAATCTGTTTGAGGTCTCTGATCGATAAGGTACACTTTCCGAACACTCGGAAAGTTTTTTATTCAGATGACTGGAAAAGGAGCTCGGTGCCATACCGCACGCCCGTGCTGCGCTCCGCAGTGACATCTCCTTTCGGATGACCCGTCCTGCATAGTCTTCGAATTCCGGAGGAAGCGCCCTGGACGGACGGCCGAACTTCACTCCTCTTGCTTTTGCGGCGGCGATTCCCTCCGCCTGACGTTCCCGGATGTTGTTTCGTTCCGTTTCCGCCACAAAGGACAGTAACTGCAGTACAACATCGCTCAGAAACGTGCCGATCAGATCTTTGCCGTTGCGGGTATCCAGCAGCGGCATATCAATTACCACGATATCAGCTTTCTTCTGTTTCGTGATATAACGCCACTGTTCCTGGATCTCCGCGTAGTTGCGTCCCAGCCGGTCAATACTCAGAATGTAGACCACATCGCCTTTCCGCAGCTTCCGCATCAGCCTGCGGTACTGCGGCCGCTCAAAGGTAGCGCCGGACTTCTTGTCTACATAGATCGCATTCCGTTCGACACCCTGTGCGGTCAGTGCGATGATCTGACGTTCTTCATTCTGGTCCAGACTGGATACTCGGGCATATCCGTAAATCATATGAAAAACACAGATCCTTTCTGTCTGAACCATACTGCACTGTATCGAACGAATCCAATCATCTGCACAATATTATAATACGATTTATCGTACTTAAGGCTATAAGAAAAGCGGTCAATGACCGCTTTCATACACAATGGGTGTTCAGCTGATCAGAGGATGGTGCCCGGCGAACCGCCTAAGATATCCTCGTTTCCGCCTTCCTTGTTTTTACCGGCAACGGAGGCGTTGATTCCGATTGAAACCAGCGTTGCCTTTCCGTCAAGGACAATCTGTTTTGTCACAACACTTCCGCCGGAAATGGTGTTGAGTTCTTCATCCGAAAGTGCAACCTTTACAGCTACTTCTTTTTCCATGGTTATTCTCCTCTTCGAGCCCTCCGGCTCCTGTTACATTTTATTATACGTTCCGAACGCCGATACTCCACTGTTTTCACAAAAAAACCGCAGTGCTTCAACTGCGGTTTTGTGATGATTTACTGCTTATACAAGCTCGATGGTAGCCATCGGAGCAGCGTCGCCGCGGCGAACACCTGTCTTTGTGACACGTGTATATCCGCCGTTGCGGTCCGCATACTTCGGCGCAACTTCATCAAACAGCTTCTGCAGAACAGTCTGGCGTGTCTTCTCATCTGCGTATACATCGCGGATGAAGGAAGCTGCCTGTCTGCGGGCAGCGAGATCGCCCTTCTTGCCGAGCGTAATCAGCTCGTCAACTACAGAACGCATATCCATCGCCTTTGCGTAGGTTGTCTCAACCTTTCCGTGCATGATGACGGAAGTGGCGAGGTTTCTCAGCATTGCCTTGCGGTGATCCGCAGTTCTGCCGAATTTACGATTCCACATGTTTGTCTTCCTCCCAATTAGTCGAAGGACCGGAAGCTCAGATCGAGTTCAGTGAGCTTGTCCTTTACCTCTTTCAGTGATTTCTTTCCGAGGTTACGGACTTTCATCATCTCATCCTCGGTTTTTTGTGTGAGCTCTTCCACAGTCTGGATGCCGGCGCGCTTCAGGCAGTTGTAGGAACGGACAGAGAGATCGAGATCTTCGATCATCAGCTGCTGTCCCTTGCTGGAAACTTCCGTGCTTCCTTCATTAATGACATTTTCCATGGAGAGAACATCTTCATTGATACCGGCAATGATATCGAGATGATCAATCAGGATCTTCGCCGCAGTCGCAAGAGCTTTCTGCGGGTTGACGGAACCGTCTGTCCAGATTTCCATCGTCAGTTCATCATATTTGGTATCCTGTCCGACACGGGTCGGCTCCGATGCATACGCAACACGGGTAACCGGAGTATAGATCGAATCAGTGAAGACTGTTCCGATACCATGGGATCCCCGGCTGTGCTTGTTCTGATCAGCACCGACATAACCGCGGCCGTTGTTCGCCTTGAGTTCCATCTCCAGAACGGCACCCTTTTCCAGATGCGCAATCTCGAGATCTTTGTTCAGCACTTCTACCTGAGCCGGGCAGATAATATCACCGGCAGTAACAGTGCACGGACCTTTCGCAGAAATCTGCAGGGTATATACCTCGTCGTCTTCAATCTTCATGATCAGCTGCTTGAGCTGCAGGATGATCATGGATACATCTTCACGAACCCCCGGAATGGTGGTGAACTCGTGATAGACACCATCTACCTTGATGGCGAAGATCGCGGCTCCCGGCAGGGAGGACAGCAGGACTCTGCGCAGTGCATTCCCGATTGTAGTTCCATATCCTCTCTCAAGCGGAGACAGGATAAACTTTCCATAGTTCTCTGATTCTACGTATTCAGCGACTTCAAACTCGGCGCGTTCAAATTTCTGCATCAGTTATCCTCCTATCGTGCAATTAACCACGCGGCCTCTTCGGCGGGCGGCATCCGTTGTGCGGAATCGGAGTAACATCATTGATTGCAGTAATTCCAAGTCCCGCTACAGCAAGTGCACGAACTGCTGCTTCACGTCCGGGACCCGGACCCTTGACGTTTACTTCAACCGTCTGAAGTCCCTGCTGAACAGCTGCCTTGCCGGCTGCTTCAGCACACAGCTGAGCTACATACGGAGTGCTCTTACGGCTGCCCTTGTAGCCAAGAGCACCTGCAGAACTCCAGGAAATAACATTTCCGTTTTCATCAGCGATGGAAACGATTGTGTTGTTAAATGTGGAATGGATGTGTGCAACACCCTTCGATATATTGCGCTTGATCTTCTTTTTACGGACGGTCTTCGCAGTCTTCTTTGTATTCTTAGCCATTGCTTATTCCGACCCCCTTACTTCTTCTTGTTCGCGACAGTACGACGCGGTCCTTTACGTGTACGGGCATTTGTGCGGGTGCGCTGTCCTCTGACAGGCAGTCCGCGGCGGTGACGCATGCCTCTGTAGCATCCGATTTCCATCAGACGCTTGACGTTCAGTGCGCGCTCACGACGCAGGTCACCTTCGGTCTTGATAGCGTCAATCTGCTGACGGATTGCAGTTTCCTGATCCGTTGTCAGATCCTTTGTACGGATGTCTTCACTGATCCCGCATTCCTTGAGGATCTTGGAAGCGGTCGACGGACCGATTCCATAAATATAGGTAAGGGATATTACGATACGCTTATTGTTCGGAATATCCACACCAGCAAAACGTGCCATATGTGTTTTCTCTCCTCCTGATTAACCCTGTCTCTGCTTGTGCTTAGGGTTTTCGCAGATGACCATTACTACACCCTTGCGCTTAATCACTCTGCACTTGTCGCAAATCGGTTTAACTGACGGTCTTACTTTCATGATAAGTACCTCCTTAAATTCACTTGTGTCTGTAGGTAATACGCCCACGTGTTAAGTCATAGGGTGAAATTTCAACGGTGACCCGGTCTCCCGGTAAAATGCGAATGTAGTTCATACGGATTTTACCAGCAACGTGGGCACGGATCTCCATGCCATTCTGAAGCTTCACCTTAAAGTTGGCGTTAGGAAGTGTTTCTTCAACAACTCCGTCCATTTCAATGACGTCCTGTTTTCCCATTCAATCTCTCTTTCTGGATTTTAATAACAGTACCCGGTGCAGGCACGACATCCATCATACCCGCACCGAACTGTTTATGCAACCTTTCCTAATGCCTCTTTTACCTGCGCAAAGGTTTCTTCCGCATTTTTGGATGCATCGATGTGGCTGACGACTCCCTTCGGCTCAAAATAGCCGATAATCGGAGCGGTCTTTGCCTCATATTCTTCCATGCGGACCTTCAGCTGTTCGACAGTGTCATCCTTGCGCTGCTGCAGCTCACCGCCGCATTCATCGCAGATGCCCTCTGTCTTACTGGGCTTGTTGCGAACATGGTAGATCGCACCGCATTTCGGGCAGATCCGTCTGCCGGTAATGCGGTCGACCAGTGTATCAAATGCTACTTCGAGCGCGAGCACCGACTCCACCGGTTTTCCGATGCGATCGGCCATCTCCTCAAATGCCTTTGCCTGTACGAGTGTACGGGGGAATCCGTCAAGCAGATACCCTTTCTGGCAGTCAGGCTCGAGAAGACGCTGTTCAACCATGGCGTTGATCAGCTCGTCCGGTACCAGACGGCCGGTGTTCATAAACTCCTTGGCCTTCTGTCCGAGCTCTGTGTTGTTTCGAACGTTCTCTCTCAGCATATCTCCGGTCGAAATGTGCGGGATATCAAACTCCCTGATAATCAGATCGGACATAGTGCCCTTTCCTGCACCTGCAGGACCCATAATCAGAATGTTCATGTTTTCCTCTCTCTTTTTATTTCAGGAATCCGTGATACTGTTTCTGAGTTAACTGACCTTTCAGCTGCGACACAGTTTCCATAGCCACACCAACAACGATGATGATTCCGGTTCCGCCGAGAGCCATACTGCTCGGAAGCGATGTAATGAGCATCGGCAGGAGATACGGAATAACAGCGATAACAGTCAGGGCTGTAGCACCGAGAACGGTAATCCGGTTCAGAACCTTTCTGAGATAGGTTCTGGTTTCCGTACCGGGACGGATGCCCGGGATGTACGCGCCGGATTTTCCGAGATTTTCCGCGATCTTGTCCGGATCAACCTGAAGATCGGTATAGAAGAATGTGAAGAGGAAGGTCAGGACTGCGTAGATAATCAGTCCGATCGGCTTCTGCACACTCAGGAAGTTGCTGACCTTCTGGTATGCATCCTGGTTGATGAAACTCAGGATGATCTGCGGCGCCGTCATGATCGATGACGCGAAGATAACCGGAATAACAGATGCGGAGTTGATTTTAAACGGAAGATAGGTCATATCTCCGCTTCCCCGTGTATTCGAGCTCGAGGTGTACTGGATCGGGATCTTACGAACCGCGGTTTCCATGATAATGACACCTACGATAATTGCGAAGTACAGGATGCAGTACAGCAGGAACTGCAGCACACCGCTGAACATCGCACCCGCTTCCGCGCCGCCTACCGAGATATTCCAGACCTGTACGAACTGTGCCGGCATGTTGGAAACGATACCCGCGAAGATAATGATCGAGATACCGTTGCCGATTCCGAACATGCTGATACGGTCGCCCAGCCAGATCAGGAACTGTGTTCCCGCTGTAAGGATCGTAGCGGTGAACAGATAGGTGGAGAGTCCGGAAGATGCGAGGATGTTGTACTGCCGGTCAAAGGCATAAACCAGTGAGATCGACTGTACAAATGCAAGAACGACTGCGAAGTACCGCGTGATGCGGTCCATCTTCGTTCTTCCGGTCTGACCGGATTTTGCCATCTCGGTCAGGGCCGGAATTACATCCATGCTCAGGAGCTGGATGATAATGCTTGAGGTAATGTACGGCGTAACACCAAGCGCAAACACGCTCATCCGTTCGAAGGCGCCGCCTCCGAGCAGATTCATCATGCTGAGAATGGAGTTATCTGCAATCTGCGCAGAAAGTTTGGCGGCATCCACACCCGGAACCGGGATTGCGGAGCCGATGCGATAGATCAGCAGCATGGCCAGTGTGAAGAGAATCTTTTTGCGGATCTCCTTGTTTTTGAACATGCTGGCGAACGTATGCATCATGATTACAGCACCTCGGCTGTTCCGCCTGCTGCTTCGATTGCCTTCTTAGCCGATTCGGAGAACTTCGCTGCCTTGACAGTGAGCTTCTTCTCGAGCGCGCCTCTTCCGAGGACCTTAACGCCGTCGAGCTGCTTCTTGACAAGACCGGCAGCCTTCAGAGCTTCGAAGTCAACTGTGACACCCTCGTCGAACTTGTTGAGATCCTCAACATTGACGATCGCATATTCCTTGCGGTTCATGTTTGTGAATCCGCGCTTCGGGAAACGCTTGAATGCAGGTGTCTGTCCGCCTTCAAATCCGATTGCGACACCTCCGCCGCTTCTCGAATTCTGACCCTTCTGACCCTTGCCGGAAGTCTTTCCGTTTCCGGAACCCTGGCCGCGGCCAATGCGCTTGGATACGAAGCGGGCTCCTTCAGTCGCTTTCAATTCATTCAGTTTCATCGAGATACCCCTCCTTAGCGAATCTCGCTGACTTTCTTGTCACGGAGTTTCGCGACATCGTCAACGGTACGCATCTTTGCCAGCGCATCAATTGTCGCATAAACGATATTGACGCTTGTGCGGCTGCCGATCACCTTGGACAGGACATCGGTAACGCCTGCGAGTTCGAGAATCGAACGAACTGCGCCGCCGGCGATAACTCCGGTACCAGGAGCGGCAGGCTTCAGGACAACGGATGTTGCACCATGCTTTCCGATTGCATCGGAAGGAACAGTGAGGTTGTTCGCACCTGCTTCCTTGTTGTTCTTAACAAGCTGTACACGGAATACATTTTTAACTGCAGCTTCGTTAGCCTTCTTGATTGCATCAGGAACTTCTGCTGCCTTCCCCATGCCGAATCCGATACGGCCCTTGTGGTCACCGACCACAACGAGAGCCGAGAAACGCATACGGCGTCCGCCCTTCACGGTTTTGGAAACGCGGTTAATGGAGACTACTACATCATCGAACTCTTTCGGTTCGCGAGGTTTTCTGAACGGTTTTCTTCCTTCGTTAGCCATTGTATTCTCCTCCCCTTAGAACTTCAGTCCTGCTTCGCGGGCTGCATCAGCCAGCGCCTGGACTCTTCCGTGATAGACATAGCCGCCGCGGTCAAACCGGACGGATTCGATACTGAGTGCTTTGCATTTTTCAGCGATGTCGGCACCGACCTTCTTCGCTGCTTCAATGTTTCCGCCCTGCTCAAGCTTCAGTACTACAGAGCTGGACGCAGCCAGTGTCTTACCGGTTGTGTCATCGATGATCTGTGCGTAAATCTGCTTGTTGGAACGGAAGACATTCAGTCTCGGGCAGTCGGGAGTTCCGCTGACAACCCGGCGTACACGCTTATGTCTGCGCAGACGCTCTTCATTTTTTCTTGTCTTTTTCAGCATTGTACTCTCTCCTTCCCATTACTTCTTCGCAGCAGCGGTCTTACCTTCCTTACGACGGATATGCTCGTCCTTGTAACGGACACCCTTTCCTCCGTAAGGCTCCGGCTTACGCTTCGCTCTTACATTTGCCGCAAACTCACCGACGCGCTGTTTGTCGATGCCGGTAACCGTAATGGTATTTGCATCCGGGCATTCAACCTTGACGTCAGACGGGATCTCCATCTCGATCGGATGAGAGAAGCCGAGGTTCATTGTGAGCTTGTTGCCGGAGATCGCAGCACGGTAACCGATACCGACGATCTGCAGAATCTTTGTGTAGTTCTTTTCGCAGCCTTCAATCATGGTTGCGATGAGGGCACGTGTTGTGCCGTGGAGCTGCTTGGTGTGCTTGTCCTCGTTAGGACGGGTGACTGTAACGGTTCCGTCCTTAACTTCAATACCCATGAGCGGGGAGAACTTTCTTACGAGCGTTCCCTTAGGACCTTTCACCGTCACCTCATTCCCTTCAGCGACGGTAACTTCGACGCCTGCAGGAATGGTAATCAGCTTATTACCGATACGTGACATTTCGTTTTCCTTTCCTTACGTATTACCAGACGTAAGCGACGACTTCGCCGCCTGCGTGCTGTTTGCGTGCTTCCTTGTCTGTCATCATTCCGTTGGATGTGGAGATGATTGCGATTCCGAGTCCGTTGAGAACCTTCGGAACATTGTCGCCCTTCGTGTAGACACGGAGGCCCGGCTTGGAAATACGCTTGATACCTGTGATTACAGGGCGCTTGTCAGCGCTGTACTTCAGCGTGACGGTCATCTTCTTCTGGATGCCTTCTCCGCTGACTTCATACTTCGCGATGTAACCCTCTTCCTTGAGGATACGTGCGATTTCAACTTTTACCTTGGATACCGGGGCAACGTCAACGGTTTCCATTTTTGCCTGCATACCGTTGCGGATTCTGGTAAGCATATCGGCGATAGGATCTGTCATGTTCATAGTTCAATCTCCTCCAATCCTTACCAGCTTGCCTTCTTGACGCCCGGGATCTGGCCCTGATAAGCCAGCTCTCTGAAGCAGATACGGCAAACCTTGTACTTTCTTAATACGGAATGCGGACGACCGCAGCGCTCGCAGCGTGTGTACTCCCGAGTGGAGAACTTAGCAGGACGGCTCTGTCTGACCTTCTGTGATGTCTTTGCCATAAATTAAGCCTCCTTCTTCGCGAACGGCATGCCCATCTGAGAGAGCAGCGCATACGCTTCCTTGTTTGTGTTGGCACTTGTGACGATGACGATGTCCATACCTCTGACCTTGTTGACCTTGTCGAAGTTGATTTCCGGGAAGATCAGCTGTTCCTTGACACCGAGTGTGTAGTTTCCGCGGCCATCGAATGCGGTAGCGGATACGCCGTGGAAGTCACGGACACGCGGCAGGGAAATGTTGAACAGCTTGTCGAGGAAGTCGTACATGCGGTCACCGCGGAGGGTAACCTTTGTACCGATCTGCATGCCTTCACGAAGCTTGAAGTTCGCAATGGACTTTTTAGCCTTTGTGATGACCGGCTTCTGACCGGCGATCTGTGTGAGCTCTGCGACAGCCTCTTCGAGTGCCTTCGGATTTGTGATGGCATCACCAACACCGAGGTTGATGACGACCTTCTCGATTTTCGGGCACTGCATCGGTGTCGTATATCCGAATTCCTTGATCAGGGAAGGCTTAACGGATTCGTTATATTTCTGTAACAGACGATTCATTACTTCTTAGCCTCCTTGATCTCTTTACCGGTCTTCTTGTTGACGCGGACCTTTTTGCCCTTGTCAGTAACCTTCGAGCCGAGCTTGACTGCTGTCTTGCCCTTCTCATCGTAGAACGCAACGTTGGACGCATCGATCGGAGCTTCGTGCTCGACGATGCCGCCTTCCGGATTCTGCTGCGTCGGCTTCAGCGATTTCTTGATGAGGTTGACGCCTTCAACGATGATCTTGTTGGTTTTCGGGGAAACCGCCTTGACCTCGCCGACCGTTCCTTTGTAGTGGCCGCTGATGACCTTTACCTTATCACCTGTTTTGATCTTCATAGGTTGTTTCTCCTTATAAGACTTCCGGCGCCAGGGATACGATCTTCATGTAGCCCTTGTCACGGAGTTCACGTGCGACCGGACCGAAGATACGGGTTCCCTGCGGGGTGTTGTCTTCCTTGATAATGACGGCTGCGTTTTCATCGAACTTGATGTAGGAGCCGTTCGGACGGGATACGCCGTACGCAGTACGGACGATAACCGCCTTGACTACCTGGCCCTGCTTGACAGAGCCGTTGGGGATCGCGGACTTGACAGCGCAGACAACGACATCGCCGATGTTTGCACTCTTGCGGCGCGAACCGCCGAGGCAGCGGATCACCAGCAATTCCTTAGCACCGGTATTGTCAGCGACCTTCAATCTACTCTCATTCTGAATCATTGACTTTCTCCTTTCGTGCTTACAGAATTACTGCTTTCTCTACGATGCGGACGAGACGGAAGTGCTTGTCCTTGGAGAGCGGACGGGTCTCCATGACCTCGACTACATCTCCGACCTTGGCCTCGTTGTTCTCATCGTGAGCCTTAAACTTTGTGGAATATTTCACCTGTCTTCCGTAGAGCGGATGACTGTGTGTTGTTGTGATCTCCACAACGATCGTCTTGTCCATCTTGTCGGACACGACGGTACCGCGTAATACCTTACGGCTGTTTCTTTCACTCATTCCTCATGTCCTCCTCAGTTCTTTTCCGCAGCGTTTGCGCGCTCGGTCTGAACAGTCTTGATTCTGGCGATCGTCTTGCGGATGTCCTTCATCCGTGCGGGATTCTCGAGCGATCCGGTAGCCTGCTGGAAACGCAGGTTGTAGAGCTCCTCGCTGAGGGAAGCAACTTCCTTCACGAGTTCATCATTGCTCATATCTCTGATTTCTTTTACATTCATGACTACTTAACCTCGCCCTTCTTCGCAAAGCGTGTCTTGACACAGAGTTTGTGGGATCCAAGACGGAGCGCTTCACGTGCGACATCTTCGGGAACACCTGCGATCTCGAAGAGAACACGGCCCGGCTGAACAACTGCTACCCAGTGATCAGGAGCACCTTTACCGGAACCCATTCGGACTTCCAGCGGCTTCTTCGTTTTGGAGAGCTGCGGGAATACTTTGATCCAAACCTTACCGGTACGGTCCATGTAACGCGTCATAGCGACACGTGCTGCTTCCAGCTGGTTGCTGGAGACGTATGCACCTTCGTCTGCGACAAGTCCGTATTCACCGAACGTGATCTCACGTCCTGCTTTTGCACGGCCTTCGTAGCTGAGACGATGCGGTCTTCTGTACTTAACTCGATTCGGCATTAACATGATTAATTGTTACCTCCTTCCTGAGGAGCAGCGGCTGCCTCCGCCTGAGGAGCTGCAGGTCTTGCGCCCTGCGCGTTTCTCGGACGGTCGTTGCGGCTGTTGCGGCGGTCGTTACGGCCTCCGCGTCCGCCTCTGCGGTCTCTCTGGAAACGGCCTTCCGGTGCCTTCGGTTCTTCAACCATCTTGCCCGGGAGAACTTCACCGCGGCAGATCCAGACTTTTACGCCGATCTTACCGTATGTGGTGTGAGCTTCATCGCTGGCATAGTCGATGTCGGAACGCAGTGTGTGCAGCGGAACGACGCCCTGTGAATAGCCTTCTTTACGAGCGATTTCAGCGCCTCCCAGACGTCCGGAAGCGAGGGTCTTGATTCCCTTTGCGCCGGAACGCATGGTCTGCTGGATCGCCTTCTTCTGTGCGATACGGAAGGACTGACGAGCTTCGAGCTGTTCGCAGATCTTGCGCGCAACCAGGTGTGCGTCGAGATCCGGATTCGCAACAGCGACGACGTCAATCTTGACATTCTTTCCGTTTGTGATCTTCTTCAGTTCCTTCTTCAGAACTGTGATCTTGTCGGCTGCCTTCTTTGCAGGAGCCTTAGCGTCTGCAGCGGGTGCTGCTTCTGCCGGTGTTTCCACAGCCTGTGCAGGAGCCTTGCGGTCCGCACCTCTGCGGTCATCGCTGCGGCCGAGGGCTGCGCCCGGGCGCGAGCAGCGGATTACTACGTGAACATCGGAGCCTGTGCGTTCGATTTCAACGCGGCTTACATATGCATCACGGAGTGTCTTTTCAATGTGCTTGCGGATCTTGATGTCTTCATTCAGAAGATCTCCGAAATCAGCTTTTTCTGCGTACCATCTGGACTCCCAGTCACGGATGACACCTACGCGCATGCCGATCGGGCTTACTTTCTGTCCCATTTGTCGATCTCCCTTCCTTACTTCTCATCCGAAACCACAACTGTGATGTGGCTCGTTCTCTTGAGGATCTGTGATGCGCTTCCCTTCGCGCGGGGCATATAGCGCTTCATGACCAGACCTTCGTCCGCGTAACATGTTTTGATGTAGAGCTCATCGCGATTGAGCTGATGGTTATGTTCCGCATTCGCTGCGGCACTCTTTACGACCTTCGCGATCGCGCCTGCTGCCTGGTTCGGAATGAACTCCAGCATAGCCAGCGCTTCATCCACGTTCTTGCCGCGGATGTTGTCCAGCACAAGGCGAGCCTTGCGGGGAGTAACGCGAACGGTCTTTGCGGTTGCTTTAACGTCCATTATTCTTTACTCTCCTTCTTCTTACGCCTTATCGGAGCCGTGGCCGCCGAACCGGCGGGTCTGAACGAATTCTCCGAGCTTATGTCCGACCATGTCTTCGGTTACATAGACAGGCACGTGTTCCTTACCGTTGTATACCGCGAATGTGTGCTCCACGAAACTCGGGTAAATGACTGAACGGCGGGACCATGTCTTGATAACTTCTTTTTTGTTCGCCGCGTTCTGTGCTTCGACCTTCTTCATCAGGCTCGCATCACAGAAGGGGCCCTTCTTAAGACTTCTTGCCATCTTTTAACTTTCTCCTTTCAGTTATTTGCCGTTGCGTCTCGTCATGATGAGCGCATTGGATGCTTTCTTATGCTTGCGGGTCTTGACGCCCATAGCCTTCTTGCCCCAAGGGGTCATCGGGCTCTTGCGTCCGATCGGGGTCTTACCTTCACCACCACCGTGCGGATGGTCGACCGGGTTCATCGCAGAACCTCTGACGGTCGGGCGGATGCCCTTCCAGCGGTTGCGGCCTGCCTTACCCCAGTTGATGAGGGAGTAGTCCTCGTTGCCGACGACACCGATCGTAGCGCGGCAGTTGTTGCGGACCTTGCGGACTTCGCCGGAGGACAGACGCAGTGTTGCGTACGGACCGTCGAAACCGAGGATCTGTGCGCTGCATCCTGCAGCTCTTGCCATCTGGCCGCCCTTGCCCGGAACCAGCTCAACGCAGTGAACGAAGGTACCTTCGGGGATGTTTCTCAGTTCCATCGCATTTCCGACCTTGATGTCAGCTGCGACGCCGGAGACGATCTTGTTTCCGACTTCGAGCTGCTGCGGAGCGATGATGTAACGCTTTTCGCCATCGACATAGTTGATCAGAGCGATGTTTGCATTACGGTTCGGATCGTATTCGATCGCTGCGACAACACCGACGACATCATCCTTGTTGCGCTTGAAGTCAACGATACGGTACTTCTGCTTAACACCGCCGCCCTGATGGCGTGTTGTGATGCGGCCTGTATTGCCGCGGCCACCCTTGCTCTTCTTCGGAGCCAGCAGGCTCTTCTCAGGAGTGGACTTGGTAATCCGATCATTTGCCAGGGTCGTCATGTTACGGCGGCCGTTGGTGGTCGGCTTGTACTTTTTAATAGCCATTTTCCTTTACTTTCCTTTCGCGATTATCCGGAGATAGCGAATTCCTCCGATAGTTTACTTCTCAGTTCTCATCGAACAGGGTGATATCCTGTCCTTCCGGAAGCTTGACAACAGCCTTGCGGACCGCGTTTGTCTTTCCGACATAACGGCCCATCCGCTTTGTCTTCGGGCGAACATTCACAATGTTCACTTTCTCCGGCTTAATGTTGTAGATCTCCTGAATAGCCTGTGCAACTGCAGTCTTGTTAGCGTCCTTGGCAACTTCGAATGTGATCTTGTTGTCTTCGCTGTTCTGACGCATACTCTTTTCGGTGATGATCGGGCGAATGATGATGTCTCTAGCGCTCATTATGCGAATACCTCCCCGGCAACTTCCGCTGCCTTCTCGGTGAAGACAATCCTGTCAGCGTTGACGATGTCATAGACATTGAGTTCACCGACTGTGACAAGCGCTGCGTTCGGGATGTTGTTCATCGCGATCATCGCGTTAGCGAAGTCATCCGATGCATCTGCGACGAAGAGCGTCTTGCGTTCGAATCCGAAGGCCTTCATCAGAGCGACTGCCTTCTTTGTCTTGAAATCTTCGAAGCCCAGGTTTTCGATCACGGTGAGACCGTTGTCCTGAACCTTTGCGCTCAGCGCAGAGCGGAGCGCGAGTCTGCGAACCTTACGGTTGAGCTTGAATCCATACTTGCGCGGATGCGGACCGAACGCGATTGCGCCGTGTCTCCACTGTGTCGCGCGGGTCGAACCCTGACGGGCACGGCCGGTTCCCTTCTGGCGGAACGGCTTCTTGCCGGTGCCGCTGACATACGCTCTTGTCAGAGTGTTGTGCGTGCCCTGTCTCTGGCCGGCCAGATAAGCAAGGATCGTGTCGTACATTGCCTGTTCGTTCGGTTCGATTCCGAATACCGCGTCGGACAGCTCGATGGATTTAACGACCTTGGCTTCCTGATTGTAAACATCAATCTTGGACATGGTTTAACCTCACTTTCCCTTGCGGGCATCACTGGCCGCTTTTTTCTTTGCGGCTTCAGCAGCTGCCTTTTCTGCAGCTTCTTCCGCAAGTTCCTTGTTGATTTCTTCGTTGACCTTTTCCAGTTCTTCCTCAACCGAAGCACCCTTGTAGGAGATGAGCTCTTCTACCTTGACGCTCTTGACCGGCTTGACTGTGGTCTTGATGGTAACGAGGCCTTTGCGCGGACCCGGTACATTTCCCTTGACGAGGATGTATCCCTCTTCCGCGTCAACCTTGACGATTGTCAGGTTCTGGTTGGTTGTGGCGAATCCGCCTTCCTGACCAGGCATCGGTGCGTTCTTGTTTACGACACCGTTGTTACGGCCGTTGGTAGCGAGGGAACCGACATGACGATGATGTCCGGAACCGTGGGACTTCGGACCGATCGTTCCGTTGTTGCGGACGATGACGCCGTTGTATCCCTTACCTTTGGAGATACCGGAGATGTCGACGATATCGCCTGCGGCGAAGATGTCAGCCTTGACTTCTGCGCCGGTCTCAAGGTTCATCATTTCATCTGCCTTGATCTCGCGGATAAACTTCTTCGGTGCAGTGTTGGCCTTCTTTGCGTGGCCGATCGCTGCCTTGGTAGCTCTGGACTCCTTGACGTCCTCATAGCCGAGCTGAATTGCTTCGTAGCCGTCTGTTTCCTTCGTCTTCTTCTGAAGAACGATGTTCGGCTGTACTTCGATGACAGTGACCGGAATCAGCGCACCGTCAATGGTGAATACCTGGGTCATACCCAGCTTTCTTCCTAAAATACCTTTCATTCTTTAATTGCCGGTCCTTTCTTTTACATCTTGATCTGAACGTCAACGCCGCTCGGCAGATCCAGTCTGCTCATTGCATCGATCGTTTCCGCTGTCGGACCGATGATCTCAATCAGTCTCTTGTGTGTGCGGATTTCGAACTGCTCACGGCTGTCCTTGTACTTATGAACAGCGCGGAGAACGGTGACGACTTCGCGTTCTGTCGGCAGGGGAACAGGTCCGACGATCTTCTTAGCGCCGTGCTTGTCTACGGTTTCAATAATCTTCTTGGAAGCCGCATCCAGATTTCTGTTCTCATAAGCCTTCAGACGAATTCTCAGAGAGTTTTTTGCCATGAAATTTTCCTCCTTTATTTCACTCCGACATTCGCGTCGGATCGCTCGGTGTGAGTTCCCCGGTTATCACGCCAGGACTGACAACGCTTTCCAGCGTGCCGGCAATCTCCCACGTCTACGCGAGTGCTCCACTATCCTACCACCCCGAAAATAGCATTGCAAGCATTATTTTTGCGAATTTTTAAATGTTTTTTCTGCCTGTCAGAACACCCCCTTTTGGTGCCCAATCGGGGTGAAACAAGTTTCATTTCCAACCAAAACCGGTAATTTTTCTGTGAAAGCGCTGTCATTTTCAAAGTTTGCGCAAAGGGTACACGCAATGCATTCCGTTTTCTTTCCGATTTGGCTCGTGTATGATAGGAAATAGTTCAGACATACACCCTGTGTGTCAGGAGGAATCTGTATTATGAAACCCATTCTCCGTATCCTTACCGTACTGATCACCGCACTTGTTCTTACAGCCTGCGGATCTTCCGCCGCATCCGAGCCGGAACCGCAGATCGCAGCAGGAACCTATCGTCTGAAAGAACTGTACGATGATGAGGGCACATCCCTGAATGACAAGCTTGCCCGGCTGGAAGCAGAAGGAAGCACTGTGACGCTGGTATTGGCAGAGGACGGAACCGGTACATACCATCTGTTTGATGAGACAGAAGCCGTTACCTGGAACGAGACTTCCCTCACCCTGTTCGGGGAAACATACACCATGGAACAGACCCCGGAGGCGCTGACCGTTCATTCCGGAAGCGGAACGGAAGGCAGAATGGTCTTTGTGATGGAAAATAATTAAAAAAGATAAGTTAAAAGATAAGTTAATTTATATATAAGGTAAAAAAAGCGGAACACAGTTTCCGTTTTTTCCATTTCCGGCATTGCCCGAAATGGTAATAATCCGTTTCCGGTATGGATTACTTATATAATTAAGATAACCGCACGACTCCTTGGATGGAGAATCATTTACAGCCCCATACAGATGATCATAGTTCAGGTCATCCTTTTGATTTCATTCTTCCGGTTCAGCACAACACTTCCAAACGGCATGCGTATGTGTGCCGCAATCCGTCAATCCGTCTTAAAGATAATGAGAACCAATCGGCGGCAGAACGTTTCCTCGCTGTTACGGCTGGTTCCGGCAGGTGTGCTATGGAATTTCGTGATTATTTAAAAAAGGATCTGGAGCGAATCGGATGTTCTCTGAGTGAGCTTTCACGTGCTTCAGGGCTTTCAAGCGCAGTGATTTCCCGTTACCGGAGCGGAGAACGAATCCCCCGGGCGGACAGTGAGATGCTCATCCGTCTTTGCGGGGGGCTTTCCAAACTGGAGGCAGAAGCCGGCCTTACGCCGATGGGAGAAGAACGTCTTATCCGGTATCGGGCAGCCATCGGAAATAAACCTTCCCTGCTTGCGGAACATCTCGATGAGCTCCTCAGCACCCTCCGACTGTCCATGAAGGATCTTTCCTATATTCTGAATTATGATGCGTCTTACCTTTCACGCATCCGGTCCGGCAAACGGGCTCCGGCAGATCCTGTTGCGTTTGCGGATCATATTGCGCGGGCACTCAGTGACTCCCTTCGGCCGGCAGACCGCATGCTTGTCAACGAACTGACCGGAGCGGAATCCGACAGCGATTTCGAGGAATATCTCTCCCGCTGGCTGATTCAGACCGAAGCAACACAGGAGGCGGAAGTAGAACGTTTTCTAAGCACCATCAATACTTTTAATCTCAACCAGTATATCCGCTCCCTTCATTTTGAAGAGCAGTCATACACCGGCGTTCCAATTCATGAGGAGAAGCGGGAATACTATGATGTCGCGGGACTTCGCCAGGGAGAACTGGATTTCTTCGTGTCCACCCTGAAATCCGATTCCGTCGGTCCGATCTACATGTGCAATGATCTGCCGATGGAAGAGATGGCAAAAGATATTGAATTTGTGAAAGAGTGGATGGGGCTGATTGCCCAGTGCATCAAAAAAGGGCACCAGATTCACATCATTCACGATGTAAACCGCCCGTTCCCGGAAATGATGCTGGGACTGGAGACCTGGATTCCGGTCTATATGACCGGACAGATTTTTCCGTATTATCTGCCTTCCGCTTCCGGGAGTATTTACCGTCACTGTCTGTATGTCTCGGATGCCTGTGTTCTGAGCGGTGAAGGAATCGGTTCCGCCATTGAATCTGCCTCCTCTGTCCTGACAGGAGATTCAAAACGGCTCGCATACGGGAAAACCCGCGTAAAGCAGCTGTTCTCACATGCCGTTCCGCTGATGCGCATTGTCCGCGGCGCTCACAATGATGTGGCTATCCGGTATATGGAAGAAGAGGCTGGCGGAGGCGGAATCTGGCATATCCGTGCAGCAGTTCCCCCCTACTTTGCGCTGAACTTTGATCTTCTTACACAGATACTGCACGAGAACCATTGCAATGAGGATTTCACCCGGCGGGCAGAAGCCTACCTGATCAGCCAGCAGGACTTTATGAACCGGCTGCTTCGAAACGGATCTGCGGTTTCGGAGATCATGTCACTTTCAAAAGGTGAATTTGACCGGTTCACGCCGGAATTTGATGCGCCGTTCATGAATGCAGATGAGCGGCTCCAGTACAGTTGGGAAACCTACCAGAAACACCTGAGTCTGGCGAAGGATTACGCCGCAGGTCATGCCGGTTTGTCCATCCGTGAGACAACCGACAACGCCTTCCGCAATCTGTCGATTTATGTAAAGGAACAGAAACTCGCGATTGTCACCAAGCATAAGGATCCACGTATTGCCTTTGTCATTACGCACCCGAACATGGTGCGGGCAATCCGGCAGTTCACCGCACCGGTCATCGAAACCGATGAATAAAAAAGGCACCTGCGTGCCCTCTGAAAAACAAACAGTGAAGGTGTTTATCCTTCACTGCTTTTTTGACTGCGCGATACGGATGTTATGCAGAAGCATTCCCAGTCCGCAGGAGAGAACATAGATCACAAGAGCCAGAAGCAGCACGGCAAATCTTGCGTCCAGATGACACAGCCACCGCTGTCCGTTCACTGCCCGCGACAGGCGGGAGATGATATCCAGCAGGAATGCATGGATGAGATAGATGCTGTAGGTGTGTGCCGCAAATACGCCGGAGCTGAAATGCACCTTCAGCCGTGCAAAGCCGGCAAACATCAATACGGATGCCAGCACCGTCAGCGGCGCATAGCTCATAAAGTAACGATGCTCCGCAAGCGCCCGGTCCATACCGGAGACAAAGACTGCACGGTAGACCAGCACCCCGCTGCATGCATGCAGAAGAAGTGCAGCGGCGATGAACAGCCAGCCGCCGGACTTTCCGCGGTTGGTTTCCCGCAGCACATATCCCAGTATGAAATAGCCGGTATAGCAGAATGCTTCACCGATGTTCCAGTGGGACGCAACCGGCGGATTCAGCCACAGACCAAGACACCCGGCAAGGGTCATTCCTGCTGCAATCTTTGCGAATGTCCCCGGACTCACTTCTTCGCGAAGCCGATAGATCCACGGCGCAAGCAGATAGGTTCCTGCCATGATGGGCAGATACCAGAGATGATAAAACGGCGCACCGCTGATCAGCGCTTCCACTGCCGGCATTACGCCGGTATGATCCAGCACCAGTCCGCAGAACAGCGAATAGACAACGCCGGCAATCATCGCAGCCAGTGCAGGAATTCCCACATGGCGCCAGGAACGCCGGTAGAACGACGCCGCATCTTTCGTCTTCGGATTTCCGAGCACAAACGCTCCCGATAACATCAGAAACGCCGGCACGCTGAATCTGCACAGTGCGGTAATCACCACGGAAACCAGCGGATGGTTCATCGGCAGTCCGTCGAAGTAATCCCACTGCGCAGTTTCGATAAACAGCGCTGCGACATGTCCGAACACGACCGCAAAGGCGGAAACCGCCCGCAGAAGGTCATAGTTATATTCCCGTTCCTTCATAACGTCCTCAATTACCGCCGGAACAGAAGCCGCAGGTTCGGATTATCCTCGCCCGCTCTTCCCAGCACAAGCAGAACCTTATAGGCATATTCATTCTGACAGATCTTCATGATCGCATCCGGCCGCAGGATAATATCCACCTGGTCAGTCACCTCACTCAGCGAATCACTGAGCGCGTCCAGATTGATAGCGCCGTATTCTTCATCTTCAAACAGAAACGTTTCCTGCATGTATTCCCGCATGTCCTGCTTTGTCATGATGCGGTCCGGGTTCAGTTCAATTTGTCTGTACATGATTACTCCTCCCCATACAGCAGTTCAAAGGTCTCATAGTGGTCTTCGGTGTAATAGACGAGAACTCCCCCGTCCGCAAAGACGATTCGTTTTGCGCCGCGGGATTTCTTTCCGATCGTATCGATGTCGCATTCCGTATAGTTGTACTGATCCGGCAGATATCCTTCCATGTTTCCGAAACGGTCGCCGCCGATTGCCATGCCCTTCAGCACTTTGGACAGCGCACCGCTGTTCCAGCCGCGCTTGCGCGCTTCCTTTTTGGACATGTAGTTGGACGGCAGGTGTCCGTAGGTATAAACATATAACGCCACACAGTCTTTGTCATCACAGCGCGTATCTTCCGAAATTGCAGGCTCCGGTTCCTTTGTGTGTTCCGGCGTGGTTTCCGCCGGGGCATTTGTTGCCTCGACCGCCGCAGGCGTTTCCGTTGGTTTCGATGTTTCTGGTGCCGTTGTTGTCTCGACAATATCCGGAATGACCGGCGTCGGCTGCGGCTGTACCGGCTTTTTACGGCATCCTGCGAACAGGAATGATACCGATAACAGGATCGGCAGGATTTTCTTCATTGAATTCTTCATACATTCAAAAGTTTAACATAAAGAAAACGTCCGGTTTTTGATTCCGGACGTTTTGTACAGATTGTTTGCGGATCAGTGTGCCGGGCGGGTCGGATCTGCGCCTTCGATTACCAGTTCACGGTAGGCAAGTGCCTTTGTCTGGTAACGGTACGGGTAGTAATAGAAGAGTCCGATAATACCCATGGACATACTGTTTGCGATGTTCCAGAGAATGAACGAAAGATCCAGCTTGAAGAGTTCCATTTTGCGGCCCTTTGTCATCTCCTTGGACAGATCGCCGATCTCCACCGGAGAAAGCTCCGGATGATCCACGGTCAGCGGTGCCACGAAATAGAATTCATAGGCTTTGATGATTCCCGGAATAATAAGCAGAAGCGTATACAGGAAGATCATCAGATCACGGTACAGGAAGGTCAGGGCAGACTGTTTCAGATGACCGTCCCGGAATCCGTCACCCAGGGCTCCGTCGCCGTTGCCGTCCGGGTTGCGCAGGAAGAACTTTGTTCCGCCGTATTCCAGAGGATGCAGGACAAACAGCGTAATGACAATTCCGATAAATGTCCCAAGGATTGCGGTCATGACCGCGATTGCACGAACCTTTTCGGGGAGCTCGTCAGCCTTATAGGTAACGGTTACCCGTACTGCTTCGCCGATTGCCAGCGCCAGTAAAAAGCCGGCAACGACCATTTTCCAGTAATTCCGTTTCAACAGCGCCTTTGCACTGTCTTTCAATGCGACACGATTCAGTTCTTTCATGAGAAATTTCCCCCTCTCTCAGGTGCTTTCGCACTCAGTCTAATATACGGACTGCGGCAGAAAGAATCCACACACAGTGACTGACGCAGTAAATCAGGAAGCGGTACGAAACCGCCGGATGATTAACAGTATTACAAATATGACTGCCGTTGTAAGCAGAAAAGAAATCACAAATCCGACCGGGCTGAACTGCACGGAGTGCGTTGTGAGCTGATCCGGCGTCATCCCGTAAATATGCACTGCCCGGATTCCCCCGAATCCATGTTCAATCGTAATCTCTCCGCCGAAGGTATTGAGTTTGATAAGCAGCCAGTTTGAAGACCGAAACGACAGCCAGTTAACCAGAGCACCGATTCCGTTCAGTACCAATGAGATAATGCCCGCCAGTTTCAGATTTGTCATAATGCAGGTTCTCCTTTCTCCGTTCGTTCTTTCTGCCTTACTTCTGCAGTTCTTCGAGATACGGATAACTCACGGTCGTGAATCCGCCTCTGACGGTAATCACAAGCGTTCTGCCGGTCATCGTATCCGGACGGATTTCATTCGAGAGGCTTCCGTCCATTGTGCTGACAAACAGTGATACCGCATCATCCTCCACCGGCACCTCGATCGTCTGTCCGTTACTGATACGGATACCGATCTGATCCAGTTCTTCGACGGCGATTCTCGGGACCGGCTGACCAAGAGCGTCATGAGTACCCAATGGTGATTCGATGCCATGCGCGTCCATAAACGCCTGCCGGGTTTCCCGTGATACGATGATCCAGAACGGCATCAGGGCAGACGCAAATTTCCGTTTTCTTGTGATGGTGAGTGTTTTCATGTCCTTACATTCAGTATACACGCAGGCAAACTGAAGTACTGAAATCAATACGCACAAAAAAAGACAACCTCCGTCAGGAGATTGTCTTGATTGTACTGGGTTGATTACTCAGTGATCTCAACGATGGATCCGGAACCAACGGTACGTCCGCCTTCACGGATGGAGAACTTTGTTCCCTGCTCAACAGCGATCGGAGCGAGGAGTTCAACGTCCATGACAACGTTGTCACCAGGCATGCACATCTCTGTGCCTTCCGGCAGACGGATAACGCCTGTAACGTCGGTTGTACGGAAATAGAACTGCGGACGGTAGTTGGAGACGAACGGTGTATGACGGCCGCCCTCTTCCTTTGTCAGAACGTAAACCTGAGCCTTGAACTTGGTGTGCGGAGTAACGCTTCCCGGCTTAGCAAGAACCTGGCCACGTTCGATCTGGTCACGGTTGACACCACGGAGCAGCGCACCGATGTTGTCACCAGCCTGAGCGAAGTCGAGAGTCTTACGGAACATTTCGATTCCGGTAACGACTGTGCTCTTTGTCTCACGGATACCGACGATTTCAACAGTATCGTTGAGGTTGAGTTTACCACGCTCAACACGGCCTGTCGCAACGGTACCACGGCCTGTGATTGTGAAGACGTCTTCAACAGCCATCAGGAACGGCTTGTCGAATTCATGCTCCGGAGTCGGGATCCAGCTGTCAACAGCGTCAAGGAGTTCCTTGATTGCCGGTGTCCACTTCGGATCGCCTTCAAGAGCCTTGAGAGCGGAACCACGAATGATCGGTGTGTTCTCGCCGTCGAAACCATACTCGGAGAGCAGGTCACGAACTTCCATATCAACGAGGTCGATGAGTTCTTCATCGTCGACCATGTCGCACTTGTTCAGGAATACAACCATCTTAGGAACGCCTACCTGACGGGAGAGCAGGATGTGCTCACGTGTCTGAGGCATCGGTCCGTCAGTTGCAGCTACGACGAGGATAGCACCATCCATCTGCGCAGCACCGGTGATCCTGTTCTTGACATAGTCAGCGTGACCCGGGCAGTCAACGTGCGCATAGTGACGTGTCTTTGTGCTGTACTCAACGTGAGCGGTGTTGATCGTGATACCACGAGCCTTTTCTTCCGGAGCACCGTCGATCTGATCGTATGCTTCGAACTTTGCAGAACCATCTTCAGGATGCTCTGCCAGATACTTTGTGATCGCGGCAGTCAGTGTTGTTTTACCGTGGTCAACGTGACCGATTGTTCCGATGTTTACATGTTCGAGGGATCGGTCGAAATGTTCCTTAGCCATTTTAATTTTCCTCCGTTATTTCTTTCGTTAGTTTTTGACCTTTATCATTTTAAGATAAACAGTTTTTGAATGCAATGCTTACTTATCAGCTTTGGTGGAGTTCTTTTCGATAATCTCTTTCGCGATGTTCTTAGGAACTTCCTCATAGTGATCTGTCTGCATGATGTAGGTTCCGCGGCCCTGTGTGAAGCTTCTCAGATCGGTAACATAACCGAACATTTCGGACAGCGGGATGAAGCTTTCGATCTTGATCGCATTACCGGTTTCTTCCTGGGAACGGATCTGACCGCGGCGCTTGACAACGTCACCCATGATTGAACCGAGATACTCGGCCGGAGCGGTGATGTCTACGCGCATGACCGGTTCAAGGATGACCGGGTTGCACTTCTTCGCTGCTTCCTTGAGTGCAAGGCTGGCCGCAATCTTGTACGCCTGTTCACTGGAGTCGACATCATGGTAGCTACCGTCAAACAGTGTAGCTTTGATATCTACAACAGGATAGCCTGCGACAAGACCGTTGTTCAGTGCATCTTCGAGACCCTGCTGGGTCGGCTTGATGTACTCCTTCGGAATGGATCCGCCGACCGTCGCATCGACGAATTCGAAGCCCTTGCCTTCATTCGGCTCGAAGCGAATCCATACGTGACCATACTGACCGTGACCACCGGTCTGACGGACGAACTTACCTTCGCACTCTGCGGTTCCGCGGATCGTTTCACGATACGCAACCTGCGGAGCACCGGCTGTTGCCTCGACCTTAAACTCACGTTTCATACGGTCCATGATGATATCCAGCTGAAGTTCACCGACACCGGCGATGATTGTCTGTCCGGTTTCTTCATCCGTATAGGTACGGAATGTCGGGTCTTCCTCGGCGAGCTTGGCAAGCGCATCGTCCATCTTCTGGCCGTCCTGCTTTGTCTTCGGCTCAACCGACATCTGGATAACCGGCTCCGGGAATACCATCGACTCAAGAATGATCGGGTGGTTCTCGTCGCACAGTGTATCACCGGTTGTGGTGTTCTTGAGACCTACCGCACCGGCGATGTCGCCTGCGTAGACCTCAGTGATGTCTGCACGATGGTTCGCATGCATGCGGACCAGACGTCCGAAACGCTCACGCTTGTCCTTCGATGCATTCAGCACATAGCTTCCTGCTGTAGCGACACCGGAGTATACGCGGAAGTATGTAAGACGTCCTACGAACGGGTCAGTCGCAACCTTGAATGCAAGTGCGCTGAACGGTTCGTTGTCATCTGCGTGACGGTCTTCCTCATCACCGTTCTCAAGGTGACCCTTGATCGCAGGAATGTCGGTCGGCGCCGGCAGATAGTCGACAACCGCATCCAGAACCAGCTGAACGCCCTTGTTCTTATATGCGCTTCCGCACAGAACCGGGAAGAACTCCGCGGTCAGAACGCCGGCACGAATCGCACGCTTGACTTCTTCAATGGTCGGCTCCTCGCCTTCGAGGACCTTCATCATGACATCGTCATCGTAGTCTGCGATTGCCTCAAGCATTGCCTGATGCATCTCGGTTGCCTTATCCAGATACTGCGCATCAATGTCTGTGACCTTGATGTCAGTGCCCTGGTCGTTGTTGTACATGTGCTGCTTCATCGTAACCAGATCGATGATTCCGCGGAAACTCTGTTCTGCGCCGATCGGCATCTGAATTGCAGCGGCCTTTGCGCCAAGACGGTTTCCGATGGAGTTGACAGACATGTCGAAGTCCGCACCGGTCGCATCCATCTTGTTGGAGAATACGATACGCGGTACACGGTACTCGGTAGCCTGACGCCATACGGTTTCAGTCTGCGGCTCAACGCCTGCTTTGGAGTCCAGAACGGTTACAGCACCGTCGAGTACACGCAGGGAACGTTCAACTTCAGCGGTGAAGTCAACGTGACCCGGAGTATCGATGATGTTGATCTGGCAGTCCTTCCACTGACAGGTTGTCGCAGCGGATGTGATTGTAATACCACGTTCCTGTTCCTGCGCCATCCAGTCCATCTGGGACGCGCCGTCATGGGTCTCACCAATCTTATGTATCTTTCCTGTGTAATACAGAATACGCTCTGTTGTCGTTGTCTTTCCGGCATCGATATGAGCCATGATTCCGATATTACGAATCTTATTGAGTGGGAACTCTCTCGGCATAAATCGCTCCTTTCCTTATCTATGCGTATGCTTTGCTGATTACCAGCGGAAGTGTGCGAATGCCTTGTTCGCCTCTGCCATCTTGTGGGTATCTTCCTTCTTCTTTACAGAAGCGCCGGTTCCGTTTGCGGCATCCATGATTTCAGCCGCGAGACGGCGCTCCATTGTCGGCTCATGACGCAGACGGGAGTAGTTAACGAGCCAGCGGAGGCCGAGTGTCAGTTTGCGCTCTGCGGAAACTTCAACCGGTACCTGATAGTTGGCACCGCCGACACGGCGAACCTTGAGCTCGAGAGCCGGCATGACATTTCCGAGTGCCTTCTCGAAGACAACCATCGGATCTTCACCGGTCTTCTCACCAACGATGTTGAATGCATCGTAGAGAATTGTCTGCGCTGTACCGCGCTTACCATCAAGCATGATCTTGTTGATCAGCTTTGTGACGAGTTTTGAATTGTAAATCGGA
This sequence comes from Solobacterium sp., assembly GCA_017469885.1. Taxonomy (GTDB): domain Bacteria; phylum Bacillota_I; class Bacilli_A; order Erysipelotrichales; family Erysipelotrichaceae; genus Bulleidia. Next base: position 197,595 of record JAFUFO010000038.1, read on the forward strand.
TCAGGAAGTACGTCACGCTTCGCTATATAACCTTTTCTAGGCATCTCTTACATTCCTCCTGTCTTATTTGCCCTTCTTCGGCCTCTTCGCGCCGTAGAGAGAACGGCTCTGGTTACGTCCGTCAACACCTGCGCAGTCGAGTGTGCCGCGGATGATGTGGTAACGAACACCCGGGAGATCCTTGACACGGCCGCCGCGGATCATAACAACGGAGTGCTCCTGCAGGTTGTGACCGACACCCGGAATGTAAGCTGTAACTTCCATGCCGTTGGAGAGACGGACACGGGCGTACTTACGAAGCGCAGAGTTCGGCTTCTTCGGTGTCATTGTGCCGACACGGGTGCAGACACCACGCTTCTGCGGAGAACTGATACGTGTGTTCTTCTTTTTCAGCGAGTTGTATCCGCGGTTCAATGCCGGGGACTTTGATTTGTAAACTTTGTCGGTACGGCCCTTGCGTACCAGCTGATTTATTGTAGGCATTTCTTTCTCCTTTCGCCCTATATGCACACACATCCAAGTGTGCCGTTTCTCAGCCAAATTTTAAGCTTTGCGCATCACAAAGCCATTTTTCGCCAAGCACGATTGATAATAATCTCAGAAATATGCGATGTCAACGCTTTTTTATCAATTTTGCCAAAAATCCACACATCCGGGTGGGCCGGATGCCGTTTTTGCCTCTTTTTACGTAAAAACACCGCCTTTGGGGCGGTGTCTGGCTGTAATAATATATTTCTTTATTTAGAGGTTGCTTCTGAGCAGATTGACTACGGATGCGGCATCGATTCCTTCCGCAAACTTCTCTGCCGCAAAATCAAGCAGCTTCTTTTCAATCAGGTTGCTTTTGCGGTAATTCTGCACAAGCTTCTTTTCCGCCGCAGAAAGACGGATTGAGGCTGATGTCTTCTTCTTTGCGGTGGAAGTCTTCTTTTTCTTCGACGAGGATGCCGGTTTCTTTGCGGCTGTCTTCCGTTCCACAATGTCCAGTCCGTTGAAATTCACAATACTGTTATCCATAATCCGCTCCTTTATAAATAAGAAACAATCTCTTTATCAGTCGGGATGCCTGCCCGGCCGCCGATCTGTGTGCACTTGAGCGCTGCGGCGATGGTCGCATAGCGGATCGCCTGTCTTACATCATAGCCCCGCATATATGCGGCGATGAACGCACCGTTGAATACATCTCCTGCGCCGGTGGAGTCCACTGCCTTTACGGAATAGCCCGGGAATACTTCCACATGTCCGTCAATCCATGCAAGGCAGCCATGTGTGCCCTGAGTGGAAATCAGCACCTTCGGTCCGCGGTCCGCAAAAAATGCCAGTCCGTCTTCCGCGGTTCCGGTACCCGAGACCATTCTGGAATACGGTGCACTCATAATCAGGATGTCCGCAAGCTCTGCCATCTTCCGGTTCCGGTTCAGATCTTTTTCCATGTGGCGGCCGTCCACCGATACCATGATGTGATTCTGCTTTGCGATTTCGATGGCTGCCATCGCATTATCATAGCGGGTTCCGTCAACGTGGAGAATATCACTGTTCTTAATGACCGCAACCTGGTCATCATTCCATTCAATCGGCGGAAGTGTGTTACTGCATACAAATTTCGTGCGGGTTCCGGTTTCCGGATTGACCATGATTTCAGAGTGCGGAGAAGTTCCTCCCGGCACAACCTCAATCATTGTGGTATCAATTCCTTCCTTATCCAGTCCGTCAAGAATCTCTTTGCCGATTTCATCATCGCCGACGGATGTGATCATCTGTCCGTACATGCCAAGACGCTTGGCAGCTACGACCGCGGTCGCACAGGCACCGCCGCCCTGACGGATAATCTGTGTGATATGAGTGCTGCCTTCTTCCTGCGGATACGCTTCAATCAGATTCAGGTAATCGAGCACTGCCGCTCCGACTCCGGTAATTATCTTCACCATAGGTTATACCTCTTGTATTCAGTTCCATTATACGGTTCCTGTCCGCCGATTTCACTTCTGCCATGAAAAAACCGAGGTGTTTTCCGCCTCGGTTCATTGTATTATTCGTCTTCGAATTCCTCGTCTTCTTCATCCTGCTTTCCGGACCGGTACAGCGCAAGCAGTCCGATCGCCGCAAGATTCAGTACAACCAGAATCCATCCGACAATACTGTGATCAAGAACTGCCAGCACAACACTTCCGATCGCATCGCCTGCGATCAGCCAGGGAATCAGACCCTTGCCTTTGGACAGATAGATTCCAAGTCCGGTAAGAATCATCAGTACCGGAATACCGAGGAACCAGAGAATACCCTTGGTATTGATGATCTCCATCGGCGGCTGAATTTCTTCCGGTGTTGCGGTCGGTGTCGGAGTCGGTGTGATCTCCGGTGTTTCTGTCGCCTCCGGAGATTCGGTCGGTTCCGGTGTCAGTGTTCCGGAGTTGTTTGTGTTGTTACTCGCCGGACGCACCACCGTTCCGTTTCCATTGGTATTGCCGTTTGTGTTTCCGTTGGTTCCGCCGTTGTTATTGTTTGCGGGAGCCGGCGTCATCGGCGCAACACATGCCTTCTTGCTTTCGTTCCAGTACCAGCCTGCAGGGAATCCTGCATCCTGACAGGTCACTACTGTTGAGACCGGTGCGGTCGGAGCCGGTGTCGGCTTGGAAGCTGGTTCTTCGGCCGGCTTGGCTGTAGGTGCCGGAGTAGCAGTTGGAGCGGAAGTCGGAGTTGCGGTTGGCGTTGATGTTGGTGTTGGCGTCGCTGTTGGCGTTGGCGTCGCTGTTGGCGTTGGCGTCGCTGTTGGCGTTGAAGTCGGAGGTGTAGTCGGCTCTGAAGTCGGAGTCGAAGTCGGGGTTGGCGGTGTCGGTTTACTGCTGGTCTGAATGGTCTTGATCAGTGATGCCGCAGACTCCCCTTCACCGGTATTTCCGGCAAGATACAGCTTTCCGTTTTTATCCAGCTCGCCGTTGATGATGTTTACAGAACCCGTTGTGATATCCGTGCTCTTAAGCGGCTTCCCGGGTGTTTCTGTGTCACTCGGGTCATATTCCTCAAGCAGTACTCTGGAATCCTTCTGAACGCCATAGACTGAAATATAATCGCCGTTGGAAACTGCACCTGCGGTTGAATATGTGCCGGCTGACTGGGTTTCCGTTTCCTGGAACAGGACCTTCGGTACAGTCTTTCCCTCTTCATCCGTTGTCAGTTCATATACGGTGAGCTGTTCCCCGTTGGTTTCTCCGCTGTTTGTATTAACGCATACGGCATACAGTTTATCACCTGTCCTCACAACATCCAGGCACTTCAGATCCTGACGTTCTTCATCGGTTATTTCACAGATCGGATCAAGTCTTCCTGGTGTTTCAGCGAACGATGCTTTCGCAATGGTAACCGTATCGCCGGTTGTCTCATCACTAAGGGTATAACTGACGATCACATCGTCATCAATTTTGGAGATACGGACATCCGCTGCGTTTTCAGGAAGCTTGATTGTTTCGGCGACATTCCATGTCATATCTCCGTATTCGTTGCGGGATCCTTTTTCGCGAGGCTCTTCTGCAGGTACAGGAGTCAATCTGTCCAGACCACCCCCGCCAACTACGTAGATATATGTTTCATCCGAACAGACATCCATCGCTTCGGGCTCGTACCAGCCATGTGCTTTCCACTTCTCAGTCTCTGCGTTTTCATCGTATTTGAAGAAATCAGAGTTGCTGCCACTTCTGCACATCGCATATATTCCGGCAGGTGTTCCCTCGAATACCACAATTCCTTCAACATTGGTAAGACCCTCTGTCGGCAGATCGGAAGACTTGCTTTCGCCGAGAATGTTTACTTTTCCGCTGGTTTTGATTTTGTCATTCCGGATAACTTCCAGTTCCTGAATACCGGGATTCACCGCATCTGTCTTGACTGTGATTTTGGAGTCTGTCCAGACCGTTGCGCCGGATACAGGGGTTTCGCCTACCTTAACGGAACCCTTTTTCGCTTCAAAGTCGTAGCCGTGAATAATCAGATTTCCTTCTTTGATCTCTGCGTAATTCACAAGCGGCGCGGTATCCTTGCTGTCTTTGGCATTAATTGCCTTCAGTGCACTGGCGTAATTCACAAACCGGAAGGTTTCATCATTCTCGCCTTTAATCGTATCCGCACTCTCAAGAATTCTTGCGGCGAGAACATCCGCATCGAGCTTTTTGGAATTCTGTTCCTGAAGCGCGCTGACAAATGCGGTAACGATTGCCGCAGACATCTGTGTGCTGCTCACATAGGAGTACGTATTGGAAACAACCGGTGCCGCCGGCGCCTGACCCGCAGGATCCGGAGCGGTCACCGCGGTATCTGTGATTTCTGTTTCGGCTGTCTGTGCATCAGACGCAGTTGTATCAGCTGTCGTTGTTTCAGTCACAGCTGTTCCGGCTGTTTCATCAGTAACAGCTTCCGGCTTTGTAATATCGGTTGTCAGGATCTTTTCACCCGGCGCAAATACATCACAGCTGAGTGTTCCGAAGTTGGAACCGGTCCAGCGTTCTTTATTCTGATTGGTTGCGCCGACGGTAATCACATACGGATTATTCAAAAGAGAAACTGCAGTGCTTCCGTCCGTATTTGTGCCGCTGTCGCCTGCCGCAATGACCGTAATTACACCGGCTTCGCCAAGCTTTGTAATAAGTTCTCCGATTGCCGGAGTATAGGACGGGAGTGTGAGGTGAATCGCAGTTACATTTACATCTGCTTCCTTTGCCGCAAGGACATAGGAAAGACCGGACTCTACTGCACTGGGGGAAGTCGCCTTGACTGCCATGAGTTTCACACCGGAGAGTGCTCCGCTGATCCCCTTGTCATCCCAGGCTGCCGCAATCACACCGGCTGCCTGTGTGCCGGTTCCGACAGTATCCATCGGATCATCATAGGAACTGATACCGTCCGCTGAAATAATGCCGTCCGCATTGTATCCGTAGACTCCGCCGCCCATATCCTTGAGCGATGAAACGGGCTCTTCGTCTTTCCACATGACGCTGTTCAGATCAGCATGTGTATAATCCACACCGCTGCCGACAATCGCAATGACGCTTTCCGCAGTCGATGCATTCTTTTCCCAGTCCGGGAATACAACACCGGCATCTTTTCCGAAATAGTATTGTTCTCCTGTGTGACTTACTTCCGGGTCAATCACGGGTTCTGTTTCCGCGGTATCGCTCTCAGCGTATACCGGAGTAATGCCCAGTGAAAGGAACGCCATTCCAAGCGCGCCGGCAAGACACAGTTTCTGTTTCAGTTTTTTACCGATCATATTCTGTTCCCTCAGTTTAACCATACTGTTCTTATTATATTTTAAAAAATAGTTGCGAACGCAACTATTTATGCCATTCCAAAGGAAAACGGCCCGTTTCCGGACCGTTTTACATGATTTGTTCTGTTTTTGACTTAGTTCCGGTTCGAACGGCTGCCAAGAATACGCAGGATTCGCAGGAACAGGTTGATGAAATCAAGATACAGCTGGAATGCGCCGTATACTGCAAGATTTCCGCCGAGCGTGCCCATACCGCCCTGAGTTCCGTAGTAGAACTGCTTGATTTTCTGCATGTCCCATGCCGTGATGACAAGGAACAGGAGAACGCCGATGTAGCTGATGATCAGGGAATCACGCAGTACCGGAATGAACAGCGACAGAATGGTCGCGACAACCAGCGCGATCAGACCGCCGATCAGAAGTCCGCTGAACTTTGTGAGATCAACGTTTGTGGTGTGGCCGATAATTGCGCAGCAGAAGAACATGACTGACGCAAATGCAAATGCGGAGAATACGGTCGCAACGTCAAACGCCATCGGCAGTACCGCGAAGGTAACACCGGTCAGTGCCGCATACGCATAGAACAGAATCTGAGCGGTCTTTGTCTCCATCTTTGTGATACGCATGGAGAGGAAGATGCACACGCCGAACTGTGCGATCGCACACACGATATAAGCGATGGAAATCGCACCTGTCATATACATGTTGTACAGGAATCCGCCGTTTACAAGGCTGAGATATCCCACAAATGCGATTGCGGCAGTGAGCAGAACCGCGATGCCCATCATCGAGAATACTTTTGTAATATACGCATTCAGAGTTGTACCGGTCTCATTTACGTAAGTCTGTGTCTGATTGAATTCACTCATGATCCAATACCTCCTTTATCAATACTATTTATACTTCTTTTTGACCCGCAGTCAATACTTTCGCCCTGCCGCCGTCGGAAGCATTTCATGCTTACAGGTGTTACATGCTTACAGATAATACATGTAAAGCAGAACTGCCAGAACAATCACAAGCAGGCCGATGATAATCCAGACGCCTTTTCCGTTCTTCTTCGGCTCGTCCGGAATCGAGAGCGGTGCTGCGCCGGGCTGAATTACCGGTGCTGTCTTTGCCGGCTCCTGAAATCCGGCTTTTGCGGGAATCTGATCCAGCGCACTTCCGCACCACTGGCATACCTTGGAACCCGGTTCATTCGGTCCTGTACAGAACGGGCAGGTTCCTTCCGGCACCGGCTCCGGTGTACTGCGCTCCGGTTCCGGTTTGGAAACGCCAAGCCACTCCATTATTTTTGCCAGCGCATCCGGTTCACAGACGCGATACATGCAGGCGTATGACTTTCCGTTTTTATCATGAATTCTCGCCCACACCTTCTTCATGCCTTCCTTGCGCGGTGTGATGGAATCCGCCGCCGCAATCTGTCCCTTCGGAAATGCCTGCGCGGTATGGCCGGCATTGATCATCAGCCATTCTTTGCCTAGACACAGATTCTTCTCCGCGTTGAGCGGTTCCAGTGTATCCGCATCAAATGCCATGGCAGCTGTCTGTTCCATTGTCTGTATTTTTTTCTTCATGCGTCCGGAACGGATAAATGCCGCAATCACACCTATCAGCATCATCACCGCAAAGACGCCGAATCCGATGCCGAACATTCCGAAGCTCAGCACCTCATCATATCCTTCCAGCAGAGAAGTCACATTTGCGGCAATTGCGGCAATCGCAGCCGTAAGTGTCCATGTGTGCATGGTTGTCCGCCAGACATGAGATGTCATCCGTTTTGTATTCGTCTTAGCCATTCGGTTCACTCTCCTTCCACTGCCGGATTTTTTCCAGCATTCCTTCCCGCTCTGCGGGATCACTTACCGCAAACCAGTGCACCGGCATCTGATGATTCAACCAGGTGTACTGACGTTTTGCATAGTTCCGGCTGTGCTTCTGAATTTCCGCCTTCACTTCATCCAGCGTACAGTCTCCGCTGAAGTATGGTTCAAACTCCCGATAGCCGATTCCCTTCATGGCCGGATCCGCAAAGGTTACACCTTCCGCAAGCAGACCGTGCACCTCCGCTTCGAGTCCGGCATTGAACATGGACTCTACCCGGGCATTGATCCGTTCATATAATACACTTCGCTCCATCGTGCATCCGGCAATGAAGAAGTCATATACCGGTTCATGTTTCTGCGATGCCTCGATTGCACTTTTTACCCGTCCGGTCCGCCGCTGAATCTGAAGTGCACGGATGACACGTCGGCGGTTATTGGGATGAATCTTCTCAGCGCTTTCCGGATCGGTTTCTGCCAGCATTCCGTAAAGTGTTTCATTGTCCATCTCTTCGAGATCACTGTCATCCGCTTCCTGCACCTCTTCTTCAAAGTCATAGTCATAAAGACACGCCTTCAGGTACAGTCCGGTTCCGCCGCAGATGATTGGAAATTCAATCTGTTCAATCGCATTCCTTGCGGCTTTCTGAAAGTCCGACACGCTGTACGGCTCCCCGGGATTCAGAATATCAATCAGATGATGCGGGATTCCGCAGGTTTCCTCCGGCGTCACCTTGCCGGATCCGATATTCATCCCGCGGTAGACTTGAATACTGTCTCCGCTGATGACTTCTCCGCCGAAGCGCTGTGCGGCAGTTACCGCAAAACTGCTTTTGCCGGAGGCTGTTGGTCCGGCGATCACAAGCACTTTTTTCATCGCAGGAACTCCTTTGCGAGGTCCTTCTCATTCAGGATGACAAACGTCGGACGTCCGTGCGGACAATGGTATGGATTCTCACAGTCATTGAGCTGGCGCACCACTTCATTCATCTCCTGCATCGTAAGACTGCGGTTGAAACGGATACTGTGATGGCAGGCCATGGTCGCGATCTTTTTCTTTTCCATCCGGGTGTAGCTGGATTTCCGCTCATTCCGGAAGTTGTCGAGCACATCCTGCAGGAACGGTTCTTCTTCCAGGTCCTTCATCCAGGCTGGAATACTGCGGACAAGCAGCGTATCATGCCCGAACGGTTCAAAGGTGATATGCAGATCTGCGGCCGCCGCATTGAGTTCATCAATCCTGCGGACAAGATCATCTCCTGCCGCAAGTGTCAGCGGAACCAGGCAGTCCAGCATGACGGGATTCTGGTTGAGTGCACGGCAGTATTCTTCGTAATGCACACGCTCCTGTGCCGCATGCTGGTCAATGACCGCAAGCCCTGCCTCACAGGCGCAGAGAATAAACTTTTCATGGAGCTGACCGATCACCTGCATTTCCGGCAGCTTCTGAACAACCGGCTCCGGTTCAGCTGCCGCAGCCGGGGTTTCCGTAACAACAGGAGTCTTTGGCTCCGTGTATACCGGTTCCGGTTTTGTGAGCGGAACATCCGGAATAAATGCGGGTTCCATTTCCGGTGCAGACGTCACATTCGCCTGCGGTTCCGGTGCCGAGACAAACGGTTTATGAAAGGTCAGATTCGTTTCAAGCGGAATCTGTTCATACTGTACGCTTTCCCGGAACGGCCGGATGTTCGGTGCCAGCATCGTGTTTTTCAGTGCTTCGCGGACATTGTCCTTAAGCAGATATTCCAGCTGATTTTCCTTCGAAATACGCACTTCCCATTTCGACGGATGCACATTTACATCCAGCAGATGGGGATCCATCTTGATATTCAGAACACAGAGCGGCTTGCGGCCTTTGACAATGAAGTCTTCATAACCGTCCATGACCGACTGATAAAGACGGTAGGTTTTTACCATTCTGCCGTTCAGAAAGATATGCATGAAATTCCGGGATGCCCGGGTGATATTCGGTTTTACAAGATAACCGCTTACCTGATAGTCATAGTCCGAGAACGAAACCGGAATGGCAGCTTCTGCGGCTTCGCGGCCCCAGCACTGAAAGATCACTTCCTTGAGATCGCCGCTTCCGGTTGTGCGGAATGCCTCCTTGCCGGATGAGACAAAGCGGAAGGCAATCTCCGGATGACTCATCGCAAACTTCATGATCACATCCTGTACCAGGGAGTTTTCATACGCGCCGCTGCGCAGATGTTTGAGTCTTGCGGGCGTGCGGTAAAACAGATTTTCAACCGTGATTTCCGTTCCCTGATTGCACGGCCAGGCAGAAACCGATACGGTTTTGCCGTATTCAATTACCACTTTCGTGCAGTCGGTTCCGTCACTTGTGACAAGCGTCAGCTTGGATACTGAAGCGATGGAAGGAAGTGCCTCACCGCGGAAGCCAAGAGTTCCGATGTCCCAGAGATCTTCCGAGGAACGGATCTTTGACGTCGCATGACGAAGAAATGCGTTCACCGCATCCTTGCTGTCCATGCCGCAGCCGTCATCACTGACGGTCAGGGAAGCGATTCCGCCTTCCTCAACGGATATCGTAATGCGTTTTGCGCCGGCATCGATTGAGTTTTCGACCAGTTCCTTCACCACGCCCATCGGACGTTCTACGACCTCGCCTGCCGCGATCATATTCGCAGTCTGTTCATCCAGCTGTCTGATAATTGCCATATAAACAAGTATACAACAACGCCTTCCGGCAGACGTAAAAGGAGCCGCGGCATCCCGCAGCTCCGAACGGTTTCTGTAAGACGGTTTTTGCTATTCCGTCTTTGTCGCCCGCATGTCAATTTTCAGCGTATCTGCGCCTTCTCTGACCAGGTACTCGTAAATGGGATCCCCGCCTTCCTCATCCGGCGGCACCACAATCGTAATGATTCCATCGTTCAGTGTGATCTCGTAGCCGGCTGTTGCGGGCTGACCGTTCAGTTCATAGAAACTCAGCACATCGCCTTCCAGTTTCCAGAGTGTATCTTCCGTTTCGCCATCGAAATGAACCTTTCCGGTTCCGTCTTCATTGATTGTAAAGGCAAAACTGTCGCGCTCCTCTTCCGGAAGAAGGATGCAGAGATTGCCGCTTTCTGCGGCATAGGCGTAATAATACCCGGCGACGCTTTCCCCCGCGTCGTTACTGCCTTTATCCTTTGCGACAAGTTCCTGATATTCCTTCATGGTGATGATCTTGAACGAGGACGTATCCGTTCCGTCCTTGGCGAACTTGATAACAAACTCATCCCCAAGCGAAAGATCAAGGACACCCTCCTTCAGTTCTCCGGTAAAATCAGATACACCTGCCTTCATCGTAAATGCGCCGTTATTCTCTTCCCAGGATGTGATGTCACCCTGATTGTTTTCTCCGAAGTACAGATAGCCGCTGCCGTCTTCCTTCAGGTCAAGATAATTTCCCTTCATCGAGTCCACTTCCACAACATACTGTCCCATGTTCATTCCAAGGGCATTGTATTTGCCTGCGGATGTGGCTTCGGCGGCTGGCGCTTCCGCAGGAGCTGCGGCCGACTGTGCTGCCGTTTCTTCCGGTTTGGATACCGACCCGGCAGTTTCCGAAGCAGACTTTCCGCATCCGGCCAGAGCAAGCAACATGAATGCAGGGATGCCTCCTGCAATGATACGTTTCAGAATCTGTTTCATTTCATTCCTCCTTCACCGTTCCTATTCCGTCAGTCCCGCCTGTTCAAGCAGGGAACGCATGTATGCGGTATATACCTGCAGTGTTTCTTCTGCCGGACCTTTGCGTTCCTGTTCAGAGGACATCAGGCTGCCCATCTTTGCGGCACCGTACAGAATCCGGCGGCTCGGAATATTCCGCAGAAGTCCCTCCGCCGCACCGGCAGGCGAGTCCGCTGTGCACAGAACAACCGCGTTGTTTCTGTGAAACAGTCCGCCCTTCTTTACCGGATAGACAATCGTAAGATAGCGGTCGGTCGCCGGCAGAACGATGTACTCATCAAGGCTGCCGGGCGTTGGTTTTCCGTACACATATGCGTTGTACTGTTCCCTGTTCCAATGTTCATCCATAAACTGCAGAAGTTCTTCTTTGGACATTGGACGATTAATAACAATGACCTGTCTTCCAATCATTGCATTTCTCCCTCCTGAATATTCAATTATGGGTATGCGTTACTGGTGTGGTTAATTTCATTATAGGGGGCAGTGTTCGTCCATCTGTCCGGTTGCCGGTACAGGCAGTTTCCTCACATGACAACAGAAAAAAAAACCGTTCCCTTTCAGACCGATGTTTCAGTCCTTTTGGGGAACGGCTTTCGTATAATTCTTTTTTTAATGCGTCAGCGCTCAGCTGATGACAGTGCCCGGCACAAGACCGTTGACTTCTGCGACAACGATTTCGCTTCCGTTCTGTCCTGCCAGCAGCATGCCCTGGCTCTCCACACCGCGGATCGTGCTCGGTGTGAGGTTGGAGATGACAAGTACGTTCTTGCCGATCATCTGGCCCGGTGTATAGCTTGCGGCAATACCGGAGACGATCTGACGGATGTCACCTTCGCCGAGGTCCACTGCCATAACGAGCAGCTTCTCCGCATTCGGATGACGCTCGCAGCGCAGAACCTTTCCGGCCTTGAGTTCAATCTTCTGGAAGTCGCTGATCGCAATCTGTGCTTTCTTCTCTTCCTTCTTCTTCTGCGCAAGGAACCGTGCACGCTGTGCCTTTTCAATCTCCGCAACCTTTGCCATGACTTCCTTGGCATCAAGACGCTTGAAGAGAATCTCCGGCGCATTCGTGATCGTGATGCGTGTCTCATACTGACCGAACTCATTGATCGTGTCATAGTCACGCTTCTGCGTCTGGATCATATCGAGAATCTTGTCTGCGGTATCCGGCAGGAACGGTGCAAGCAGGATTGCACCGATACGGATGCTTTCCAGCAGATTGTAGAGAACGGTCGCAAGGCGGGAAATGTGATCCGGATCCTGCGCCAGTGCCCACGGCATCGTCTCATCGATGTATTTGTTGCAGCGATCAAAGAGATCGAGGATATTCTGAATCGCATCCGCAACACGGAGTTCTTCCATGTTCTTCTGAACGAGCTCGACAGTCTCCATGACCTTTGCCTTCAGGCTGTCATCCACGTCCTCACGGACATCCGGATTTGCGATCAGACCGTTGAAGTACTTGTTCTCCATGGAGATGACACGGTTGACCAGGTTGCCGAGGTTGTTGGCAAGGTCACTGTTGATGCGCTCGATCATCAGATCATAGGTGATGTGACCATCCTGGGCAAACGGCATTTCATGCAGCATGATAAACCGCACCGCATCAACGCCGAAGAGACCTACCAGGTCATCCGCGTAAATGACATTGCCCTTGGACTTGGACATCTTGTCGCTTCCGGTAAGCAGCCACGGGTGACCGAATACCTGCTTGGGCAGCGGAATATCCAGCGCCATCAACATGATCGGCCAGTAGATGGTATGGAAGCGGACGATGTCCTTGCCGATGAGATGAAGATCTGCCGGCCAGTACTTTTTGAACAGTTCTCCGCTTTCACCGTCCGCGTCATAGCCAAGACCGGTGATATAGTTGCTGAGGGCGTCGATCCATACATAGATGACGTGCTTCTCATCAAACGGTACCGGGATGCCCCACTTGAAGCTGGTACGGCTGACCGACAGGTCCTGCAGACCCGGCTTCAGGAAGTTGTTGAGCATTTCGTTCTTGCGGCTCTCCGGCTGAATGAATTCCGGATGATCCTCAATATACTGAATCAGACGGTCCGCATATTTTGACATACGGAAGAAGTATGTCTCTTCACGCATCGGCTTGACCTCACCGCCGCAGACCGGGCAGCGGCCGTCTTCGGTCAGCTGGCTCTTGGTATAGAATGCCTCGCACTCCTGGCAGTAACTGCCTTCATAGCTTCCCTTGTAAATGTCGCCCTTGTCATAGAGCTTCTTGAAGATCTTCTGAACCTGCTTCTCATGATCCGCGTCCGTCGTACGGATGAACTTGTCATAGGACACGTTCATGATATCGAACTGTTCTTTGATCTCCGCCGCAACGTTGTCAACGAACTGCTTCGGTGTCATGCCCGCCGCATTGGCGCGCTCTTCCACCTTCTGACCGTGCTCGTCGGTTCCGGTCTGGAAGCGGACATCATATCCGCACTGACGCTTGTAACGGACAATCGCGTCTGCCAGTACGATCTCATACACATTTCCGATGTGCGGCTTTCCGGCAGCGTAGGCAATCGCTGTCGTCAGATAATACGGCCCTTTGTTTTCCATATGCTTGGTCTCCTTGTAAATGTTCAACGCAAACGAAAACGTCCTGGGAAAGGACGTTTTGCACGCGGTACCACCTTTATCTTGCCTGCTGTTTCTGAATGCAGACCACTCTTCGCTGTAACGGGCTTCTCCGTGCAAAACTCATCGCATTGCAGGCTCCGAGTCCATGTTCATCGTACCGCAATACAGACTCGCATCAGACCGTCTGTTTTCTGGAATCACACGCACGATTACTCTTCTCTTCAACGCCTTTACCGAAATTATATAGATATTCCCACTGTTTGGAAAGCATAATTTCCATATGGCAGAAATCGAAATCGCCGCATACCTATGCGAAAAATGACTTGTATGTTTGATTCTGCAGTGCTACATTAATAAATGTATTCAAGCCCGTTTTTCGAGTGTTATTCCGCATATTTCACTCAGGGTTTATCCCGACAGGTCTTGGGGTACATAGAATAGGAGATTCAATAGGGAATGGCAACAGGTAAGGTCAAATGGTTCAACGCAGAGAAGGGTTACGGATTCATCACAACTGATGATGGAAATGACGTATTCGTTCATTATTCCGCAATTCAGGGCGAAGGATTCAAGACGCTCGACGAAGGACAGTCCGTTGAATTCGAAATCACTCAGAGTGATCGCGGCCCTCAGGCTTCCGGCGTTGTGAAACTGTAAGAAAAATAGAAACACATCGTCACGAAAGAACAAAGGTCATGCAGTAATGCATGACCTTTTCTTTTCGGTTTATTATGATGCGATGCGGTTCAGAAGTTCCCGCACACTGCAGCCTTCTTTCTCCGCCGCAGCTGCCAGATCATCATATTCATACTTCGATCGGCTCACACCGTATCCTTCCGCATACTTGCGGCGGATCGGTCCGAATTCGGTTTCTTCGGTTTCCACACGGCGGTCAAGAATCATGCGGTTGTAGGTTCTGTGACGAATGCCCAGCGTGGTCGAGTTGCGGAAGATGAGTTCTGCCATGCGTACCCGGTCGCGCGGATCACACATCACGGTCACGAGTGTTCCCGGCCGTGTTTTTTTCATCTGGATCGGTGTGGTGAATACTTCGTATGCGCCGTGTGAAAGCAGCTGTCCCGTCACAAAGCCAAGCTCTTCGCCGGTCATGTCATCGACATTGAAATTCAGTTCGCAGACTTCCGCTTCCCTTGCCTCTTCCTTTCCCACGAAAATACGTACGCAGTTGGCAATCGCAAAATCCTTTGTGCCCATGCCGTATCCGATCTTCTCCGAGATCATCGTCGGCATCGGTCCGAAGGAAGACACAAAGTGTTTCAGAAGCGCGGCTCCGGTCGGCGTGCAGAGTTCCCCTTCCACTTCCTGCCGGCTGTAGGTCGGAATTCCCTGCAGGATCAGCGCAGCCGCAGGTGCCGGCACCGGCAGAATACCGTGAGCACACTTCACGGTGCCGCGTCCGACATGAACGGGAGATGCGGTGATTTCACATTCTCCGAGCTTATCCAGAAGATAGGAAACTGCGGTGATATCCGCCACCGCATCCATTGTGCCGACTTCATGAAAATGAATCTCTTCCACCGGAACGCCATGAACGCTGCTTTCCGCTTCCGCAATGATCTGATAAACCGCACGCACGTGTTCTTTAACGCGGCTGTTTACCGTCAGATGGTCTTCGATAATATGTTCGATTCCATGCAGAGAACGATGCGAATGCATGTGTCCGCCGTGTTCATGCACATCATGATCATGATCGTGATGATGTTCATGCATGTGCTCATCTTCTTCAGTCCCGTTTACCTCTACATGCAGGTGGCTTCCGTGAATGCCGCACTTCTCCGTCGTCTCCGCCCGAAATACAACATCCGGTATTCCCAGACTGTTGAGCTCTTCAATAATCTGATCACGGTCTTCGAACAGATCAATCAGCGCTCCGCTCAGCATATCGCCGGCCGCGCCCATTCCGCAGTCAATGAATAAACGTTTCATATACTTTGTCCTCTTATCCAAAAAAAGATTCCGATTGCCCGGAATCTATCCCCATATTACTGTTCGAATACAACTGTACGCCGGAAGCCGGTGCGCTCCTCCCTTGTGTCATACAGCAGCTGTGTGTCGAGTGATACACCGGCGCCTTCCAGATACCGGCAGGCCCCCTGACCTGCGGCACATAACGGGCCGCTTGCGAAGAAGATTGCCTCTACCAGTTCCTTTCCGGAGATGCCGTCCACATCCAGGATCCTCCGGAACTCTGACGAAGAAGAGATCCATGCGGTAAGCAGATCCTCTGCTCTTGCGACAGCGGCGATGTACGCACTTTCAATTTCTTCCGGCTGCGCGGATGTTTCCCGGCGGATTGCCTCAAGGCGGGCCGCAAGAATTTCAACCCGCAGATCAAGATTGCTGATCATACGATGACCGCCGTCAAGTGCCTGCTGTGCTTCTTCCAGATTCTTTCTGGATTTGCCGATCGAGTTCATCAGATCATTGACGTTGGGTTTCCCTGCTTCCTGCGAAGCAAGGCTTTCCAATGTATCTTCCAGTTTTTTCAGCTGGTCGGTTTTGTCATTAAGCTGACTTGCGAGACTGTCATGTTCGCCGGTCAGCCGTTTTTCTTCCAGTTCCTGAAGACGGCTTGTCGTCGGTGAGAGTTCGGCATTTGTCATTGCCCGCTCTGCCCGAAGCGCTTCAATCCGTGCAGCGAGATCCCGAAGCCGTGCGGTATCCTGTTCGATATCCAGTTTCAGCGACCCGGTTCTCTCTTCTGCAGCGCGGATCTGTGCACTGTTGTCCGTCTGCCCGCGGCGGGATTCCAGCGCACGCTCATACTCCCGGATTTCTTCTTCAATCAGACGGATCTTTCGAAGCCGGTCCGTGTTTTCCTTCTGAACCCATTCTTTCTGAACATTCGCATTCCGCATCGCTGTCTCCAGACGGTTGCGTTCTTTCTGTGCCCCGGCCGGCTTGCTGTTGAGATGGCGGAACCGGCGGATATCACGAAGATATGCCTGCCGCTTTTCCTCAAAATAGTTCCGGCTGATGGCAGGATAGGTCTGATACGATGCGATCAGACGTTCCAGCCAGTCGAGATTGTCGACACGCGGGCTGTCCGGCAGAAGCTCATTGCACTCCCCGGAATTGCCGAATAACACAAGAACACCGAACGGTTGCTCGGCGTTAATTGCATGGCTGTTAAAAATATTATCCGGATTGGAAGATTCTGAAAGCAGGTCTGCCTTGCGGATCAGATCTGTCTCTTTTACCCTCCGGAGGATGGTAATAAGTTCCTCCGGTTTACGTCTGATGTGCGTAACTGCCATGCCCTCATTCTACATCATTTGGTCACCAATCAACACTGAAAAAGCCCATTTTTGTTTCATTTCCAACGATTTTTGGTTTGATTTCCAACGTTTTTTCAGTCATCGATATGAAAGCTGAAAAATGTATGCGCTTTCCGGGCATTTCCGTTGCATGTTCCACCCGTTTTGCCGCAAAATATGCCGTATGAGTCTGCATCCTGAAAGTGTTCGCCTTGCCGCGAAAGATTCCATTCCGGTTCTTACCGGCTATGTTCTGCTCGGCATGGCTTACGGCATCTTTATGAATACCAGCGGATTTCCCTGGTACTATCCCGTCATAATGGCAATCGTCATTTACGGGGGTTCTCTGGAATTTGTCGCGGTGTCCCTGCTTCTGAGCCGGTTTGCGCCGCTTCAGACGTTTCTGCTTGCCTTTATGATTCAGGCAAGGCATCTGTTTTACGGACTCGCCATGCTGGAAAAATACCATGGGGCAGGAACCCGTAAATTCTATCTGATCTATGCTCTCACGGATGAAACCTTCGCGGTTGCCGGAAGCCGTGTTCTGCCGGACAACATTAATAAATATGATTACTATTTTACGCTGTCCCTGCTTGACCACTGTTACTGGGTCACCGGCGCAGCGCTCGGCGGTATCTTCGGATCCTTTCTGCCGTTTGACACCACCGGTCTTGATTTCATGATGACCGCAATGTTTGTCGTAATCTTTCTGGACACCTGGATGCGGGAAAAGAGTCATCTTTCTTCCCTGATCGGATTCGGTGCTTCCTTTCTCTGCCTTGTGCTGTTCGGCGCAGACGGTTTTATCATTCCGTCCATGTGCGTGATTCTCTGTTTTCTGCTTGTATTCCGTAAGACGATCGCGGAAAAAGGAGGTTTCGAATGAGTCCCCAGACGATTCCCCAGCAGGTCATCACGATCCTGCTGTGCACTGCCGCAACAATACTTACGCGGTTCCTGCCGTTCCTTCTGTTCGGTCGTTCCGACCATGTGCCGCCGATCATCACCTATCTTGGCAAGGCACTTCCCTCCGCCGTGTTTGCGATGCTGGTGGTGTACTGTCTGAAGAATGTATCCGTTACCGTGTCTCCCTTCGGCATTCCGGAACTGATCGGCATTACTGCCACTGCACTCATGCATCTCTGGAAGCGGAATACACTGCTTTCCATGTTTACCGGAACGCTGTTTTACATGCTGGTGATCCGGTTTCTGTTCTGATTGTTTATCTGATTTCATACATGTGCAGACAAGATCTGCACATTTTTTAAAGACAGCCTTATCCAATCCTCCGCAAATTCACTACAATAATCAGTATCTGCAGTGAAAACGCAGACGGAGAACCTGAATGATGAAACTGAATTTTAGAAAACAGCTGCCGTTACTGCTTGTCACGGCATTATGTGCCGGCTGTGCCGGTGCTTCCGGAGCGGCAGCACCTGCCGCATCGGCGAACGGCCGGCTTGTCAGCACGGTCACCAGGTATGTGAAATATATCGGCAGCGGAGACTGGGTTGTATCCCAGCAGATGGAATACCAGTACGAAAACGGATACCCGGTCATCATGAAGCGGACGGAGAACGGTTCCGAGGTTCCGGCGGAATTTACGTATTCCTATACATTTGAAAATGATCTCCCCGTATCCATGGAACTGTATGATGCCCACACCGGACAGATAACCCGGACGGAATATAATGAGGGCCGCGTATGGCGTGTGGAGTCTTCTGATCCGGATGGAATATTCGAATCCGAAAAACTTTTCCAGTACGGTATCGGCGGTCCCTTCTTTACCGATGTGCTTCATGTCAACCGTGAGAATTCCTTCATCGACGGTATCAGTGCCGGTGCCACAATGGAAGAAATTGATGCGGTCAGCGTATATACAGAAAACGGACTGCTGGCAAAAACCAGCAATTCCGGACTGTATGCAAACTGGAATGACGGCGATGAGAAAGAATGGATGCGGTTTAACGGAACCTATACGGTGGAATATGAAGACGGTATCGCATCGGATACCTCCGCAGTATACCGGGCCGGTCCTTCCGGCTCAAACAGTCACTTTGAAGTGAAGAAGGAAAACGGGCTTGTGACCGAAGTCATCCGCAGCGACAGTATGGAAGGTCAGGAACCGGCAGAACAGGAAAAGATTGTCTTTACCTATACGGATACGGAGATTGATGCGGCACGCTATACTTCCATGATTAATTATTTCCTGCTGGACGGCGGGCAGACATTCTACATTTACAACTGGTACTGAAAACAAAAAACGGCTCAGCCGTTTTTTTGTATTCCGTCAGTTACGGTCCCGTTCTTTTGCGGTATCCAGCTCATATGCACGCTTCACGAAGCAATACATGAGGACAACGGAGATCAGCGTGACCAGATGATATACGGCGTTATAGTTGAAATCCCAGATCAGATGAAACTGAATGGATTTCACATTCTGCAGGACACTGGCCGCAATCAGAGCCGCAATCCCCCACAGTCCGATTGTCATATGCGGTTTTTCCCTGCGTGCCAGAAACAGCTTTATAATCAGAAAAATCAGTATTCCGCCGCAGTAGATCAGAAATAGAACAAAATCATTGGGCACATAAGATGAGAACATCTGCCGCAGGATGACAAAGACAACCGCAGATGCCGCAAATGCCGGCACTGCTTTTTTGAGACATGCCGGTCCGTGAATCTCATAGAGAACCGATACCGCAAGGGACGCTGCCATGAATGCCATCACAATATAGAGAATGTCCCAGGTCCGGCTCCTTGCGGCGTCCGAAAGCTGAACGCCGTGGGCATAGGTGCCAAGCAGGCATACGAGCAGAAACAGACCGAAGGATGCGCCCCACACATATTTTCTTACGGCGGGTCCCTTCATGCGGAAAATATCGATCATCAGAATGACGGTAATCACGGCATTGAACAGATTGGTGGCCGCAGTTGTAATTTCATAACCTGTTGTCAGCGACACAGACCGGCACCTCCTTCCCGTTTATGCACAACACTTAGTATTTTACCGCCGCGGCAGGAATGACTGCAATTTACATCCTCGGAATTTGCAAATCTTGATATCTGTGAATTTATTAACTAAAATGAACATGTTCATATAAAGTGGTATTATGCCGAAAGTAATTGACGGTCTTCAATCCAGAATCATGCAATCCGCAAGGGAACGGCTGTTTTCAACACCTCCCTCCTTTTCACTGCGTGCCATTGCGAAAGACTGCGGAATTGCGGTCGGCACAATCTACAACTACTTTCCGAATAAGGAAACCCTGATTGCGTCTGTGTTTGCGGATGACTGGAATCACATCATCGCAGAGACTGAAGCCAGTATTTCCGCTTCGGAAGGAATTGAGGAAGGAGTTCGTGCGATTTATTCCGGTCTCGCCCGGTTCACGCAGTCGCACCGAACGGTATGGAACGCCTTTCCGTCATTCCCGGCTGCCGGCACCTATTTTCACAAAGGGCACCGGCTTCTCGTGGGACAGATTGAGCGCCTTCTCAACATGCTCTATGAACAGTTCGACAGAACACCGGATGCGGCAGGGCTTGTGCTTACGGCTGAGCTTCTGATTGCGGCATCCCAGCACTCGGAACTGTCCGAAGAGGAAATCATGCGTGTAATTCGACGACAGATAAAGGGGGAATAATCAATGTCCGGATTCAAAAATCTGCGTGTGGTAGACAACTTCTACCAGACATCGCTGTTTTTCCCGATGCCGGCAGTACTGATCAGCACACTGACCGACGACGGAAAAACCACATGCGGCCCGTATTCTCTGCTTGCGCCGTTCTATGTCGCAGGCAAGGACTACTATGCATTCATCCTCGAGGCGCGCAATTCATCCAACACGGCGCAGAACCTCATCAAGCACAAGAAATGTGTCATCAACTTCCTGCCGGATGACCGCGGAACATTCAGGGAAATGGTTCGTCTCGGCTGGCCGGGAGACAAACCGGAAGAGAAGATGAAAGACTTCCGCTTCCATCTGGAAGACGGTCACCGCAAGGCGGAAGATCCCGACGGCGTATATCCGCAGGTCATTTCCGAAGCACTCCAGGCCGTGGAATGCACATGGGTCGACACCCTCGACAATGCGCAGGATACCCAGCCGCTTCCGGAAGGTCAGGATCATTATGTGCTCGACAAATATCATGACTTCAACGGCATCACAACGCCGTACGGTGCACACTTCGTTCTGCGTATCGATAAGATCCTCATGAAGGAGAAATACTACAACGGTATCGTCAACGGTGTGAAGCGCTCCGACTTCCCGCCCCTGCCGGTCGACTACGGCTACCGGGATTCCAAAAACTTCTGGTATCACAAGCACCGGTGGATGCTGCCGGAACTTCTCCCGCAGCGTGAAACAACCGTCCAATCCGTACGCTATGCCGCCAACCGGCTTCAGACGGATGTGGAATTTACCGATGAAGCGCTTGCCATGCTCGTCAAGGTGCCGCGCATCTTCCTGCCGACCGCACTCAAGGGCTGCGTCAAATGGGCAGAAGAAAACAATGTCAAAAAGATTGATGTTGAGCAGATGAAGATCATCAACGACAAGCGTTCCAAGGAAAAAGGAAAGTAATCAGAATCACAGATTACGGCATTCAACAGGAGGATAAAAATAATGAAAGTATTGCTTGCAGGTGCGTTCGGAAATCTCGGATTTGAGCTTCTGAAATGTCTGACCGCAGAAGGACACGAAGTCATTGCGGCAGATCTGAAGGAAAAGGAAAACAACGGACTGGAAGGAAAATATTCCTTCCGTGCCATCGATGCCACAAACGCAAAGACACTGGAAGGTATCTGTGACGGATGCAACATCGTCATCACCACAATGGGCCTTACCGGCGCATCCACAAAGTTTACCGCATATGACATCGACTATCAGGGAAACATGAACCTGTACAACGAAGCGGTGAAAGCCGGCGTCAAGAAATTCAATTACATCTCCGTCATTGCATGCAATGAACCGGGCGCAGAAAAGGTTCCGATGCTGCATGCGAAGTTCATGGTCGAGGAAGAGCTGAAGAAAGGCTCCATGGATTATGTCATCTACCGTCCGACCGGATACTTCTACGACATTGCCAAGGTATTCAAGCCTTACGTTGATAAAGGCGAGATGCAGCTGCTGAAAGGCTATCACGGCGTCAAGGCAAACGTTGTCGACTGCCCTGACTTCGCAAAGTTCATCGTTGCGCACATGAACGATACCAACAAGACTTATGAAGTCGGCGGAAAGGAAACCTACACCTACGAGGAAATGGCAAAGATGTGCTTCCGCGCTGCCGGCAAACCGGTCATCATCAAGGACAGCCCGATCTGGATGTTCGGTCTGCTCGCAAATCTTCCGAAGATCAAGAAGGAAGGAAAGCACGACATCATCCTGTTCTCCAAGTGGACGCTGTCCCATGATCTCGTCGGAAAAGATGTTACCGGCGATGCATCCTTTGCGGAATATATCAAAGAATACTTCGGAGGCAAGGCATAATGTTCAAACTTGATCCCTCCTATATCGGCAAAGTATGGCCTGCCTTCATGTGGGGCGTTATGCTCGTTGCGGCAATCGGCTGCTGCATGGGCTTCAAGGAATTTGTCTGGTTCATGTCCGTCGGCTACGGCTTTGCGGTCATGTGCATCGGCATCTACCTGCTTGCCTTCGGTCTCATCACTCATACGATTACGCTGGCAACCGCGATCATGGCAATTCTGTTCATCATCTACGGTTACCGTCTCGGCGGTTATATTCTCAAGCGTGAGCTTACCAATGCCCACTACCGCAAGAAGCTGGAATCCACCGGTTCTGCAAAGGCAATGCCGCTTCCGGTTTCCCTCTGCATGTGGATTTACTCCATGTGGATGTATACCGCACAGACTTCCGCAGTCACCTATCGTTTCATGAACCGGGCAAATGACAACATCTTTGCCTGGATCGGAATCATCATCATGA
Organism: Solobacterium sp.; assembly: GCA_017469885.1. Taxonomy (GTDB): domain Bacteria; phylum Bacillota_I; class Bacilli_A; order Erysipelotrichales; family Erysipelotrichaceae; genus Bulleidia. The sequence goes on from JAFUFO010000038.1 coordinate 220,207, forward strand.
TCGTTGCGATCATCGGTGAAGCAACCGCAGATGCACAGAAGTCCGCCGCAAAGAAGATCAATCCGAAGCGGTTCTGCGACACCGGACTCTACAAAATTGTCCGCTGCCCGAACTACTTCTGTGAGATTCTGTTCTGGTTCGGCGTCACCGTATCCGGTATCGGAGCGGTACAGGGAAAACAGTGGATCATGGTTCTGCTTGCATTTGCGCTCATCACCTATGTCATGTTCAACTCCGCACAGCGTCTTGAACTCCGTCATGAAAAGACATACGGTCTTGACCCGGAATATCAGAAGTATTCGGACACCGTTCCCCTTCTGATTCCGTTCTCAAAGCAGTATCATTCTTTCCCGGTATACAGAGACTGAATTTATGAATTCATTTACTGTCCCGATGGCGCTTGTGGATTATATTCCGGTAATTCTGTTTCTTCTTGGAACAACGATTATCGCAAAGGATCTGAAGCACCGTATCTCATCCATCTCCTGGTGGCTCTTCACCATCGGCATTGTCATAGTCACCGCAGCCGGTGCACTCAAGGCAACCTATAAACTTCTGTGTGCCCTGAATATTGCGGATGTCACCTGGATGACAAAACAGTTTTTCTCCAATCAGGCAATCGGATTCCTGCTTGCGGGAATCGGTCTGACCATCGGCGTCACTTCACTGAAAGGAAAGACCCTCGCGCTGATTCCCACGATGGCGCTTGTCGGCATCATGGTGATCGGTCTTGGCGCAATGGACGCTTCTCTCGCCTTCCTTGCGAGCAGACTGAAAAAGCGCAGTGCGCTTGTCTGTTTCATCGTTTCCTTCTTCCTGTGTCTGGGAATGGGATATCTTTCCTCAAAGGACTTCACCCAGGCATCTATGAACTGGATTGCGCAGGGTGTCAACCTTGCCGGACAGCTGCTGTTATACATTGGCTGCCGTCAGCTGCATGACGCAGGTCTTGCGGATCTGAAGTAAGACAAAGCCGGAACTCTTATATGGGTTCCGGCTCCTTTTTATCTTCCCGTTATATTCTGTCTGATCATCCGGTATGCGATGACCGCAAGCACAATGGAAAACGGCAGCATCACCATTCCTGCAAGAATCGGAATGACCACCAACGCAAGTCCCGATCCGCCCTGTATGCCCATCATCTCCATGAGCGCAAACACGCTTGCGCCGATACTGAAGATCAGAACATCAAACACCGCATACAGAACCGCGTGTGACGGTGATATCCTGCGGTCTTCCTGAGATACCAGAAACGATACCGCAAAGGAAAGCAGGGAAAGAATCAGCGTTGCCCTCATGAGCTCAAACAGACCGCTGAATGAATTCTCAGCCAGAATAAACCAGGCGGCCTCTGCCACAAACAGCAATACCGTACGAATGGTATATGCCTTGATCAGAATCTGTGTGATTATCGGTTTACGTCCCATGAGATCATCCCCTTTTTCTTCACCATAAACACATTTTTAATGATCCGCAAGGAAATGATTCACGCATAACGATTCTTTCCCTCCAAGTACTCTTTCATCTGTGTCCTTGCGTATCCCTTTCAACTGTGTATAATACTCTGCGGAAAAGGAGGTATCGCATGACACTCAGAACCAAAAACATTTCAGATACGGCTGCGCCGGAAGTTATCAGTACACCGGTCCACGGCTACTATGAGACACTGATTCAGTACATTGCCGGCAATACCTGCCTTGACAATAAACCGCACAGTATCGTGACTCTGCGGCGGCCGTCCGCGCATTCTTCCGTCCCCCTTCTGGGACATACCATCTGCCGGCGCTGCGGCAGGGTATTCTGACCAACTTACAATCCGAAAGAAGCAGTTCAAAAAAAGTCGCATTCCCAAAAGGATGCGGCTTTTCAGACTTTATTGCGCAAAACCGGATGCGGGCGTTTTTTAGTGTCCGTTGGGAAACAGATTACAAGATAACCTCCTGTTACTCAATGATTGGCTGATCAAAAAAGTGGCAATTCGTTTTGAAGTGCCACGTTGTCAATAGATTGAAGCGACCCGTTACGGGTCGCTTTCTGTAATGTTCGCTCAGTTTGGTTTTTTAAAAATAGTTACTTAATGACGATTCTGTGATTTCCAATGTTCGAAAAGACATAATGATCCTCCTGAGTGTAATAAAAATCCCGGGTTTCCCCGGGAAATTGTTTGATTCTCTGATGCTCAGCCTTCACGCTCTGCCTTAACCTGATACGGATATGCGCAGTTCTGCACGGCGAGCTTTCCGCCGCTGATTTCAATGCGTGTGCCTGTGATATAAGCCGCATCATCGCTGAGCAGGAAGAGCGCAGCCTGCGCAACATCTTCTGCTTTGCCAAGCCGTCCCAAGGCAATCTGGGAAATCATGCGGTCACGGTTGGTGGCGATGACCGGTGCGGTAAGATCGGTTTCAATGACGCCCGGCACAATTCCGTTGACACGGATGTTGTACGGCGCCAGTTCCGATGCCAGTGTACGGGTAAGTGACATCATGGCGGATTTGCTGGCGGCATAAGCGCCGGAGCCCGCACTTGGAATCACTTCCGCATAGGATTCGGACTGCACAATGGCACCGCCGTCCTTCATGTACTTATAGCATTCCTTCGCGCAGATGAATGCGGAACGGAGGTTGACTGCCATGACGCGGTCCCACTCTTCCACGCTCATGTCCATAAGAAGCTTCTGCGGATACATGCCCGCATTCGAGACAAAGTAATCAAGTCTGCCGAATGTATTCACTGCATCCTCAAACATCGCATGGACCTGTGTTTCATCGCTGATGTCAACGGTATAGCCTTTTACATTTCCGAATTCCTTCAGGAGGGATTCAGCATTTTTTACTTTCGCTTCATTGGAACCGCAGATAAATACGGATGCGCCTTCCTTAAGCAGTTCGCGCGAAATCGCAAATCCGATTCCGGCCGGTGAGTTTGCGCCGGATACGCCGGCGACTTTTCCCTGAAATCTTCCAGTCACTCTGTTCACCTCATCTCTTTCAGATAAATTGAGAGGCCGGCCGGATCTGTCCAGCCAGCCTCAGCATATGAGTATATGCAGTTGAAGGGGGAGTTTGCAATTAATTTGAATCAGCCGTTGAGGGAATCACGCAGTCTGACATAGGTCTTCCAGCGTTCATCCGCGTCCTTCTGCGCCGCATCGAAGAGTCTCTTTGCGGTTTCGGGGAACTTGATCTTGAGGCCTGCGAAACGTACCTGTCCGTCGAAGAAGTCGGTAACCGGACGGCTCGGCTCCTTGTAGTCGAGCGAGAACGGATTGACTTCCTTATCCGGGTTGTAGCGGTACAGCGGCCACAGACCGCAGTCAACAGCCTTCTTCATCTCAGCCTGTACGTTTGCCATACCGGCCTTGATGCCGTGGTTGATGCACGGTGCGTATGCGACGATGAGGGACGGTCCCTTATGGTTGACCGCTTCCGTAACCGCCTGGATCAGCTGGTTCGGATTTGCGCCCATCGCTACGGATGCGACATAGGTATTCGGATAGTTCATGAGGATGCGTCCGAGATCCTTCTTCGCGGTGGTCTTTCCGCCATCCGCAAACTTCGCCGATGCGCCCAGCGGTGTCGCCTTGGAGGACTGTCCGCCGGTATTGGAATAGACTTCCGTATCAACGACCATGATGTTGATGTCTTCGTTCATGGCGATCACGTGGTCGAGTCCGCCGTAGCCGATATCATACGCCCAGCCATCGCCGCCGTAGAGCCATACCACTTTCTTGGAGAGCTGATCCTTGTTTTCAAGAACCGCTTCCGCAAGCTTGGCGGCTTCGCCTTCATACTTCGTGCTTTCAATGACCTTTACGAGTGCTCTGGAATCTGCGTCACTCTGTTCAAGATCATCGAAGGTCTCGAGCCACTTCTTTGCGGCAGCTTCAGTCTCTGTGCCCGGAACTGCAGCCATGAGTGCTTCGACTGCGTTCTTTTCCGCATTTCTGCGCTGGTTGACACCGAGTACCACACCGAGTCCGTTTTCTGCGGAGTCTTCAAACAGAGTTCCGTAGAATGCCGGGCCGCGGCCTTCCTTATTCTTGGTGTACGGCAGTGACGGGAATGCTCCTGCCCATGCGAGCGAGCATCCGACACCGTTGACCCAGTAGGTCTTTTCGCCGTAGAGCTGTGTGATGAGTTTTGCGTACGGGGTTTCGCCGCAGCCTGCGCATGCGCCGGAGAATTCAACCAGCGGCTGGTAGAACTGGGAGCCCTTGATCGTATTGCGCTTTGTATTGCCGTGCTTGTCCTTGAGACTCAGCGCATAGTTCCAGTTGGTCTCGTCGCGCATTGCGGTTTCGTCCGCCTTCTCCATGACGAGTGCCTTTTCCTTGGCCGGGCAGACCGATGCACAGCTTCCGCAGCCAGTGCAGTCCATCGTGCTGACCTGAATACGGAACTTGAGATCCGGCATGCCGATGGCATTTGCGGTAACGAAGCCTTCCGGTTTCGCAGCTTCTTCTTCCGCATCTACGAGATAGGAACGGATTGCGGCATGCGGGCATACATATGCGCACATGTTGCACTGTACGCACTTGGACGGATCCCAGCTCGGCAGCATCGCCGCAATACCGCGCTTGTCATACTTGGAGGTTCCAAGATCGTAGGTGCCGTCCTGGTGGTTGATGAATGCGGATACCGGGAGCTTGTCGCCGACCTGGCGGTTGCACGGGATGACGATCTTGCGTACGGTTTCCGGAAGATTCTCGTCGATGACAGTATCATCGACACAGTCGGACCAGGAAGCCGGAACATCGACCTTGACCGGGCTGTTGATACCGGCATCTACGGCCGCGATATTCATGTTTACGACTTTCTCGCCCTTCTTGGAATAGGTCTTAACGACCGCTTCCTTCATGTGCTGCACGGCCTCTTCGACCGGCATGACATTTGCGAGTTTGAAGAACGCAGCCTGCAGGATCATGTTGGCATGGTTGCCGAGGCCGAGTTCACGCGCTTTTGTATTTGCGTCAACGATGTAGAAGTTGACGTTATGGTCTGCGATATACTTCTTGACTGCCGCAGGAAGCTTTTCATCGAGTTCTTCCGGCTTCCATGTGCAGTTGAGAAGGAAGGTTCCGCCGTCCTTGACCTCATGGATCATGTCATAGCGGTAAATGTAGGACTCCGCATGGCAGGCCAGGAAATCCGCAGCCGTGATCAGATACGTGGAACGGATCGGATCTTTCGAGAAACGCAGATGGCTCTTGGTAATACCGTAGGATTTCTTGGTGTCATATTCGAAGTATGCCTGTGTGTACTTGCCGGCATAGTCACCGATGATCTTTGCGGAGTTCTTGTTTGCGCCGACGGTTCCGTCAGAGCCAAGACCCCAGAACTTGCAGGAAACGGTATCTGCGGATTCGGTAACGAGCGGTTCATGAACTTCCAGGGACAGATGTGTGACATCGTCGTTGACACCGATTGTGAAGAGCTTCTTCGGTGTTTCGGCGTTCATGTTGTCGAAGACTGCCTTCAGCTGAGCCGGAGTGACGTCCTTGGACGCAAGACCGTATCTGCCGCCGAAGATTTCCGGCGCGTTTTCGTCATTTGCGAAGGATGCGCAGGTATCGAGATATACCGCACCGGCAATGGCGCCCGGCTCCTTGGAGCGGTCCATCGCTGTGATCTTCTTGACCGTGGACGGGATGGCCTTCTTGAAGGTCTCCATGTCGAACGGACGGAACAGATGGATCTTGAGAAGTCCGGTCTTTTCGCCGCGGGCGTTGAGATAATCAATGACTTCCTCTGCTGCCTCACAGGCGCTGCCCATCATGACGATGACGCGGTCTGCGTCTTCGGCACCGTAGTAGTTGAAGATGTGGTAGTCACGGCCTGTGATCTTGTTGATGCCCTGCATGTATTCTTCAACCACTGCAGGGATGTTGTTGTATGCGCCGTTGTTGGCTTCTTCCGACTGATAGTAGACATCGGAGCCCTGAACGGTGGTGCGCATCAGCGGGTGTTCCGGGTTCATTGCGATTTCATGGAAGTGACGCAGCGCATCCTTGTCCATGAGTTCCGCAACCTTGTCGAGATCGATAACTTCGATCTTCTGGATTTCGTGGGATGTACGGAAACCGTCAAAGAAATGCATGAACGGAACGCGGGTCTTGATCGTTGTCAGATGTGCAACCGCGCTGAGGTCCATTGCCTCCTGTACGGATGCGGTGCTCATCATAGCGGCACCGGTCGTACGGCAGGTCATGACATCCTGATGGTCACCGAAGATGTTGTTTGCGTGCTGGGCAACCGAACGCGCCGCAACGTGGAAGACGGACGGCATCCGGTGTCCGGACATGATGTAGAGGTTCGGAATCATGAGGAGAAGACCCTGCGATGAGGTGAATGTGGTCGCCAGCGCACCGGATTCCGCAACACCGTGCAGAGCACCGGCAGCGCCGGCCTCCGATTCCATTTCGATCAGCTTGACCTGCTGACCGAACATATTCTTTCTTCCGCCTGCGGACCACTCGTCAACGTGCTCCGACATCGGGGAGGAAGGTGTGATCGGGAAAATCGCCGCAACATCCGTGAAGTGATACGCCACATACGCGCAGGCTTCATTTCCATCCATTGTTTTCATTACTTTTTCTGTCATGTGTTCTCCTGTAATCCGGTTCAGCTCCCGGTTTTTTTTCACCGGGAGCTGATCCTCTCCTGGTGTTACTGCTGGTGATTACTTGTCAAGGTTCTCAGGCATGATGACTGCGCCCTTGTCGGCGGATGCCGCAACGCGCGCATACAGTCTGAGATAACCGTTGGGAATCGGCTTGTCCGGCCGCTTCCAGTTCTTGAAGCGCTCTGCGATCTCTTCATCGGAGACGCGGAGTTCGAGCTTGCCGTTGTCGACGTCGATTTCAATTTCATCGCCGTCCTGGACGATTGCGATCGGTCCGCCTTCGGCAGCTTCCGGGGAGATGTGTCCGACGAAGCAGCCGTTGTTGGTTCCGGAGAAGCGTCCGTCTGTGATCAGAGCCGCAGACTTTGCAAGTCCGACACCGTACATGTACTTCATGGCCTTGAACATTTCACGCATGCCGGGGCCTCCCTTCGGTCCTTCATAACGGATAACCACAACATCGCCGGCTGTGATCTTTCCGCCGAGAATTGCGGCTTCCGCCTCTTCCTCGGAATTGTAGCACTTCGCCTTACCGACAAAGTGATGAATTGCCGGATCGATTGCGCCTGGCTTGGAGACACCGGTGTTCGGGCAGAGGTTTCCATGCATGACTGCGATACCGCCGGTCTTGGAGAACGGATTCTCGCGTGTCTTGATGATGGACGGATTGAACGGATACTTGTAGATGTAGCTCTTCAGGTTCTCGCTGATCGGCTTGCCGGTGACGGTGATGCAGTCGCCGTTGATGAGGTCGCCGAGTTCCGTCATAACCTTCGGAATTCCGCCTGCACGGTAGAAGGCTTCCATATCCGGAGCCGCTGCCGGGTTGACCTTTGCGATCTGCGGTGTTGTGAGGTTGAGCTTTTCGAACTCTTCGAGAACGTTCATGTCGAGGCCTGCCTCAACCGCAAGAGCGGACAGATGCAGAACCGCGTTGGTGGATCCGCTGATTGCCATGCACGTACGGATGGCGTTGCGGATTGCTTCAGGAGTGATGATCTGACGTGCTGTGATGTTTTTCTTGCAGAGCTCTACGATAGCCTGACCTGCTTCGAAGGAAGAACGGAGACGTTCTGCGTAAACGGCAGGAATCAGAGCAGATCCCGGCAGGGTCATGCCGAGCGCTTCCGCAAGGCAGCACATGGTGTTGGCTGTGCCGAGGAATGCGCAGGAACCGCATCCCGGACAGGCTGTATCTTCGAGTGAATTGTAATCCTGTTCGGAAATCTTTCCGCTCTTGACCATTCCGAGTGCTTCGGAGATTGATGTGAGGTCGGATTTCCGGTTGTCGAATTCAATACCGCCGAGCATCGGTCCGCCGACGCAGATGATGCACGGAATATCCAGACGGGCAGCCGCCATCAGCATTCCCGGAACGATTTTGTCACAAGATGCCAGCAGTACGAGACCGTCAAGACGATGTGCCTGCGCCATGATTTCAACCGAGTCACAGATGATTTCACGGGACGGCAGAATGTAGTTCATACCTTCGTTGCCCTGAGCGACGCCGTCGCAGGCAGCGATGGTACCGAATGTTGCAGGTGTTCCTCCGGCGGCATAAATACCGTTTTTGACAGCTTCAGCGACTTTATCAAGACCGAAGTGTCCCGGATCAAGCGTGTTCCAGGTGTTTGCGATACCGATGAGCGGTTTTCCCATCTTCAGTTCGGAATCGGTGTAGCCCATTGCCTTGAACAGAGATCTGGCAAATGCGCTGTCTTCTTCACCCAGGATCTTTTTGCTGCGATAACTCATATGTCCTCCTTAGGGTTTTAGAAACACGACCGTAAATTGTAAATCATTCGGGGCGCGAGCATTCTACAATGTCGGCTTGCGTTCTACATTAAGTATAATTATCGTGTATAATGGTGTCAATATTAAAAGAAAGCGGTTTCTTAAAATCATAGCGAATAAAAGATGATACTATGACAATGTAGAACGCTGACTCAGTTCACAGGAGATTTTAGTAAATTTATGGCCACCACCAAGATGATTCAGTCCATTGAACGGGCATTTGCGATTATTGAATTCCTGGAGAGTTCCTCCGGCGATGAAAAGTCCATCAAGGAGATTGCGGATGCCGTACAGCTCAACAAAAGCACGGTCTTCGGCATCGTAAATACCCTTGCGGCGCTCGGGTATCTTACCCACGATCCCAACAGCCAGAAATACAGTCTCGGCCTCCGGTTTCTCGGCATTTCGGAAGCGATTTCCAAAAATAACGCGATTATCCGGATCGTTCATCCCTACCTCAAGATGCTCAGCGATACCTATGATGAGACCATCCACTGCGCCGTGCAGTCGGAAAACCGCCTGCTTTATATTGATAAGGTCGTCGCACAGAAAGTCATTTCCATCAATTCACAGATCGGCCGCTGCAACTACCTGCATTCCACCGGTGTCGGAAAGTGCTTCCTTGCCTTCATGGAAGAAAAGGAGCTGGATGCCTTCCTTCACAGCGAGCCGCTGATCAGATTCACAGACACCACGATCACCGATCCGAAAAAGATGAAAAAGGAACTGGAGCAGATCCGCAGAAACGGCTATTCTATCGACAACGAAGAAGGCCAGGAAGGCGTCTACTGTATTGCCGTGCCGATCTTCTATGCCAAAGACAAGGTCGGCTGCGCAATGTCCCTCTCCTGCCCGATCATGAACCGTGCCAAGGTCACAAGGCCGGAAGTGATCGATCATCTGAAGGAAATCAGCCGCCGCATTTCAAAAGAGCTCTACAGTTATACCTATTAATGAATTGTTTTGCCCGCAGAGATGCGGGCTTTTTTATCGTCAGAATAGAAAAATGCGTCTCCGGGAAATTCCGGAGACGCAGATATAAGAGGTTACTGATTGTTGTTCGTTTGATTAGCCAAGCAGACCGATCATGTTGACGATTGCAATTGCGATGATCGCGATGACGGAAGCAACGACACCCGGAACGGTGACATACTTCAGGGACTGCTTTGTGTTCAGATGGAAGAACTGACCCATGACCCAGAAACCGGAGTTGTTGACATGGTCGAACATCAGGGTTCCTGCGCCGATTGCCATAACTGCAGCCAGCGGAGACAGGCCGAGGGACGGCAGCATCGGAAGAACGATACCTGCAGCGGTCATACCTGCGGTTGTCATGGAGCCGACAGCGGACATCATGATAACAGCAACTGCCCACGGAATGAAGATGGAAGGAATCGGGCTGTTACCAACGAGCTCGGAAAGCGGAGCCAGTGCCGGGGAAGAAGAGAGAACCTTACCGAAGGCACCGCCCATAGCGGTTACGAGCAGCGGGGAGAGGCAGACGATGAGTCCGCGTGCAACCCACTTGTTGAGCATGATCTCGGTGATCGGAGCTTTTTCTTCAGGGAAGTTGTCCTCATAGTACTTCAGGACAGCCTTGCGCTGTTTGTAGCCGAGGTACAGGGAGTACAGCAGACCGACGAAGAGAGCGATGACCTTGTTACCGATGGTTGTGAAGATTGCATAGATTGCGCTGTCCTTGGCCGCATACATGGATGCGAAGGAAGACAGGGAAATCAGAACGACCGGGAGAAGCAGCGGGAGGAAGGATTCGAAGGTGTTCGGCAGGTTCGGATCTTTGATCAGAATGTCGTCAACACTGTCGGAATCGGTTTCTTCCATACCCTTGACCATTTCCGGGTTCGGTTCGATCCATTCTTTTTCCGTCCACTTTTTGAGGAGTACCCAGGAACCGAAGAATGCGATGAGCGAGAAGATAATACCCCAGAGAATTGTCATACCGAGGTCGGCATTGAACATGATAGCGATTGCGAGGATGCCAGGTGTAGGCGGAACCATCGCGTGTGTGAGGAAGAGTCCAAGTCCGGTGAATGTAGCCATGGTGGACATGGAGATGTGCTTTCTCTTGGAGAGCATGGATGCGATCGGTGCAGTCAGGACCATGGTGATGTCGCCGAATACAGGGATCGACATGATGAATGCGGTGAGAGACGGTGCGAGTTCCATGTTCTTGCCCTTGAAGAGCTTGATGAAGAAGTTCGCGATACCCTTTGCGGCACCGGTGTCTTCAATTGCCATGGAAATGATTGCGCCGAGGATGATGGTGATACCGACACCGCCGAGGGTGTTTCCGAAACCGGCGGAAATCAGATCAACGGTTCCGCCGATTCCTTCAATCTTCGGTGTAACCAGACCATATCCGAGTGCTACGCCGGTAATCAGTGCTGCGGTGAACAGACCGAGAACCGGATGAACCTTGAGTTTAAGAATAAACAGCATCAGCAGTGCGATAGCGGCCACAAGGATGACTAAAAATAATACAGGTGATGTCATTTTTTCTCCTTTGTCTCTTTCGAGCCCCTTTACAACTTTTCATTGCGAACTGGATGAAATGCCTGTATCCGGATCTCTGTTAATTCGCGCCCCTGCCAGTGCTCCGTGCCCAAGCGTTCTACATTGTCATTCTCAGTTCTACAATGTAAGCGCTTTTAGAGTAATTGATTTCGGAGAGGGCGTCAATACGATTCCCCACAGAATTCACATTTTCAACAAATAAAACCGAACTTTTTTGAGTTTTGTTACATTTTTTCAGAGAATGCAGGAATGGTTTCACCTCCAACCGGTGTTCCATGCATGAAAAAACGCCTGTTTCCCGTAGGATTCAGACGTTTTGTAATGAATGATTGATGAACTGGCTCAGTTTTCGTATTCCAGCATCGGAGTCCAGCTGTTGGCGTTGTAGTAATCGGTCAGACGGTAGCCGTAACGTGCCTTTACGTCTTCCAGTTCCATCCCCGTAACCTCAAGATCACCGAGTACGGTAAGCTGTTCGCCAAGGTAGTAGGTATCCTTGTATTCGCCGTTATAGCCGTAGTAGTCACACAGGAAGTCGATGGTGTCGCCATCCATCATCTCAATGTAGCCCTTTGCGGCCATGCCGTCATCATAGATGCGTCTTACACCGAGTACTTCGCCGTCCGGGTTTTCCGCAGTGAATTCAATTTCAATGTTTGCCCGTTCGCCGTTGTACATCACCGGAATATATCCGCTGTAGGTCCATTTATCATCCGAGACGTATTCATTGCCGGTCGCGTAGAAGGAGACAACCTGCTCGTTGATGCCGAGCCACGTTCCTGTGTAGTCCATGATCAGCGATCCTTCATCATCGAAGCTGTATACGCTGTCAAGACCGAGGTCGATATACCCTTCTCCGTCATCAACCCAGACGTTCAGGTTGATGTTCTGAATCATATCCCAGTCATCCTGCGACAGAGAGAGAACTTTCTGTCCGGCGCTGTTTTCCGTAAGAACCAGGTTCCCCGGATCCAGGTGGTTTCTTCCTACCAGCATGGAATAGAGATCCAGGCTGCTGGAGTCAACCGCTTCCTGGCCGCCGAGCAGATCATACAGCGAGAGTCCGCTTCCGGAATATCCGCTGCCGTAGCTTCCGCTGGAGTAGGAGTTGCCGTAGGAGGAAGAACTTCCGCCGGAGGTCGCCCCGCCGAGCAGGAGGTTCAGAATATCGGTCGGATCATAGGAATAGCTTTCCTGCGAATAGGAGTTTCCGCCGCCGAGAATGTCGAACAGGGAGTTGGAACTGTAGCCGTTGGCTACCTGTCCGGACGCATTCAGTGTCGCAAACGAACGGACCGCATCGGTATAATCGCTGTCCATGCCGAGGTTCTGATAAACCTTGATCGCACCGTTGACATTGCGCGGGCTGTAATACGGGAAGTAGATGGACAGACCGTACGCATTGTTCATGTTGTTGCAGCGGTTGTACTTCACGCAGGACTGGATCGAGCTTGCAAGCTTGGATGCGGATGTCGTTCCGAGGTTCTTGCAGAAATGAATCAGGTCGATCTGGTCAATCTTTGTCGAGGTCGCAAATTCCTTGGTATTGGAACGTGCAGCCGCAACCTGACGGAAGTTGTCACCCTTGATGTTTGCGGTCATCTCCTTGGCAAATTCGCTGAAGATGGACGGAACGGTTCCGCTGAATTCCGCAAGGTCAAGCAGTGAGAGCGATGTCTTGTCGCGGGAAGAAGCCTGATAGGATGCGGTAATGAAGTCATCAATGATCTGCTTGCCGATTTCCGTTGTCGGCATGGAAGAGTTCTTGGACAGGTTTGTCACCCAGTTGGTGTAATACCAGCCGGTGCCCGGTTCGGTCTCTTCACTGGCAATCAGATAGTCCGCATACGGTTCCACCGCGATTGCGGTTTCCATGTTTGCCATTAAGCAGGCATCGAATCCGACTGCGTCAAACTTGATGCCACTGTCCTTGAGCGCCTTGGAAATCTCATCGACGGTCATGGTTCCGTTGGGATACAGCTCATCATGCGCATAGCCGGAGAGCGATCCTCCGCCATGGTCCCAGAGAATCAGAAAGTAGCGGTTAGCTGGATAGTTTGCGGCGCCCCACTTGATGAAATCGGTCAGGGTTGCCGGATCGGTCATCGCCTTCTTGCCGACGTTCTTGTCGAGCGCCACGACACTGCGGTCCGCAATCAGCCAGCGCTGATTGGTGGTATTTGCCATGACCGAGTTCTTCCAGCGTCTTGTACCGCCGGTTTCCACGACAATATTCACCTTGTCGGAATGGGTCGCATACAGCATCTCGTTGAGATCGGATGTCGCCATGCCGTAGTTGGTCTCAAGGTCGGTACCGCACATGTAAATCAGGACGGTTACCTGGTCGTTTCCGTTTCCGAGCAGCTTCGTGAACTTCTCACGCGCGCCGCCGGATACCTCCGTGCTGACATTGCTGAGGTTGGTATCCTCATAGGTTGTTGCGGGCGGGTTCCAGTGTCCGATGCTTGCGGAGGAACTCTGTGCTCCCGCATTGGCATTCGCATTGGTATTTGCGGTCGGAACCGCAGTCGGAACCGGGGTGGTTACCGTGATGCCGCTGCCGCCCTGGGAAGAGGACGACGAGGTCCCGCACATTCCCAGCATGTTCATTAAGAACAGTACGATCGCAATGATCAGAATGATCCGAAGCAGTCCGCCGCCGGAGCGTTTCGGTCTTCCGGTGCCAAGCGGGGATCCGCCGTATGGATTCTGTGAACCGCCGGATGATCCAAGACCTCCGCCGAGTCCGCCGATACCGCCGAGCGGAGACATGCCGCTCTGCTGGTTCGACTGATTGTGACTGCCGTACGAAGCGTTGTTTCCGCCAAGCCCGCCGATACTGCCAAGCGGTGAAGATCCGTATGATCCGCGGTCGCCGGTGCTTTCCGGACGCTTTGCGTTCTGTCCTTCCGTGCGTTCTTTAAAATCCGCATTTCCAACCTTGCCGGTGCCGAGACCGTCTCCGCGCTTATGCACGGTTCCGGATGCGGTCGGCTTGGATTGCGGTCTTCCGGTCGGCCGTCCGCCGGTCGGTCTTCCTGAAGGTTTATTATCAGCCATAGATACCTCCTGATACTTTTCACGTATTTTTCATGTATACATTGATTATATAGGAAAATAATCCGTTCGTAATATATGCAGATTGCATTTCACAATGAAAAAAGCGCAAACACAATCGGGGTGTTCACGCTTCATTTTCTTTCATCTGTCTCTTACTTACTCGCAGAGGAGTTTTGTGGTAATTGCAGTTGCGGCTTCACGCTGCTGCTTATCTTCTTTCTGAAGTTCCTTCTTGGCGTCGAGATCCTCACGCTTTACGGTCTCTTCCTTCGCCGCATTATCGACACGGACAACTTCCTCGCTGACTTCCGGGAATTCAATCACCGTGCCGGCGCCAGCCGTTGTAATGGTCTGGGTCTCAACCGTCTCACCGGTCGCCTCGTCATACGTCGTGGTCGTTGTGACGATCTGCGTCGGCTGAATCACCTGTCCTCCGGAACCGGTATAGACATATCCATAGATGGCCTGTCCGTTGCGGCCGCCCTGGGAAGGCCACCAGCCCTCATGATAACCGCCGCAGTATCCGCCTTCCTTGATGTATACCATCGAGCCGTCTTCACTGACTTCCGTCACAAAGCCGACGTGATTCGACCAGACAATAATCGACATCGCGGCGGGTGCTGTTCCGACGGAATAGCCGAATCCCGGCGCATTTCCATACCACGCACCGGCGTTTCCGAAACGCGGAAGCGCTATGCCTGTATGCTCATAACAAAGCTGCCATGCACTCCAGGTACAGTTGCTCCAACCGCCGTAGTAAGGATTGACCGCAGTGTAGGTAACGGTTTCTCCGCCCCATTCACCGCCTTCTTCTCCTTCCGCGAGGAGCGCACTGGGATGCGCAGCTGTCATTCCGATGCATGCCGCAAGCGACAGTACAAATGTCAGTTTTCGTTTCAGTGTTTTATAAGACATATGCCAAAAGATTCTACCACAAGTCGGGATGCTTTCCAACCTCGCCGTTCATAGAATAAAGTACCGGCAGCTTATCCGGCAGCGCGCGCTTTTTCAAGCCTTGCCTCCGCATCCGCCGGAACCGGAAGATGTCCGGCATTGGAAATCATATGTGCCGCAATCCCGTTCGCAAACCGGCATGCCTGCACAGGATTCAGTCCGCGGTCAAGGGCATACAGGAAGCCCGCATTGAAGGTATCTCCCGCACCGATGGTCTGCCATACAAATACCGCTTCCGTCGGCACCATGGTCCGCTCGTTTTCCTGCGCAACACAGACCGGCTTCCGGCCATCGCGCGCAATCACTGTCTTGCCAAGCAGACAGAGACGGTCGACCGCCTCGTCGATGCTGAGGGCGCCGGTTACCGCGGTGAATTCCTCAATGCCGGAGCCGATGATAATATCCGATGTCCGGATCATCCGGTCATAAGCCGCCTTGCGTGCGTTATTCATGCCGTAGGTTTCCGCCCGTACATTCAGATCAAAGACAATCGTGCTTCCCGCTTTATGAAGCGCTTCTGCCTTTTCACATACCGCATCCATGCTGGAAGGATCGTTGTTCATGACCATTCCCCCGGAGAATACCAGCATTGCTTCCTCCGGAATACGGGAGAGATTTTCTTTCGAGAACTTCGGATAATCCGATCCCGGCGGCAGCCATGGGAAGATCACACGTTCATTGTCTTCGTCAATGACCGCAATGCAGACCATATTTGCCTTGTCCGGATTCTCCAGCGACCAGGACATGTCCACACCGTTCTGAATCATTTCGTCCCGCAGGTAACGTCCGATCTTATCCCCGCAGAGATCCGTCACAAAATGCGGATGTGCGCCGAGTTTGCCGAGAACCGCACAGGTGTTGCCGCAGGTGCCTCCCTGCTGAAAGAGGACCTCGGAATAATCAACTGAGCCCTTTTTCAGATTTGAAAGATGCGTTTTTACTTCTCCGTACGGCAGAAGAAGATCCGCACAGAGATCACCGATAATGCAGATTTCCATAGTTTCAGTCTCCGAAGGAATGAGCCTTCCTGCAGAATGCGCGCACTTTTTCAATATCCTTGCGCACGAGGATTCCGTTTTCCTTAATACTGGTCGCGGTCAGTGAATCCACACCGTCCGGATGCACTGCCGCAATCGCTGCTTCCACATTGTCCGGTCCCAGTCCGCCGGCCAGCACAACCGGAACGGATACCGAATCTTTGATCCGGCGGTCAATCGACCAGTCATGTGTGATGCCTGCCGCTCCAATGCCCGGTACGGTTTTCGACACAGAGTCAAGAATCAGGATGTCCGCATAGGATGCACGGGTTACCGCATCTTCAACTGCACTCTCATCCTCTACACCGATGGCCTCCATCAGAAGCACGCCGGGAACGCGTCCATTCAGCTGCTTTTTGAACTCCGCACTGCCGCGATACTCCGCGCATAGATGCAGGATATCCGGCCGCAGGTCTGCCGTTTCCGCAATGATTTCTTCCGGTGTTTCCTTAACCGAAATCAGGATCTTCAGCGCCCTGTCTCCAACTGCCGCAAAGATCCTGCGGCATTCCTCCGTGGTGACACCGCACGGATACGGACCGCCGGGTTCTTCCGTCAGAACCCCAATCCGGTCCGCGCCGGCTTCCACACATGCCAGCGCTTCCTCCGCACTCTGCATTGCGTAGATCTGCGCAAACATCAGTGACTGTCCTCCGCGTTGAAGACGTATTTATCGAGCCGGTCGAATGCCTCAACGACCAGGGAATGCGGCACCGCAAGATTCATGCGGATCGCATAGTCCCGGTGGAAGGGACGGCCGTCCTGCCAGAGAACGCCGTATTCCACACCCTTTTTCTGCAGGGTCTCGATGTCCATGCTGTGTTCTTTACACCACTGTTCACAGTCAAGATAAAGCATGTATGTGCCTTCCGGTCTGAACAGTTCAACGCCTTTGAAATGAGCTTTGATGAAATCATAGGCATAGTTCACATTGTCAGAGAGCACCTGGTTGAGCTCATCGAGCCATTCCTCCCCTTCATCGGTATAGGCACCGATCAGGGCATGCATCCAGAGGACGTTCATACTGTTGTAATGCGTATTGGCTGCTTCCTTGGCAATCCGGTCATTCAGCCATTTGTTGAAACAGATATGATAGCTTCCGACAAGACCGGCAAGCGAAAAGGTTTTGGAAGGCGCATACTGTGTCACGGTATGCGTGCGTGCATAGTCACTGACCGAGAATGCCGGTGTATGTTTATTTCCGTTCAGAATCAGATCGGACCAGATCTCATCCGCTACGACCCAGACTTCATATTTCTCAAAGAGATCCATCATCGCTTTGATTTCGTCATATTCCCATACACGTCCGCACGGATTGTGCGGGCTGCAGAATACTGCCGCATGAATGTGATACTGCTGTATTTTTTTCTCCATGTCCGCAAGGTCCATGCGCCATACACCCTGCTCATCCTGTTTCAGGTCGGAGAGCACCATATGGTATCCGTTTTCCCCGACGGAATTGGTAAAGCCGATATAGGTCGGCGAGTGAAACAGTACATAGTCGCCTTTTGAACAGAGCACATTCAGTGCGGAGACCACACCGCCGAGCACGCCGTTTTCGTAGCCGATATTCTCCGGCTGCACATCTGTGTTATGACGGTCCTTCTGCCACTTGATGATCGCATCATAGTATTCCTTTGTCGGCGCAAAGTAACCGAAGCAGGGATGCCACAGGCGGTTTGCCATCGCTTCAACGATGGTCGGACAGGTCGCAAAGCTCATATCCGCAACCCACATCGGGATGCGTGAAAATCCTTCTTTTGTCGGAACGTTGATGTTGTACCACTGGGTGGGTTCCACCGCGATGGAGTCCTTTCCGCGGCGGTCAAGAATTGTCGTGAAATCGTATTTCATAGTTTATACCTCACGACTAATTGTAACTTTTTTCTGCATCTTTTTTCTGCATCTTTGTTAATGTAGTATTGTATATAAGGCATGAAGCGGCATCCAGATTCCCGCATCATGCGGAATCATTTCAGCAAAATCGAGGATAAATGATATGAACAATGAAGAACTGAAACTGCACGCCAGAAATATCCGGAAGAACATTATCCGTCAGGTTTCCAGCGCAAAAAGCGGACACCCGGGCGGATCGCTCGGCGCAGCTGATATTCTGACACTGCTTTTCTTTGAAGTTATGGACATCACGCCGGAGAACGCAACGCGCGAAAGCATTGAAAATCCGGACCGCGACCGGTTTGTTCTGTCCAAGGGACATACTTCTCCCCTGCTTTATGCAGTGCTTGCCGAGAAGGGCATCATCCCGGAAGAGGAACTGCTTACCTTCCGTCAGGTCAACAGCCGCCTGCAGGGTCATCCCAATATGAACCTTGTGCCGGGTGTGGATATGAGTACCGGCTCCCTGGGCCAGGGTCTTGCGGCTGCCGACGGCATGGCGATTGCCAATAAACTGTCCGGCAATGATCACCGCATCTACTGCCTGGTCGGCGACGGCGAAAGCGAGGAAGGCGAGATCTGGGAAGCTGCCATGGCGGCGGCGCATTACAAGAGCGATAACCTCTGCGCAATCATCGATGTCAACGGACTTCAGATCGACGGCGCTACAAAGGATGTCATCGGTCCCGAACCGCTGGACAAGAAGTTTGAGGCATTCGGCTGGCATGTCATCAATGTGGACGGTCATGACTTTGATGCCCTGCGTGCCGCATTTGCGGAGGCAGAAAACACCAAGGGTCAGCCAACTGCGCTGATCGCCCATACGGTCAAAGGCAAAGGCGTCTCCTTCATGGAGAACCAGGCCGCATGGCACGGCACCGCACCGAATGCGGAACAGACCGAACTTGCACTGAAGGAGCTGGAGGGATAACGATATGGCAAAAGCAACCAGACAGGCATACGGCGAAAAGCTCGCAGAGCTCGTCGCTGAAAATCCGAAGATCGTTGTGCTCGATGCCGATCTTGCGGGTTCCACCAAATCCGGTGAAGCGAAGAAAGTGGCACCGGAGCGCTTCTTTGACTTCGGTATTGCCGAAGCAGACATGATCGGACATGCGGCAGGTTTCGCCGCAAGCGGCTTTACCCCTTTTGCGTCAAGCTTTGCAATGTTCGCAAGCGGACGCGCCTGGGAACAGATTCGCAACAGTGTGGCTTACCCGCACCTGAACGTCAAGATCTGCGGTTCCCATGCGGGTATCACGGTCGGTGAGGACGGCGTCAGCCATCAGGCGATCGAAGACATTGCGATCATCCGTGCAATTCCCGACATGAAGATCTATGTGCCGTGCGATGAAAACGAGACCCGGGCTGTGCTCGATCAGGTCGTCAGTGAATTCGGTCCGACCTACATCCGCACCGGACGCGCACCGGTTGAAAATGTCTATGACAGCGAAGATATTGATGTCACAAAGATTCATGTACTGCGCAGCGGAAACCGCGCCGCGGTATTCGCCTGCGGCTTTTGCGTGAAGTCCGCACTCGAAGCGGCGGACAGGCTCAAGGCGGAAGGCATTGATATTACGGTCGTTGATGTATGTGCAATCAAGCCGTGCGATGAAGAAGGCATCCTGCATATCCTGCAGGATTATGATCTGATCTTCACCGCAGAGGAACACAACATTGTCGGCGGTCTTGGCGGAATGATCGCGGAACTGGCATCTGAGAAGTGCCCGAAGAAGATTGTACGGATCGGTCTTGCGGACAGATTTGCGGAAAGCGGCAGCTATAAGGATCTCGCAAAGAAGTACAGACTCGACGGTGACGGTCTGTACGAACAGATCAAGGCTGCACTCTGATTTCATTATTCAGGGGTATCCGGTGAACCCGGATGCCCTTTTTCATTGCATGAGATACCTTGCGCATGATTACATTAAAGTATGAGAAATGCATTCTTTTTTGACATTGACGGGACCCTTGCCATCCGGCGGGATGTGCCGGAAAGCGCATCGGCTTCCATCGCACAGCTGCGGTCTCAGGGAGATTATGTATTTATCTGTACCGGACGGAATGCCTCATATGTCCGCCGCCATTTTTCTTCGTATGCGGATGGATTCATCTGCGCCAACGGCAGATATGCATTTATGAATGACCGTGTGCTGTATGACCATCCCATTGAGACAGAACTTCTTGTGCGGGCACACGATACGGTGCTGTCAAATGGCGGCGGAATCATCTTCTTTGGAAACACCCATGCATACTATGTCGGGGATGAAGAAGGTTATGAGCGGTTCTGCACTGCGCATGCCGGCGAACCGGTCGGCCGGCTTTCCTCATTTTCAGAAACCGACCCGATTTATACCTTTGATATCTTCTTCCACTCAGAAGAGGAACTTCATCACATCACAGAACCCCTTTCCGACTTCTGCATCTTCAATCCGCACCTCCCCTGGCCTACCGCCGATGTGACCGTACTGCCGCATGACAAGGGAACCGCACTGGCTTCCGTCATTGCGCAGCTTGGCATTGCACGTGACCACACCTATGCATTTGGAGACGGACATAATGATCTGTGCATGTTCCGGGAAGCGGGACATACGATTGCCATGGGCAATGCGGTACAGGAACTGAAACAGGCGGCCGAACATATTACGACGGATATTCTTGCGGACGGCGTCAGAAACGGACTCCGACATTACGGACTTCTTTGAGATACCCCTTGCATGATGATGAAAGCGGAACTAAGATAAAGAACGTTGCATTATTAATAAGAAGGGGATGATGTTTCAATGCAGCTGCTGATTCATATCACAAACCACGAAGATACCGTAAATCCGATCATGGCAAAACTTGCCGAACAGGGATTTCGCGGCGGAACCATCGTTGACTGCGAAGGCATGTTGAAGGCAATCAACGAAGACAGCGTAGACGCACCGGCCATCGTCGGAGGACTGCGCAAATTTATCAACCCGGGACGTCAGACAAACAAGATGATCATGCTGGTGCTCAAGGATGAAGAAGTTACGGATGCGATCAATATTATTCACGGCGTTGCCGGCGATCTGAAACTGCCGAACACCGGAATTCTGTTTACCCTCCCGATCACACGCTGGGAAGGAGTTGCCAAGAACTGATGAGTGCTCTTTATTACACCGCCCTCGCGATGCTGGGCGGGCTATTAATGACGCGCCTTACCCGTCTTGCCAAGCTTCCCAATGTCACCGCATATCTGATTGCCGGCGTTCTGATCGGCCCATATGTATTCAACCTTGTCGGCAGTGACATGCTGGAAGGATTCGGCGTCATTACGGAATGTGCGCTTGGCTTCATCGCATTTTCCATCGGTGATGAATTCAAACTGGAAAGTCTGAAGGCCATCGGAAAACCGGCGCTTCTGATCACATTGTTTGAATCCGTATTTGCGGTAGTCTGCACAATGTCGATCACGCTTCTGCTTGGCTTCAATCCGATCATCTGCATCATGCTGGGAGCGCTGTCCGCTTCCACCGCGCCTGCGGCCACGCTTCTGATCGTACGGCAGTACAAGGCAAGCGGTCCGCTGACGGACATGCTGCTGCCGGTTGTTGCGGCGGATGATGCGACCGGACTGATTGCCTATTCTATCTGTGTATCGATTGCCCAGAATATGGTGAACCATACCGCATTCAGTTTTGCCGGAACCGTTCTGCTTCCGCTCCTGCGTATTGCCGAAGCCCTGCTGCTTGGTGCGGTGCTCGGCGTGCTGCTTGCCCTCTCCCACCGGTACTTCCGCTCCCATACCAACCGCATGTCCCTGTGTATTGCATTTGTCATGATCGGCGTCGGTCTGGCAGATTATATCGGACTTTCCAACCTGCTGCTGTGCATGGCGCTCGGTGCCGTGTATGTTAACCTCTGGAATGAGAGTGAACGGATCCTCGGATGTATCGATGACTGGACCTACCCGCTGTTCATGCTGTTCTTCGTTATCTCCGGCGCACAGCTGAACCTCTCGACGCTGCCGAAGGTCGGACTGCTTGGAATCGTGTATGTGTTTGCCCGCTTCGGCGGAAAGTTCCTCGGCGCATGGCTCGGCGGCGGAATCACAAAGCAGCCGGCTGTCGTCCGGAACAATCTGGGCTGGGCTCTGATGCCGCAGGCCGGTGTTGCGATCGGTATGGCAACCATGGTTCTCAAACAGCTTCCGGCGGAATACAGCCAGCTGATTCAGACAGTTATTCTCAGCGCAACCCTGATTTACGAGATTGTCGGCCCCCTGGCCGCGAAAACCGCGCTTCAGAGAGCCGGCGAAATCCATGCCTGAAACACGTGTCTTCGGACACGTTTTCTTTTGTCAGATGATACATAGGCAGCGGAAACCTATGCTAAAATAGTAACGACCGCAACGGGAGATATTTTTCATGTTGAAAGTTCATACATCACAAACAGGAAGCACCGTATATTTTGATATCACCGGACGTATCGATTCGATTACTGCGCCGAAGTTTGAGCAGGAGCTGAACTCCATCAACCTCGCTTCTGTAAAAAAGATTGTCATTGACTGTACGCGTCTGGACTTTATCTCCTCTGCCGGACTGCGTGTTCTGCTTAAGATGCGCAACCACACCACAGAGGATACGGAAATTGACGCAATCAATGTCAACTCGGCAGTAAAAGACATTTTTGATCTCACCGGTTTCAGTGACATTATTACGATTCACGCGGATACAGAGGCCCAGGCTTCCGTACCTGTCGCCGCCGTATTCTTTGATATTGACGGAACGCTTCTGTCACATTCCACCGGAACCGTGCCGCAGAGCGCGCGGGATGCGATTGCCGCAATGCAGAAAAAAGGCATCAAGGCGATCATCTGTACCGGACGTGATATCGGCGAAGTCGAAAAGCTTCCGCTGAATGACATTAAATTTGACGGCTATCTGACACTGAACGGAAACCTCTGTCTCGATCAGAACAAGAAGATGTTCGCCGGCAATCCGATTGACCCGGGTGAAGTGGACATTCTGGTCCGCATCTTCCAGGCCAGCAAGATTCCGTTTGTCCTGATCGGTGAAAAGAACCGCTATATCAACTATGTGGATGACATTGTCATTGACACACAGAACAGCACAAAGGGAACCATTCCGGATATCGGCGAATACCGTGGTGAAAAGATCTATCAGTGTCTGGCATTCGTTAAGGACAAGGAACGTCTGATGCTGGAGAACATGCTCGACATGTGCACGATCACCAGCTGGAACAAGACCGGTATCGATATCATTTCAAGATCCGGCGGAAAAGCCGCAGGTCTGGAACTGTTCCTCGACAAGTACGGACTGCGCCGCGGTGAGACCATGGCATTCGGTGACGGTGAAAACGACATCGATATGATCCGTTATGCCGGCATCGGTGTTGCGATGGGCAATGCGCTTGAGACGGTAAAATCCGCCGCGGATTATGTCACCACACACATTGATGAAGACGGTATTGCCAATGCGCTGAAACACTACGGTGTCATTGACTGAGCAGAGATCATCAAAGCACAAAGCTGCCCTTCCGGCAGCTTTTTTCATGCGTTAAAAAAGGATACCGCATGGCTCAGCGGTATCCGTAAATCTGTAATGTGAATTATCTGCGGCGGGTAACGTCAGCTTCCTCGTTGATCTGCAGGAGTTTCTGGTTGAGCTGTCCTTCGATCCGTGCGAGTTCTGCCTCAGCTGCCTGACGCTTCTGATGACCGTCACGCTGAATTGCGATGACTTCATCGAGTGTGGCAATGAGTTCCTGGTTGGTATGCTGGAGGGTTTCCAGATCAACAATACCGCGCTCGGACTCTTTTGCGGTTTCAACGGTTGCCTGATGCAGGGTTTCCGCATTCTTCTTAAGCAGGTCGTTGGTCATGTTGGTGACTTCACGCTCTGCCTCGAGTGCTTCCTTGGAATGGCTGATGCCGAGAGCCAGAACGATCTGGTTCTTCCAGAGCGGAATCGTATTGACGAGGGTGCTCTGGATCTTCTGGGTCATCAGGGTGTCATTGTTCTGAATCAGACGGATCTGCGGAGCCATCTGAATGGAAATCTGACGGGTCAGTTCCAGGTCATAGAGTTTCTTCTCGAAACGATCGCAAGCCTGCGAGAGGTCGTTGGCAGCCTGCGCATCTTCCGGCAGTCCGCTGTCCTGCGCCTTCTTGACGAGCTTCGGAAGTTCTGTCTCACGGACTTCCTGGAGCTTTTTCTTACCGGCGATGATATACATCGACAGTTCCTTGGTATTCTGTGCGTTGCGCTCGTAGAGCTGATCGAGCAGGGCAATATCCTTAAGCAGGGTGATCTGATGATCTTCGAGAACTGCCGCGATCTTGTCTACATTGGCTTCTGCCTTGTCATAACGAGCCTTGTATTTGACTACGGAATCCTGTCCCTTCTTGAACAGGTTGCCGAAGAAGCCCTTGTCTTCCTTTTCATCCGTTGTCTTCAGTTCAACAACCAGGTCACTGAGCAGTGTTCCGATTTCACCAAGATCCTTGGTGCGGACATTCTTCAGTGCAGAATCAGAGAAGTCACTGATTTTCTTCTGCGCAGCGCTTCCGTATTCCAGAACTGTGCTGGATTCGGTAATATCGATTTTCTTGGAAAAATCTTCAACGGTCTTGCGCTCTGCTTCTGTCAGTTTGGCATCCGTATACAGTTCCTCAATGGTCTTTGTCTGCGGAGCCTGTGCCTGCAGGTCGTCCAGTTTTACTTCCTGTTCTTCCTGCGGATTCAGTGTCAGGGTAATCTCCTGTGCCTGAGCCTGGGTATTGTTGTTTTCACTCATGATCGTATTCCCTCCGTATTGTCAGTTTTTTCGTTGGTATCGCTGATTTTCAGTATAGCACACTGACTCTTTTCTGGCAGAAAAGTAAGTCGGTTTGCGGCATTACTTCCCGTTCAGATAGGCGATGTATTCCTCATATGTCATCTTCGGTTTAAAGGAGTCCGTGATATGCTTCACCTTTTCCGGATGCGCAAGCAGATCGAGCACTGCCATGCCGACAACCTTCGGCTGAGTCAAATACACTTCCTGCGGATCATCAATCGCAAGATCTGCGCCGTGGATCGCACCGGAGAATCCGCCGTATCCGTACTGAATGATGGGCTTGAAGAGCGAAATATCACCGACATCCCCTGCCGCAGGGCTGATCTCACCGCGGCGGATCGTATTGTCCGGGGTGAATTTCCGCATACTGTCGAGAATCACTTCATTCAGTTCTTCACTCTGATGAAGCGGAAGGTATCCCGGGGTATCTTCAATGACGCAGCTGCCGCCGAGTGCTTTGGCGCAGTGTTCTGCCGCCCGGCTGACTTTTGCATTGACTTCACGGATCACATCCGGATTTACCGAGCGGACATAGCATTCATAGACGACTCTGTCCGGAATGGAGTTGACCGTATTTCCGCCGTTGTCGATGATGCCGTGCAGACGCACCACGTCTTCATCGCGGAAGGTTTCCCGCAGCATATTGATGGCGCTGATGAACAGCGTGCATTCATGGAGCGCATTGATGCCCATCTCCGGCAAGGCCGCCGCATGGCTCGCTTTTCCGAGGAAGGTAATCTTTTTATAAACAAATCCGCTCAGCACGCTGCCGAGGCTGAAGCGCCAGTGCTTGTCAGACATCGCATGTACATGAATCAGGCAGTCCACATCATCCAGCACATGTTCCGCCAGCATGTTCTGCTTGCCCGAACAGTACGCGATCTTTCCCTCTTTCACCAGGCCCTTACGGTATTCCATATCCGTAAATTCCTCCGCCGGTGTAAAGAACAGTGTTACGGTTCCTGCAGGACGGTTGGGATCGTCGTTCAGCGCCGCCATCACCCCCAGCATGATTCCGACCTGGGTGGAATGACCGCAGGCATGTGCAGCGGTAGTCAGCGGATCTGCACATGGATGTCCCTGCGTCGGAATCGCATCCAGCTCCGCAACAAGTCCGATATGTGGTCTGCCTTCCCCGAGCGTCACGGAGAATCCGGTCAGTGCATATTCCCGGTCGATCTTCAGATCATGCCGGTCAAGGAACTTCTGAATGATCTTTTTTGTTTCAGTTTCCTTGAATCCAAGTTCCGGATGATGGAACAGTTCATCGCCGAGCGCAAGCAGTTCCTCCGCATGCGCATCAATATAATTCACAAGATAATCTGACATACTGATAACCTCTGATTACTTCTATACTAGCGGATTTCCGCATAAAAAAATCCGGATTTGCGTCCGGATTTCAGCGTTTCGGATTATTTGAGCAGCTCGTTGACTCTTGCCTGTACGGCATTGTAGTCATAGCCTGCAGCTTCCAGTTTTGCCTTGCGGTCCGCGCCGTTGCCGTATTCGCCGCGAATGACAGCCTTCGCAATGTCATCGAGGTTTCCTGCAGGTGCGATCGGCTTGCCGGCAAGTTTTGCGTTGACTGCCGCCTGAACCTTGTCATAGTCGAAACCGGCAGCTTCCAGCTTTGCCTTACGGTCTGCGCCGTTGCCGAATTCACCGCGGATAACCTGATCCACGACTGCCGTGAGTTCCGCAACCGAAGCACCTTCGACACGGTTTACTGCACGCTGAACCATATTGTAGTCATAGCCTGCAGCTTCGAGTTTCGCCTTGCGGTCTGCGCCTGCGCCCCACGCGCCGTCAATGACTTCTTTTACGATTTCATCGAGCGGCTTCTTTGCAGGTTTTGCGGCTGCCGGAGCGGTCTTGGGAAGATTGCTGGGCATACCTGCCTTGCTGGCCGGACGGGATGAAACTGTGGCGGACTTTGGCAGATTGGACGGCATTCCTGCCTTGCTTGCTTTGTTTGTGGGAGCGCTCTTGGTTCCATTGCTGTTGGAATTGAATGTGGGCATAACGAATTTCTCTCCTTCCTCTGTTATTGTTCGGTTTTACCCTGAATCAGGCGGATTGCACTCATGCAGTGATTATCCGAGGCTTTCATTGCCTCTGCTGCCTGTGCTTCATCACAGCCTGTTACTTCCATAACGATGCTTCTTGCACGCCGTACCAGTTTCTCATTCATCGGCTTCACATCGACCATATAGTTGGAATACACCTTTCCAAGCCGCACCATTGCGGCAGTGGAAAGCATGTTCAGGATCATCTTTTCCGCAGTTCCCGCTTTCAACCGGGTTGAGCCGGTCAGCACTTCCGGACCGGTAACGGCTTCCGCGCAGTAGTCCGCAAGTTCCTTCATCACACTTCCGGCATTGCATACAATCGCAGCGGTCGCTGCGCCGATGGATTTTGCATAACGGAGTCCCTCTGCGACATACGGTGTCGAGCCGCTTGCCGCAACTCCGATCACAAAATCTTTTTCACTGCAGCCATGCATGCGAAGCTGTTCTTCCGCCTTGCTGCGGCTGTCTTCATCATTGGTTGTATAGTTGATTCCATCTTCCGCCGTCAGCGCGATGACATGATCCGGCGTCATCCCGAACGTCGGCGGCACTTCCGCCGCATCCAGCAATGCCAGCCCTCCGCTTGTGCCGGCCCCAAGGTAAAAGACCCGTCCGCCGTTTTTCAGGGTTTCTGCGTAAACATCCGCAATCTGTGCAATTGCCGGAATACAGCGGTTAACCGCTGAAAGAACCGCGGCATCTTCTTCATTCATCAGCCGGACGATTTCCTCCGTGCTCATCTCACTGAGGTGAACGGAACGGGGGTTTCTGGATTCTGTACTCATAAAACTGCCTTTAATTTATTATAAACACACCCGTTTTGTTTCGGCATGCATTCTCAAAAAACTTTTAAGTGCCCGCAGGAATTTCCGGTTTCACGCTATAATTTTTGTTATGAAACGATGGAAAGACCTGCAGCCCATTACCCGATATCTGATTCTGCTCGCAATAACACTGGGCCTCTTAATCAACTTTGGTTCAGTATGTGCCCATTACGTCCGGGAGTGGATCAAGGCGGCTCAGGAACCGGTCACGGAAACCGCAGCACCTGCGCAGCCCTCTGTTGCACCAACACCTTCCTCTGTTCCGGATGCCACGGAAGATACAGCGGGCTCCTATACCGTCGAAGAACATCCGATCACGTTGGAGAATAAGTATATTTACGGAAAGACCTATCTTCCGGACGACGAAAATGATACGCATCCCCTTGTAATTCTCTGCCACGGTATCGGGACGAATCACTTTCATGCCGAGCCGTTCGCAAAACGGTTTGCGGAACAGGGAATCGCCGCATATGCATTTGATTTCTGCGGCGGCGGAGATCCGATCCAGAGCAGCGGCACACTGTATGATATGAGCGTGCACACCGAGGAAGAAGATCTCAAGGATGTACTCCGCTATCTTCAGGAAACCGGGATTGCGGACGGTCAGCCGATCATCCTGCTCGGCATGAGTCAGGGCGGCTATATCGTTACCGAAACCGCCGCAGATCTTCCCGATAAGATTGCAGGACTGATTCTGATGTATCCGGCTTTCAACATCAATGACCTGATCAGCGCCAAGTTTTCTTCCCCTGAGGATGTACCGGAGTCCGTCACAATTTTTGATCAGACCGTCAGCCGCAGGTACTTCGTGGATGCGATGAATGAGCCGATCCTCGATGATATGAAACAGTATGCCGGACCGGTCCTGTTACTGCATGGCAGTAATGATCCGATCGTTCCGGCACAGTATTCCCTGGATGCGGCAGAACAGTTCCCCAATGCGGAAGTGCATCTGATTGACGGCGCAGAACACGGGTTCTTCGGTCCGCATGAAGATGAGGCATTCGCTTCCTGCATGGAATTTCTTAAATCGTCCGGTATTACTCAGAACTGATTCCAACAGAAAATCCGCACACATGTGCGGATCTTTTTATGGAATGAAAAATGTACATGCCAGTCTGATTCTGTTTTTAACCGGCAAGGTAGGCATCCGTGAAATTTTTCGCTTCATCCATTTCGACAATGATCGTATGACCGGCAAACAGTTCACCGCCGTCAAAAAACAGCGATGCCTCACCTTCATTGGAAACTGTGATTTCGGGTATGCCAATCCGTTCAATGAATTCTTCCCGGGTGAGCGGTTCATCATACCAGTCTTCCAGATTCCCATACATTTCATCGGCCGCATAATTCTGTGCTCTTACGATCAGGTCATTCGTACCGGTGAGCATAGTTTTTAGTGCGGCTTCCGCCTTCGATGCATCAACGCCGCCATCCGTATCCAGACGGACACTGAGTTCCATGCCGGCATAATTCGCGGTTCCTTCGTACCAGTCGTACTCCCGGTCAAGCGTAAAGGTTCCGAATTCATTTTTGATACTGCGCGGCTTCAGATAATCTTCGATGACTGCGTCAAACCGCGGTTCCTTCACTTCCACCGGCATCCTTACAAGCAGGAATTCATGATCGCTTTTACGGGATTTTCTTACCTGTGCCCGGTATGCATGAAGCGGTTCAAACGGAAGCTTGCCGTGTGTCTTACGCAGCGGATCCAGGAATACAAATGTTCCGGGGCGGTATTCCACTGCGCCGTGTTCCGGATTCATGATCCACGCAACTGCCGATACTGCATAACGCGGATAGTCCCAGTACATCCCCCACCCGTACAGTTTTCTCTGATTCAGAAAGATGCATTCCGTCACTTCGGTATCGTAATCCCTGTAGAACTGTGCAATCGGGTCGAGCCGCGGTTCGTCCACATCTTTTTCAAGCAGTGCATCCACGTAATATTCATTATCGCCAGCCGTGTTTCCGCACTGCCGGACTTTCAGCCGATAGATATGTCCTTTTGTCAGCCGATATCCAAATGGGTCACGGAACAATCCCGGCCGGACAAACCACTTCAGAAAATTATGCTGTCCCTTTCCGATGATCTCTCCGGTTTCGGTATCTACAGCCTCGTCAAATTTTGCGCGGAC
Organism: Solobacterium sp.; assembly: GCA_017469885.1. GTDB lineage: Bacteria > Bacillota_I > Bacilli_A > Erysipelotrichales > Erysipelotrichaceae > Bulleidia. Next base: position 249,969 of record JAFUFO010000038.1, read on the forward strand.
CGGATACGGTTCCCGCGGGTGATCCTTGATCGGGCTGGCACTGCTCTGTACCCAGCTGATCCGTACAATCAGTTCCCTGGTCTCCGGTTCCAGTGTCTGAAAATATTCTTCGATTTCCTGTTCTGTCATACGGCGTTCTCCGTTTCGTCTGCTTTCATTATACCGTTACACAGAAAAACGGCGCCTTCAGGACGCCGTTTATGCATATATTCTGTAAGTTCTGTACTCAGACCAGACGGTTGTCATACATGTCGTAGACTCGCGATACGCTCTTGTGGTTCTGAATCGCATCAATTGTCTCCGCCAGCATGTCCGCAATGGTCAGCTGTGTGATCTTTGTGGTCTTGGCACGAATCTCATCCGACAGCGGAATGGAATCCGAGATGACCATTTCGGTGATCGGGGATGCCTCGATCTTGTCCACAGCATCTCTGGAGAATACACCGTGGGTAACACCGACATAGATGTTGTTTGCGCCGTGATCCTTGAGGATCTTGCAGGCAGCACACAGGGAGCCTGCGGTGTCGCAGATATCATCGACGACGATGACGTCTTTTCCGTCGACATCACCGATGACGTTCTGTGCCTCGACTTCATTCGGACGCGGACGACGCTTGTCGACAATTGCGATCGGTGCGCCGTTCAGTGTTTCCGCAAGTCTTCTTGCACGTACGGTTCCGCCGTGATCCGGAGATACGACGACCAGCTTGTCTTCCGGAATGTTCTTCTCCCGGAAATATCTTCCCAGCATCGGAATCGCGGTCAGGTCATCAATCGGAATATCGAAGAAGCCCTGAATCTGCGATGCATGCAGGTCGACTGTGATGATTCGTTTTGCGCCTGCCACCTGAAGCAGGTCTGCGACCAGCTTGGATGTGATCGGCTGGCGGCTGGCTGCCTTACGGTCCTGACGCGCGTAGCCGTAGTACGGCATTACCAGTGTGATTTCACCGGCCGAAGCACGCTTGCAGGCATCAATGCATACCAGCACCTCCATGAGCCGCTCCGTAACGGGAGGGCAGGTGCTCTGAATAATGAATACGGAACGTCCGCGGACAATTTCCTGCGGAGTAACCATGATTTCTCCGTCCGCGAAATGTTCCACCTTAATTTTCCCAAGTCCGAGTCCGAGTTCTCTGGCAATTCTCGAAGCGAGATCTGTACTGGATGTGAGAGCGAAGATGACTGTTTCCTTTACCATGAAGTACCTCTCCTTTGCTCTAGCGCTTGAATAGTACACCGGTTTTCCAGATGTGTCCACCCCGAGTATTAACCAATTTCACAGTTTTCCCAGGTTCCGGAAGGTACGGTTGCGCCGTCTTTTACCGTAACATCGCGCAGAAATGCGCCTGGCATGACGGTCACGTTGTTTCCAAGGGCCGTTGTTCCGTACAGGTAAACATTCGGATAGATTTCCGTATCATGGCCGATCGTCACGAACGGTCCGACATAGGAAGCGTCCGGATCCGCAAACTGCACGCCGGCTTTCATCCACTTCTGTGTGATGGTCCGGTTGAGCCATCTGTTCGCGCGGGCCAGTTCCACACAGTCGTTGACACCCTGCACTTCTTCCATATCTTCTGCGACAACACCGGTCACCGACCAGCCCTTACTGCGGAAGATAGCCACGAGATCTGTGATGTAATACTCGTGCTGTGCATTGTCATTGGTAAGCTCCTGAAGGGCTTCAAACAGTTTTTCATTGCGGAAGGCATAGATTCCGGTATTGATTTCATGTACGGCAGCCTCTTCCGGACTGCAGTCCTTGAACTCCACGATCCGCAGTACATCGCCGTTTTCATTGCGGATGACACGGCCGTATGCGCCGGCATCCGGCAGAGAAACGGTCAGCACCGCCATATCCGCCCGCTCAATGGACTCATAAAGTGCCGCCAGTGTTTCCGGCTGGATCGTTGCGGCATCACCGTTGACGACAAGTGTCGCGCCGGTTTCCCCGCGCAGCTGTTCCGCCTGCATCACCGCGTGTCCGGTTCCGAGCTGCGGCTCCTGCACGGCAAACTCACACATTCCGTTCAGGGCAGCCTCTACCTTTTCGCGGCCATAGCCGACCACGGTTACGATGCGTTCCGCACCGCATTTTCTGAGATTTTTGACAATTACTTCTGCCATCGGCATATCTCCGACCTTGTGGAGCACCTTCGGCAGGTCGCTGTGCATGCGGGTTCCTTTTCCCGCCGCAAGGACAATCGCATTTCGCATAAACTGAAATCCTCCGTTCCCTATTATATAAAAAAGCAGTTTTCCGTGAAACTGCTCAGAATTCCTTATCCTCTGAAAAAATCGTTTTGAAAAACCAGCGCCCGAGTCCGTCTTCCGCCACCGGATAATCAGTCACATTGTCCGCGGCACTGCGGGCAGCTTCACTGCCGTTTAACAGACAGACACCCAGTCCTGCCGCTTTCATCATTCCGATATCATTTTCCATATCGCCGCAGGCAATGACTTCTGCCGGTGTAATACCTGCATGCGTGCAGTATTTCCGCAGCGCACTGCCCTTGTCCACACGCGGGTCCATGAATTCTATGGTGCCCGGAAATGTCCGGACGGCTGTCCAGCGCGGATCCTTGTGTGCATCAATGACACGGTACAGTTCTTCTTCAATGGATACATCATAGTGAAATTCCAGCTTGCAGGCAGGCGCCCTGCATAATTCTTCCGCCGGCACAAACTCCACCTTCGATTTATTACGCCGAATGGAGGATTCCAGCTGACGGTCGGTGCGGGTGGCTTTTACATAATCATACCCGTCCGCAAAAATGATCGCATTGACATCCAGATCCATCATGAAGCTGAGAATTTCCCGCAGGGTATCCTCTCCCAGCATATATTCCCGCTCAACGGTGTCTGTATACCGGTCCCAGAGTTCTCCGCCGTTCATGCCGATCAGCACATCAAAGGAAAACCCGAGGTCCCATACCTTTGCCCGATCAAAAATCCGGTGATCCAGCGGCCGTCCGGTTGCCAGACCGACATCCATGCCGGCCTCATGACACCGGATCAGTGCCTGCCGGGTAACTTTCATCGGCGGCTCTCCCTTTTTTGTGATCGTGCCGTCAATATCCGCAATCATTGCTCTGTATTTCATTCCCATGATGCTTACCACTCAATTTCATTCACATCCACCGGATGTTCATTTTTCTCGTCAGATATGATATGCCCGCTCTTTACACGGATGACCTGATCCGCCATCGGACAGATTGCAAGGTTGTGTGTCACAACCACCACCGTCATTCCGTGCGTGTGACAGGTATCCTGCAGTAAATGCAGGATCTGTTTTCCGGTTTCATAGTCAAGGGCGCCGGTCGGCTCATCGCAGAGCAGAAGCTTCGGATTCTTTGCGAGCGCACGGGCAATCGATACACGCTGCTGTTCGCCGCCGGAAAGCTGTGCAGGAAAGTTATGCATGCGTGCTTCCAGTCCGACCTGACAAAGCGTAGTGGCAGGATCGAGCGGTTTGGCGCAGATCTCCGTTGCCAGTTCCACATTTTCCAGCGCGGTCAGATTCTGAACAAGATTATAGAACTGGAAGACAAAGCCGATATCAAAACGGCGATAGTCCGTCATCTGCCGTTCATTCATCTGATCGACGCGTGTTCCGTCCACTTCAATTTCACCGGAGGTACATACATCCATACCGCCGAGGATATTGAGAATCGTGGATTTTCCGGCACCGCTCGTACCGCAGATAATCACAAACGTCCCCTTCTCGATGGAAAAACTGACGCCGTCAAGCGCCCTCGCTTCCACTTCCCCGGTCTTATAGATTTTCGAAACATTCCGAAAGTCGATATATGCCATGGCGTCCTCTTTCTGTTAAGAGATTATAAGAGAAAAGAACCGATTCCGACAATCCCGCGCTGTCAGTTATCAGTTCTCATTCCAGATAGTGGTTTCGGAAGGTATTCAGGTCCGTGTCATCCCATCCGTATTCCTCAGACATATACTGCTCGATCGTACCGTTTCGTTTCCGGATGTTTGCGAGGATGTCCCGTCCGAGCTGTTCTTTTACACCTTCCCGCAGATACATCAATGTCATATAACCTTCATCTTCCGGCGCAATGGTTCTGCCCTCCGAAAGACGGTTTCGTATTTCAGTTTCCCGGTATTCATTTGATAAGAGATAGTCCTGCAGGGCAGTTTCTTCATCTGCCCCAAGTGCCAGCAGGATCAGAATACAGGCCAGTCCCGTACGGTCCTTGCCTTTTGTGCAGTGCACAAGAAACGGCTCTGTTCCTTTCCGCAATGCGTCGAACATCGCATGGAACGCCTGGTATCCATAGGACATGTTCAGATAATACTGGCGGACTTTTTCAATCTGCGTCAGGGCCGCATCGCCCTTCTGCCCGAATCCGACCGCAGAAAAGTCAATCGACTCCCCGCCTTTTGCGGGCATCCCGTCATAGACCACATGCCCGGCACCGATATCGGGGTCCGGTTTTCGCTTCTGTGACCAGCGGTCCCGCAGATCGAGCACGGTCCGGATCTTCAGCTGTTTTACGATTTCCAGCTCCTGCGCATTCATTAAGTGCAGACCGCCGCTGCGGTACAGCGTGTTCCGACGGATCATCCTGCCGTCTGTTACGCGGATTCCTCCGAGCTGCCGGAAGTTCAGTTCCTTCCGGATTCCGTCTGTATTGTCCATACGTTTCCATTGTAATTGCAGGACTTCCGGAAAGAAAACCGTTTCTTTCCCTTCTACCTGCTATAATATTCAAATCCGAAAGGAGTTCGTTCTATGAAAAACCGGATTCGAATCCTGGCAACTTCTGATATGCACGGCTGTATCTATCCGTACAGCTACAACGACGGATCAGAGGCGATGCTGGGACTGGCGCGGATGAAAACACTCGTTGATCTTCTGCGGGATGAAAACACCCTCCTGCTCGACAACGGTGACGTTCTCCAGGGTTCGCCGCTCCAGACATACCATTATCTGTATCACCCCGAGGAAGTATCTCCGTACACGATTGCCATGAATACCCTCGGATATGACTATATCAATCTCGGCAATCATGATTTTGATTACGGAGAAGATGCCCTCATGCGGCATCTCGACCACCTGGATGCCCCGTGTATTACATGCAATGTGCAGTCCAAGGGAAAACCGGTCTTTGCGAGTTACGCCATCCGTGAGATCGGCGGAAAGAAAGTCGCAATCTTCGGTATTACGACGCATTACCTTAAGCATCTTCACTCCAACAGGGAGCTTAAGCCCTTCCGTCTCAAGGATGCATTCCTGAGCGCGAAAACCACGGTCGAAACGATTCGCCGTCTGGAAAAGCCGGATTATGTGATCGGTCTCTATCACGGCGGATTCGAACGTGATCTTGTGACGGGCATGGCAACACGGGAACTGACCGGCGAAGATCAGGCGTATCAGATCACACGGGAAATTGCCGGAATCGATGTTCTGATTACCGGACATACACATATACAGAGCTGCGGAAAGGCATTCAATACCGTCTATGCACAGACCGGCCAGTACGGCGAAAGCCTCGCCTGCATTGATATCTATACCGATACCGGAGAAATCGATGCACGGCTTCTGCCGAATGACGGTCCGGCGGACGAAGCTATGCTGGCGCTGTCTGCGGAAGAAGAAGCAGAGTGCCAGAAGTGGCTGGACACTCCGATCGGCCACACCTCCATGGATCTTACGATTCATGATCCGTTTGAGGCCCGCTTCCACAAATCCCAGGTTGTCACCTTTGTCAATCAGGTCATGCGGGATGCGACCGGTGCCGATCTTGCCGGTTCTGCACTGTTCAAGAATGCGACCGGATTCAAACCGGTCATCACCATGCGGGATCTGCTTTCCACCTACAAATACGCGGATACGCTTGCGGTAAAGCAGATTACCGGAGCACAGCTGCGCGCTTATCTTGAACACTCCGCGGAATACTGGTCCATCGACGGCGGACGGATCATCGTCAATCCGCGTTATCTGTCGCCGAAAGAGCGGCCGTATTATTACGATATGGTGGACGGCATTGAATATACGATCAATGTATCCAATGACCCGGGCGACCGGATCGTATCTCTGACAAAAAACGGGAACGAGATTCAGGATGATGACACCTTCACCCTCTGTCTCTGTCAGTACCGCGCAAAGGGCGGCGGAAATTACGGCTTCATGAAGGACATTCCGACCGTAGCGGAAGTTCATACCGATATGATTGAACTGCTTCGCAAACGCTTTGAAGAAGTTCCGGTCATTGAATTTGAACCGGTCGACAACATCCGCATCACCAAATAAGAAAACAGGAGCGTCAGCCCGCATTATATGCGCAGGCAGTGCTCCTGTTTTTTTTATATTCTCAATCCGTTACGTGAATCCCAAGCAGTGCCGCAAAGACAACTGCCTGATCACGGTTCACCGTAACATCCTTCAGATCGGACGGCTTCACCATGATTCCGCTGATATCAGAATCGGATAAGTCGATTCCCGAAAGTTTTGTGTCCGCCAGTTCACAGCGTGACAGATCACACTCCCGGAACACCGTCTGTTTCAGCGTACACATTGATATGGCCGCCTCCGTCAAACGGCAGTGTTCCATGCGGACGCTGTTCAGCGATGAGGCGCTGAAGTTTGCATAGTCCATCACGGATTCCCGGATCGTCACATCCCGGAAGGATGCACGCACCAGTGATGTGCCGGAAAGCCGGCAGTTTTCAAACAGACAGCGGCAGAAATAAGATTCATCAAATACAGCCGCCGGAAACTCACAGTTTCGGAAGATCACATCCGTAAACCGGCTGCCGCGTCCGTTTCCCTCAAATGTGACATGATCGAATTCACATTCCTCACACTGCAGATCTCCCGGATCGCTTATCCGCTGGTTTGCCAGGCGAATTCCTTCTGCACGCATGTCATAGGAACAGGTGTCCAGGTGTTCTGTATCACGCAGTTCTCCGATTACGGGAAGCCGTGGTGTATGGCCGGCTGTACGTTTCATACCTGCGGCCTGATGCCGAACTCCTCCGGCATGAATGCAGGACAGGTGCTTTCCTTTGTCGCAATCACGGATGATGCAAGCCGTGTTCCGATGATCGCAGATTCCTGCAGGGTCTTACCGTATGTCAGTCCGATGGTCACGCCCGCAAAGAAGGCATCTCCGGCACCGGTCGTATCGATGACATCCACATTGTAGGAAGGATAAAAATCGCATACTTCCTTTTCTATATAAATACAGCCTTCTTCGCCGAGGGTTACCACCATCCGGCGGATTTTTGCGTGCATGGCTTTTTCATACAGCACATGCTTCAGCTGTTCGGTATCGAGGTTCTCAAGACTGCAGGAGAACAGCAGTTCCGCCTCCTGCTGGTTGCATACCAGACACGCAACCCTGCTCAGATAGTTTCTGCGTTCCATCGCAATGGACATATTGGAGACAGCCGCAAATACCGGTTTCTGAAACCGTTCCGCAAGATCAAACACCACTTCCAGAACCTCCTCTTCGAGATCGATCTCAAGTGCGATACTGTCGGAGTTCTGAAAGATCTCTTCGCCTTTTTCAAGCAGAAGCTTCCGCAGCGGCATAAGATCCGGACGTTTGGAGATGGACGCAGTCACATCGCCGTGATTGTCGAAAATCGCCAGCCAGATACCAAGTCCGTCCTTCTCCTTCATGACATAATCGATGCTGACGCCGTGTTCATTCAGCCGCTCGAGCACATCCGTGCTTGTGCCGGAATCATCCACAACGCTCAGGAAGTTTGGCTTCAGATTGACATTGCCGATATCCTCCGCAATATTCCGGCTGACACCGCCGTGCACCTGAACCACATTTCCGACGTTGCGCCCGGCAGGAATATACTGCGCAAGAGGAAAGCCCTTGATATCAATGAATACCGCTCCGATTACTGTGATGCCCATATGCATGTCTCCTTAACACGCACATTATAGCCCAGCCGTAGTCATTTCCCGCATGGATTTTGAAGGCGCATCTCCTTTTACCGCATCCAGCACCTTGCGTTTGACACGTCCCAGTTTCCCTTCATACTGCCGATATGTCATTCCCATCTGTTCCGCCTTCATCACATAGCTGCCGCCTTCGGTCCAGGAATACAGAATTCTCCGTTCTGTTTTATTCATCTTCTGTACAGCCTGTTTCATGCGGCGTTTCGCTTCATTGAAATGAAGCCGGAACTCCGGGTCACTGAGTCTGTCTTTTGTCGGTATAAGATTCGTAAACGCTGCACTCATATCCGCATCATTCAGATCCAGCGACAGCGGATTCAAACCGTGTTCCGCCGCCGCAAGCCGGTAATGCTTTGCGGCCTGCCGGATTCTTCGGTGTATAACAACCGTCGCAAACGAAGTGAATCTGCATGCCGGCGTTTCCCGGTAACACTCCGCCGCATGCACGATTCCAATCTGTCCTTCAATGGTCAGATCGTCACGGAAGGTTCGCAGCACCTGATATCTGGATATCTGCACTGCAATCTCCGCGTCAATGCAGCGGCGGAATACCTCAAACAGTTCCTCCATCGCTTCCGCATTCTTCATGCGGATCATATACAGAAGTTCATATGTATTCGCCGCCATTTCACTCACCTCCTGATGTTTTCTGTTGAATGCAGTAACACTCTAGCATCCATCCGGCGGTGATTTTTCCACATGTTTTCCGCTCTCTCAACAAGTTGTTCATTTTTATACCCAATTCATGCACAGCCCGTCCACAGCGTATGTGAATAACCGGAAAATGCACTGTGCAGCACATGAAATCAGCGCATACAAAAACCTCCGGTCAGCCATCAGAACCTGATAATTCTGGTGTCTCATCCGGAGGTTTATCTGATCTGCATGATCAGTTCAGGCATGCAGATATGTCTTATTGGATCGGATTGCGCTTTGCGTCGATCCCGTACATCAGGATGCCGGCAGATACCGAAGCGTTCAGAGAAGAGATCGTTCCCCGCATCGGCAGACTGACGATGTGATCACAGTTTTCCCGTACCAGGCGGGAGATGCCTTTGCCTTCATTTCCGATGACAAGCACGGTATGGAAGTCGTAGTTCAGTGTCCGGTAATCGACACCGTCCATATCAGCGCCGACGATCCAGTAACCCTGTTTTTTGAGTTCCTTGCATGCATTTGTCAGATTGGTGACCGCCGCCACCTTTACCGTATCAATGGCACCTGCGCTGACTTTGGCGACAGTCGGTGTAAGTCCTGCGCTGTGTGTCTTCTTGATAATCACGCCGTCCGCATTGACCGCATCCGCCGTACGAAGCACGGCACCGAGGTTATGCGGATCTTCCAGTTCATCCAGCATGATGAGGAATCCATACGTTCCCTTTTTCCCGCGGATCAGCTCATCGAGTGAGACGGTTTCGTACGGTTCGATTTCAACCGCAGCGCCCTGATGATGTTCACTCTCCGTGATCCGGTTCAGTTTTTTCCGGTCCGCAAGCACAACCGGAACACCGGCCTTCTTCGCCAGCGCTTCCAGTTCCGGCATCGGAGACTGCAGGTACAGTTTGCGAACCTTGCGGTTTTCCTTCAGCACCTGACGGACAACCTGTCTTCCGTACAATATCTGTGTCATATTACTCCTGTAATTTCTGTCGCACGCATGAAGAGTTCATCAATCCGTGCATCGTTTCCTTCCAGCCGAAGCCATCCGATGACCGCCTCAATTCCGGTGGATCTGCGATAGGTCAGCACATCGGTATGATTCGGGACCGAACCTGCATTGTCGTTGCGGCCGCGGCGGAAGATCTCCTCTTCCTGTTCCGTAAACCAGCCTTCTTCATGCAGGGCGTCATATACTTTCGCCTGTGCTTTCGCGCTGACTAGTTTAATCGTTTTGGACTGAAGCTGACGCCCGGTTCCGTATCCCTTTTCGATCAGATACTCGCGGGCTTTGAGGGACCAGACCGCATCGCCGAGATAGGCGAGCGTTCTTCCGGAATGTTCATCCGGACGCATCAGATCAGGCCTTTCTCAATCAGCTTTGCACGGCATTCATCCGCTGCCGCAAAATCCTTCGCGGCTTTTGCCGCATTCCATTTTGCGAAGAGTTCCCGGTCTTCCTCTGTGACGGTGATCGAAGGAACGGTGATACCGAGCACTCCCAGCATCTTCACAACGGCACCGCAGGCAGCGCCGGCGGTATTCCAGTCAATCTCACGCTGACGCAGTGAGGTATTGAGTTTCTTGACCGTCTCAAAAATCACGGTATATGCGTTCGGCGTATTCATGTCATCATCCAGCTGATCGAGGAATTCGCGGTATGCGGCTTCATCGCACATACCGGAGATATCCTGTCCGGCAAGCGCAGATTTGATCATTGCCTGACGGACCGGTGTCATAACCTTGTCGAGTTCCTTCCGGGCTGTTTCAATCGTCTCATCGGAGAAGTTGAGTTCCTTGCGGTAATGCACGGATGACATCAGCCAGCGGGTCAGATTCGTGCCAAGTTTTTCCACGACATCCTTTGCCCAGAGGGTATTTCCGAGGGACTTGGACATCTTCTCGCCGTTGATGTTGACCATCGCGTTATGGATCCAGTAGTTGGCAAGCGCATTGTGATGCAGTGCTTCCTGCTGAGCCGCTTCATTTTCATGGTGAGGGAAACGGAGATCCATTCCACCGCCGTGAATATCGATTTTCGGTCCGAGGTTGTTGTTGATCATGACAACACATTCGGTATGCCATCCCGGACGTCCCTCGCCCCACGGAGAGTTCCACTTGATTCCCTTGTCGGTCTTCTTCCAGAGCGCAAAGTCAAACGGATTCTTCTTCTGATCATTCTCTTCAATACGGGCGCCGGCCTCAAGATCATCGAGATGCTGGTGGGAGATTTCACCATAGGTCGGTACGCTGTCTACCGCGAAGTAGACATCACCATTGACTTCATAGGCATGTCCGCTCTTTACCAGATCATCGATGAATTCGATAATCTGATCCATGGTTTCCGTAACACGCGGCGTAATATCCGGCAGTTCGGTATTCAGCTGGCTGCGCACTGCCTGATAAGCATCGATATAACGCTCGGCAATAACTTCTTCGCTAACGCCTTCTTCTGCGGCCTTATTGATGATCTTGTCATCCACGTCCGTGAAGTTGGATACGTAGGTGACCTTGTATCCCTCCGCCTCAAACAGACGTTTCAGAACATCAAATACGACCATCGGACGCGCATTTCCGATATGCGCAAAGTTGTACACCGTCGGGCCGCATACATACATGCTTACCTCGCCCTCTTTGATCGGCTTGAATTCCTCAACGGAAAGCGACTTTGTGTTATAGAGTCTGATCATGATTCTGCCTCCTCTGGCTTTTGTGAAAGAGACGTCCGCAGGACGTCCCTGTACTGTTACTCAAACATCGAAATTATACCTTAACCGCAGGCACCGTTCAACGAACGGTATCTTCTCTCGCACAGAAAGAATCCGGCAGATATAATGAATTTAAGGAGTTTTTTATCATGAAACTGTTGAATTTCGGATCATTGAACCTCGACTACACGTATCATGTGGATCATTTCGTAAAACCCGGTGAGACGGAGGCCTCCTTCAGCCGGATGACTGCCTGCGGCGGCAAGGGGCTGAACCAGTCCGTAGCGCTGGCAAAAAGCGGTGCCTATGTCTATCATGCGGGTGCCGTCGGAAAGCAGGACGGACAGATTCTCCTCGACACCCTGCAGAGTGCAGGCGTCAGTACGGAGTTTGTCCGTATACTGGAGGATACCCCAAGCGGAAGCGCCTTTATTCAGGTCACTCCGTCCGGTGAAAACTGCATCGTGCTGGACGGCGGCGCCAATCAGGCGATCACCCGCGAGCACATCGACGAAGTGCTCTCCCATTTTGTACGGGGAGACTGGCTGATTCTGCAGAATGAAATTTCCGAACTGCCGTATCTGATTGAGCGTGCCCATGATATCGGAATGGTCATCGCGCTGAACCCTTCCCCGATGAATGAGTCAGTTCTGAAGATGCCGCTTGGCTATGTCAATCTCTTCCTGCTGAATGAAGATGAAGCGGCTGTGCTCAGTGACTATGCAAAAGATCCGCTGAGTGATCTTGCGAAGCGTTATCCCAATGCGATGATTGTGATTACGCTTGGCTCAAAAGGCAGTATTGCCGTACATAAAGGCAGAACCTATTCGCAGGAGTCATATCCTGTCGAAGCGGTGGATACGGTCGGCGCCGGAGATACCTTTACCGGATTCCTGATCGGCTCCCTGGCGGATGGCGTACCGGTACAGGATGCACTCCGCCTTGCGTCCAAAGCCGCATCCATTTCCGTCACAAGAAAAGGCGCAAGCTCTTCCATTCCCGAAATGAAGGAAGTACTCGCGTCTCTGTCCTGAGTCCATATCGTACAGGAGGCTTCATGCCTCCTTTTTTAGTCGCATGCCATGCGCGCAAGATCGAGAATGTCCTCCTCCGTATCCGCGCCGCACAGGAATCCTGATACATGGCAGAACTGCGCCGTCGGAACACCGGTCACCTTCTGCAGTTCCTCCCCGCGCAGACCAAGCCATTCCTTCGGCAGCGGATGGCGGAACGTATTGCGATCCTCCGAACTCATTCTTGCGCACTGCAGATTCCATCCGCCTCTTGCGGCAGGATAAATCGCATACCAGATGTCATTTGCCTTGGGATTGCTTTTCTGTCCGTAAAGTACGCCCTCCCACGGCGCAAAGCGGTCCATGATCATGATGTGATTTGCGGAATAGTCGATCGCCCGCAGGACAAAGTCCCGCGCATCGATGCTCGACATGATGCTGTAAATGCGGTTGAGCAGAATATCCTTCGCAAAGGAGACGGCATCCAGAAAGCATTCATACGGATCGAGATCGGAATTCCAGGTCGGATTGAAATCCTTGATAATATCCGTAACGGTAAGACTGTTCCGCGCTGCCCGCAGAATTTCCTCTTTCTGCGGATCAGTCAGGTTCGGGATTCCTTCAAATACCGCATTCACCGGATTGAATTCATTATCCCTGGCATCAATGCCGAGAATCAGTGTCCGCTCAAGCCGGGTCATTACCCGTTCGGTATAGCTCTCCTCACAATCCAGCGCTTCCAGGATTTCCGGCCCGTACTTCCGCCAGACAAGGCCGCACGCCGCATAGGGAATGTTCGTTCCGGGATGTGTTCCGTTGGTTTCCTTATTTTCCGGTGTATGGTGGTCCAGTTCTCCGCCGCCGATATCATAGACGATCCATTCGTCCGTGTTTTCCGGAATCTCCGTATCGCCGCCCCGCACAACATTGATTTCCTCTGCCATCAGAGAAAACATTGCGGTCGCGAATACCTCATCCGCATGGAACTGTCCGTCATGGGTATACAGATTCAGTTTCGTTCTCATAATTTGCCTCCGACCAGAAAGACGCCCGTATCAGGCGTCTTCGCTGTAATTAAAGTGTTTTTTCAAGATAGTAGCTGTAAATCGAATTTCCAATCAGCATCCAGTTCTCAAACTCGGTCATCCAGATGTAGTCATCCTTGGTGAGAATGCCGTTCTGAAGGAGCTTGACCAGTTCCGCATCGGTATACGGTCCGAACTTGGAACCGTCCGGTTTTGCATAATACCAGATTTTCTCTGCAGTATTGATTTCCGTTTCATTCACTGACATATGATTACCCCTCTGGTTTTGTTTCTGGCTGTTCAGGAGAAGGAGCCGGTTCCTGCGTTTGCTCCGGGACCGGCGTCGGGGTCGGCTCCAGAGTGGGCTCCGGGGTCGGAGTCGGTGTTGGCGTAGGTGTCGGCGTCGGAACCGGTGTGGGCGCCGGAGTCGGTGCCGGCATGGTCACTGTCCGGGATGCCTGCTGGCTTACGTTGTACTTGTCGGTATCCGACGGGTTTGCAGTGACACGTACGGTATATTCTCCGCCAAGTGTAAGACCCGAGAACGTTACGGATGTGCCCGCAACACTCTGTGTCTGATCGCCGCAGGATACGGTATAACCGCCCGCATTATTGACCGCATTCCAGGAAACATACAATGTGCCGTCCTGATTCGGAACCAGAGAATTGAATTCCGGTGTGCTGAGATCTTTCTTTTCCGCCTTGAAGGATCCTGCGCCTGCGCCTGCATCACTGAAGGTATAACGGGTATCGCCGTCCTTCGGATATGCGGTGATATATACTGTGAAATCCTTGGAAGGCCAGCCTTCCACATCGAAGGTGATGCTGGTGCCTGTTACACTCTGTGAGACTTCTTCAATCGTCACTTCATAACGCGCTGCGTTATTGACCGCATTCCAGCTGACATTGATCTTATTGCCGTCCTGGGAAACATTGATTCCCGAAGGCTGTGCCAGTTTGGTCAGATTTGCCTCAAACTGATAATGCACAATCAGCGGTTCGGAGTTCTTGTATTTCTCTTCGTCCTTCGAACATGCGGTAATGGAAATCACATAGGAACTTCCGCTCTTCAGTTTGTCAGTGGAAACGGACGCGTTTGTTTTCTCGGTCTTGAGTGACGTCTCCGGAGACGTGTTGATCTTTACGGTATAGTAATCCGCGTTTTCAACCTTGTTCCAGGAAATCTGGAGGTTTGCGGAGGTAACGGTGTACTGAACGTTGGCTACCTGTTTCAGCTTCTCGCCGTCCTTCTCATCCGGATCTTCGGTTGCCTCCGGATCTGCGTCATTGGCATTATAGACACCCATCGTATTGTCACCGGCACCGATAACCGTGCCCTTTGCGTTCACCGCAATGAGGGTGTTGTTTCGGGCGGCGATATATTTGATGCCGCTCCATTCATCAGCCGTTTTCACCATGCTTTCATCGGTACTTGCGACTTTGACCTTTCCGCCGGAGAGACCCGCCGCAAAGCTTCCGCCGACCGCAGCCTGACTCATGCCTGTCCAGATTGTGGTATTGCTGGTGGAGCCGGAGCCGACCGCGTAGCAGCTGACGGAGCCGTCCTGATGCACTACCGCAATCTGGTTGTTGCCGATATCAATTGAGCTGACATCAGTCAGTGCTTTCACACGGTCAATTGACGAGAAGTTTCCGGAGACCAGTGTATCTCCGGTATCGGTGATGCCGATGGTAATCTCATTTCCGGCATATACCGCTTTGACATTCTCCCAGTCGCTGACGCCGCAGGCACCGGAACTTCCGTTGCATTCCACCGTACCGTCCTTTTTCAGACCGACACTGTGGTTTTCACCTGCCGCAATCATCACGATATCTTCCCAGTCATCAACCTTGCATGCATTCTGCGCACCGGCACAGACAACCGTGCCGTCTTTCTTCAGACCCATTGCCCAGTTGGAACCGGAGGATATCTGAACCAGTCCATCCGTTTCAAGGGAAGGAATATTCTGTCCGGATGTCACAAGTTTGCCTTCTTCCGGAAGATACATGGAATAGGTGGAGCCAAGCGCAAGCCGGTTCGTATCGGACAGTTCCACTTTTGTAGAGCCGCCCATTCCCCGGATCAGGTTGATTGCACCGATGATCAGGGCAAGTCCTGCAATACCGCCCGCAATCGCCAGCATGGTCCGTTTATCCACCTTTTCAAGAATTGCGCCGAAGTCAAATCCGGAGCCTCCGGATTTCTGTCTTGCGGGTTTATGCGTCGGTTTGGGAGGAACATACGCTTCCGGTTCCTCTTCCTCATATTCCTCTTCTTCCGGGTCATCCGTGATCTCATTCACGGTTGTTTCCTGGAAGACGATTGTATCGTTCGTGAGGTCCCGTTCCGGTTCGGAAGGTACTACGGTTTTTGCGATAAGGTTGTCCGCAAAGTCTTCGGTTTCCTCTTTCGCTGTCGGAGAAACCGTGATTCCCTGCAGAGTATCGGTTGTTTTCGATCCGGTGAACGAAATCTGAATACTGTCATCGTCTTCATCAAGTCGCGGCAGTGTCACCGTTCTGGTATTGTCCGCAAGATCCTCGACGGGTACGCGGTAAATATGCGCAAGCTGAAGCAGCTGATCAATCCGGCAGATCGTGTTGCCGTTTTCCCAGTTCATGTATTCCGCAACCGGCACGACCAGTTTTTCAGCCATGTCACCCTGCGAATATCCAAAGTGCTTTCGAAGCGCTGTAAGTTTTTCGGGAAGTCGATTCGTCATAGTGAAAATACCCCTATGGTCATATTTTACTATGGTTATCGCTTTTTACAACGTTTCGCCCGTCCGGCACAGCCTTACCTCCCGCACTCACACATATAAAAAGCGGCCCGTTTCAGAGCCGCTTTGAGCTGATGTCAGACGCTTCGTACCGACTGTTTCAGATATTCGGAAATGCCGATCCGGATCATTGTGGAACGTGCGCCGTAACCGATCGCATATCCCGCTTTGGTTTCCATTACACGCACTGCGCCAAGACTCCGCAGTTTCTCTACGTTCAGCTTGTCTGCGTCATACAGGCTGATGATCAGCCGTTCGGTACCGGAATGAATCATCTTGATGTTTTCAATTCCGCCGATTGCCTCAATCGTTCCCTGAACCACTTCATCCTTGTATCCGGTGTGGAAGAGATCCAGCGCCAGACGCTTGAAGTAAAGGCGTGTCATCAGGAAGTAGACAACAAAGGAAACGACTCCGACGACAGCGACCTGGACCAGCGTGTTGCGCATTGCGGTATTCTGCAGGTAACTCAGGAATTCGAGGAGTGTTCCCGGCATCGCTGTAATGGTCGCTGTGCCGTGATAACTGTATCCAAGGTAGATATGCATCGCCTGGAATACGCCGTAGAGCAGTCCCATATAAAGAACATGGAACAGATACAGCAGCGGACACAGCAGCAGCAACGTGATTTCCAGCGGAAGCAGTGAACCGCTCAGAATGGAAATGCATGCGACCACGATATAGAACATCCGCAGACGGCGGCGCTCCAGCCGGTCTGTCTGCAGGGTCTGGAATGCGAGCAGAAGACCCGGAATTGCGAAGATGTTGATGACATAGTACGGCGTGATAAAGCGACCGCTCATACCGGACAGGGATGCGGCTTCATACTGTGCGGTCCAGATGTTCACATCACCGGCAATATTCGCACCGGCCATGGAGATCCAGGTTCCGCCGTTGGAGCCGTACCAGAACGGAGAACGGACCATGGTTCCGAGGTTCAGCGCGCTGAGCACCCGTTCCAGAATTCCATACAGCATCAGGTTGACCGGATTGGTAGTATCTCCCGAAATGTAATTGATCGCGGTAGTGATCGCATTGACCACATACGGCCATGCGACGGTAATGACCACAGCCGCAATGGACGAAAGCACGACGGTCCGGATGACGCACCACGTATCCCGCGAGATGAAGGAGAAGAAACTGTATTCACTCCGGGTGCGGGAACGGTTATAACTGGTCAGAGTAATGACCGCAACGACGGCGGTCGCAACGATGCCGGTCTGAAGCGGATAATGCACGCCGCTGCGCACCGTGGCGCTGCCGGCGGTGGTCATCGAAAGACCCAGGATCGAAGAGTATGCGGAAGCCGGGAGATCCGGATTGCCGAAATACATCGTAATGACAAGGTAAGCAACATAGCCGGAGATCGCCGAGATCATTGTGGTTGCGCTGCCGGCCTTGCGGGCAGACAGACGAATCAGGAAAATCAGCGGGAACTGTACCAGCAGGAAGGTGCCGATACGGCTCATGCATTCAGCGGCAAGCTGCACAAAGTCATTGTCGATATTAATAATGTAAGAGAATGTTTCATTCGTTATGATATTTCCCAGCCCCAGCAGGAATGTTGCGAAATACAGCACGCTGATGGGAAACAGCAGCATTTCATAAAGTGAACGATAATTGCGCATAACAGCCTCAACTTCCTAAAACAGGCTCTGGAGCCGGTCAAAATAGTATACATTACGTCCCTTCAGCATGCGAACCCGCTTACTGTCGGAAACGGAGATCATGATCCGCCGGGCGTTGTCCAGCGGAAAGACTTCACTGTCCGCTCCCAGCATCGCCCCCGCAAAACTCTTTGCGGTGAAGGCAATCTCCGTATCCCCGGCCATCACGAACGGGGAATTAAGCGAACGGTATTTACTGTGATGAATGCCGGCGATTTCCGTCATCTGAATCAGATTCAGGCCATCCTGGATCACCGCTCCGCCGACCGAGCGGTTGTATGCCGTGGACCCGAGCTGTGTGGAAACACACATGCCGGTCCCGCGGTAAATTTCAAACAGTGAGTTGTTCAGATACACATTCATTTCCTGGGTCCTTACCGCATTCTCGACCCGGATTTCATTAATCCCGTAGAAGGTTTCGTGTTCGGTTTTTCCTTCCAGAATCGGATAGGAAAACTCCGTCACTCTTCCATGCACAAAGTCTGCGGCGAAAGCTTCAAAATCCGTATCCCGGTAGTCCGTATAAAACCCAAGTGTTCCGGTATGGATTCCAAAGAACTGGACCTTGTCCAGCACATCAATATATTTATGCACGGCATAGATAAAGGTTCCGTCACCGCCGATGACAAGCACCGTTTCAGGGCACGCTTCCGCAAGGGTAAATCCCTGATCCGACAGAATCCGGTTCAGGCGTTCTTTCAGTCGTTCTGATACGGCATCCGGCCGGCTGACGATCGCATAACTTGGCATACGAACAGTATAACACGGCGGCTATTGCACGCACGCCGCAAGTCATTGCGATATTTCTGATACAATCGATGTGTATGAGACTGAAACGCACCGTCCGTTCCGAGACGGTTATAAACAAGTCCCGCTTCATCACCTGTGCCCGGCCGGTTCATACGGAAGAAGAGGCACGGGCTTTCATTGCGGAAATCCGGAAGGAATTCCCGGACAGCACCCATGTATGCACTGCCTATGTGTTAAGTGACCGCGATATCCAGCGGTCTTCCGACAACGGAGAGCCGGCTGGCACTGCCGGTATTCCGATTCTCGAGGCAATCCGCCATGCCGGTCTTACCGATACGTGCGTTGCGGTCGTACGTTACTTCGGCGGCATCAAGCTCGGCACCGGCGGACTGGCGCGGGCATACGGCGGCTGTACACAGACGCTGCTTAACGAGAGCCCGAAGGTGGAAGACAAAGAAGTGACGGTATATTCCGTCACTTATCCGTATTCTTTGTCCGGTGTTCTGGAAGGCTGGATCCGCCGGGAGTATGAGGTGGTGGATTTCTTCTATGAAGACATGGTCACCTGTCTCTTCGCATCGGATGACCCATCCGTTCCCACACAGATTCAGAATCTTTCCAAAGGCAGTGTCACTGCCGAAGAAGTACGCAGAGAACTGCGGGAAACCGACGTTTAGCCTTACTTTTTCACCATCAGGATATTCATATCAACCGCGGTTTCAATGCCGGGCACGATTCCTTCACAGGAATACTGCCAGATCGTAAAGGCATAGGGAAACGGCGGTTCTTTATCGTCATACCAGGCAAGCCAGAACTGCGTCTGATCCTGAATTTCATGCATACGGATCTCATGCGTGAGAAAGCTCGCACTGCCGTAGACCAGCGGCGTATAGCCATTGTCATTCAGTGTTTTACAGAATGCGGCCGCAGCTTCCGTGCAGGCATCCTGTGTGGTATCCTTCAGCCGTCCCTCATTCCGTTCAAATTCCAGATCGAATGCGACCACATGGACCGGATAATCCTTAATCAGCTCCATGACATAATTGGCTTCTTCAACCGCTTCTTCCGCACCGTTTGCCTGGGAGAAGAAATAGACCGCGACTTCCACATCCGCATCAAGGGCACGCTGAATGTTGTCCCGGTACCCGGTATCTTCATGCAGTTCTCCGGTCGTATGTCCCCGGTATCCCGCGCGGATAAAGGCAAATTCCACACCTGCCTCATGGACGGCATTCCAGTCAATATTGCCCTGATAATGGGAAACATCAATGCCAAGCCGGGATGTATAGGTATCGTCTTCGTACGACAAAAAGCCGTTTTCATCTTCCGTTACGTTCTGCCAGTTATAGGAATTCTTATAGGTGGGATCCGGTGTCGGCGTCGGTTCCGGTTCCACAGCCGGTTCTGACGGCGAAAAGATTTCCTGCACGACATGAACAATGCCGCTGACAAAGACAGCCAAAACACCGACGGAAAGCACAGCCGCCAGTAACAGTGCCAGTAATCTTCCTACCCGCAGGCGGCGCCTGCGTTTCTGTTTCGCCATGGCAGAATTATAGCATCTGATATACACTGAAAGCATTATGAGAGAACGCCTGATCAACGGGGTATTTTTTGACCTTGGATGGACGCTGGAGCGTCCTGCCAGCGGAAGCTGGATGCTTACCAACCGGTTTTTTGATTATGTGCCGAAAGACGTCTTTAATGCGATCGATGAGACGCTTCGCAAAGAGGCAATGGCGCATGCCTACCGCCCGCTCGAAGAACACCATTACACACCGACGCTGGAAGAGGAAGACCGCAAGTTCATACAGTATTTCCGCGATCTGAATGCCTTCCTGAAGCTTGGTCTGTCCGAGGAACAGATCTTCGACATCGGTCATGACCATACCTATAACTTTTCCAATTACATTCTGTTTGAATCCACGATTCCAACCCTGAAAACCCTGAAGGAGCACGGCTACCGTGTCGGTGTCATCTCCGACACCTGGCCAAGCACCGTTCCCCAGCAGAAGGAAGCCGGCACGTATGACTACTATGATTTTCTTGTGCTGAGTTTTGAACTCGGTGTGCTGAAGCCCAATCCAGGCATGTATGAAACCGCACTGGAATACATGGGCCTTCCGGCAGAACAGACGATTTATGTCGATGATCTCACCATGAGTCTCGACAAGGCACAGACCTACGGCATCCACGGCGTATGCTCGATTGCGGATGATCCGTCCCGCATCATCACGGAATACCCGTGCGTGCGTCATCCCGGTGAAGTTATCGATCTTCTGAAGGAACTGAACGGAGGCATTCTCTGATGCGGAAACTTCTCTGGAATCTGTTTAAGATCGCGGTCATTGTCGTAATCGCTTTCGGCATCTATGACAATTATTTCCGCACAGAACCGACCCATACAATATCCGTGGAAGATCATGGCAGCATCCTGCCGCATACAGAGGCGGAGATTTCAGATGTGGTGCTCGGTGAAAGCCGGAAGAAACAGGAACTTGTGGTTTATGAACAGGACCTTTCCGCTTCCCAGACGATCACAACCGGGATTCTGGACCTGGATATCTTTCGTAAGACCAAGGAGATTAAATCTTACGGAACGGCGATTTATGTCGTTGACCTTTCTTCGCTGAATGAAGACGACATCAGCTATGATGCGTCCGCTTCGCTTGTGACGGTCCATGTTCCGCACGCGGCGCTCAAAACCGTTACCCTGAACGCGGAGAAGACCGAGTTCTCAGATGTGGAACACGGTCTGCTTACCTGGGGTGATATCAAACTGACGCCCGAACAGCAGAACCTCCTTACACAGGAACTTCAGGCAGATTCTTCCATTCTCACAAAGGCAGATCTCAGCGCAGAAGAATCCCTGAAAGAACTGTACAGCACGGTCCTGCATACGCTTGATCCGGACCTTTCGGTCCGTGTGACATTCAGGTGACTGCCATGCGTTACATATTTACTGCCCTGCGGAACGAAGCCGCAGATCTGATCAGAGAACTGAATCTCAAGCCGTCAGACACCGCCCTGCAGTGTTATGAAAATGACAATACGGTCCTGACCGTGACCGGAACCGGTCCGCTGTCCGCCGCATCCGCATGCGCAGCAGTGCTGTTTTCTCATCACGTCACGGACCGCGACATTGTCATTAACGCAGGCATCGCAGCCTCAATACGAAACGGCAGAGAAAACGGACTCTATGTCATTCATAAAATTCATGACGGTTCCTCGGCTCGGGATTACTATCCCGATCTGATTCCTGCCTCGGAATATCCGGAGGCACAGCTGATCACCGGCGCAAAGCCATACCGTGCATCGAATGCCGCAATATCATCCGGTTCGTCCGACGCGACCGTGCTGTATGACATGGAAGGTGCCGCTGTATTTCATGCGGCATCCATGTTTCTGCCGCCGCACCGCATCCGGCTGCTTAAACTGGTCAGTGATTTCGGAGAATCCGAACATATTCACTTTGACCCTGCCTGGTCTTCCCTGATTAAGAACGCTGTCCTGCAGGAATCGGAAATCATGCTGGCTGTTCCGGCACATCCGGCAAAGCAGATTCCGGACTGCGCTGAACTGGCGCAGGAACTGCATGCGACCGTTGCGATGACGCGTCGGCTCGAACAGGCTCTTTGCTACGCCGAACTGGCGGGAATTGACTGGCATGCCATCGTCATGCGGTATCGGGCAGCCGGATTCCTTCCGGCAGACCATAAAGGGGCCGGAAAACAGATTCTGGAGAAACTGATCCATGACATTCAGGACTGAACACTTTTCTCATATTTATGTCGAGGAAGAGATCCGGGACCATCCGATGACAGCGCAGATTCTGGATCATTTTCCGCATGCCCGCATCATTCCGATCCGGCAGTACCATGATGTCTTCTCACGGCCGAAACAGGATTATACCGTACAGAAACACGCACGGAATCTGATTCTCGCACGTCAGCACGGAACACTTCTGTATGAAGGCGCACCGGTCTGTCATTCGTTCGGACATGAACATTTCTATTACACTTCCCCTGCGCTCAACTGCCTGTCTGACTGTGAGTACTGCTGGCTGAAGGGAATGTATTCCACCGCAAATACAGTCATCTTCATCAATAATCCGGACGAATATCTCAACGCCGCAGTAAGGATTTCCGAGAGTTTTAACGAAGAGCCGGTATTCGTCTCCTTTTCCTATGAAACCGACCTGTTTCCGCTGGAGCCGCTCACCGGATTTCTGAAAAATCTGTCACTTGTCATGCCGTTCGGCGAAACAGTTACAGCGGAAGTCCGCACCAAGTGCGCATCGCCGGAAATCATCCGCTCGCTTTCCCGCTGTGACAATCTGGTGCTCGCATTTACAGTTTCACCGCAGGAAATGATTGACCGGTATGAACATGGCACCAGTCCTCTTGCGCAGCGGCTTGCAGCGGTGAATACCGCACTGGAATGCGGATTCCCGGTCCGGCTCTGCTTTGACCCGATGATTCTGTTTCCCGGCTGGCGGAATGCATATGCGGGAATGCTGGAAACAATACGGAAGACCGTGGATCTGTCTGCCGTTACCGATTTCTCCATCGGCTCCTACCGGCAGTCCGATCAGTATCAGAAACGAATGCGGAGCCGCTTTCCAGACAGCGCAGTCGTCCAGTATCCATATGAAGTTCATAACGGTTACTGCATGTATCCGGACCGTCTTCGCATTGAACTGGAAAACGGATTCCGTGACATGCTTGCACAATACACGGAACCGAAGAGGATCTTTCTTCTGAAGGAGGAACAATGAGTCAGATTGCATTGGTAACCGGAGCGTCTTCCGGCATCGGACAGGCCATCGCACAGCGCCTGCTGGAACATGGCTATGAAGTATATGGTATCGGCCGTGATTTTTCTGCATGTACATTTACCGAACACACGCAGTTTCATAAAGTGGTTCTGGATCTTCTGGATACTCCTGCCCTGCTTGCCTTTCTGAAAACATTGCCGAAAGAGGATCTTTCGGTTCTGATCAACAGCGCAGGATGCGCATGGTACGGCCCGCATGAAACGCTTTCCGTTGAAGCCATTCAGACAATGACGCGCGTGAATCTGGAGACACCGATTCTGTTATGCGGAAAACTACTGCGGCCGCTCAAACAGAATCACGGAACCATCATCAATATCGCAAGTGTTACCGCACTTGAGACAAGCACGCACGGCGCTGCCTACGGTGCGCTGAAAGCCGGGCTTGTGCACTTCAGCCGCACCCTGTTTGAAGAACACCGCAAAAGCGGACTCAAGGTGTCGGTAATCCTGCCGGATATAACGGATACTGCGCTGTACCGAAACGCAGATTTCGGTCCGGACCTCTCAGAGGGCGCTTATCTTTCTCCGGAGGACACCGCTGATGCGGTCATGAGTGTACTTACTGCCCGGGAAGGAACCGTTCTCAGTGAGATCGTGCTGCGTCCGCAGTTCCATCGAATCCGCCGGAAATAACAGTTCTGCTCATTTGGTGCCCAAGCACTGTCATACTGATTTTTCAAGCATTGTTTTGAAATTTTTTTGCGGTAGGATGTTTTCCGGAAGGCAAAACAGAACAGGATGGAGAACAACACTATGGACGCAGAAATCACCAGAGAGGAACCGACAGTCGTACTGGACTGGGAGGTTTCCCGCTCGCTTACCAGCGAAGAACTTGAAGAGGTGACCGCGGAAATCCGTTTCTGATTTCCTTTCGCCGCACTGTAAAAAAGAGAATTCGCGCGAACTCTCTTTTTTTCTGCCTTTTCGGGCTTTGCGTTATCCGGCAAAGGACACAGTCAGATATTCGTTTCAGCTGCGCGCATACGCCAGTGAATTCGTGACTGCCGCAAGATGAGCAGTATCCTTCCAGTGTTCAATTCCATACACATAGTGCGTAATGCCAAGGTTCGTTTCCCTTGTAATGGTGACGGTCGAGGTCCGCTCCGCAACACTGACATTTCCGGTTTCCGGATATGCCCGAAGGAACCGATACCGGCTGCCCGGTTCATCCGTGATGACCCAGGTATCTTCATCATGTCCGGTCGGAATATCAAATACCGCCTGTCCGATCCTGGATGACGGATCGATCACAATCATCCGATGCCACATGCGTCCGCTTCCATCCTGAATGTCATACAGGAAGGAAGGCTGTCCATACGGTTCCCAGTAATCCTCGATTTCCGCATTGATGATGATACGCCCTGCCCAGTTAGAAACCTCATTTGACCAGAGCTCCAGTCCATCCGTCAGGGCACGTGCCTGATTGGTAAAACTGACATTGGACGCAGTCAGCCGGCAGCGCACATAGCAGTGCAGTTCTTCCATACCCGGGAGCGCAGTGTTCCAGGTAACCGTCTGCCCGCTGATGGCCGCCGATGCACCGCCGGAAACAAACTGATCGCTGTAACTGCCGGCATCGATGATCTGTACAGCAGACGGAATGGTATCGGTAATCTGATATTCCTTCTCAGCTGCGCAGGGATTCGTAACGGTAATCCAGTAAAGAAACTCTTCATTCTCTGCGATTGCCTTTCCGTCAATGTCCGTGCCGCCGGTCGTCGTGACTTCCTTCACCGGTTTTGCGGGTGTGTAGATAATTGTTTCATTGGTTTCAATAACAGGGCATCCGCCGGACGTTACACCTGCTTTATTCGGAATTGTCAGTTCCAGATCCTTTGGTATTGCCGCAAAGGAAACCGTGTATTCGTTTCCGGCCGGCACACGGATTTTCCAGGTGATCACAGATCCGTTCAGAGTTCCGCCGTCGCTGATGGAAGCCGATGTTACGGACTGTCCTTCATCAACGGGATCCGTAATTGTAAATTCCAGTTCCTTCGAGCCGGGATTTTTGACCGTGATGCGGTACCATACCTCCTGATCGATTGGAACCATGAATCCGTTTCGGTCTTCTCCCTCTTTGTTTTCCACACGCTTGACCGGATCGGGAAGCACCGGATTCTCTGTCTCATTAGTAGTGAAGGTCATTCCGTTCATGAACACCTCCGCCTTGTTTTTTACAATGGTGTCTTTTGCGTCAGGAAGGACCGTCACCTTGAAGGAGAGATTCTTTTCCGCTCCGCCTTCCAGCGTAAACGACCACCTGAGCACACCATCTTCCAGGGCGCCGTTTTCGTTTGCGGAATCCTCAACATACGATGTGCGCTCCGGAATCCGGTCTTCTGCACGGAATGTCTGTGCAGTGCTGAAATGGTTTTTCACATTGATGGTATAGGTAAGCACCTCGCCGGCAGTTACCATCTTTCCGTCAATATAGGTTCCGTCACTGCGCTGCACTTTTTTGGAATCATCGCTCACCGGATAGGGTGCATAGCGCACTTCGACAGTATGATCTTTCGATACTGACGTAAACGGATACCTGTCCGGATAATTTGTGATATCCACCGGTTTTCCATCGACCTTCACATAGTCCAGAAGATGATCCGGTTTATTCGCATAACGGATCGTACGGTTTTCTCCGGCATGAATCCCTGTTACTCTGCCGGACGCCATCCAGGTCGCATCGCCTGTTGTCCCGGCTTTCTCCATTTCATTGTTCAGGGTAATCGTGCCGTTGATGACTTTTGTGAGAATCTTGTACACCCTGCGGTAATAAACCGTGTATACCACATCATGGTTCGGCATGTTGCCGCGGATTACAGCCTGCTTAGGATCAACGAGTTCATAGTCCGCTACATTCGGTGACGTCACGGAATACGCGTCTCCTTCCAGGACCTCGGTCGGCCCGTAATCTTTGGCGAGCTGCTTATTGGTTCCTTCTTCAAGGTAATGAACCGTGAGTTTGTGCCTTGGCTTTATGTTCATGTAATAGAAGTCAACCCGGAAGGAATGATACGCATCGCCGCTTGAGGTGTTTTCCCATCCTTTCCAGTAATCTTCATTAACACCCGGCACATCTTTCCAGTAGACTGCGTCCACCTCGCCAAGTCTTACCGAAGCGGTCGTGCCTTTGTCCAATGAGGTGACGGCACGCGCTGATGGTTTTGCGGTGCTGTTCTGACTGACGACCATTCCCTGATAACCATAATTGGGTATGGATTTTGCCCTGATGGAAAAGTCTCTCGCTGAATCAAATTCCTGTCCCCATGCCTCAAAGGAACCGCGGTATTCATCTTCATGGACGTCTGACCCCCAGGAAGATACCGCAGATTCTTTATGGGTGCTTGCGAAAACCGCATAGCCGTGTCCCGGTGAAAATGTATCATCTGCGACATCCTGAAACTGAACATCATATCCATTCGCACGGGCACTTTTGGAGCTCAGTGTTTCCTGCTGGTGTCCGGGAATAAGGACTGCATTTGCGGTCGAGGTTTCGCCGTACGGAATCTCCCAGTAATACGCATCGCCATAGAAGAAGGTGTTGCACTGAGAGTAGAACGAATCATCTTCCGTGGATTCCGGTGTCTCCCCTTCCTTACTGCCCGGCTCATTTACGAACACCCGTGCATCTGCACATGCATTCATGAGATTCATGCCGTTTTCAGAGAGAATGCCGCAGAGAATCGCCGCCGCTTCCGAGGTGGAATCTGACACCACGAGTGCATCGACCGTCTCACCCCAGTTCGAAAAATCCTTCAGTTCTCCGGCTTCATCACAGCTTGCGGCAATCACCGCATCGCTGCAGTTCGCCGGAATGAAATACTTCGTATTGAGATGATTGTTTCCGGCAGCTCCGACAACCGTGATGCCTTTTGCGGCGGCAGCCGCAATCTCATCTGCGATAATGCGGTTCTCATTGTTTACATAGGCGGACATGCATAATGCGATCATATCCGCCCCCTGTTCCATCGCATATTCCATTGCCGCATAGACAGATGACATCGTTCCTTTTCCGGACGCATCCAGGGCCTTGATGGAGAGAATCCGCGCCGCTGGATTTTCCGCAAGAATCAGTTCGCTCATCCGGGATCCATGGCCGTTATCATCATATGGATCTTCGCCAAGCACGGAAACCGCTGAGAGAATATTTGCGCAGTTCTGCGGTGCGCCGGTATCGATCAATGCGATCAACGGTGTATTCTGCGCAGGTAAGGAAGGTCCTTCCTCAAGCAGCTGCTGGAGCTGATCGATCGGATTATTCTCCGATGAGATTTCGTTCGGCGCATCTGTCAGATCTCCGTTTTCCGCCGCAAGAATCACTCCATCCGCTTCTGCATGTGCCGCATGCACGGAGTAATATGCATAGCCTTCCTGCAGGGCATCCCCGTTCGCAAAGCCAAGCAGTGTCAGATCTTCGTACGCAGAGATTACATGATCCTGATCACGGATTTCTCCGCCGATCACGATCAGCCGGTCTGACCACATCGGTTCCGGTTCTGCGGTTTCTTCCGGCTCTCCGTTTTCTTCCGGTTCGGCAGACGGCAGAATCGTTTCGGTTTCTGTTTCGGGTTCTGCGTTTACTTCGGTTTCTGTTTCCGCTTCCGCATCGGCCGGCCCTTCGGAAGGTTCCGGTACAGGTTCCGGTTTTTCTTGCGGCAGAGTCTCTTCCGATGATTCTGTCGGTTCCGCCGTTGGTGATTCTTCCGGTGTCGTTTCTTCATTCGGCATGGATTCTTCAGTTTCTGCGGATGTTTCCTCCGTGACGGGTTCTTCAATTGCTTCTTCGCCAACCGGCGGCGTTGAGGCCGGATCCGGTTCTTCCGCATATGCCGTTTTTCCGGTACTGATCAGAAGCATTCCTGCAAGAATCGCTTTCCAGATGATATTTCGTCTGTTCATTGCGTTGTTTCCTCCTGTATTTCCTTCGATTGTTTCCATGCGTCCTGCCATGAAACAGCCGCATGGGTCCCGC
The DNA here is from genome assembly GCA_017469885.1 of Solobacterium sp. Classification (GTDB taxonomy): domain Bacteria; phylum Bacillota_I; class Bacilli_A; order Erysipelotrichales; family Erysipelotrichaceae; genus Bulleidia. The sequence goes on from JAFUFO010000038.1 coordinate 278,316, forward strand.
CGTCCGCAAACCTTGTCTGAACACTTTCTGCCCGGACATAGATTTCATAGTCTACCGGTCCCATTTCATCCCGGAATACGGTCGCCGCAGTGGTGATCAGATCCGGTGTCATCGCCTGCGGTGCCAGCGGCTGCGTGCAGTAGTAATAGCCATCCTCTCCTTCCGTCCATCCGGCCGGCAGATGTGTTCCAAGATCCGCGGCCGCGAATGTTCCGGTACTGTTTGTAAAACTGGTACACTCCTGCGCATACGGATCGGAAAACGCGATCCGGACCCGTGCATAAACCGGAATGGTTCCGGTGTTCTGAAGATAAACGCGTTTCCGGTAAACGGTCGTTCCAGGTCCGGTCTTTGTATCCGGGTTAAAGTCCGGCTCTTCGATTTGAATGACATTGTCCGCAAAGTCCGCTTTGTTTTCTGCCATCTCCCGGGAAGACAGATAGGCGGACGTCAGGGCGGCGCTGCCGGTCCCAAGCAGACCGGTCACACCTGCCAGAACAATTACCTGTGTGATTCTGCGCATTCGCTTCATCCTGCATTCTCCTTTCCGCCCAGTTCCTTTGCGTGCAGGTCCAGTTTGTTTGCACGGTCCGCATCCGGGAACTGTGTGAAGTCCGCATTCGCGGAGGCAATACCCCAGATCTTCCGCAGGGTGTTTTCGGACATCATGCGCGTACTCTCCAGGGTGGTTACCGTTCCGTCATCTAGTGCGAGATTTTCCGCCTGAACTGCCAGGAAGCGCACATCGATTCCCGGCAGCGGCATGGGCATCGAACCCTCCACGTAGTCAGCTGCCCGAATCGACGCAAACAGCGGAACGGTCTCTGAGGTCTTTCCGTCGTTCTTCCCCGGCAGCGCACCGCAGTATCCGAAGATCCGCCGGATCACACCGGCTTTCGGTGCATTGGTTTCCAGCAGGATCCAGTTTTCATGGAATCCCTCTGTCCCGTCATTCTGCAGGTACTTCCATGCCTCAACGTTGGAAGCTTCCTGATAAGATCCATCCGGCCGTGCAAGCCTTACATGGGAAAGCACCGGACTGTCCAGCGCAATGAATACCACTGCGGCATTTGCGCCGGTATTTACAATCTGCGGATTTTTCGGCGTGGATTCGCCGGGCAGAAGATGGCTGCCGTTTTCAAAGTTCCATTCCGTTTCAATTCCATCTGCGCTTACTTCACCGAAGGTGTAGATATTCGTATGCGATTCCCGATCGCTGAAATAGGCAGAGGTTGATTCAATACGGGATTTTCCGCTTCCTGCGGCGGCACCCGATATCACTGCGGCCAGTGCCGCAAGTACAATGACTGGTTTTCGTATCACTTCGTTTCTCCTTTCCGATGATTGTCCGGGTCCAGCGCAAGCCACCCGCAAAAACAGAGGACCGTCAGTGCAGATAAGCCCATGCGTATCCCGCTCTTTTCCTGCAGGAATCCCATGCGGGGAATCGTTGAGACAACGGTTCCCTCCAGGGCATCCCGGGATATGACATTGAGATCCGGAATCGTATTGGCATCTCCTTTCATAAGCAGCCTGCCGTCCGGACGGATTTCATGAACCCGATGCGTTACCGTCATTCCTGCACTTGAACCTTTCATACGATAAGTCATGATCTCTCCGACATGCGGCGTCTTCTGTGCAGGGTCCACCAGAATCAGGGAGCCGGCGGGAATTGCGGGGGCCATGGATCCGGAAGTTACCGCATACAGCCGGAGTCCGTTCAGTTTCGGAATCAGAACGACAAGCCCGAAGAGTGAAAGAATGCATGTGCCCGCAAGGCAGAAATCCCGCAGTGCACGTGAGACGCTCCATTGATTCACCTTCATTCCTGATGCCCCCGGTATTTCCTGAGCAGGAATGCCGCGGCAGCGGCCGCAAGCACCGACAGAATCAGTCCTGCCGCATATGTTCCGACATTGGTCAGATCTCCGGTATTCGGAATGATGCGGCGTACCGGACTGACTTCTGCGCGGAAAATCCAGCGATCGGAAGTGTCCGTCAGTTCAAATTCATTCTTCAGTTCCTCCGGCACATCCAGTTCATAGGTGAGTACGGCTGTCCAGTTCGGTGTCATCCAGGCGAGATAAATTTCATTCATTGCGTCGGCGAGCGTTCCGGAGAAGATTTTTGTCTCTCCGGCATGAATATTCAGTTTGATCTCTTTTGCGAGCTTCTGTTCTTCCTCTGTCGCTTCCACACGGAAGAAGAGCCGTACCGGCTGCGTATAGCCATTGCCGATGACGAGACTGTCGCTGACATGATCACCGGGCATCAGCACCGCAAAGTTGTGAAACAGATCGCCGGAATTTGCGATCAGACCCTGTGCGCCGCCTTCATAACTCACAAAAAAATGTGCATCTCCGGGATCCCGGTAACGAAAGGTCTGATAGGCAGATTCTTCGATGACGGTTCCAAACCACGGATCCGCCGCGTTGAAATCAGGTTTGAAATTGTCATACTGCACCGCATCTGCCCAGAGGATGACATGGAAGACCGCATTTGATGTGTCTGCCTCTGTCGGAACTTTCACCTCCTTTGTGAAACGGATCGTGTCACCATGATCTACGGGCCTGATGTAATACCAGTAGTCTCCTTTATGAAGCCATGCATCATCTTCAAACAGCCGCACCCAGGCTGGACTCAGAGTTGTGATCCGGCTGTCTCCTTCGGTCATCACTTTTGCGCGGATCCAGGATTTATGTCCGTTTACCGTGATTTTTGAAATCTTTGAAACGGTATCTCCCGGAAGTACGGTTCGCCGGTCGCTGTTTCCTTCAATCGGTGTCTCAGTTCCTTCCGCGTTGAGGCGGTATTCATTCAGGCTGATGGAAACATTTCCGGTTCCAATGTGGTTTACGGTCGTTACCGTATCTCCTTCTGCCCGCACCGGACTGCGCGGGCACAGTGTCAGCACCGCAAGAAGCACTGCGGCTGTGCGTTTGAGTTGTAAAGCGTTCATCTGATTCTCCTTTCCCTTGAGGTATCTGTTCGCACGTCACACTATCCTTATTGCCTTCCCAATCAAAAATCCCCCGCGCAAAATCAAAAAAAGTTCAAAAAAAATGCTCACAGACGTGAATCTCTTCCATCTGTGAGCATTTTCCCTTTTTATATTCCTTTTTATATTTTTGAATTGTTATTACAGCAGATGACTCCGCATCTCTTCCGGAGACAGCGGACTCAGCATGCACGGTGCGATATCGAATACCGTACGGCATCCGGTCTCACCCGCATCCGCAAGACGCTTCACGGCTCTTGCGTAGGCAATCAGCACGCTGGAGGTGAATTCCGGATTGGAGTCGAGCTTCAGGCTGAATTCCACTACATGATTGTTTTTGTGGTTTTCACCGGTATTTCCGGAGCGGATGACAAATCCGCCGTGTCCCATACCGGAATGATCTCTTGCGAATTCCTCCGCATCAATGAAATGAACCGTGGTGTCATACTCATCAAAGTAGTTCGGCATCTCAACGATTTCCTTTTCGATCTTCGCGGCATCAGCGCCTTCTTTGAGAACCACGAATACCTCACGGGTGTGCTTCTGACGGACCGTAAGCTCCGGGTTTTCGCCGTTTCTTACGGCCGCAAGAGCATCCTCACACGGAATCGTGTACTGCTTGGCATTGGCCACGCCTTCAATGCGGCGCACCGCGTCGGAGTGTCCCTGGGAAACACCCTTTCCCCAGAACGTATAATCCTTGCCGTTCGGCAGGATTGCGCCGGCATAGGCACGTGCCAGAGAGAACAGTCCCGGGTCCCATCCGACCGAAATCATTGCGACATGTCCGCCTTCCTTTGCGGAGGCATCTACGTTGGCAAAATGCGTCGGAATATTGTGATGTGTATCAAAGCTGTCAATGACATTGAAATACTTTGCATACTCCGGGGTCTGAACCGGAAGATCGGTTGCGCTTCCGCCGCAGATCATCAGAACGTCAATCTTATCGGTCCAGTCGCGGATATCGGATACCGATACCACCGGAACGCCTGCGGTAATCGGAGTTACCGTACTGGGATCGCGGCGGGTAAAGACTGCCGCAAGCTCCATATCTTCGGTTTCGCTTACTGCATATTCAATGCCCTTGCCGAGGTTTCCATAGCCAAGAATACCGATTCGCGTTTTCATCATTCATTTCCTCCCATCAACAACAGATCGTCCATGTTGTACATGCCGGCGCCTTTGCCTTCCAGATACTGTGCGGCACGGATTGCGCCGTTGACGAAGATCTGACGGTTCGCCGCATGGTGGCTGACTGTAATGCGTTCGTTGTCTCCGAAGAAGAATACGGAATGTTCCCCGGCTTCCGTTCCGCCGCGCAGGGCGTGAACGCCGATTTCCTTTCCGCGTGCGCCGGTGATTCCCTCACGGCCATAGACTTCTTTGAACTCCCCGTCGGGATTCATGATCTCAAGCAGTGCCTTTGCGGTTCCGCTCGGCGCATCCTTCTTCTGGTTGTGATGTGTTTCTACCAGTTCCATGTCGAAGGTATCCTTGAGCAGCGGTACAGCAGTTGCGATCAGTTTGCGCAGAACCGCAACGCCATAGGAAAAGTTGGAGCTGTAGAACACGGGAACTGTCTTTGCCAGTTCATTCAGAACCGCTTTGTCTTCCTCGGTGACGCCGGTTGTCCCATAGACCAGCGCACAGTGATTCGCCAGAACATAGTCTTTGATCCAGGAGAGGTTGTCGCGGTGACTGAAATCAATCACAACATCCGCAGCTTCCCCTTCCAGCGCACTTTTGTCAAATGCATCGGCCATGCCGAGAACCGTATGCCCTGCGGCCTCTGCGGTGGATGCAATGAGACTTCCCATCCGGCCTTTTCCCCCGATCAGGATTTTCATAACAGTCCGACCTTCTTCATCTCGGCATAGAGATGTTCTTTATTCTTTTCTGCCATTTCATACAGCGGCAGACGGTAACCTCCGACACCCTTGCCCATCGCATTGAGCGCTTCCTTGACCGGAATCGGGTTGACTTCGCAGAACAGTGCATGGATGTAGTCCAGGTACTTCTGCTGGATCTCCAGGGATCCTGCCTGATCACCGTCAAGCCACTTTGCGACAAGTTCATGTGCTTCCTTCGGGTTGGTGTTTGCGAAGACGCTGATGACACCGGATCCGCCGAGCGACATGATCGGAACGATCATGTCATCGTTTCCGCTGAACATGACAAAGTCATCACTCAGGTAACGGGAGATGCTTACCGCGAAACTGATGTTTCCGCTGGCTTCCTTGATTCCGATGATGTTCGGATGCTTGGAGAGACGTTCCACAGCGGAAACACTCAGCGAACATCCGGTTCTTCCCGGTACGTTGTAGAGAATGATCGGTGCGCTGACCGCATCCGCAACGGTTGTGAAGTGGCGGATCATGCCCTCTTCATTTGCCTTGTTGTAATACGGTGTAATCGCAAGCAGTGCATCGGCGCCCATGTCCGCATACCGCTTGCTCTTCATTAACATCGTGGCGGTGTCATTCGAACCGGAGCCGGCAATGACCGGAACCCGGTGATTGACGGTCTTCAGGGTGAATTCCACAACTGCGTCATCTTCTTCATGCGTCATGGTTGTGCTTTCGCCGGTGGTGCCCAGCACAAGAATGCCGTCCGTTCCCTCTGCGATATGCCATTCGAGCAGTTCGCCGAGCTTTTCGAAGTTTACGCTTCCATCCGGATTAAACGGTGTGATGAGTGCAACAATTGAGCCTTTCAACATAATGTTTTCCTCCTATACCTCAAGCGCGGTCATATGCTCGAATGTCTCGCGCCGAATTACCAATCTGTCAGTTCCGTCTTTGACGAATACCACTGCCGGCAGCGGCAGTTTGTTGTAATGGCTGGCCATGGAATAGCCGTATGCGCCGGTTGTCTTCAGTACAATCAGATCGCCCCTCTGCATGTCCGGAAGACTGATTTTCTGAATCAGGATGTCACCTGATTCGCAGCATTTTCCTGCGACGGTATATTCCGTATCCGCAGGTTCGTTTTCTTTTCCGTCGACGAATGCATCATATTCCGCCTGGTAGAGTGCCGGCCGGATGTTGTCGGACATACCGCCGTCCACGAATACGTAATGCCGGTTCGGCGTCGTCTTGATTCCGCCTGCGGTGTAGATGGTGTAACCCGCTTCCGCGACAATACTGCGTCCCGGTTCGATCAGGATGCGGTGAACGTTCAGCCCGTTCTTCTCGTTCTCTTCTTTACAGGTATCGAGAATGAACCGGCATACTTCATCAGTCGGGATCGGCGCGTCCGATGCGGTATATCTTGCGGCGAAACCGCCGCCGATATTGATCGCTCCGATGTCCGTTCCATAGGTGTCTTTCATATGCTTTGCATATTCGAACAGCTTGCGGATCTCTTCGCCGAATGCATTGCGGTCAAAGATCTGCGATCCGATATGCGCATGGAAGCCATCGAATGAGACATGCGGGCATGCATTCAGCACTTCGATTGCCTTTACGATTTCCTCTTCATTCAGGAACGAGATGCCGAATTTACTGTCGACGTGCGCAGTAACGATGTAGTTATGCGTATGCGCTTCAACGCCCGGATTGACCCGCAGTAATGCATGGATTGTATAGTCCGCATTCTCCGACAGTTCCTTCAGGAGCTCCGCTTCCTGCACATTGTCGACCACGAAGGTTCCGACATGTTCCGAAAGCGCGTATGTGATTTCTTCCGGGGTCTTGTTGTTGCCATGGAAGAAGATCTTCGACATGTCATATCCTGCCTGCTTTGCGGTATAGATTTCACCGCCCGATACCACATCGAGATACATTCCGTATTCTGCGATCAGCTTTACGATTGCCTTACAGCTGAATGCCTTTGACGCATACAGGACACCGGTTTCGAATGTGTCACTCCGGAAATGTTCCCGATAGCTGTTCAGGATATCGCAGATTCTGCCTTCGTCATACACATACAGCGGCGTTCCGTATTTCGCTGCCAGTGCGCGGATGTTCATACCTCCGATTTCTGCCATAAGCACTACCTCCAAAAAAATACCGGCAGAATACTATCCGCCGGTACACATAAACCCCTCGACCGATAGCACTCCTACTTTCGTAGACAGTCTGCCGGATGTTCTCCGTCAGCCCACCGCACCGCAGCGCCCTGCGGACCGGTTCGGCGGAATTGCCTCCGTATGTCATCCAGTGCCTGCCGGCTCTGACATACCTCTTCGCTTCCGCGCCTCTATCATTGATGTGAATTTATCACAGCCGGTACTCCTTTTCAATACATATACCCGGCATTCTGATAAATTCTTTCAGTTTTTTGAAAATTTGTATGAAACAAAACCGTTCAGTTGTCCGCCCGGGAGTAGCCGTTCTTCATGTGCTCACTCGCCGTCAGGGTCAGTTTGTTAAGCGCTTTTACGGTTTCTGAACTTGCCATTGCGCAGACTGTTTCATTGGCCTCTGCACATAAGGACATATCGCCGGAATCTGTCATCTTCGCATCATATTCATTCAGAATCCGATGTGCTCCGCAGGCAACCGCATTCTGATAACGCTCCACATCCTGAATCGCTGCGCCGTAATGCGGATCCGCAAGCAGGCCGATCAGACGGCTTGCCCAGTAGAAGTTTTCCGTCGATACATCCAGGGCAACCTCACTGATGTATTTCGGCATCGAAGTCACATTCGTATAAAGCGGAATCATCGCATTGAATGCATTGGAGCTGTAAGTAATCCACTCAATGCCCTGCAGTTCCTTCGGCATATAGCCACGGATCTGACAGAGGACGGTGATGCCGGTGCGGCTGATGCCGATCGGACGGTAGATTCCCTTGCGGGGATCTTCCGCTTTCTGATAGGGATTGTACGGTGTTCCCTGATAGTAAGAAGAAAGAATATATTTCACATCTTCCGGTGTGATCTTCTTCTCCGGCACCAGTGCCCAGGGAATATCATCATACTCCGGCCAGATATCCGCATCCGGTCCATCCCAGACATAGGTGTTCGGATTGAAGTAGCGGGCCATATACCAGCCGCGGGGATTGTTGTAAATATGATCTGCGTCACTGTGTGAACCATAGGCATAACGCGGATTGAATTCTTCTCCCTGGTTCAGATTCAGATGATACTTCTCCGTAAACTCCTTCAGATCGGCTGAGCACATGAAGTTTTCCTGTTCTCCGTATGCATCGTCAAAGTCAAAGAAGTCAATGCCGAGACGGTTGGGCATGATCACATACTCCTCGTCCTTTACCCGGCGTGCCATCCAGTGATGACCGCCGATGGTTTCGAGCCACCAGACTTCATCCGCATCATTGAATCCGATACCGTTGGCTTCGTAGGTTCCGTATTCTTCCAGCAGCGCACCAAGGCGTTTTACGCCTTCCCGTGCAGAGTGAATATACGGAAGCACCAGCACAACCAGGTCTTCTTCGCCAAGGCCGCCGGGCTGTTCTTCCTCAGTGTCGGTCTTTGCCTTATAAACCACATAGGGATCGGCACCGAGCACCCGCGGATTAGAGGTGATCGTCTCGGTTGCGGTCATTCCGACATTCGCTTCATTGATTCCGCTGGCTGCCCAGATGCCGTCTTTCGGATCAACACTCGGGCTTGCGGTATAGCGCATCGGATTATCCGGAAGCGTTACCTTCCGATGTCCGATCACACTGGTATATTCGTTTTTCTGATTTTCCGGATTTACGACAATTGTTTTCTTTACATCGAAATGCCCGTCATCGGTGCGGGCAATCATTGTCGATCCGTCATAACTGGCCAGCTTGCCGACCAGGATCGTAGTACATGCCATACTGCATTTTCTCCTTGTCTTACCGCAGTTATTCTACAATTCCTGCAGGGTTTTTGAAACGTATCCGCTTCATTCCTTCGCTTTCACGCAATGGAAAACGGCAATGCTTTTCACATTCGTAACATCTGTGGATTCATACATGGAAGACAGCCGCTCCCTGAGCGTCTCAACGGTTTCAAACGGCGGTGTGGAGAATCCCTTTCTTCACATAGATGCCGTTGATCCACTTATCGGTATGCGGATTGGCGTCCTTCACATAGAAACAGCCCATGAACTGTCCGCCGGGTTTCAGCACACGGAAGGTTTCCCGGTAAGCGGCTTCCTTGTCCGGGAATGCATGGAACCCGTTCAGGGAAACCACAATATCAAAACGGTTGTCTTCAAATGGCAGTGCACCGACATCTCCCTGTACAAACCGGATGTTGGAAATGTTCATTTCCTGTGCCCGCTGTCGGGCTGTCTCCATCATCTTCGGAGAATAGTCGAGACAGGTAATGTCTGCCTTCGGAAAGGTTCTGAATACCGGCATGGAGATCACGCCGGTGCCAACCGGAACCTCCAGAATCGAGCCGGAAAAGTCCGCCGGGATGTGTTCAAAGGATTTCGCCTGATACTCCAGCGCATCCTCCTGCGTCATCTGCCACACTGCCTTCAGGATCAGCCGTCCGATCGCATTCGTGCCGAGCATCATATTGTCATAAATGTTGTGGGCCTTGCCCAGGTTTTTATATGCCTGCTTGATTTCTGTCTTACGCTCCATGGAAACCGCCTCCAGATGTTAGTATACTCTAACCACTCAGTTCCTGCCATTCCCGGTTCATTTCTCCAAAAAGAAAAAAGGGCCGTCGGCCCTGTTCATGCAGGACCTCACAGCCCCTCTGCTGTGACAGTTCGTCATTCAATCATGATCTGATGCGGATGCTCGATCTGTTTCGGTTCCTCTTTCTTCGGAACATTCAGGGTAAGCACGCCGCCCTCAAACGATGCTTTGATATCTTCGGTCCGGTAGTTCTCACCCAGATAGAAGGATCTGGACATCGTGCCGGCATAACGCTCCTGGCGGATGATGGTGCCTTCCTTATCCTTTTCATTCTGTTCATGACCCTTGTTTGCGGTGATGGTGAGATAACCATTTTCCAGTTCAATCCGGATGTCTTCCTTCTTGAAACCCGGAAGGTCGATCTCAAGATCATAATGATCCTCATGTTCACGGACATCGGTTAACATCTCCCGTCCGGCACGCTTGCCGTAGAGTCTGCGGTTAAGACGGTTCATCTCCTTCTCCAGCCCGAAATCATCAAACCAGTTGTCAAATAAATTCTCTGTAAACAGTTCAGGTACTAACATAGTGCATTTACCTCCTTTACTTAATCCATTGTTCTTTCTTATGAATGAACTATGTCTTATGTAAGGGGAATGGAGGGTTTGGACTCTGTGAATCACCTTCGGAATCTTCTCTGATTTCCTTTACACCCATGTTATAGTTCCACTTTTTAGCACTGTCAAGGGTAGAGTGCTAAATATTTTGATTATTTCTTCCGGTGCAGATTTCCTGAATTTCGGTATTTGTTGAGACGGCAAAAAGAAAACAGATATGCGGTGATTTTTGCATATCTGTTCAGAAACAATTCAGTTGAGGGAACCGCCGGCAGCTTCCACTGCACTTTCAAGATCGAAGTTCTGCGGATCGAATGCGCCCTCGTCCATAATCAGCACCGTAACGGAACCGGAAGCTTTTTCAGTGACTGTTGCGCTCACATCATATTCCCCTGCCGCAATCGGGTAGCTGTTCAGACTCTGATCTCTGATCGGCTCACTCAATTCGATATTTCCCGTGTGGTCCTTGAACATGACATTTACTTCACCCTTGTCAATATTCGCGCTGATTACAACACACTGACCTTCCCCTACGGTCATGGCTCCGGAGGCAGCGGAGTCCGTGTCCGCATTCTTTGCGGTGATTTCAGTAACAGCGGGAGTTGATGTCATTGCGAATTCCGATTTACTGCAGCCGGTAAGCATCAGCAATGCAGCAGCCGCAATGGCTAACTTTTTTATCATTTCAGTTGTTCTCCTGTTCGTCCCATCCATTATACACATTCAGGGTAATCTGCCTAGTCTGCCCTGCGATATGCCGCACGCTGCTTTCTGCCGTGCAGGTAATACAGGACTTCCAGAATCGCACAGGCCATCCATCCGACCGGATAGCCGAAGCCGACAGCACGCGGCGTATTCATGATGAAACGTGTCATCATAAAGAGATAGATCTGCCGGATCACGACAAAGCTTGTCAGCATGATGACCATCGGTCCGCGGGAATCACCGCGTCCGCGCAGCGCACCGGCCAGTGTGTGGTTGATGACATTGAACGAGATAAACAGCATGTTTGTCCGGATGAACAGGCTTCCGTACCGGATGACCTCCGGTTCACTGGAGAACAGCTGGATCGACGCCGGCGCAAACAGATAAATGATAAGGATGATCACGCCGGTGACCGCAAGCGCCAGACCGACCGTGATCACGGTACCGTTCTCTGCGCGCTCTTCCTTTCCGGCGCCGACATTCTGAGAGACAAAGGTCGTTGCGGCAGCAGCCATACTCTGCATCGGCAGCATCACGAACTGGTCGAGCTTGTTGTAGGTGCTCCAGCCGGCCATGACATCCGAGCCGAAGTAGTTAATATAAGACTGCACGAAAACATTCGAGAATGCGGTAATGACCGACTGGATGCCGGCCGGAAGTCCGACCGAGAAAATCATCTTCAGATGGTCTTTATCGATATGCAGGTCATGCCAGGTCAGCTTGTAAATATCGTTTGTCCTCGTCAGCAGCAACAGAATCAGACCAGCCGAAACAAACTGCGAAATGATCGTCGCATAAGCAACGCCCGCAATGCCCGCATGGAAGACCACCACAAACAGCAGGTCCAGCACGATATTCATAAGACTTGTCAGGATCAGGAAGTACAGCGGACGTGTCGTATCGCCGACCGAGCGCAGAATACCGCTTCCCATGTTGTAGATCAGAAGACCGGCGATTCCCCAGAAGTAGATGCGCACATAGACGGATGCCTGCGGAAATACATCTTCCGGCGTTGCCATAAACCGCAGCATCGGACCGACGCCGAATACACCGAGCACGGTGAATACCGCAGAGATCAGAAAGGTCATCGCCATTGTTGTTTCAATGGCGGAGTGAAGCCGCTCCTGGTTGTCCGAACCGAACTGCCGTGCGATCACGACCGAGGCGCCAACCGAAAAGCCATTGAAAAAGAAGACGGCCATGTTGGTGATCATGGAGGTGGAGCCGACTGCCGCAAGGGCCTCCTTGCCCACAAAGTTTCCGACCACAATCATATCCACGGTGTTGTACAGCATCTGGAATACATTTCCCAGCATCAGCGGAAGCGAAAACAGGATGATCTGTTTTACGATCGATCCGCTGGTCATATTCACGCTGGTCGTCTGCCGATGCCGGTTTCTTCTGAATTTCGTCACGGGATGAATTATACTCCCGATTCCACGGATGTGAAGAAGAAAGCCCGCCGGGATCCTGTTTCCAACCGTATAATGACAGCGTATGACACAGACGGAACGTAAAACCCTGCGCGTCACCGCCGCCGTCATCGTGGAACACGGACAGGTGTTCGCAGTACAGCGCGGGTATGGGGAATACAAGGACAAATGGGAATTCCCCGGCGGAAAGATCGAGGCCGGGGAAACCCCGCAGGAAGCCCTGCACAGAGAAATCCTCGAAGAACTCGATACCGATATCGAGGTGCTGGACCTGCTCGATACCATCGAGACGGACTACCCTGCCTTTCACCTTTCGATGGACTGTTTTCTTGCGCGCATCCGAAGCGGCGATCTGTTTCTGAAGGAAGCGGAGGATTCCCGCTGGCTTTCGGAAGCGGAACTGGATGCCGTGGATTTCCTGCCGGCAGACCGGGTCCTGCTGGAAAAAATCCGGCCGCATCTGAAGAAAGGATCTGACCTATGAACTCTCTGAAATCGACAAGCAAATATATTTCCCTGATTCTGCGGCATAAGCCGGAAGTCATCGGAATCACCCTCGATGACCATGGCTGGGCAGATACGCAGGCACTGATCGAAGGTGTAAACCGGACGTACCCGCTTACGATGGAACTGCTGGAGGAGATCGTCCGCACCGATGAAAAGCAGCGTTATTCCTTCAACGCGGACAAGTCCCGCATCCGGGCCAATCAGGGCCATTCGATTCCGGTCGATGCCGACCTTGCGGAAACAGAACCACCGGAATCGCTGTATCACGGAACCGGCGAGAAAAGCGTTGCGTCCATTGAACGTGAAGGGCTTCGTCCGATGAGCCGGCTGTATGTGCATCTTTCCCCGGATGCCGCAACCGCCCGCAGTGTCGGATCACGGCATGGAAAACCGGTCATCTATCTTGTGCTTGCGGGTGAGATGCACCGCAGCGGATACCGGTTTTACCGCTCGGCCAACGGCGTATGGCTCACAAAGGAAGTGCCGGTCCGGTTCCTGAAACGCATCTGAGACAGCGAATGAGCGTGCCGTATCTGCCGGACCGCATTCCTGCGATATAATAAATGTCAGAAACCGCAGATATCCGGCGCTGCCGGATTCCTGCATGAAATTAAGGAGAACAATTATTACTTATGAAACCCGAAAAGAAAGCATCTGAGATGAGTGTTGCGGAACTTGCGTCCTACATTGACTATTCCGTACTGAAGCCGGAATTCACCGAGCAGGAGATCATTGATCTGACCAAAGACGGCGCCGCCCTCGGATGTGCGACCATCTGTATCAACCCGGCATACATTGAACTCTGTGAGCCGTATGTCCGCGGAACGATCACAAAGCTCTGTCCGGTTACCGACTTCCCGTTCGGCGACAGCTCCACGGAAAGCCGTGTTGCGCAGATCAACATCGTTGGTAAATATGACTGTGTCGGTGAGATCGACATCGTCGCAAACTTCGGAAAGCTCCGTTCCGGCAAATATGATGAAGTAACCGCAGACCTGAAGGCATGCGCAGACGCAGCTCATGCGCTTGGTCATGAACTCAAGGTCATTCTGGAAACCGATGCCCTGAATGAAGAACAGATCCGTCAGGGATGTGAATGCATCATCGCCGCAGGCGCAGACTATATCAAGACAAGCACCGGCTTCCTGACCGGTCATGAGGCAAAGGGCGCTACCGTCGACATGATCGCCATGATCATGGATCAGAACAAAGGCCGTGCAAAGATCAAGGGTTCCGGCTGTATCCGTACCCGCGAGCACTTCCTTCAGCTGATCGATATGGGAATCGACCGCATGGGTGTCGGATACAAATCCGTACCGGTCGTACTCGACTTAAAACGCTGAGTCCGTTATGATTCAGGCATACAGGCATTCCTGTATGCCTTCTTTCTTTTTGGAAATAACACTATGAAATCATTTCTCTTCTATCAGCCGGAAGGCACCGGCACAGACTGGAAACGTATTGACCGTTTCCGCACCCGTATGGAAAAACGAACCGCTTCGATCTGTTCGGAACGGGCCCTTTTATATACCGAATCATTTCAGATGACAGAGGGCGAACCGTACATTCTTCGCAAGGCAAAGGCATTTGCGCATACCCTTGCGAACATGACCATCTATATCGAACCGGATTCGCTTATCTTCGGCAATCAGGCAAGCCGGGATTTTGCGGCGCCGATCTTTCCGGAATACTCCATCGACTGGGTAATCAAAGAACTCGATGAATTTGATCAGCGCTCGGGCGATGTGTTTCAGATTGACGAGAAAACTAAGAACGATCTCCGTTCCATTCATGCATACTGGCACGGTCATACGCATGAGGATGAAGTCAATGCCAATACCACGGAGAATATTCTGCTTGCGGAAAAACAGAGCATCCTGCACAGAGGCGGCATTTCCATGTCCGGGGACGGACATATCGTTCCGGATCATCCGACCATTCTGAAGCGCGGTCTGCGCGCCATTCAGAAGGAAGCGGAAGAAAAAGCTTCTGATTCGAAGTACAGTGAGGATCAGCGGAATTTCTACGAAGCCGTTTCCATTTCCATGAACGGCGTGCTGCACTTCTTCAAGCGCTACGGCAGCCTGCTGGGAGAACTGGCGGAAACATGTACGGATCCGGCACGAAAGCAGGAACTGCTTGCGATGAGTGCGATGGCATCGACGATGATGGAACAGCCTGCCCGCTCCTTTCATGAAGGTGCGGAAGTCTGTTATATGGTCCATATCCTGCAGATGATCGAGTCCAACGGACATTCGTTCTGTTACGGAAGGTTCGATCAGTACATGTATGAGCTGTATCAGAATGACATCGATGCCGGCGTGCTGACCAAAGACAAGGCACTTGAAATCATCACGCATATGTTTCTGATGAATTCCACAAACAACAAGGTCCGCCCGTACGGGCATACCCGCTTCTCCCAGGGGTATCCGCTGTATTCCAATCTCGTGGTCGGCGGTCTGACCCCGGAGGGGACGGACGGCACAAATGAACTGTCCTGTCTCTGTGTTGAGGCGATGAATCTCTGTTCGATGGCAGAGCCGAACTTTTCGGCGCGCATCCATGCCGGAACCCCGCAGGCATTTCTGGATGCCTGCGCAAAGCTGATCCGCACCGGATGCGGAATGCCTTCCCTCTTCAATGATGAAACGGCCGTCAAAGGTCTGCTTGACCTCGGCATTCCGAAAGAGGACGCGCTGGACTACTGTCCGATTGGCTGTGTGGAAACCGGCGTGCCCGGAAAATACGGTCACCGTGCCACCGGCATGACCTACGTCAACTGGGGCAAGGTATTTGAAGTACTGCTTTACAACGGTTATGACCCGAAGAGCGGGATCCGGATGATTCCGGTAAACGAAAATGATTCCCATCGTTCGGTGTTCCAGAGTTATGACGAGGTATGGAATACCTGGAAGAAATTCCTGAAGTTCTACTCCGATATCGCCGTGGAATGCGATGCGGTATGCGATCGGAGTCTGAAAGTATATGACGCCGATCCGTTTGCCAGCGCGCTGATCTATGACAGTATGGAAACCGGAAAGACCCTGAAACAGGGCGGCTGCCGGTATGATGTGATTTCACAGTCCAACATCGGACCGAGCGTTGTCGGAAACTCCCTGATGACCATTAAAAAACTGATTTTCGAAGATCATGTCATTACCTGGGATCAGCTGCTGGATGCCCTGGAAGACAACTGGCAGAGCAATGAATCCCGCCGGGTTCTGAAACTGGTGAATGCCGTGCCGAAGTTCGGCAATGACAATGATGAAGTCGATCAGATCGTCGCTGATGTATTCGACTCCTATCTGGAACTTCTGCCGGGCTATTCCACCCTGCGGAAAGACAGCGGTCCGAAGATCAGCTGTTATACCATGTCCACCAGCAACATCACCAGCTACGTTCCCAACGGACTTGCGGTCGGCGCAACACCCGACGGACGCTATGCGGGCTCTCCGCTCAACGAAGGCTGTTCTCCGGTACAGGGCACTGACCGGAACGGACCGACGGCGGTCATCAACTCCGTATCCAAACTGCCGAATGAGAAAGTTGCGGCGGGACAGCTGCTGAACATGCGGTTCTCCCCTTCCGCACTGGAAGGTGACGACAACCTCGCGCGGTTTACCGCATTCCTGCGGGTATCGCAGAAGCTCGGCATTTATCACAACCAGTTCAATGTCATTTCTTCGGAAACCCTTCGCGATGCGAAGGCACATCCGGATGAATATACCGATCTCATTGTCCGCGTGGCGGGTTACTGCGCACAGTTTGTCTCTCTGATGCCCGAGGCACAGGATGCGATCATCGCGCGCACGGAAAACGGGTGGTAATCATGATCCGAAGAACTGTTATTGCAAAAACAGAATCCCAGACCCCGCATTCCCTGGAACCCTTTATCCGCGAACAGCTGAAGCACAAGGGATGGTACGGTGATTTTTATGAGCCCTATGACCCCGATCCCGAAACCATCGATATTCTGACCGCTCGTGCCGGCGCGACCATGGGCACGGAAATCTGCGATGGTGTTGAAACAGAACGCATTAACATTCCTGCAGGGGATCACTGGATCCCGGCAGAGAAGTATTACACCAATCCCAAAAGCAGTACGATTATCCTGTTTCTGCACGGCGGTGGATTCACCGTCGGCTCGGTTGCGCATAAGCGCGCCCAGTGCCGATACCTTTCGCTGACCTCCGGGGCAGTTGTAATCTCCGCAGAGTATAGGCTTGCGCCGGAAGCGATGTATCCGGCAGGAAAAGAAGATGCGGTTGCGGCACTGCAGTACTGCGCATCTCTGCCGCATACACTTCTCGCACTCGGCGGCGATTCTGCCGGGGCGTGTCTTGCGGCGAATGCAATCCTTGAATCCGGAGTGAAAACAGACTTTGCCTTCTTCTGGTACGGCGCCTTCGATCTGAATCTCGCTGAACAGATGGATCCAGCATTTGACTATGACTCATTTACCGTCACCGCAGACGACAGGGACCTCGTATATAACCGTCTGAACCGCTTCCGTAAACTTGCGGTTGAAATGCAGGAAATGTATCTGCCGGCCGGTATATCCGCAAAAGATCCCAGCGTCTCGCCGATATATTCCGGTCAGTTGAGTTTGTTTCCGCCTTCGCTGATCATTGAGGCGGAATATGATTATTACCGTTTCTGCAATGAAGCCTTTGCGGCGAAGCTGGACCAGGCAGGCGTTCCGACGGAGATCCTCTTCTATGAAGGCGTCGATCACGGCTTTCTCGATCGGATCGGTTCTGTTCCGCAGGCAAAGCACAGTATCGATGTCATCGCAGAGCGCATCCGGACTCTTTAACTCACGGTAATGGCAGAGAAGGAATCTCCTTCTCTGCTTTTTCTGTGACAAAAAAATACACCGTCCTTTGGACAGTGTATGGGTTGTTTTGAAGTATGCGATCGATCAGCGGTCTTCATCCTCCGGGAGATAGAAGATCTGTTCATCATCTTTCGATAACATATAGTTTCCGCGGGCATAGCTTGCGACATAGTCCGGATCTTCCAGCTTCTCGCGTTCCCGGGTGAGATATTCATTCTCATCCAGTACCTGCTGGTACTTTTCTTCGACTTCCAGCAGCTGCCGCTTCAGGGTAATCGTGGTATAAACTTCCGCCGCGACCCGGTAAAGCAGGTACATTGAAAACAGGATAACGACAATACAGATCAGACGTGTGAACGGTGTCAGTTTCCTTCTGGTGCTCTTTTTCTTCTGCTTCGGCGCAGTTTTCTTTTTAACAGTCTGTGTTTCCGACATTGGTTTCTCCTGGGATTTTATTGTATAACACCTCTGTCAAAAGGTATACCGCAATTTCACCCTTCCGGATTTGTGTGAATTACCACACCCATGCGGTGCCCGAAGGGCATGGCTATGAATGATGGCTTCTGAGATCCGTGAAAGTTACCCCTTTCAGACCTGAATACGGGTATCCAGGCTTTCCGTGATACTCAAGGACGGACACGCGCCCGCTATCCCTTGCCATTATGTAGTATGACTTGGGAATACATGTTTATACCGATACAGTACCAGCTGGGTATAATGCCCGGAATGGTACTGTTTTCACTTTTTGAAGGAATCGATAGTCTGTGACCCCTTCAAAGGCATTCGGTGATGCCTTTCTTAAGATGTTTGCACTTCCGTTGATATCCGCATTCAATATTGTGCCGTTCTTTGTACGATACAGTCCTCTGGAAATGCGTCTTCCGCTGAACTTCTGTTCTTCATCTTTCTCTCCGTATACCGGTAATGCATCATCATCCAGGAAGCTTGCCTTTGAAGTATATGATTCTTCCTGTTCAATGACAGAGATACCATACCGTTCTGCCTTATACCGGATCATC
>JAFUFO010000045.1 GCA_017469885.1 Solobacterium sp.
CATCGCGCCGGTATTGAAGCGCTGAACAATGCGTTCTGCCGGTTCCACTTCGTCCAGCGGAACCGGATTTCCGGTTTTGCGGAAGCCAAGCAGATCCCGCAGCCGGTGCGGCTTCATTGCGGAAAGCAGCGCAGTATATTCTTCGTAATCCGCATAGTTTCCGGAACGTGCTGCTTTCTGCAGGGCAAGAATGACTTCCGGCGAATACAGATGTTCTTCCGCCGCGCTGTTACTGCGAAGTCCATGCGTTCCGATACTGTCAAGCGTAGTATCCACCGGCAGTCCGAGCGGGTCGAAGGCATGTTCATGACGGTCCAGCACATCCTGTTCAATATCGTGCAGCGTCCTGTCTCCGCCCGCGGAAACGGTGCCCGCAAAATAATCGCGGATCACATCATCACAAAGACCAAGCGCTTCGAAGATCTTTGCGGACTGATAGGACTGCAGGGTGGAAATGCCCATCTTGGCAGCGATCTTTGTGACGCCGTCACGGATCGCCGCATTATAGTCTTCAATCGCGGTGTGGTAATCCTTGTCAAGAATACCGAGGTCGATCATCTCCACAATGCATTCCTGCGCAAGATACGGATAGATGGCCTTTGCGCCGAATCCCAGCAGTGCCGCACAGTCATGGACCGTGCAGGGATCACCGCTTTCCACGATCAGAGAGAGCTGCGTGCATTTCCGGGTCGTGACCATATGCTGTTCAACCGCAGATACCGCAAGCAGAGCCGGAATCGGAAGATGATTCTCATCGGTGTCCCAGTCGCTTAAAACCAGGATATTTGCGCCTTCGGTATATGCTCTGTCGCAGCGCACGCAAAGCTGTTCGAGCGCTTTTTTCAGTGAGGTATTCCGATAGTACAGGGTTGGTATCACCGCACAGCTCAGATTCGGCTCGTTCAGCGCCTTGATCTTCATCATGTCCGTACCGGTCAGAATCGGATTGCGGATTTCCAGCACCGCGCAGTTTGTACTCGACTCCTCGAGAAGGTTTCCTTGTGATCCGAGATACACGGTCGTGTCCGTTACGACCTTTTCCCGGATAGAATCGATCGGTGGATTGGTTACCTGCGCAAAGCGCTGATAAAAATAGTCCGACAGTTTTCGGCTGTGCGGGGAAAACATCGTCAGCGGGACATCATGTCCCATAGAGGCGGTCGGTTCGCTTCCGTTCTCTGCCATCCGGTACAGGATATCCTTCACATCTTCATAGGAGTATCCGAATACCTTATACAGGCTGTCGCGCATCGTCTGAGTATGATGCGGCAAACGGTGATTCGGAATCGGCAGATCACTGAGATGACGCAGATGGAGATTCAGCCATTCTCCGTATGGATTTGCATGAATGTATTCATTCTTGCATTCCTCATCATCCACAACCTTTTTCTGCACAGTATCCACCAGGAGAAGTTTTCCCGGCATCAGACGGGATTTCTTCAGAATATGTTTCTCATCAAAATTCAGAACGCCCACTTCGGAAGACAGTACCAGCCGGTTGTCATCCAGAATGTAATAACGTGCCGGGCGCAGTCCGTTGCGGTCAAGACATGCGCCGATGCGTTCCCCGTCGGTAAAGATAATCGCCGCTGGTCCGTCCCATGGCTCCATCATGGTGGCGTAGTAATGGTAGAAATCCTTCTTCTCCTGCGAGATGGAATCATTGTTTTTCCACGGTTCGGGAATCATGATCATCAGCGCGAGCGGAAGATCGATTCCGCTCATATACAGGAATTCCAGTGTGTTATCGACCATTGCGGAGTCGGAGCCCTCATCACTGATCACTGGATAGATGCGGTCCAGATACGGTTCCGTAAACCGGGACTTCATGGTTTCCTCCCGCGCCATCATGCGATCATGGTTGCCGGATATCGTATTGATCTCCCCGTTATGCGCAATCATCCGGTAGGGATGCGCACGGTTCCAGCTCGGCGTGGTATTGGTTGAAAATCGGGAATGCACGACCGCAATTGCGGTTTCATAGTCTTCATCCTGAAGATCTGAATAGAACCGGCGCAGCTGTTCCACCAGAAACATTCCCTTATAAACAATCGTGCGGGAAGACAGCGAAACAATATATGCACTGCCGTTTCCCTGTTCGAATTCTCTTCGCGCGACATAAAGCAGACGGTCAAATTCCAGCCCGCGCGAGGTCCCCGCCGGTTTTTCCACAAATACCTGCATGATGCAGGGCATCGTCTCCAGGGCCCGGGCACCGAGAATGTCCGGCGCACAGGGAACCGTGCGCCATCCCAGCGTCTTCATGCCGTACTTCTCCGCAATGACTTCAAACATCCGCTGTGCGATGACACGCAGGACCCTGTCCTGGCGGAAGAAAAACATTCCGACTCCGTAATCGTGTTCTTCCGGCAGTGTGATGCCTTCCGCGTCTGCGGCTTTCTGAAAGAACCGGTGCGAAATCTGAAGCAGAATACCAACGCCGTCGCCGACTTCCCCGCTGGCATCCTTGCCTGCCCGATGGCCGAGCCGTTCAACGATACACAGCGCATCTTCCAGTGCGGCGTGTGTTTTCTGTCCGTCAATATTTACAACCGCACCGATCCCGCAGGCATCATGATCGATATCGGTCACGAAATTTCTTCTGATCTGTCCCATACTTCTTACCCCTTCAGATACACAGATATCCGGGGATGTCCCGGATATCTGCCTGGATTTAAATGGTTTCTCCCTGAAGGATACGCTCTGCGATCTGCGCCATACCGAGTCCGAGCTTCATGCTGGATTTCTGCAGGAGGCGGTACGCATCCGCTTCACTCATCCTGCGATCCTCCATCAGTTTCTGCTTGGCCTGC
>JAFUFO010000039.1 GCA_017469885.1 Solobacterium sp.
ATAGGAAAAGGCCGGTCAGGATTGCTTACCCGACAGGCCTTATTTCCTATGTTTTTTAATAAACCCTACATCCATGGACAGGGGTCACCCTACATCTGTGAACAGGTTTTTTGAGCACACCCTACGTTCATGAACAATACCTCAAAAAAAAGAAGTTACAGCATCTAATGCCATAACTTCAATCCCCTTTCCCCTGGGTAAATCAATTTAATGTATTAACTGAATTACTCAGTCTCTTTCAGCAGGTATATGGAAGCACCGGCTGCTGTAAGACTGGCAAAGAACATGATCCAGAGATCCATTCTGGACTTATCCGCAGTCTTCGGTACACGATATGCTCTTGCCGGAGCAAGTGAAGTAACTTCTACAGGAATATTGATCTGATCCCATCCATCAGTCGGAATATATGCCGGTTCAGGCTTCGAATCATCTTCTTCATCCTGAATCCGCTCAAACCTTGCGTAATACAATGCAGAGGAATCATTGAAATTGAAATATTTGGTGAAATTCAGAGAGTTACTGACAAATGTTCCGTTATGCGTATACCAGCCAACGAATCGATAGCCATCGAGCGGAGAAGCATTGAGTGTTACGGAAACACCAGCCGGATCGTTGATCAGCATTTTTGTCTGATAATAATCACGGCTGTTGACTTTACCGCCGGTTTCATTCTCTACGGCACCGACAAGTTCGACCAGTTTCGCTAAGAGATAGTATTCCGCTTCATGTGTACTGACTGTTTCTGCAGCAGGAGCAGATTTCAGCATCCTTGCGGCTTTCAGAACTTCTTTCTTATCAACTTCAAATTTGATTCCGCCGATTTCAAGATACAACTTGTCACTAAGATTATAAGTTCCATCATTGATCAGCCGTGCAATCTGCTCGAGTTCAATTTTATTGTCATCTTCGGCGATTGTGTGGACCGGCTTAAAGATCTCGTAATACTTTTCATAGTTAAATTCATCGATCTTTAATCCTTCCGCATTCACATTATCTTCCTGCGGGGCGAATTCAAGGACATATTCCTGATCAGAACGCAAGTACAGAACCTTGTTACCTTTCAGGTCGACACCAATATGGACATATGGATCAAATCCATCTTCTCTGAGGTATCCATCCGGGTTAATCGTGCCATCCAATTTGCCGCCGACAACGCCATCAACTGTAACCTGATCTTTACCCGCTTTATATACCTTAATGACAAATCCGCTGTCTTCCTTAGGAAGATATACCATGCGGTATCCCCATTTTTCGGCAGGCGTCAGAGGATTATTCAGATAGAAAGCACTATCGCTTGAGAACCCTCTTACCCATGATGCATAAATGTTTACATCATGTGCGGACCAGAGATTGCCGGCTGCACGATACATATTAACGGTCCCTTGAATATCTGCAGTGCCCAAATTCCATGCAATATTCCAAAGCTGCCTTACATATTGACTATAGATCTCTTTAGCAACTTCTTTTTCGACTTCCTGCTTGTTCTCATAGTCATACTCATACTTAATATTCACTTTGTCATAAGTAGCAGTGATGATCTGAGCAGAAAGATTATCCAACTGCCCTTTTTCTCTGATATATTTGATTGCCGCTTCCACTCCCTGCTCATTCAGAATTTTCAATGCTTCTTGAAAGTCTTTGGTTAATTCTTCAATTGCGACACTCTGAATGTTATCCATAAAGGGTTGAATTTTGTCACGCTGGCCCAGGAACACAGTCAGAAGAGCCTGAACACCGTTCTGATTAACCGCATATTCACTTTCTCTGTTTACCTCTTTCGTTACCTCGCTCATATATGCGGTCAGGAATTCCTCAAGGTTCATAGTCTTTCCTTGATACTCATATGTGTTCGCAGAGGAGAACGGCTTATATACATAACTTCCGTCATCATCCTGTACAAAAAAGCCGGTTTTATTAAGTTCATCCACTGTCATTTCCAGAAGCGCACTGTACTGATCTTTCATTAACTTCATATTGTTCTGAGCTTCTTGTGTGGATAATGTTCTGTCATAACCATAATGCTCCAGGCCCCAGTTTCCGCTGAACAGTTTATAAAGAATGTCATAATTTGCCGCAAAATTATGAATATTGTTATATACAGTCTTCTTATCACCGGAGGACTCACGAGTGTTTTCTTTAAATCCCCAGTTAGGTGCGCCAAAGGTATAAGTATACACATCGTCCTGTGTCAGCTTAAGTCCGTCAACGTTAAATAATGATTCCGTTGTTCCATTATTCCCAAGCTCATTATCAATATATGCACTGGTTAACATTGAAAGTCCGCCGCCACGGGAAACGCCGGTTGACCAGATTTTAAGATCACCGGTAACGCCTTTCTCCTTTACATAGTTCTTTACAAAATCGAGTATTTTTTTCTGTGTTTGTTCACTCGGACCCTGTGCATCGCCTTCTGCGCCAATAACACCATTATTCGCCCATTCCATGGTGTATCCGAAGGAACGCGGGAAGATGCCGAGTACGGTATACTCTTGGCCGTTAACATTGATCTTTTTTGTGGCACAGAGTACACCTGTAGTAAACGGGTTTCCGTCTTCTGTGTAGTCATCGTTGATCTCAATATTCTCAAAACCGATCTCGCGGAGAATCGTCTGAATATTTTTGGACTGATTTTCCGCAGCTTCAGGATTGGGCTGACCATTTTCAGTCTTTACCCTGCTGCTGTAGCCGCTGCAGTTCGCAATGATCGCAGAAAGCGCCGCAAGATCATAATTATAATTAACGTCAGAATCCATAATAATTGAGCTTTTTTCAAAGTATTTATCACTGTAGACATATCTTACCGGAGTGTCGGTGCCGCTCATATTTCCGGATGTCGGAATATACGCTACGCCTTCGATTCGATCTTTATCAGTGGATGCAGCCGCAGGTGCTGCGGTTGTAGAAACTTCAGCAGTTTCTGTATCTGATGCAGGAACTTCATTCGCTGCGGATGTTTCCGGTTCTGCTGCTCCTAACGTATTATTGCCTGCAGTTTTCATTGCAGTTATCTGGTTCTCGATTTCCGGTTCGGCCTGATTTAACGCTTCCGTTTCGGTCTGATTCTCAATATCAGTAACTGCTTTATCCGCATCGTTTTCCGACGCAGTATCGTTTAACTCTGATTCAGTATCCTCAATAATTTCGTTTACCGAATCAACGGTCTTTGCGGATTCATCAGAGTTTTCCGAAACAACCTGTGTATTATCCGCATTCGCAGGCTGTACTGCCGCAGCATCAGTGCCAGTATTCTGCGCACTGGAATCAGATACGGTGTTTATATCTGCAGACGCATTCCCATTACCGGTTTCCGAAGCCGGTGCCTGAGTATCTGACGCAGAATCGGATTCCTTCGAATCAGAAAGTTTCGAGGTATCGCTGTTCTTCTCAGAAGACTTTTCCTCGTCCGCTTCGTCCAGTTCTTCCTCCGGATTTTCTGTTTCCTCCTCTGGCTGCTGAGAATCAGTTGTTCCGTCTTCAAGGATCTGCCCGGTCTTTTCCTGTTCGTCAATGCGTACAGACCGGTTGACCGGCTCTGCATAGACATTAAATACCGACAGTACAAAGCTGAGGCTGATTACCGCCGTAAAAGTCATCGTTTTTTTAATCTGTTTCATCATAAGCTCATTCTTCAATCTGTTTAAGCATACATAAAAAAGCACAATGCATGGCTTAAATAAAAATATAACAATTTATAAAAATACACGCAATTATAAATCATCGTCATCGTCGAGGTTTCCAGGATGAAACCTGGCATAAGAATCGAACATCTGACGATTTGCGACATGCGTATAGATTTCAGTTGTTTTAATATCAGAATGCCCCAGCATCTCCTGAATGGCACGCAGATCTGCCCCGCCCTGCAGAAGATGTGTGGCATAGCTGTGACGAAGTTTATGCGGCGTGATATGTTCCTTAAAACCAAGCTCTATGCATTTGTCCCGCAGGAGCTTTTCAACATATTCACGTGTTACCTTGCGGCCGAACCGGTTCAGAAAAAAGAGCTGTGTATTCTTTTTCATATATACCGGACGCACAAGATGATAATATCGCTCGATAACAGGAACCGAGCCTGCAGGAATCGGCACAATGCGTTCTTTATTTCCCTTACCGAGAATGCGTACAAATCCGGTCTCCAGATCCACCCGGTTTACTGTGATTGTGACGGCTTCAGAGACCCGCATGCCGCAGGAGTAGATCAGTTCGAGCAAGGCATGCTGGAATAGCTGTTCCGGGTTGGTGTCGTCGAACGAAGCCATCAGACGGTTAACCATATCCACGGTCGCAAAAACCGGCAGCCGCTTCACACCACGATGCACTTCAAGATTAAGGGACGGATCCTTCTCATCATAAAGATAGGAAAGATACTGATGAAACGACCGGATTGAAGCGGCCATCCGGGACATGCTTGTGCCCTTCTTCTCCATGCTCTGATCAACCATGAAGTCTTCGATCAGATCACCGGTCACCTTTTTTGTATCCTTAATGCCTTCATCCTGCAGAAACTCAATGTACTGTGAAAGATCACTCTTATAGGAAGCTACTGTGCGCGGACTTTTTCCTTCATTAACGGTAATTTCCGCAATATAACGTTTCAGCGCATCATCGAGTTTCATGATTTGAGGGCCTCACTTGCGCGGACAAGCCGAAGTCCGCCGAGTTCTTCATTGAGTTCTTTCAGAACGGAAACCGTCTCTTCCCGATGTGCCACCGCTTCATCAAACAGAGAAATCTGTGATGCCAGTACACTCTCACCCGCAAAATCACTTACGGAAATTCCAAGCAGACGCACCGGTGTCTCTTCCCAGTTGCTGTTGAACAGTGACAGTGCATTGACATAGATATCATCCGCTTTCCAGATCGGTTCATTCAGATGTACACTGCGGTCAATATTGGTGAAATCATGATAGCGGATCCGGATGGAAATCAGGAATCCTGCCTTGCTGGATTTATGAAGGCGGCCGGAAAGCGTACGGGAAAGACTTCGCAGCATTCCCCGCAGCTCATCATAGTCGGTGATATCTTCCAGGAACGTCTCAGACACGCCCATGCTCTTGGCATCCCATTCTTTTACAATCTCACGGTCATCATAGCCGTTTGCCCGGCGGATCATATACTCCGTATTCTTTCCGAAGATCGGACGCAGAAGTTCGGGATCCTTACAATTGGCAAGATCTCCGATAGTATGAATTCCGCATTCTTCCATTAACGGAACGGTCTTCTGCCCTACTCCCCGCATATCTCCGATTGGAAGATTCCACAGCTTCTGCGGTACTTCCCGGATACGGAGAACGGTAATTCCGTTCGGCTTTTTCATATCGCTTGCCATTTTTGCAAGAAACAGATTCGGCGCGACACCAATCGAACATGAAAGACCGAGTTCATCGCGAACCCGGCGCTGAATTTCCCATGCAAGATCCAGAGGTTTCGGGAAGGTCTGAATGATATCCGTCATATCCGCATAACATTCATCAATGCTCGCCTGCTCGATTATGTCCGTATAGCTTTCAATGATCTTCATGAAGTCTTCGGACATCGTCCGGTAATAGCGGAAATGCGGTTCTACGATGATCAGTTCCGGACAGAGTTTTCTGCCCATATCCACCGGCATAGCACTGTGTACGCCGAACTTGCGGGCTTCATAACTTGCAGTACTGATAACTGAGCGGCGTGTCGTCCCGCTTACCGCAATCGGTTTGCCTTTCAGTGAAGGATCGAGCAATACCTCACACGACGCAAAAAATGCATTCAGATCAATGTGAAAGTAAACCCGGCTCATGCGTGCTTTTGATTCCTTTCAAACAGTTCTTTAGCGGCCGCGAGTGAGGTATCTGTCACTTCACCGCTGGCAATTACGGCAAGCTGCTCAATAATTTCCGATCCGTTCAGCTGTGCTACATGGGTATGTGTCTTTTCGTTCTGTTCCGATTTGGAAACGAAATAATGATGTTCTGCAGTTGCGGCGACCGGCGCAAGATGGGTTACCGCAAATACCTGTGTCTGTTCGGACAGTTGCCGCATCTTACGGCCGATTGCGGTCGCGACCGGGCCGGACACACCGGTATCGATTTCATCAAAAATAACGGTCTGAATGCCCTGGAGATGCGTAAATACAACCTTCAGTCCCAGCATGAGACGCGATAGTTCGCCGCCGCTGGCGGTACGGGAAAGCGGCTTGAGATCTTCTCCCTTATTCATTGCGATCAGGAATTCCACACGGTCAATGCCGTTTTCATTCGGATCACATGGGGTGATGCTTGTCTCAAAACGTGCTTTCTCAAGCATCAGATCCTTGAGATTATCCGCAATCGCATGATCGAGTTTCTTACATCCGTGCTTGCGGAGATCCGAGATTGCCTTTGCATGCTTCAAATACTCCGCATGGGCTGCGGTAATTTTCTTATCAATCTGTTCAATGAACCTTTCACGGTTCGAGAAACGATCTACCTGTTCCTGAAGTTCATCACGTCGGGCAAGAATATCTGCCACAGTATGTCCGTATCTGCGCTTGAGACGCTGAATGAGATACAGGCGTTCTTCCATTGTATTGATCTCTTCTTCGGAAAGATCCATGGAATCATAGACACTGCGCAGCTGGTCAACCGCATCTGCCCAGGCATAATACGCATCATTCATGCTTTCCCGCGCACTGCGGAAAACATCTGTATCATCCAGACTTTGTACGAGATGATTCATTTCATACATCTCACCGGAAAGACTGTCATCATATCCGCTGATGACCGCATTCAGCTTCTCATAGGAAGCTTTCACTGCTTTATACTGCCGTTCTTTCTCGAGAAGTTCCTCTTCTTCCCCTTCCCGCAGGGAGGCAGATTCAATCTCATTGATTTCATGCAGGAAATATTCCAGGTCTGCTTCACTGTAGGTTTCCTTCAGTGCCGTTTCCTTTTCGGCACAGAGATCCTTCCAGATATGAAAAGCAGCGGACGTTTTCTGTTTCAGTTCTTCGTCCTGCAGATATTCATCCAGAAGACGAATGTGTGTTCCGGTATTCAGAAGGTACTGGTTATCCCGCTGTCCATGGATATCGATTTCAAATTCCAGGACATCCTTTAAAAGCGCAAGTGTCACGATCCGATGATCGATACGGACCGTGCTCTTTCCGGATGCGGATATCTCACGGGTAAAGGTCACTTCACGTTCTGTCTCAAAACCGGCATCCCGGAGAACCGCAAGCGCATGTGCATCATCGGAAAGATCAAATGTGCCCTCTACGATCGCACGGTCTTTCCCCTTGGAAATATAGGATACGCTGGCACGATCCGCACGCAGTAAAGAAACCGCGTCAATCAGGATCGATTTACCGGCACCGGTTTCACCGATGAAGGCACTGAATCCGTCCGTAAAATCAAGATTCAGCTCATCGATCAATACAAAGTTTTTAATATACAGGTGTCTTAACATAATTGTTTCAGCCGCAGTATTTCATAATCTCTTCATACAATGACGTCAGATCACAGCCATCGTCTTTCTTTAACAGATTTGCGGCTCCCTGCGGAATATAGTGGTCTGAGAGTCCCATCCGTTTCAGTTTCAGATTCAGATCGTTGTCATTGCAGAATTCCAGGATGGCAGACGCCAGGCCGCAAGCCTTCATGTCCGTTTCATAAACGATGACCGGAAGCTTTGATGCCGTAATCGTGCGGATCATCTCTTCATCCAGTGGTTTGAAGAACCGGCAGTTGATCAGGCGGACCGGAAGTTCATTGACACTAAGTTTGTTTCTGATTGCGTCAACGTCCGGACCATATGCCATCACTATACATTTATCGTCTGAACCGGAATATTCCACGCTCCAGTTCAACGAAATCTCCTTCGGTTCCGGAACATTCTCACAGAACACTTCACCGCGCGGATAACGCAACGCAAACGGATGATTCTGATGCAGCGCCGTATAAATCATATCACGAGCTTCCGCAGCATCCTTTGGCTGTGCAAGGATCAGATTCGGCAGTGCACGAAGGATTCCGACATCAAAGATACCATGATGCGTATCTCCGTCAGCGCCGACAAGACCGGCGCGGTCAATTCCGATCAGTACCGGAAGATCCATCCGGCATACATCATGATTGATCTGGTCATATGCCCGCTGCAGGAAAGAACTGTATACGCTGATAAACGGACGCATTCCGGAGTTTGCGAGCGAAGCCGCAAATGTCATCGCATGTTCTTCCGCAATGCCGCAGTCAAAACTTCGTTCCGGATGTGCCGCAAAGAATTTGTCCAATGCACTTCCATACATCATTGCCGGTGTAATTACTGCGATTCTTTCGTCTTCTTCTGCATATTCACTGATCGTATCCGCAATCAGGCGGGACCAGGATTTATATCCGGCAGGTGATTCATGAAGCAGACGGCCGCTGGCGGGGTCAAATGGACCAACGCCGTGCCATTGTCCGGTAAGATCCTTTTCACAGGGAGAATATCCTCTTCCCTTCTGTGTAATTACATGAACAACAACCGGACCGTCATG
The DNA here is from genome assembly GCA_017469885.1 of Solobacterium sp. Lineage (GTDB taxonomy): Bacteria > Bacillota_I > Bacilli_A > Erysipelotrichales > Erysipelotrichaceae > Bulleidia. Next base: position 8,492 of record JAFUFO010000039.1, read on the forward strand.
TTCTTTTGCGACAGATAAAACACGGATCAGTTCCCGCAGATTATGACCGTCGACAGGTCCGAGATACTCCAGATTGAATTCTCCGAAGACACCGGAATCAATGACAGATTCCTTGAAGGCATCCTTCATATTCTTCATTCCCCGGTACATGACTTTACCGAAGTCATTTGAAATCAGTGTATGCTTCAGAGACGATTTGAAATTGTTATATGATACGGCAGATCTGAGCCTTGCAAAGCCGCGTGTCAATGCACCGACATTTGTAGAGATGGACATATTGTTATCATTAAAAACAATAACCATATTCCGCTTTTCACTGCCGATATGGTTAAGTGCTTCAAGCGATTCACCGGAGCCCATCGCACCGTCACCGATCACCGGAACAACATGATAATTCTCTCCATGGAGATCCCGCGCCACAGCCATGCCAAGTGCCGCAGAAAGCGACGTGCTGCTGTGACCTGCTTCCCAGCAGTCATAGATGCTTTCCGAACGCTTCTGAAAGCCTGAAATACCGCCATACTGACGAAGATGATCAAAATCCTTAGCCCGCCCGGTAAGAATCTTATGGGTATAACATTGATGTCCGACATCAAAAAACACCTTGTCTTCGGGCGTGTCAAACACATAGTGAAGTGCAATCGTCAGCTCCACTACACCAAGGTTGCTCGCAAGGTGCCCTCCTGTTTTGGAAATCTGATCAATCAGAAAACGCCGGATCTCAGCGGCCAGCATCGTCAGGTCACTGATGTTCTGCGTTTTTAAAAACTCCGGATTCTGAATTGCGGTGAGATCCATAACGCCTCCTATTTTGCGCGTGCTTCAATTGCGCTGATCATTGCGTTCAGCGAATTGCTTTCAAATCCCCCGAATGTTGCAATACGTCTGCGGCATTCCGCATAAAGATCATGCATTTCTGTACGTGCCTTCTCCTCCCCCAGGAGAGTCACAACCGTGATCTTTTCATTTCGCGCATCGGAATTGCTCTTGCCAAGCTGTTCCGATGTCGCTGTTATATCTAATATATCATCCTGAATCTGAAACGCCAGTCCAAGAAGATCGCCTACTTCATGCCATTCTTCAACGACACCTTCATCCTTGCCGGCAAGGACTGCACCGATAATCAGCGGTGCGGAAAGCAGGCATCCGGTTTTATATTTATGTACCTTGCGGATATCGTCATATGTGCTGTCAGATGCTTCATTCATATCAAGACACTGACCATAAACCATGCCATCCGGTCCGGCCATTTCAGAAAGAATCCGGATCGAACGAACAACCTGTTCTGCAGGTGCCGGAGAAGATGCGGCACAATGAAACGCTTCCGTCAGAAGTCCGTCACCGGCAAGAATCGCAGTCGCTTCATCGAACTGCTTATGATTCGTCGGACGGCCACGGCGCAGATCATCATTATCCATGGCAGGAAGATCATCATGAATCAGTGAATAGGTATGAATCATTTCAATCGCAGCCGCAAACGGTTCTCCCACTGCAGGATCAATTCCATAGCCTTCCAGTACGGTAAACAGAAGATTCGGACGAATCCGTTTGCCGCCTGCGGTTAAGGAATACAGCATGGATTCCTTGACCCTGCTGTCGGTTACACCGGAGAGTGCTTTCACAAGAATCGCTTCAATATTCATGTCAGTTCTCCTCACTTTCTTCGGAAAGCTCAGCGACCTTAGTCTCAAACTCCTTCAGCTTTCCTTCGCAGTCTTTGACAAGTTTCAGCCCTTCTTCAAACAGTTTGATGGTTTCATCCAGGGGCTGTTCATTTTCCTGCAGGAGATCAACGATCTCCTCAAGACGCGCCATGGATTCTTCAAATGTTTTTGTCTTTTCTCTGCTCATGATTATTCCTCCCCGGTCACTCCTGTGACCGCAGCTTCAATGGTTCCTTTATGCATGCGGATTGCGATCGCATCTCCGTTTTTCAGCATGGACGCATTACTGACGACATGATCGTCTTTTGTGACAACACTGTATCCCCGGCTCAGCACCTTCAGCGGTGAATAGGCATCCAGGAGCCCTTCCCTGCGTGCAAGTTCTTTCCGCTGATCACTGCGGTATCGCTCAATCGTATCAATCATATTCTGCCTGTCTTCCGCAACACTGCGCATTTCAGATACAATGCGTTCATTTACGGAACGAACGATATCCTGCCGGCTTTCATTCAGCCGGACTGTCATTCTTGCACTTACGGTGTGAAGAAGATGCAGGAAGCGTTCTTCGACAAGATGCTTCTCCATCCGTCTGGAATAAATCAGACTCTCCGGATCGGCATACCATGCCTGATGCGTAATCTGATCGATCCGATCCTGTTCCATGGTGATGCGTCGATTCATCAGATTCCGCAGGAGTACACGTGTATCTGCGATATCCTGCCGTACTTCACGAATGTCGGGTGAAGCCTGTTCAGCGGCCCCGGTCGGTGTCGGTGCACGCAGATCCGCAACATAATCGACAAGCGTATAATCCGGTTCATGTCCGACACCGGTAATGACAGGTGTAGCCATCGAATAAATCGTTCTGGCGAGCAATTCATCATTGAAGCACCAGAGATCTTCCATACTGCCGCCGCCCCGGCAGAGCAGCACAATATCCGCTTCAGCACGGTCCGCTTTCTTCAATGCGGCGATCAGTTCGGCAGGCGCGTTTTCGCCCTGCACCAGTGCCGGAAATTCCGAGATTCTGGCAACCGGCCAGCGGCGTCCAAGCGTATTGAGCACATCCGCTCTTGCATGCGTGGAACTGCCTGTGACAAGCGCGATATGCATCGGATACTGCGGAATCGGTTTTTTATGACTTAAGGCAAACAGTCCTTCTTCATCCAGTTTCCGATACAGCGCATCAAAACGTGCTTTCAGATCACCTTCTCCGGCACGCGCCATCCGCCGTACCGTCAGCTGAACTCTTCCCTGCACTTTATAAACCGTGACACTGCCCAGCACGAGAACACGGTCCCCGTTTTCCGGAATAAAACGTACGGTCTGATTATCACTGCGCCACATTGTACAGTCGATCCGACAGAACTCATCCTTAAGTGAAAAATACCAGTGCCCCTTCGTATTATGAAAATTCAGAATCTCTGCCTCGATACGGACATTCTGCAGGTCAGCTGCCATGTCGATCTGAGCAGAAATTCTGTTAACGAGCCAGGATACACTGCGAACCACATTTCCTGTTGTCATATTTTATCAAGCACACCGTTGATCAGCTTATAACTGTCGCCGTCGCAGAATTTCTTCGCAAGACGGACATATTCATCGATGATTACCTGCATGGATTCCTGTTTCAGATCAAATTCAGCGCATCCATTCAGAAGAAGTGCCTGTTCAATATATCCGAGACGGTCAAATGTCCATCCTTCCAGAACTTCATCAATATAGCCATGGTACCGTTCGGTATTCTCAATTGCCTGGCGGATCACCTGCAGAATATATTCATCGGTTTCTTCCTCTTCGGTAAAGTTATCGTGAATCAGTTCATCCACCGGACGGTTTTTGATCTGATTCTGATACGTTACATACATTGCTTTTTCCCGATTACTGTGTCGTGTCATAGTTCTGTTCCTGTTTTCCTGTCTTATTTTAACTTATTTTTATATATAAAGCATCGTAATAATACGCTGTCTAATGCCCTGTGGCAAACAGAAAATTACATCCGAACGGAAAAACAGGATGAAACACCAGCCGGCAAAAGAATATAATATTCGCATGAACAGTAATTCCGCAGAAAACAGCAGACCCGGATTCCTGGCAAGACTTGCCGGGCATCTGAAAACCGTACACCATCACCGTGCTCTTGTCCGGAAGCACTGCTTTGCGTGCGGCCTTTATAAGCAGGGATTATTGCATGATCTTTCAAAATATTCTCCCGGCGAACTGATTCCTTCCATCCGGTATTATCAGGGATGGCGGAGTCCCTACCCTTATGAAAAAGAACTGAAAGGCTATTCGCTTGGCTGGCTGCATCATAAAGGAAGAAACAAACATCACTGGGAGTACTGGTATGATACTTATCCCGACCGCGGCTGGGTGCCGGTAAAGATGCCGGACAACTATCTTGCGGAGTCGATCTGCGACCGCATCGCGGCTTGCAAAACCTACCGTAAGGACGCATACAAAGATTCGGATGCCCTGGACTATTTTATTGCCAAGCCGGATAAGACGTACATGCATCCGGAAACCGCCGCATCCATGGAACGCATTCTCAGAATGGTTGCCGAAGATGGTGAAGCAGCAGCGTTCGAATATATTAAAAACTGTCTGAAAAACAATACTCCGCTCTGAATCAGAGCGGATTTTTCATAGAAAAACCCGAGGGATGCGGAATCCTTCGGGTTAACAGGTCTGCAAATGAATACGGATTACTTCTTTGCGGCGCCCTGCTTAGCAACAGCGTCCATCTTCGCCTTGAGCTCTTCTTCGCTCATGCCGAGATAGTAATGCTTAACGACATTGAAGTTGTCATCGAACTCATAAACAAGCGGAGAACCGGTCGGAATGTTGACACCGATAATCTCATCGTTGGACATGTTGTCAAAATATTTAACCAGAGCTCTCAGGGAGTTGCCGTGAGCAGCGATCAGAACACGCTTGCCGGCCTTCATATCTTCCTTGATGACATTCTCGAAATACGGAACAACACGTGCAACGGTTGTCTCAAGAGACTCGTTGAGCGGAAGTTCTGCCGGGTCGATACCACGGAACATTTCCTGGTTCTGCGGCGCACGCTCGTCAGTCGGCTCCAGTGCCGGCGGTTTTACATCATAGGAACGTCTCCAGATCTTAACCTGCTCATCGCCGTACTTCTCAGCGGTTTCAGCCTTGTTCAGACCCTGGAGCGCACCGTAGTGACGTTCATTCAGCTTATAGGACTTGATAACCGGCAGCCATGCGCGGTCCATTTCATCCAGAACATGATTCAGTGTGTGAATTGCACGCTTCAGAATGGATGTGTAGCAGACATCGAAATCATAGCCTTCTGCCTTCAGCAGTCTTCCGGCACTCTTCGCTTCCTCATGACCCTTTTCGCTGAGATCAACATCTGTCCATCCGGTGAAGAGATTGAGTTTATTCCACTCACTTTCACCATGTCGAATCAAAACCAGTTTCATCATTTTCAGTATTCTCCTTATGAAATTTCTGCACAGGCTCCTATCCATTAAGAAACAGACGTCCTGCGCCTTGGTTATGGTTTCATTTTAGCATCATGTAATTATCGGTTCAATTTATTTTCGATCCCATGATGCATGGAAAAACGGGACTTCTTCAAGCCCCGTTATAAATGGAAGTTTATGGATTACTTATTGAAGTTATCCTTGTTTTTGACCATGACGTCATGTGCGCCGCCTTCCACAATGGAAGTCGCACTGACGAGTGTGAGACGTGCTTTCTTCTGCAGTTCCGGAATCGTAAGTGCGCCACAGTTGCACATGGTGGAACGAATCTTTGCGGTGGTAAGCGCAACGTTGTCCTTCAGGAATCCGGCATACGGAACATAGGAGTCAACGCCTTCTTCGAAGGTGAGTTTCTTGTTGCCGCCAAGATCATAGCGCTGCCAGTTGCGGGCACGGTTGGAACCTTCACCCCAGTACTCTTTGACATAGGTTCCGTTGACCATGAGCTTTTCACCCGGTGCTTCTTCAAAGCGGGCAAAGTATCTTCCCAGCATGACGAAGTCGGCACCCATCGCAAGCGCGAGCGTGATGTGATAGTCATAGACAATACCGCCGTCCGAGCAGATCGGTACGTAGATACCTGTCTTCTTATAATAAGCATCTCTGGCTTTTGCGACTTCGATAACCGCAGTAGCCTGGCCGCGTCCGATACCCTTGGTTTCACGGGTAATACAGATGGAACCGCCGCCGATACCGATCTTGACGAAGTCAGCACCTGCCTTGACGAGGTAGTTGAATCCATCCGCATCCACAACGTTTCCGGCACCGATCTTTACCTTGTCGCCGTACTTCTTGCGGACCCATTTGATAACGTTTGCCTGCCATACGGAATATCCGTCGGAGCTGTCGATAACGAGGCAGTCAACACCGGCATCAATCAATGCAGGAATGCGCTCTTCATAGTCACGGGTATTGATTCCCGCACCGACCATAAAGCGTTTTTCGGAATCAAGAATCTCAAGCGGATGTTCCTTGTGGCTGTCATAGTCCTTGCGGAATACGAGATACAGCAGACGGTCATCCTTGTCGACAATCGGAAGCTGATTCAGCTTGTGGGTCCAGATGATATCGTTACAGACGGAAAGATCATCTTTTTCCGATCCGACAACGAGCTTGGAACGGTCAGTCATGTATTTGCTGACAGGATCGCTCATCTTGACGTGTCCAAGACGGTAATCTCTGCTTGTCAGCATGCCGAGCAGTTTTCCGTTGGAAGTACCGTCATCGGTAACTGCCATGGTGCTGTGTCCGGTTTCCTCAAGGATCTCAAGCATTTCGCCGATTGTGGTATCCGGCTTTACGTTTGCATCGGATACAACATAGCCTGCCTTATAGTTCTTTACACGGGCAACCATGGCCGCCTGTGATTCAACAGACTGTGCACCGAAAATAAAAGACATGCCCCCTTCTTTTGCAAGCGCGATCGCAAGTTCATCACCTGATACGCTCTGCATAACTGCGCTGACCATCGGAATGTTCAGTGAGATCGCAGGTTTCTGTCCTTTTTTATACTTTGTCAACGGTGTCTTCAGTGATACATTGGTCGGAATGTTCTTCTCCCCGGTAAGACCCGGTACAAGCAGATATTCGCTGAATGTATGGGACGGTTCGCTGTAATACTTCGCCATTGATGCCCTCCTCCTTTTATATATTTTCACTATTATATCCCGAAAGTTCGCTTTGTAAACTCAATAAATAGAATTCCGCCGGAAAGAACATGATATAATTTTCCGGTATTTACGAGGTGGACTATGAAGTTGAAAAACAGTTACTTTTTTACCCTTCGGGAAGATGTAAAGGATGAAGATTCCGTTTCCGGCAACCTGCTTGTCCGGGCCGGATTTATTAAGAAGAATTCCGCGGGCGTCTACATGATGCTGCCGCTGGGATTCAAGGTCATGCAGAACATTGAATCCATTATCCGTGAGGAGATGGATGCGACCGGATGTCAGGAGCTTCTGATGCCTTCTCTGATTCCGGAAGAAATCTACGTTTCCTCCGGGCGCCGTGAAGGATTCGGCAATTCCATGTTCTCTCTGGATGACCGCAAGAATCAGCCTTATGTTCTTGGACCGACCCATGAAGAACTCTTCGCAATCGCCGCAAAGATGAAGATCCGTTCCTATAAGGACATGCCTTTCTCTCTGTATCAGATCGCGGATAAGTTCCGTGATGAACCGCGTCCCCGTTACGGTCTCATCCGTGTACGAGAATTCCATATGAAGGATGCGTATACATTTGATAAGGATGAAGCAGGACTCGATGAAGCATATGCAAAGCAGTTCCAGGCATATAAGAATGTCATGGACCGACTCGGGCTTGATTACAAGATCGTCCGTGCGGATACCGGCGTTATGGGAGGCCTGCTCTCTGAGGAATTCCAGGCTGTCACCCCGCTTGGTGAGGATATCCTGGTACTCTGCGACAACTGTGACTTCGCTTCCAATATTGAAGTCAGCCCGGCGATCTCCGTCGCGCCGGCAGATGTAACCGGAACCGAGACGATGACACTTGTCGAAACCCCGAACAGCCGCACCATCGAAGAAGTTGTCAGCTTCCTGAACAAGCCGGCAGAGAAATTCGTTAAGACTCTGATTTACAATGTAGACGGAAAACCGGTCGCCGTCATGGTTCGCGGTGACCGCGATGTGAATGAAACCAAGCTCCGCAAACTGTTTGATGCCAATGAAGTGGAACTTGCGGATGCAGAAATGGTTATGCAGGCAACCGGTGCGGAAATCGGCTTTGCCGGTCCTGTCGGAATCAGATGCACGCTTGTCATGGATAATGAAGTCTCCTATATGACAGACTTTGTTGTAGGCGCAAACAAGACCGGTTATCACTATACCGGCGTCAATCAGAGTGATTTCAAGGCTGATAAGACTGCCGATATCCGGAATATCGTTGAAGGAGATACCTGCCCGAAATGCGGCGGAAAAGTCCACTTCGCACACGGTATCGAAGTCGGCAATACCTTCAAACTCGGCACGAAGTACTCCAAAGCACTCGACCTGCAGTATCTCGACGCAAACAACCAGCTCCAGTATGTCTGGATGGGAAGCTACGGTATCGGTCCCGGCCGCTGCATGGCTGCTCTTGCAGAACAGCGCAGTGATGAAAACGGTCTGAACTGGCCGGTCAATATTGCGCCGTACAAAGCCGCAATCGTACTGATCTCCGCCAAGGATGAGCAGCAGGTCGCTGCCGCAGATGAACTATATGAAGCACTGCGCAAAGCAGGTATCGAAGTTCTTCTGGATGACCGCGATGAGCGTCCGGGCGTCAAGTTCAAGGATATGGATCTCATCGGCATCCCCTACCGCATCACGGTCGGCCGCGGTGTAAAAGACGGCAAGGTCGAACTGAAGCTTCGGGCAACCGGAGAAGTACAGGAGATCGCATTGAGTGATATCGCGGATACCGTCGCAAAACTTGTCAGAGAAAACATGCAGTAATCATCAGAAAAGGAATCCTGCGGGATTCCTTTTTTCATGCATGAAAATCAAAAAGGTGCCTGAATGATTCAGACACCTTTTCATGAATTGACTCAGTCGAAGATATGGTACTTTTCTTTCGGACTGTAACTGGTATGAAGGAGTTCTTCCGCAATCTCGCTTCCCGGTTTCTCAAGGAAGTCAGAATAGAGCTTCTGGATCTGAGGGTTATCGGAGCTTACACGCAGTGTGCATGCTTCATCCTCGTCATACAGCGCCTTCATACGGAGATCCTTGTATCCGTAGCCAAGCGGGCCATTCTTGATGCGGGACGAAACGATCGACTGACCGCCGCCGTTTACGCATCCGCCCGGGCAGCCCATAATCTCGATGAACGTATACTTGGACTTGCCTGCCTTGACTTCCTCAAGAAGCGGTTTTGCACAGGTCATGGAAGATGCAATCGCAATCCAGATCTTTGTGCCGTTCAGATCAACTTCCGCTTCCTTGACGCCTGCCATACCGCGGCATGCCTCAAAGTCAACCTTCTCCAGCTTCTTGCCGTCAAGCTGCTGCTTGACTGTGCGGAGCGCTGCTTCCATAACGCCGCCGGTTGCGCCGAAGATAACGGCAGCACCGGTGTAGTCACCGAGCAGATCCTGGTCGAATTCTTCATCCGGAAGTTCATTGAACTCAATGCCGTACATCTTGATCAGACGGCCGAGCTCACGGGTTGTAAGAACTGCATCTACGTCAACGTATTCCGCAGTCTTGTTCTCCGGACGCATGATTTCAGACTTCTTCGCAATGCACGGCATGATGGATACAACGAAGATGTCCTTCGGATCAATGCCGGTCTTCTTTGCCCAGTAAGACTTGACGATTGCGCCAAACATCATATGCGGGCTCTTGGAAGTACTCAGATGCGGCAGGAGTTCCGGATATTCATATTCAATGTAACGGATCCATCCTGGAGAGCAACTTGTGAACATCGGCAGTACGCCGCCGTTCTGTACACGGTCAAGGAGCTCATTGCCCTCTTCCATGATCGTAAGGTCAGCACCGAAGTTGGTGTCATAAACACGGTCGAAACCACAACGGCGGAGTGCCGCAACCATCTTGCCGGTAACACGTGTACCGATCGGGTTACCGAATTCTTCACCAAGGGATGCACGGACAGCCGGAGCAGTCTGTACAATAACGGTCTTGTTCGGATCGTTGAGTGCCTTTACAACTTCAGAGATATTTTCCTTTTCAGTCAGCGCACCGACCGGGCAGTTAATGACGCACTGTCCGCACTGCATGCAGTTGACATCCATGAAGCTCTTGTTGTAAACCGGCGCAACGATTGTCTTGAAACCACGGTTCTCAAGACCGAGGATACCAAGACCCTGAACCTTGCGGCAGGTCTCAACACAGCGTTCGCAGAGAACACACTTGCTGGTATCACGTACGATGCCGTAACTGAAGTCATCGTACTGTGGCTCGGTATGTTCACCTTCGAACTTGTTGTCACGGATTCCAAGATCCTCTGCCAGCTTCTGCAGTTCGCAGTTCTGATTGCGTTTGCAGGAAAGGCAGTTCTTGTTGTGGTTGGACATGATGAGCGAAACGGTGTTCTTCCGTCCGCGCAGTGCACGTTCACTGTTGGTGAATACTTCCATGCCCTCACTGACCGGAGTCGTGCAGGCGGAAAGCAGCGTTCTTCCGTTCTTGACTTCTACCAGGCATACGCGGCAGTTACCGGAACGGTTCACATCTTTCAGATAGCAGAGTGTGGGAATGTTGATTCCAGCATTGCGTGCTGCTTCAAGGACAGTCATTCCCGATTCTGCAGTAACGTTTACATTGTTAATTCTCAGATGTACAGCAGTCATCGTTATTTTCTCCTTTCATCAGCGACGCACTACCGCACCGAAGCGGCATGCGTTCATACAGCTGCCACACTTAATGCACTTCTCAGGATCAATCTTGAAGACTTCTTTACCGGCAACACCGGAAATCGCGTTGACCGGGCATCCTCTCGAGCAGAGCGAGCACTTGCGGCACTTGTCCGGATCGATCGAGTATGTGAGGAGATCCTTACATACGCCTGCCGGGCAGCGTTTTTCAAGAATATGAGCTTCATATTCATCGCGGAAATGAGAAAGTGTGGAGAGAATCGGGTTCGGTGCTGTCTGACCAAGACCGCAGAGCGCAGTATCCTTGATCTCATGGCAGAGCTGCTCCATTTCATCGAGCATTTCCATGGTTCCCTCACCCTTTGTGATCTTCGTCAGCATCTCAAGCAGACGCTTGGTTCCGACACGGCACGGCGTGCACTTACCACAGGACTCTTCGACGATGAATTCCATATAGAACTTCGCAACGTCGACCATACAGTTATCTTCATCAAGAACGATCATACCGCCGGAACCCATCATGGAACCAGCAGCTACCAGGTTATCGTAGTCAATCGGAGTATCCAGTTCTTTTTCCGTGAGGCATCCGCCGGAAGGTCCGCCGGTCTGAACTGCCTTGAACTTCTTGTCATTCGGGCATCCGCCGCCGATTTCATAGATGATTTCACGAAGTGTGGTTCCCATCGGAATCTCAACAAGACCGGTATTACGAATCTTTCCGCCGAGCGCAAATACCTTTGTGCCCTTGGACTTTTCAGTACCGATGGAGGAGTACCATGCGGCACCCTTGTTGATGATCTGAGCAACGTTCGCCAGAGTCTCCACGTTATTGATGGAGGTCGGCTTGCCCCAGACACCCTTTACTGCCGGGAACGGAGGTTTCGGACGCGGCATACCGCGCTGACCTTCGATGGATGCGATCAGAGCTGTCTCTTCACCACAGACGAACGCACCGGCACCAAGACGGATCTCAATATCGAAATTGAATCCGCTGCCGAAAATATTATCACCGAGCAGGCCAAGCTCATGAGCCTGACGGATCGCAATCTTCAGACGGTGAACGGCAATCGGATATTCTGCACGGATATAGATATATCCCTTGTGAGCACCGACTGCGTAAGCCATGATAGCCATACCTTCGAGGACCGCATGCGGATCACCTTCCAGAATGGAACGATCCATGAATGCGCCCGGGTCACCTTCATCGGCGTTACAGATGACGTATTTCTCATCACCCGGCTGATCCTTTTCAAACTGCCATTTGACACCTGCCGGGAAACCTGCGCCGCCGCGTCCGCGGAGTCCGCTGGCTTTCATCTCATCGATGACTTCCTGCGGTGTCATGGAGGTCAGAGCCTTTGCAAGTCCCTGATAACCATCGATCGCAATATATTCTGTGATATCTTCCGGACCGATTCTGCCGCAGTTGCGAAGCGCAATACGCTGCTGCTTCTCGTAGAATTTGATCTTTTCAATATCATGGATGCGCTGCTTTGTTTCCGGATCTTCGTCATACAGCTGCATGTCTTCGATGACACGCCCGTTAACGATATGTTCCTCAACAATGCGCTCTGCATCTTCCGGTTTTACATGGCAGTAATAAATGTTATCCGGGAAGATAGCCATGATCGGGCCCTTCTGGCAGAGACCGAAGCAGCCTGTCTTAACAAGGTTAACTTCTCCCTGAATACCGCGCTTTACCAGTTCTGCCTTCAGATTTTCGATGATCTTGTCAGAATTGGAAGCGTGACATCCGGTACCGCCGCAGGTAAGCACATCAAGACGGATCTTATCATCCGCAGGCTTGTCCATGCCTTCACGCAGCGCAACTTTACTTCTGGACTGCTCACGCAGTTCATTTAATTCATTTACACTGTTCATACGTTGTTCTCCTGGATGTTTTATCAAGCAAGCTTTTCTGCGGCCTTAATACGGTTGATTTCTGCAGTAACTGTTTCCTTCGTGCAGTTACCGAATACTTTTCCGTCAATGACACAGACAGGCGCAAGACCGCACGCACCAAGACATCTAGTCGCATCAAGCGAGAAGATACCGTCTTCACTGGTGGAGTTGATCTGTGTTCCTGTAAGCGCCATGGTCTGGTCAATCAGTGCCTGTGCACCCTTGACGTAACATGCTGTTCCAAGGCAGATGTTGATGACATGTTTCCCCTTCGGGCTTGTTGTGAACTGCGCATAGAAGCATACAACACCGTAAACTTCGGCAACGCTTGTACCGGTCGCTTCGGCAATCTTTTCCATTGCTTCAAACGGTACATACCCGAGAGAATCCTGCACGTCGTGCAGCATTACGATCACCGGACCGGGTTCATTCCGGTGACGTTCGACAATCTCGTCGATTGTCTTGAGAGAATCCTGGTTCAGTCTCTCCATCACAGCTCCTCCTTCATTCGCTGAGCCTGCAGCCAGCTGAATAGCAGATCGATTCCAACTGACAGCAGAATAATAACGATCGTCCATGCGACGATTCCGGCGGTATCAAGATTCAGTCTTGCATAGTTCATACTGCGCCCGATTCCGCTTCGTACCTGACCGAGAATTTCAGCCATAATACCTACTTTAAGCCCGAGCCCTGCGGCCGTTTTTCCAGTCGCAAGCATCTCAGGGACAAGATCCGGCAGAACTCTGTATTTCAGCCGGAAGAAGAATGTTTCAGGGTAAATCTGTTCGACTTCCCTGAGTGTTTCATCGGTACCTGCAAGCCGGTTAGAAAACGCATTGGCAAATACCGGAAACAGAATCATGAAACTGACAGCACTCACTGCACCTTCTGCGCCGAGCCATATCAGGGCAATAACGATATAGCTGATATTCGGAATCGTCCGCGTAATGACCAGCAGCGGTGAGACGCACATCTGGAAACGCGGAAACCGTTCCGCAAGAATACTGATGACAAGTGCTGCGGCAAATGACAGAAAGAATCCTTTCGCAACACGTAACAGTGTTGAGCCGACTGCACCGTAAAACTCCGGTTTCCGGAACAGTTCAACCGTACGTGAAAGTGTTTCCAGCGGATAAGGAATCAGAATATCATTGTGAACACTGACTGCCGCAATCTGCCACAGAACCAGTATAAAAATCACGCTGAAAACATGTTCTTTCTTCATGCCTCAACAATTATAGCATGTAAACAGTAAAAAAACGGCTGAATCACAGCCGTTACGCACTGAAACAGGCAGTCGGTATCTGCCTGTTTCAGCTCTTTGCTTTTAAATCCTCTGCTTACTTGATGATTGTGGCTTCTGTATCCGCGATTCCGAACAGTTCGCCGAATTTCTTGAGTTCTTCTGTGTGTTCGGAAGCACGTACAACTTTGATATTCAGGCGCTTCCAAACCTTGGCAACGATCTGTGCGCTCGGGATTCCAAGAGCTTCAGCACCGCCTGCACTTTCAATTGCCTTGACAATTGCTTCTTCACCAAGATCGCCTGCCGCAAGAGAGAATACATTCATTACCGCAAACAGACCGTCAATGTCTGCTTTCTTTTCCGCATAAGCATCTTCACGTACGAACAGTGCAGCCTGCGGGAATCCGCTGCCGTCACCCCAATGGCTCTGTACATCATCGATGATCTCGAGTTCCTTGCCGCTTTCCTTCGCCTTGGCGATGATTGCGGTTGCGTTGGGTTCTGCAAGCATCGCGACATCCGCATTGCCTGCCATCAGCGCAGCACTTGCGTCTGCGGTGCTGTTATACCAGGTAACAGTGCTCATATCGAGAGATTCGCCGTAAACTTCGCTGAATACCTTTCCGGTTACAGACTGTTCACCAAAGGACGCAACATTGGTCCAGGTGGACGCATCTGCCGCTGTGCCCTTCGGGCCAACGATATACAGGTTTCCCCATGTTACGATACCGAGCATCTTATACGGAGATTTGCCTGCTTCCGCAAGTTTCATACCGAGGTTGCTCGGTGCAACGATAACGTCATATTCCGGTTCCGGATTGACTAACGCCGCCTGAAGCGGATCAGCACCTTCGACAAAATCAACCTTTGCGCCGCATACGACAGCCGGTACCAGTGACAGTGCCGGTGCGCCGGACGGAGACAGAATCTTGAGATCAACGTTGATATCCGCAGTTCCCTCTAATACGGCGTTGACATCAACTCCTGCGCCCTCTGCTGCCTGTTCAACGGTTTCCGCAGCCTGCTCGACTGCCTCTTTTGCTTCTTCAGGAAGCGCACTGGGCACCGGACTCTGTTCCGATGTTGCAGTTCCGCAGCCTGCAAGCATCAGTCCTGCCAGTAATACACTTAAAAACTTTTTCATCTTTCCTCCAGTCAAAGTTTCTGATAGGCCGTTTTAACCGCAATCCCTTCAATTTTCCCCAGCTTACCTGTCATCGCACTGATCATTTCATTTGGCGCGTCAACTGCCACGCTGATCAGTGAGAGATTTTTAGCCCGGTACGGGATTCCCATCCGGCCGATCACATACGAACTGTATTCATGAAGAATACGATTCACTTCATCTGCCGCATCAATATTCTCAACGATAATTGCAATCACAGCGATTCTTGTTTCCATCATTTCTCTCCTTTACCGAAAAAAAGCCCTGTCAAATGACAAGGCTCAGCAGAAAAAATAAATGAATACTTGCTGCCTCGTATCGCTCCGAATTACTCATTGCGGTCAGATGACAGTAATAACTATATCATTATTTTTCCAAACATCAATATTGACGACTCCACTGTCAGAATACAAAAAAGGAAACTGCTGTAAAGCAGCTTCCCTTCGTTCATTCCATTACTTTGAATATACCGCGTAGAGGTACAGATTGGATCCGGTATTCTTGATGAATGCGCCGGGTTTCCATCTGACATATCCGGTATTTGCCGCATAGTCCCAGCCGATCAGATGCATTCCCTCCGGTGCCCAGGATACGGTTTTCGGCGCAACCCAGTACTGACCGACGTATGCGGTGTACTGAATGCCGTCTGCTTCCATAGTGTTCTTATGGTTGAAGTCAACATCAGAAGACGGTGCAGGTGTCGGAGCCGGTGCGGGTTTGTCTCCGCCCTGTCCGCCGGAACCCTGCTTTACAAGATGCGGAGTTCCGTCACTGCCGAACCACCAGTAATTGTTGTAGTCATCACGATAGATATAGTATCCATCGTTGCTGCGGTAGGAATAGTAGTAAGTATAGTTATTGACTCCCGGTTTCCAGTAACTTCCATCGGGATAACCATACGTCCAGCGCTGCGGGATTCCGCCCTGCGCAAACCACCATGTCTTTCCATATCCGTCGGTATAAACGTTATATCCGTTCGGAGATGTAAAGGAATAGTAGAACGTGTAGTTGTTTACGGTCGGTGTTGGAGCCGGTGCCGGTGCGGGCGCAGGTTCCGTTCCGTAAAGATGCAGAATTCCATCATTTCCGACGGTATACAGTTTGCCGTCCGGATTCTTGTAGACAGTGACTCCGTTTACAGTGTTGTAATACGTCAGACTATACTGTGTGATGGTCTTGGCTGCCGCCGCTGTAGCGCCGTCAAGACGATTTCCATATGCATCCAGATACGTGCGGTTTCCATAGTCATCATAGACCCAGGAGTATCCGTTCTGTGTATATACAGTCCAGCCTTTTCCGTTGATCTGCCAGGTATACGGTCCGTCGATATCACCCCACGGACCAAGACCTGCGGTCTGTGCAGCGACCGGTGTCACGTTCATGCCGAGCATTACAAATGCGCAGATCCCTGCCATAAAACTGATTAATAATTTCTTCATATTCAGGATTACCTCCGGTAATATTCTAAATGCTTATCCTGCAAATTGATACAGCCTTTTCCGTCTGTTGTCTTTTTCGGCTCAGACGGAAACTGAGCGTAGAACACACATCTATGCTGTCTGCGTGGCTGCGTCCATCAGAATGACATGCGGACAGATGAAACTGTGAATCTTCCGGTTCGCCTCTTTCAGACTGCTGTGAATTTTCTGCATTCTGCCGCTGCCGGAAAGAATCAGTGATCTGAAACAATGGAACATCTGAATATAAATCATTCTATATTCACCCTCCCGGTGGATGCCCACCTACTTTCATACGAATCAGCCGCGGAAGTTCCTCTCATTTTTATAAAAAATATAAAACAGACCTCAATTGAGGTCTGTCAGATACAGATGTGATACAGATTATTTTCGGCTTTCAATCTCCGCCATCATTGCATCCAGGAATCCGTCGAGCGGCATTTTAACCGCATCTTTCGATCCATAGCGGCGTACGGTAACGCTGTTTTCGTTCATTTCCCCTTCGCCAACAACAACTTCAACCGGAATCTTGGAAGTCTGTGCTTCACGGACACGATAACCGAGCTTTTCGTTACGGTCATCAATGGAGACACGCATCCCGATCTTCTTCATCGCATGGAGAACCTTCTCGGCATATTCGTGATGTGCTTCCGGCGAAACCGGAATGATGACTGCCTGCTTTGCGGCGAGCCAGAGCGGAAGAACGCCCTTGGTCTCTTCGAGCAGGAATGCGACGAACCGGTCAAGGCTTCCGAGAATCGCACGGTGAATGACAACCGGACGGACTTTCGCGCCGGTATTGTCAACGTATTCAAGTTCGAAACGCTCCGGCAACTGATAGTCGAGCTGAATGGTGGACAGTGTTACATCATGTCCAAGCGCAGAGCGGACCTGTACGTCGATCTTCGGTCCGTAGAATGCAGCTTCGCCGATTGCTTCATAGAACGGAACATTCATTTCCTTCAGGATCTCACGGAGCTGTGCTTCACTGGTGCTCCAGAGTTCGTCATTTCCGAAGTATTTCTCTGCATTCTCCGGATCGCGGAGTGACAGACGGAAACTGTAGTTTTCAAATCCGAAATCTTTATATACATCAAGGATCAGTTTCGTGACATTTTTGATTTCCGACGCAATCTGATCCGGACGGCAGAAAATATGTGAGTCATTCTGCACGAATGCTCGGCTGCGCTCGATACCGGTCAGTGCGCCGCTTGCCTCAAAACGGAAGTCGTCTGCGATCTCCGCAATGCGAACCGGCAGATCACGGTAACTGTGAAGTGTGCTGCGGTACATGATCATATGTTCCGGGCAGTTCATCGGACGAAGGCAGAATTCTTCGCCGTCACGCTCCATGATCGGAAACATATCATCCTTGTAATGTGCAAGATGACCGGAAATCTTATAGAGCTTTGTATTAACGACTACCGGTGTCTTTACATGTACATAGCCCTGCGCAAGTTCCTTATCCATGATGTAGTCGGAAAGAATACGTCGAACAGTAAATCCATTCGGAAGCCACATCGGAAGTCCTGCGCCAATCGTTTCGGAGAACATGAAGATGGAAAGATCCTTTCCAAGTTTGCGGTGATCACGCATCTTGGCATCCTCAAGATCCTTCAGATGTGCGTCCAGTTCTTCCGGTGTCGGAAGACATACACCGTAAATGCGCTGCAGGACTTTGTTATGTTCATCGCCCTTCCAGTATGCGCCGCTGTGCTTCAGAAGCTTGAAGTTCTTAAGCAGCTTGGTGTTGTCCACATGCGGACCGCGGCAGAGATCCGTAAAATCTCCCTGTGTATACATGGAAATGTTGGTGCCGGGTTCCATGCGTTCAATAAGATCGACTTTATAGGGATCATCCTTGAACTGTTCCAATGCTTCTTCACGGGAAATCTCATGACGTACAATGCGCTTTGCGTCTTTCGCGCATTTTTTCATTTCCTTTTCGATCTTGGCAAGATCTTCATCACGAATCACATCGTCTCCCAGGTCAATGTCATAATAGAAGCCTTCTTCCACTACCGGTCCTACCCAGAACTTTGCCTGCGGATAAAGATGTTTTACTGCCTGTGCCATCAGATGCGCACAGCTGTGATTCAGAGTGTTAAGCTGTTCGTTTTCCTTAAAGTTGATCATATTCCTCTCCTGTAAAAATAAAAACGTCCCATAACGAAGGACGCTGGCCAGCGCGGTACCACCTTGTTTCCCATGTCATACATGAGCACTTATCTTTCCTTTAACGCAGGAGTTACGGCTGCCCATTACGGCGCTGCTTCCAGGCGGTAACCAGTATTCTGTGCAATGACCTCTCACCAGCCGGTCATCTCTCTGATTCCATCATACAGGTCTTGTCCTGTTCAACACATTTCTTTTTTTATATCGCAGTTGATACGCAAAGTCAAATTGACGAATACATCAGCTGTTCTTAATCAGACGATTCCGCTGTTTCGAAGCGCGCTTCTGCCACCCTCCCTGAAGGTAGTATCCGATAAACAGGAGGCTGGTAAGAATCCAGGAAACCGGATAACAGAGCAGCGTATCAAAGACTGTTTTCCCCGGAAAGCCGACGATCCAAACAATTCGAAGAAGGCCGATCCCAAGTGCTGTAATAATCATAGGTACCAGCGAATCTCCGCAGGAACGGATACTGCTGGACAGAATCTCAACACCGACAAACGTTCCCCAGAACGGCGCAATAAAACGCATCAGGGACACGCCAATCGCAATAACGGACGGATCAGCGGTAAACAGACGATAGATCGGACGGGCAAACAGGAGACAGAATGCACTGATCAGTGTGCTTCCAATCAGATAGATTCCGAAGGATTCTCGGATTCCCTTACGTACACGTTCCACTTTTCCTGCGCCGTAATTCTGACCGCAGAATGTCATGACCGATGTGCCAAGTGCACCGGAGTAATTCCAGAACATCGCATCGATCTTGCCGAATGCAGTATATGCCGCAACCGTATCGGTTCCGTAGCTGTTCACGGAGGCCTGAATAAACAGATTGGCAACAGAATACAGCATGGATTGAATGCCGGTAGGAAGACCGATAATCAGAATCTGTTTCAGTACGGAAACATCCAGATGCATATCCCGGAAAGAAAACTGATAACAGTCATGGGTCATTTTGAGGGTTCGCATAATCAGAAAACAGCTTACCGTCTGTGAAATGATCGTTGCAATCGCGGCACCTGCCACTCCCATATGAACGACCGCAACAAGAACGATATCAAGAATAATATTGATCACACAGGACACAATCAGGAAGTAAAGCGGACGCCTGGAATCTCCGACTGCACGGAGAACAGCAGCTCCGGTGTTATAGATCAGTGTCGGAAGAAGACCTGTAAAATAAATACGCATATAAGACAGCGAATACGGAAAGATCGCATCCGGAACGTTCAGAAGACGGAGAATGTACGGAGCCATGGCGATCCCTACCAGAGACAGCATTCCGCCAAGCACAAGCGACAGCGCCATTCCTGCATCTACACCCTTTCGTACGCCAGACCGTTCTCCGCGGCCGTAATACTGTGCAACGACGACAGTAGCACCGGATGACAGCCCGGCAACAAAGTTTACAAGAAGATTAATAACGGTACCGGTTGATCCGCCGACTGCACCAAGTGCTTCTTTTCCGACAGCGTTTCCGACGACAATCGCATCCACAGTGTTATAGAGCTGCTGAAACAGTGTTCCAAAAAAAACAGGAAAGAAAAATAAAAGAATCTGGCGATAAATGACACCGTTCAGAAAATCCGTTTTACGCTGCCGGAATAGATTTCTCATACAGCAAAGCATTCTATCACTGTACAAACTGAAATCAATCAAAATAATTTACAAGAATAATTTATCTGGTTATAAACCGCCGAAACGCAAAAAAAGGACCGGAATAATCCGGCCCTCATCCCCAATATAATTACTTGGACTTCTTAGCAGCTGTCTTCTTTGCAGGAGCAGCCTTCTTAGCAGCTGTCTTCTTCGCAGGAGCAGCCTTTTTAGCAACTGTCTTCTTCGCAGGAGCAGCCTTTTTAGCAACTGTCTTCTTCGCAGGAGCAGCGGCCTTCTTAGCGACTGTCTTCTTCGCAGGAGCAGCAGCCTTCTTAGCGACTGTCTTCTTTGCAGGAGCAGCAGCCTTCTTAGCGACTGTCTTCTTCGCAGGAGCAGCAGCCTTTTTAGCAACTGCCTTCTTTGCAGGAGCAGCGGCCTTCTTGGCAACTGTCTTCTTCGCAGGAGCCGCGGCCTTCTTGGCAACTGTCTTCTTCGCAGGAGCCGCGGCCTTTTTAGCAGCCTGCTTCTTAGCAGCAACAGCTTTCTTCGGTTCAGCCTTCTTAGCAGCAGCCTTCTTTACAGCAGGCTTTTTAGCTTCAGCTTTCTTAACAACCTTCTTTTCAGCCATGAGATATCCTCCTTTCTTGCCTCCTTCTATCCACAAAAGGCATCAGCCAATTAGGATACTGTTATAGATTACTTCTTTTTTGCCTTTTTCGCAGGTGCCTTCTTGGCAGCAGCTTTCTTAACCGGAGCTCCAACCTTGATTGCAGCCTGTGCAGCAGCAAGACGTGCGATAGGTACACGGAACGGCGAGCAGCTGACATAGTTCAGTCCAACAGTCTGGAAGAACTCGATGGACGCAGGGTCACCACCGTGCTCACCGCAGACACCAAGATGGATGTCCGGACGTGTTGCACGACCGTTCTTTGCGGCCATGGCAATCAGCTGACCAACACCGTTTGTATCAACATGAGCGAACGGATCAGACTCATAGATATGCTTGGAATAGTAGTCATCCAGGAACTTACCTGCGTCATCACGCGAGAAGCCGAATGTCATCTGTGTGAGGTCGTTTGTTCCGAAGCTGAAGAATTCAGCTGTCTGAGCAATTTCACCAGCGAGCAGAGCTGCACGCGGAATCTCAATCATGGTACCAGCCTTATATGTCTGCTTTGTCGCCTTGGCAGCCTTGATTGTTGCATCAGCTGTCTCTCTGACGATCTTGACAACATATTCAAGCTCTTTCGGTTCACCGACAAGCGGGATCATGATTTCAGGAACAACCTTCCATCTCGGATGCTTCTTGTTGACCTTGATCGCAGCCTTGATGATGGCACGAGCCTGCATCTCACCGATTTCCGGATAAGTAACATCGAGACGGCAGCCACGGTGACCCATCATCGGGTTGAATTCATGGAGTGCAGAAGCAGCAGCTTCAACATCCTTGATTGTGATACCAAGAGCCTTTGCGACATCCTTGGCTTCAGCTTCAGTCTTCGGGAGGAACTCATGCAGAGGCGGATCCAGGAGACGGATTGTCACAGGACGGCCGCCCATTGCCTCGAAGATACCTTCGAAGTCTTCCTGCTGCATCGGTTCAAGAAGATCGAGTGCCTTCTTGCGCTGTTCTGTATTCTGAGCAACACAGAGCATACGGATTGCTTTGATACGTTCTGCACTGTTGAAGAACATGTGCTCTGTACGGACCAGTCCGATACCTTCTGCGCCGAAGGAAACTGCACGTGCAGCATCTTCCGGTGTGTCGGCATTTGTACGGATCTGGAGTGTGCGGCGTGCATCAGCCCAATCCATGAATGTCTTGAAGTTTCCGGAGATGGTAGCCGGAACAGTCTTTACAGCACCTTCATAGACACAGCCAGTGGAACCGTCAAGGGAGATTACATCGCCTTCCTTGTATTTCTTTCCGCCGACTTCGAAGAACTTCTTCGCTTCATTGACCTTGATTTCACCTGCACCGGATACGCAGCATGCGCCCATACCACGTGCAACAACTGCTGCATGGCTGGTCATACCGCCGCGGACAGTGAGGATACCTTCGGAAACATGCATACCTTCAATGTCTTCCGGAGATGTCTCAAGACGGACAAGAACAACTTTCTTTCCAGCGTCGACCCACTTCTTCGCATCTTCTGCGGAGAAGACGATCTGACCGGAAGCAGCACCCGGAGAAGCCGCAAGACCCTTCGCGATAATACGGTCCTTTGCAGCCTTCAGCTCAGCCGCATCAAACTGCGGATGGAGCAGGTCGTCGAGCTGTTTCGGCTCCACCATGAGAAGTGCCTGATCCTTTGTGACGAGGCCTTCCTTGACCATGTCTACAGCAACCTTGAGAGCCGCAGCAGCGGTACGCTTGCCGTTACGTGTCTGCAGCATGAAGAGTTTGCCGTGTTCAATGGTGAACTCCATATCCTGCATGTCATGATAATGTTTTTCAAGCTTCTTGCAGATCTTGACGAAATCCTTGTAAGCGCCCGGAATTGTCTTGGCAAGTTCAGAGATCGGCTGCGGTGTACGGATACCCGCAACAACGTCTTCACCCTGAGCGTTCATCAGGAACTCACCGAACAGCTTGTTTTCACCGGTCGCCGGGTTACGTGTGAATGCGACGCCGGTACCGCAGTCATCACCCATGTTGCCGAATACCATCGACTGAACATTGACTGCTGTTCCCCAGCTCTCAGGAATATCGTTCATCTTACGATAGAAGATTGCACGATCGTTCATCCAGGAACGGAATACCGCCATGATGGCACGGTTCAGCTGAACTTTCGGATCCTGCGGGAAGTCTTCCTTCAGGTTCTTCTTGTAGAATGCCTTGAACTTCTTTGTGAGTTCAACCATGTCATCCGCATCGAGGTCGATGTCGAGCTTAACGCCCTTCTTTTCCTTGATCTCATCGATGATCTCTTCAAACTTTGCCTTGGACAGTCCCATGACGACATCAGAGAACATCTGAACAAATCTGCGGTAACTGTCATATGCGAAACGCTTGTTTCCTGTCGCAGCCGCTACAACTTCGACAACATCATCATTCATACCAAGGTTGAGGATTGTATCCATCATACCCGGCATGGAAGCGCGTGCACCGGAACGGACAGATACAAGAAGCGGATTCTTCTTGTCGCCGAGTTTCTTTCCGGTTTCTTTCTGAAGCCATGCAACATGGGTGTCGATCTGCTTCTGAATTTCCTTCGAGATCTTCTTGCCATCTTCATAGTAGGCATTGCATGCTTCGGTTGTAATTGTGAAGCCCTGAGGGACCGGCATGCCGAGGTTGCTCATTTCCGCAAGGTTTGCACCCTTGCCGCCGAGCAGCTCACGCATCTTGCCGTTTCCTTCTTCAAATTTGTAGACGTACTTTTTTGTAGCCATACAGCCATCCTTTCTTTATTATCTGTAGTCTTCTACTTTCAAAATTATAAAACAGGGAATGTGTTTAAACAATAAAATTCAGCACAACAAAAGGCTTTTACGATCAATCGATATACTTTTTTATGAATTCGAACATCGTATCCGCATACGCCTCGTGGTACCTGCATCCGCCGAATCCGGTTGCACGGAACAGGATCAGTTCCTTTTCCCCTGCCGCACAGGAATGTGCACGCTCCGCATTGATTGCAGGAACCACTGCGTCATCACATCCATGCATGAATAGCATCGGAATCTTTGCATTGGCAAGCTGACGGCGTGTGGAGATGTCATTCATGCTGAAGTGCAGAAACTGACGGACCAGCATATCAACCGCAGGAATAAACGGACGAACCGGAATGCCGGAAAGTGACTCTGCACTTGTGACCAGCTGTTCCTTGATATCAAGATATCCGCCTTCTTCGACAGCGCATTTTACATTTGCCGGTATAAAATCTCCAGCCGCATTCATTACGGCATTGGCACCCATATCAATTCCGTACAGCGCAATCTGTGCATCCGGGCGAAGCGCACAGAGATAGTTCACCCACGAAAGAAGATCATAATGTTCCGGCCAGCCAAGCCCGGTGTAGGTTCCTTCGGACTGTCCGCTTGCTCTCTGGTCCGGGACAAGAAGATTAAATCCACGCTTGTCCGCTTCCATCATCAGCGGAATGAGATCATACGCACAGCGATGAAATCCATGAAGCAGGATCATCCATTTATTGCTGTCAGGATGATTTTCGATCCGCATGGCATGGAGAGTGAGATCGTCATAACTGCGAAGCGTATCATCCATCCGGTCAGAATGATTGAGCCAGTCATTCGAGGCTGCAGTCTCAGCACTGTTCGGCGCAATACCATCCGGATGATACCGTGATTTGTCCGGGTTGAATGCCTGCGTAAAGATATACCAGGCATATGTACCGTAAGCGGCCGCACCGGTCACTGCAGCTGCGCCTACGGTTTTCAATACAGGATGTCGGTTCTGTTTCTCCTTGCTCATAATTCTCCCTTCTTTTTCTGAAATACAAAAAGACTTAAAACCCGCCATTGATGCAATGGCTGATTTCAAGTCTTGGATGATCAATCGAGATTGTTCTCATCAATCGGATTATAACATACTATCAGGCTAATTCCTTCAATCTTGCGAGCACAACATTCAGCTGTTTTTCATAGTCTTCCAGCTTCTTCTGTTCCGCTTCGATCTTCTGTTTCGGAGCCTTCGCAAGGAAGCCCTGATTTGAGAGAATACCGCGGCTGCGGGCAACTTCCTTCTCAAGACGTTCACGCTCTGCGTTCATCTTGGTACGCTCTGCTTCTACATCCATAAGCTGTGAGCTCGGGATATAGATCGTTCCGCCGCGTACGGTCTGAACCGAAAGATCCCCTTCCAGCGAATCCTTCCAGGTAACCTTTGCCAGACGTTCAAGCATCATTGCCTGTGTTTCATTGACCGGGACAACATTTCCGTCAAGATCACGGATCTCCACATCAAGCGGAGCACTCGGCTTCAGGTCGTTCGCCATCTTCACTTCACGGATCTTCTGAATGACAGAGATCAGGCGATCCATTCCGTCAATATCAGCCTCAGGAATATCAGCAAGTTTCTCAGGCCATGTCTCGAGGCAGATGCTCTCCTTATCATGCGGAAGCTTCTGATAGATTTCTTCTGTCACAAACGGCATGAACGGATGAAGCATACGGATAATTGCACTCAGCATGACCAGCAGCGTAGACTGCGCACCCTTGCGGACTGCCTCATCCTCACTGGACAGACTTGCCTTGGAAAGCTCAATGTACCAGGAACAGAAATCATCCCAGACAAAGGAATACAGTTCGTTTCCAACAAGCGCGAACTCATATTTTTCCATATTCTCCGTAACGTGATCCAGAACCAGATTCAGTTTGTTCAGAATCCAGGCATCACTTGCGGACAGCGTGGAAAGATCAATGTCACTCTTCGTCATACCTTCCGGCAGATTCATCAGAACAAAGCGGGATGCGTTCCAGAGCTTGTTGATGAAGTTCCAGGAAGCTTCCACCTTCTCCGGGATATAACGCATATCCTGACCCGGTGTGCTGTTGGTCGAAAGGAAGAACCGAAGCGAGTCAACACCATACTGATCGATGACTTCCATTGGATCAATGCCGTTTCCGAGGGATTTGGACATCTTTCTGCCCTGCGCATCACGAATCAGACCGTGAATCAGAACATCCTTAAACGGACGCTCATGCAGGAAGTGACGCGCCTGGAATGCCATACGCGCAACCCAGAAGAAGATAATGTCATATCCGGTGACCATTGTGGAAGTCGGATAATAGCGCTTCAGATCTTCTGTTTCTTCCGGCCATCCAAGTGTTGCAAACGGCCAGAGTGCAGATGAGAACCAGGTATCCAGAACATCCTCATCCTGAACCCAGTTTTCAATATCTTCCGGAGCGGTCATTCCGACATAGGTCTCTCCGGTCTCCTTGTGATACCATGCAGGAATCCGGTGGCCCCACCAGAGCTGACGGGAGATGCACCAGTCCTCAATATTCTCAAGCCACTGTTCGAATACACGCTCGAAGCGTTCCGGATAGAATGTGATCTTTTCATCCGGGTTTTTCTGATGTTCGAGCACATCATCCGCAAGCGGCTTCATCTTAACGAACCACTGCTGAGAAAGATACGGTTCAACGACACAGTTTGTACGTTCACTGTGACCGACATTATGAACGATATCTTCAATCTTGATGAGATTGCCTTCGGCTTCGATACGCTTGATCAGTGCATCTCTGCATTCATAACGGTCCATACCGTTAAACTCGCCCGCAAGTTTATTCATGGTTCCGTCATCGTTCATGCAGATCGGTTTCGGAAGATGATGACGTTCCGCAATCGCAAAGTCGTTGGGATCGTGTGCCGGTGTGCATTTCATCGCACCGGTTCCGAATTCAATATCGACATAATCATCTCCGATGATCGGCAGTTCTTCGCCATTTGCCGGATTGATCGTATGCATTCCGATCACATCCTGGAACCGCTCGTCCTTCGGATTAACGACGACGCAGACATCACCGAACATGGTTTCCGGACGTGTTGTAGCAACCGTAAATTCTTTTCCGGTCTCAACAACACGGTACTTCATGTAATACATCTTGCCCGGGTCATCCTGATATTTGACTTCAATATTGGAAAGAGCCGTCCGCGCTTCCGGATCCCAGTTGATGATCCGCCAGCCGCGATAAATAAGACCCTCATTATAGAGTGTCACAAAGACATGATTAACCGCAGCGTTAAATCCTTCATCCATCGTAAAACGCTCACGGGTATAGTCCAGGCTGTTGCCGAGCTTCGCCCACTGCTTACGGATGGTTGCGGCATATTCCGCTTTCCACTCCCAGGCACGTTCAAGAAATTTTTCACGTCCGATATCATAACGGGAGATTCCCTCGGACTTCAGACGTGCATCAACTCTTGCCTGTGTCGCAATACCTGCATGGTCCATTCCAGGCAGATAGAGCATGTCATATCCCTGCATGCGCTTGTAACGGGAAATGATGTCCTGAAGCGTGTTATCCCAGGCATGTCCGATATGAAGAATGCCGGTGACATTGGGAGGCGGAATCACAATCGTAAACGGATCCTTTGATTTATCGCCGGCTGTAAAATATCCCTTTTCCACCCACTGATCATATCGGCCGGTCTCTACCGAAGTATGATCGTATTTCGGCGCAAGATTTTCTTTCATCGTCTCTTTCCTCCTTAAACAAAAGAAAACGTCCTATGCGAAGGACGCTGTAAGCGTGGTACCACCTTGCTTGCTTCTCAAGACGCGTTAACGTGCGTAATCCGGCTGTTCTTACTGAATGTTCAGAGCAGCAGCTCCCGGAGGACTTCCCGTGAATGGCATCTGTTTTCTTTCACCAGCCGAAAACTCTCTGTAAGAATGCAGATCCACGATACTTGTTCCGTTCATCGCTTATTGCGATTATATCCTCAGTCCTGCGGTTTTTCAACATGATCTGTGCCGGATCATTACAGGAACAGGATCAGTTACCCCTGCGGCGATGACTCCGCTTTTTTGCACGTCTTCCGGATGCACTGTGATCAGCTACCCTGACATTCTCGACAGCTTCCGCCTCCTGGATTCGGCTTACCGCTTCGGTAATACCTACCGTTTCCATTTCATCGATAGAAGACCATGTGGACGAAGATGATGACTCAGGGGCTTCTTCCCGGCGAGTATTCACCGGAGATTTCGGAATCCGCCGCGGCTTGCGTTCAGGCTGCGACTGTCGTGCCTGTGAAACAGACCTGGCAGATACCGCAGGCTCCATCAGCTTCTCTTGCTGAGCAGCGAAAGGCGCAGATCCATCCGCATCTTTTCGTTTCGTTTCTACCGATCGGCTGTTCGTCCTGCGGACGTTGTTTTCCTTTACATCATCAGAATCATGTTTCACAACCCGGTTTTCGAGATCAATTACCGCATCTTCAAATTCGACAGTATCCATTTCATCGATGGATTTCATAAACGCAGACCGGTCTTCGGATGTTGGCTTCGCTTCCAGTGCTGGCGTTGCCGATGAAGTGGGTGCCGGTTTTTTTGGGGAAACAGTCGCTTTGCCTTTCCGATGAAACAGACCGTTCAGTCCTTTCTTCTCAGATTTTACGGGAGCGGATGATACGGCAGGCTCCTTCGTGGATTTTGTTTCAGGGTCCGGTACATTGTTCTTTTCTGCCTGTAATTCCTGATACTGCGTACGGCGAAGCCGCTTGCGTTCGACCGGTTTCTCCTGAGTCATAGATGCCTGATCCGCCGGACCAGCTGGAATATAAGCAGGCTCAGGTGCCTTGATCTCATCAAGAATGTCCGGTGCCTCCCGACGCCAGCGATTCTTCATACGCGTATTGATAATGTAATCTGTAACGACTCCGTCAATAACCAGGCCCATCAGAAGCACCGCAAGCTTTGTATACGGTGCAGCTTCCAGAATCATGAACAGCATCTCGCAGACGAGATAAGCAATAAAAAAGATCACAAGATAAACAATTGCGGTTGCCGCAAAATAGCGCCGTTTCATCTGCCGAAGTTTACTGCGGGGATTACGTTCATTCATGGACATCATTTTAGCACGCATTCATATATCAGTTCATAAAACAAAAAAGCAGCATTTTTACATGCTGCTGATCAGAACAGAGAATCCTGGGTATGTCCCGGAAGCGGGATTCCAAGATGACGGTATGCGGCAGGCGTTGCCACACGTCCGCGGTTTGTACGGTTCACAAATCCGATCTGAATCAGATACGGTTCATAAACATCTTCGAGCGTTGTTGTTTCCTCGCTGATCGCATTCGCAAGTGCATCCAGTCCGACCGGACCGCCATGGTAGCGTTCAATGATGCCGCGAAGATACCGGATATCGACTTCATCGAGACCGAGGGAGTCGACATGAAGACGGTCAAGACTCTGCTGGGCGATTTCCGATGTAATCACACCGTTATTCCATACCTGCGCAAAGTCACGGATT
Organism: Solobacterium sp.; assembly: GCA_017469885.1. Taxonomy (GTDB): domain Bacteria; phylum Bacillota_I; class Bacilli_A; order Erysipelotrichales; family Erysipelotrichaceae; genus Bulleidia. Next base: position 37,505 of record JAFUFO010000039.1, read on the forward strand.
CTTCTAAGCAGACGGTTCGCAATCCGGGGCGTTCCCCTGCTTCGGCGTGCAATTTCATATACAGCCGGCTCCTCAATCGTGACGCCAAGCACACGGGAGGTTCTTCTTACGATGGCCGCAAGCTGGTCGTTTGTGTAGTACTCCAGTTTGGAGATAATACCAAACCGGTCACGCAGCGGTGAAGAGAGATCTCCGGCTCGGGTCGTTGCGCCGACAAGCGTAAACGGCGGAAGATCGAGACGGACACTCCGGCTCCCTGCTTCCTTACCGACGATGACATCGATGCAGAAGTCTTCCATAGCCGGATACAGCACTTCCTCAACAACCTTGGAAAGGCGGTGAATTTCATCAATAAACAGAATATCTCCCGGCTCAAGCACGGAAAGAATCGCCGCCAGGTCCCCTGCTTTTTCAATACTGGGGCCGCTGGCAACACGAATTCCGCTGTGCATCTCATGCGCAAGAATATAGGAAAGTGTTGTCTTTCCAAGCCCCGGAGGACCATACAGCAGAACATGATCCAGGCTCTCATTCCGCTGCAGCGCTGCCTGAATAAAAATCCTGAGATTTTCTTTCAGTGCATCCTGCCCGACATACTCATCCAGTGTCTGAGGACGAATACTTTCTTCTTCGTCTCCGGCAGAAGCAGCAGACAGTAAACGCGTATCTTCCATCGTCATCTAAGATTACCCTCCAAGCTTCTTTTTCATCAGAAACTGCAGACCAAGCTTCAGGTACTTTTCCGTGCTTTCCTGCGGATTTCTGCTCATATAATCTGCCGCAGCGGATACATCCGGCTGACGGTATCCAAGATTCCGGAGCGCATCACACGCTTCTTCGATTTCAAGCGGATACGAAGGCTGTTCCTGCTTGGTCTTTGCGGTGACAGGGACAAGTTTTCCCTTCAGATCCAGTACGATCTGACTTGCGGTTTTCGCACCGATACCGGGCATGGATTTCAGTACTGATACATCGCCTGATTCGACTGCCATGATGATCTTGTCGGCACTCGCTTTTGCGAGCATGTTCATCGCAGTCTTCGGTCCAAGTCCCTTTACGGAAATCAGACGCAGGAAGAGATCCATTTCCTGCTGGCTCTCAAAGCCATAGAGAGAAAGTTCTGCCTCTGTGTAATGCAGATAGGTGAATACCTTTACTTCTTCATTCAGATGAATTTTATCGGTATGCGCGTAACTGACTTTCCAGCCCATACCGCCATGATCGACAATGAGCCAGTCGCTTCCGTAGCTTTCAACAGTGCCTGTGATAAATGCGATCATGCATTCTCCTCCTTAGTCCGTAAAGTCCATGATATAGGTGCCGACAATGACCTGGTCGCCGTCCTTACAGCCGGCTTCCCGCAGTGCGTTGTCGATACCCATTTTTGCAAGGGTCTGCGCAAATGCGTAGGTATCATCCATATTGTCAAAGTTGACCTGTTCTGCAAGACGATCCACTTTTGCGCTGTTTACCTTCCATCTCCGGTTGCCGAGATTTATGATTTCAAAATCCGGACGTTTGGGCTCATAACGGTAAACAACCACTTCTTCTTTTTCTTCGGTTTCCTCACTCTTTGCACGCTCTTCTTCTATCTTTTCCATCGCGGCATAAAGAATTTCATCAAGTCCCTTATGGGTCAGCGTGCTGCATGGATATACGGTAAGATCAGGGTGTGCTTCTCTGAACCGTTTCAGGTTTTCCTCAGCCCCGTCCGTATCCATCTTATTCGCCGCAATGATCTGCGGACGTTCACGAAGCTCCGGATCATAGTTTACCAGTTCTTCGTTGATGATATCATAATCCTCCAGCGGATCCCGTTCTTCACCGCTCATATCAATGACATGAATCAGAACCCGGCATCTGCGGATATGACGCAGGAACTCATGTCCAAGGCCTTTGCCGTCCGCGGCGCCTTCGATCAGACCCGGCATGTCCGCAAGTACAAACCCGCGTTCATCCGGAAGTGATACAACACCGATATTGGGATCAATAGTCGTAAACGGGTATGCCGCAATCTGCGGTTTTGCGCGTGTGACAACCGAGAGGAATGTGGATTTGCCGACGGAAGGAAATCCGATCAGACCCGCATCCGCAAGCAGCCGCAGTTCCAGCTGAAGTTCCAGTTTTTCACCGATTTCGCCAGGCTGTGCATATTCCGGCGCATCATTCCGCGCAGTCGCAAAATGACAGTTGCCAAGACCGCCTTTGCCGCCCTTTGCGATCATAACGATCTGATGCGGTCTGGTAAGATCCGCAAGCAGATCGCCGTTCTCCGCATTGCGCACCAGGGTTCCAAGCGGAACCTTGATCGTTACATCTTCTCCGTCAGCGCCATGCATCTTCTTGATCTTGCCCGGTTCTCCGTTGCCCGCTTTTACGGAACGGGTAAACCGCAGCTTGGTGAGCGTTGTCTCATTCGTATCTACTTCAATATATACATGTCCGCCGCGTCCGCCGTCTCCGCCGAACGGTCCTCCGTTGGCATAGAACTTTTCATGACGCCACGCGACGCATCCCTTACCGCCGTCTCCGGCCTTCACTTTTATTTTTATAAAATCAATCATAAAAATCCTCGCTGCTTTTTAATTCAAATGAAAGCCCCTGGTTTTCAGGGGCGTCCGTGTGTTCTTATGCCTGCGGGTAAACAGATACCTGCTTTTTGTCACGTCCGAGACGTTCGTACTTCACGACGCCGGATGCGGTAGCGAATAATGTGTCATCACCGCCGCGGCTGACATTTTTACCCGGGTAGATCCGTGTACCACGCTGGCGGTAAATGATCGAACCGGCATTGCAGAACTGACCGTCCGCAACTTTAGCGCCAAGGCGGCGGCCTGCGGAGTCACGTCCGTTCTTTGTGGAAGATACACCCTTCTTGGATGCAAAGAACTGAATATCTAATGTGAATTTCATGGTTTTACACCTCCGTTTTCCTTTATGTTCAAAAATTGAGAGTTGCCTTCTTCAACTGTTTTCAGCTGTACAACGGCTGTTCTGAGAATCGTCTGCGTAAGTTCATCATCTCCGCATTCCGTGATGTCGATCCGGTTGTCACCGACTGTACATTTCGCATCACTGCCGAGTTCATACAGCGCGTTGCATGTGCCGAAGGCAATGGCACTTACCGCGGCACAGATCAGATCTTCTCCTTTATCGGCGCTCTGTGAATGGCCGCTGATTTTTACAGATCGGATTCCGTTCCGGTCGGCGGTAAGCACGACTTTGATCATGTTAAGCCTCGATTGCGTTGACAATCAGCTTTGTATACGGCTGACGGTGACCCTGACGACGACGGGTGCTGCCCTTCTTCGGCTTGTACTTGAAGATGTGGATCTTGCGTTCCTTGCCCTGCTTTTCAACAGTGCAGGTAACCTTCGCACCTTCTACATACGGGGTTCCGATCTTTGTGGCCGCATCACTGACAAGAACTACCTTGTCAAATACTACGGTCTCACCCGGCTCAACATTGAGCTTTTCAACATAAATGGCCTGGTCCTTTTCAACCTTGACCTGCTTTCCGCCTGTTTCGATAACTGCGTACATCAATTACACCTCCTGACTGCATATCTTAAGACGCGCCATTAAGGGGGTTTTTACACGCTTAAACCCTTTTCTGAGCGGTTACAGACCTCAATCATGAGGACTGAAACATGAAAATATTATCACCCGCAGGTTCCTTCGTCAATCAGAAAATCCGTTTATTCAGCGGATTTTGGAACATACAGGTCCGTCCGCACGTATTCGCTGTGCAGACAGTCCAGATAGACCGGCCGCAGAAGCTTCAGCGGCACTTCCGTTTCCAGTGTAAATTCCATCAGGAAACGTTTGAGAGATCCTTCCTGCGTATCATACACCGGGCAGAATCTGGTGAGAAGAAATCCGGTCTCACCGGCAGTAGTAAATACATCTTTAGACAGTTCCGCCGGGTAAACCATCACGACCCTGCCGCCCCGTTCCAGAAGCCGCCGGCTGTTTTCAAACAGTTCCAGGACAGAAAGATAGTCCCGGTGCCGTGCAGCATACAGATAAGGATTACGGTTCTTCAGTTCCTCCGGCAGGGATTCAAAATACGGAGGGTTGCAGATGACTGCGGTAAACGGATCGTGCCGGTATGCCTGAAGTGAGGATACCGACAGCTCTGCCTGAATGCCGTTTCGGGAAAGATTTTTTTCTGCCAGTTCAATCACTTCCGGAAACAGATCAATGCCGGCAAGCAGTTCCGGTTCATGCAGTGCCGCATAACAGAGAAGTGCCCCGTTGTTCGTCCCGACATCCAGAACCCGGTCATCATCACTGAGCACAAGAAACCGGCCAAGCAGCTCGGTATCGCTGCTGAAATGATATCCGGAGGGATCCTGTTCGATTTCGTACGGTGTCGCAAACAGATAGTCCATACAATCTCCTCAGCTTTCCATTTCTTCTTTCGGGCTGGTCAGTTCAAACCAGAATACGGAACCTTCACCGACAACGGATCTTACACCGTACTCGGCGTGATGGCTGTCAAGAATCGCCTTGACGATGGAAAGTCCAAGACCGGTGGAAGACATCGAGCGGGAGAACGAACGGCTGGATTTCTGATAACGGTCCCAGATCAGAGGAATCTGATCCTCCGGAATGCCTTCTCCTTCATCTTCTACTTCCACACGGACCGTTTCCTCATCTTCCTTCATGAACGCACGGATCGTAATGTTTTTATCCTGCGGTGAATGCTTGACCGCATTTGACAGGAAGTTATAAATCACTTCCGTAATTTTCGTTTTATCTCCGTAAACGACAAGATCCCGCGGACATTCAATATGCACATGAAGGTGTCCTTCCTCAATCATGACCGCAAACAGCCGCACAACTTCACGAATCACTCCTCCGATATCAAAATTGGAGTAATTCAGCACATAGGCACCGCTCTGCAGTTTGGAAAGTTCACTCATATCCACAACAAGATGATCAAGGTAATCCGCTTCGGAAATGATGACATTGAGATGTTCTTCCCGCTTCTCCGGTTTGTCACCGGAAATATCGCGGATCATTTCCGCATAGGCCCGGATCGAGGTAAGCGGCGTCTTGATGTCATGCGAGACATTTGCGATGAGGTCTTTCCGCAGTTCATCGATCTTGGAAAGACGTTGTGTTGCGTCATTTAATGATGAGGCAAGCTCTGCCGTCTCCGTAAACTCTCCGCCTTCAAAATGACAGGAGTAATCCGCACTGGCAAGTTTTCCGGCTTCCGAACTCATCCGCACAATCGGACGGGAAAGCAGCGAAGAAATAATCAGTGAAACAATCGAGGCAAGAATTATCACGATCAGTGTGAACAGGACATACTGTCTGCCGAAAAAATTCACAATGGAATCGACCGGTTCCAGCGGCGAATTAACAAACAGATACAGCCGCGCAAGATTCAGGGAAATCCGTCTTCCATAAAGAACCATATCCTGACCCGTGCGTTCGTTAACAAAGTTCAGGCTGGTTTCTCCTCCGGAGGAATCGATCAGCTGCCGAAGTGCAGTCCCGTTCGTAGTATCGACAGGAGAATCCGTTTCCGCTCCCGGGTGAAATACACAGCCGCCGCCGATACTGTCTGCGGAATAGATCATTGCGCCGGCACTGTTGTACATCGCAACACAGACATTATTATCAACGGCAACCTGAAATGCGCGGTTGATCGCCGTGCTGTTTCCGTTTTCATTGATTACGTATTCCTGTATCTGGTCACCTACTTCCTTGACCACCTGGATCTTGTTGTTTCTATAATATGGCTTTACCAGCGAGAACTGCAGAATGCCCAGCAGCAGAACCACACCAATCGCAAAGAGAAAGAAGAACAGCCAGATCGAGAACCGTATGCCATGCCGGTCAAGCTTCAAATTTGTACCCCATTCCGCGTACTGTCACGATGTAGTCACGATACGGTCCAAGATTATGCCGCAGCATTTTGATATGTGTGTCTACCGTACGGTCATCTCCGAAATAGTCATAATTCCAGACTTCTTCCAGAAGTTTTGTACGTGAGAGTGCCGTATTGCGATGCTCTGCCATGTAAATGAGCAGATCGATTTCCTTCGGTGTCAGATTCGCCTTTACGCCGTCGACCATAACCGTTCTGCCAGCGGCATCAATGACAAGCCCGCCGAATTCCAGGCTGTTGTTTTCAGGTTTCTTGGAGCGCTCAATCGCAACCTTGACTCTGGCCATCAGTTCTTTGGGAGAGAATGGTTTGATCACATAGTCCACGACACCAAGTTCAAAACCAAACAGCTTGTCATATTCCTCCTGCCTTGCCGACAGCATGATCACCGGAACGTCCTGGATCTGACGGATCTGCTTGCAGGCGGAGAAGCCGTCGAGAATCGGCATCATGATATCCAGGATGACACAGTCATACCGGTTGGCTTTTACCAGTTCTACCGCTTCCAGTCCGTTTTCGGCTTCATCGGATTCATATCCGTTCAAGGATGCATATTCCCGTACAACTTCTCGGATATTTTTTTCATCATCTACTATCAGGAGTCTAACCATGGCAGTACCTCATTAAATAATCGTTATTGTATTACATGAAGAGAATTAACAATACATTTTCCGTCATCAGTCATTTTACCATCAAACCGGATATAGATGCCTTTCCGCAGTACAGAAGAATACATACGATACTGTGACGGCATGACGAGCAGGCTTAAATCAGATGTTTCATCATTTACCTTTACAAACGCCATCATCGATCCGTTCTTTGTCTGATGCTGACGGATGCTTTTCACATAGGCAAATCCGCGCACCGATCCCCTTGCGCCGGAAAGCTGAATCAGCGGCGGCTCGGTAATTCCGTGCGAACTGCGGACTTCAATGATCGGATTTGCGCCAAGCGTAAAGCCCATCGCCGTCATTTCCTTTTCACGGATATCTTCCTTTTCATCATACCGCTTGACGAGCTGTGGCCGGGAAACCAGTCCTTCTGCCAGAACCGTCTGGCCGTTTTCTTCGATCCGGATCAATTCACTGTAGGCAATCGCTTCATCAATGCCGGTGCGCATTGTCGTCCGGGTCTCCGTAAAGCAATCCAGGGCCCCGGCATCGATCAGGCTCTCCAGCATCGGTTTTGTGATTCTGTGAAGCAGCGCCCTGGCGGTAAAGTCGAAGAAATCCGAAAACGGCTTTTTCTCCCGTTCCAGAATAATTTCATTTGCGGCATGTACACCAATGCCTTTGATCACACTCAGCGGAAGCTGGAGTTCATTGCCGTATGGAACACATCCGGATCCGGAACGGTTCACATCCGGCGCATGCACGCGGATGCCGCGTCTGCGGCATTCGTCGATATACTGAGAAATCTTGACACTGTCTCCGACGGAAGAATCGATCAGACTGCCGTAGAAGATCAGCGGATAGCGTGCTTTCAGGTAGGCACTCTGATATGCAATCATGCCGTATGCGACCGCATGGGATTTATTGAACCCGTATCCGCCGAATTTCAGAATGTGATCAAAGAGATCCTGCGCCTGTTCCTGGGTATACCCGTTTTCCAGACACCCGCTCACAAACTTCCCCTGCATCGCTTTCAGATCATCTTCTTTTTTCTTTGACATCGCCTTGCGCAGAACATCCGCTTCCGCAAGCGAAAATCCTGCCGCTGTCTGGGCGATCTTCATCGTCTGTTCCTGGTAAACCAGCACGCCATAGGTCTCTTCAAGGATCGGTTTGACCGCATCCGACAGGTATCGGATTCCGGAGGGATTCGCGCGGTTTTCAAGATATGTCGGAATACTGTCGGTACTGGCAGGCCGATACAGTGCCATTGCGGCAACGATATCTTCAAACCGCTCCGGACGGATCTTCCGCAGCAGCGTCTTCATGCCTTCTGATTCAAACTGAAAGATTCCGTTGGTATCCGCATGTTTGAATACATCGTAGGTCGCCTTATCATCCATGGGAATGGAAAAGACGGAAAATGCCGGTTCCGTTCTGCGGATCGCCTCTTCCATGGAAGAAATCATGGAAAGGTTGCGGAGACCGAGAAAATCCATCTTGATCAGTCCCCGTTCTTCCAGAAATTCAGCCGGGAACTGACTGGTAAGCATTCCTTCTTCACCATTCATTAACGGAATGATGTCTCCGAGCGGTTTTCCGGACAGAATGATTCCTGCCGCATGGATACTGGTATGACGCGGAAGTCCTTCCAGCCGTACGCTGATCTTAAAGAGTTCACCGAACCGCTTGTCCGCTTTGACGACAGTAAGCAGTTTTTTGTTTTCCAGTGCCTTACGGAGTGTGATCTTGGGCTGGTTCGGCACCATGCCGCAAAGCATATCAATATCCCGCTGTCCGATTCCGAGCACCTTGCCGACATCGCGCAGCACCTGCTTGGCGCCGAGGGTATTGAACGTCACAATATTGGCAGTATGGTCCATTCCATACATATCCCGTACATAGCGGATCACTTCTTCTCTGCGGTTATCCGGAATATCCGTATCAATATCCGGCATGGAAATACGGGACGGATTCAGAAACCGTTCAAACAGAAGACCATAATGAATCGGATCGACCATGGTGATTCCAAGGCAGTATGCGACCAATGAACCTGCGGCAGATCCCCGGCCTGGTCCCACCATGATCCCATTGCGGCGGGAATATCGGATGAAATCATATACAATCAGGAAATAATCGGAAAACTTCATGCCGGTGATGACATCGAGTTCATATTTCAGACGGGAAAGATATGCGGACGGTGCCTTTCCGCCCATCCGTTTTTCAAGTCCTGCAAGGCACAGCCTTGTGAGATACTGATCCGACGAAAGTCCTGACGGCGTCGGAAAGGAAGGCAGTGAGGTTGTTTCAACAATTGCGTCCGCATTGCACGATGCCGCAATTTCATCGGTCCGCTGAAGATCACGCGGATCATCATACAGTGCCTGCAGTTCTTCCGGAGAAAGCAGATGCCGTCCGTTCAGTGCAGGAATCGAGGTATCACTCAGCTGACGCTGCGTACGGATACAGGAAAGGATCTGATGCAGGCGGACATCATCCCGGTTCAGATAATAGCTTTTATTGACGGCACAGGTCCGGATTCCAAGCTTCCCGGCGCACTGCTTCAGTACTTTATTCTTCAGATTCCACAACTGGGAGTCCTGATACGAGATCGCAACATCAAATGGCGGAAGCTGTTCTTTCAGCATGGAAAGACGACGGATGATTTCATCTCTGTCTTCTTTCAGCATCGCAGATTCCATTGGACCATCGACACCATAAACGATGATCGTGATCCCCTCGCTGCTGTTTTTGAGTTCCTGCAGTGATACAGAGGGTTTGCCGCACTGAACCATGGTGCTGAGCTTCATCAGATTGGAAAAGCCACGGTTTGTACGGGCTAACAGAAGGAACGGGAATGTCTCTTCTTCAAACTGCACATCCAGTTCCATACCAAAAATCGGTTTGATTCCGGCATCCCGGCAGGCATGCGAAAAGCGTGCCGCACCATAAAGAACATTGCGGTCCGTCAGGGCGACCGCAGAAAAACCAAGTTCCTTTGCACGAATTGCCAGTTCCGGCACGCGAATGGTACTGCCTAACAGGGTATAGCAGCTGCGAACCATCAGATGTGTTGCCATGATTTTATTGTACACCGTGCGGTTTCAGATTGGAAAAGGCCTCAGAAATACAGAAACCCCTGCCCTGGTTCCTCCCAAATCGTGAGTCATCGAATTGTAATATATATTATTATCTATGTTAAAATGGTAAAGCACTCTAGATTCAGGGGGAGTTTTTGTTATGGAAGAAAACAACGCTAGCGTACGGAAGGATGAGGCCAGATTCGAAGAGGTCCCTTCTTCCGCATTCAATAAACGGCGTACCACACTGACCGAGTCCGGTTCGGTATTTACGCGCGGCCGTGTCGGCGGAAAGGAAATCCGTGTTCCTGCTTCATCCGCTGTCCAGCCGGCTGCCGCTCCGAATTCCGAAACCAATGCGGCCGGTGTCCGTACCGGTATGAAGCCGTATTCGTCCATTTATCCGAATACCGCTGCACCGGCACAGAACAAACGCGCAACGATCAGTACAAACCGGGTCTTTTCACCGTATGACCTTTCCTTCTTTGAAGATCCTGTGACGACAAGAGAACTCAGTAAAACCGAGCGTCAGCGGATCTCGAGCCGGTATGATAATCCGACGCATGAACGCGAAGAACCTTCTGCTGTTCAGCCTCATTCCGAAACTGTAAAGAAAGAATCAACTGTACGTCCGGTGCAGGGATATGATCCCACCGCTGTCTTCAGCAATGCATCCCCTTCCCGCCCGCATTCGGAAACTCCTGCCGCTGCGCCAGTCACTTATGAGGAACCAAAGAAAGAATCACCGCGCTCCGGCGGTTCCGGCAGAATTCTGACGCCGGACAACAATGTGTTCCCGGAGGATGAAGTAAGAACAGCTCCCGTCTCAAAGAAAGAAGGTTCCGGACGCATCCTTACACCGGACAATAACGTCTTTCCGGAAGATAAACCGGCAGAGGCTGTTCAGAAACCGGTATTCTCCGTACCGAACCGCCGCAGCGGATCGTCCGCAAAACGGAAGACTGCCGCACGGAATACAACGCAGACAACACAGAATACCGAACCGGCAAAACGTCCAGCCGATAACTTCAATACTTCGATTACAGACGCCCTTGAAGAAGAACCTTCTGTTGTAAAAACAACAGTTCTTCCGGTCGTATCAGCGGCCGTTTCGGAAACTCCGAAGAAGCCCCAGAAAGAAAGCATTCCGGCATTTTCCCTGAATCCCGGTGTTTCCTTCACGGAAAACCGGAAACCGGAGCCTCCGAAGGAATCTTCAAATGGTGAGTTTGATAACACACTTCTGTCCATGTTCGGTCTGTCTGATGATGATACAGACACTGCCGCCGGCGAAAAGGCTGCACAGGAAGCCATCGACCGCACCAATGCCCTGAAAAAACAGCCGGAAACACCAGCTGTGGTATATCCGGAGGCAAAGAAAAAGCCGACGCCGAAAGCACCGGCAGCCGCTCCAATAGATGATCAGCCGTTATTCGGCAGCTTCCAGAGTTCTTCTTCCGCTGAAGATGCCGGCAAAACAGCAGTTCTCCCTCTCGGATCGCTGAATAATGAAATCTTCGCGAAAACCGGAACCGTACAGCCGGAGAATACCGCAGACGGCGCAACCCGCATGGTTGATCTTGAGGAGATCGCGGAAACAGAAAAGCCGGCACCAAAGCCTTCCGTTAAAAAGACAACGACAATACGGAAGTCTTCTTCCGGCGGAGGCGGCAGCAACCGTATCGTTCCTCCTTCCCGTAATTCCGGCGGTTCCCGTCCCAGCAAGCTGATCCGCATTCTGACCATTCTTCTTGTGATCGGTGTCATCCTGGAACTGCTTGCCTTCGGAATCGGTGGTGCCATTGCTTCGCGCATGGCCAAAAACTCACCGGCTCTTAATCTCACTGACTTTGTCGGTGAAGAATCCACAAAGATCTATGATGATACCGGTGAACTGGTCACCGAAGTCGGTGTCTATCTCCGAGAGAACATTGTCTATGACAAATGTCCGGAATCCCTCGTCGATGCATTCCTCTCCATCGAGGACAGCCGGTTCTTCTCTCACTTCGGATTTGATATCCCGCGTTTCACCAAAGCGCTGATTGACAATATCAAGACCCGTTCCTTCGGTCAGGGCGGTTCCACATTCACAATGCAGCTGGTAAAGAACACCTACTTCTCCATTGAATCGATGGATGCCAGTGATACAGGTACCGAACGAACGAAATCAATTGAATATAAAGTCCAGCAGATCTATCTTGCGACCAAGCTTGAAAAGCTGCTTTCGAAAAAGGAAATCTTTCAGCTTTATCTCAATAAGCTGAACTTCGGAGGAAACATCCGTGGTGTACAGCGCGCATCACAGTACTACTTCGGCAAGAACACCAATGAACTGACGCTTCATGAGTCCGCAATGCTGGCAGGAATCGTCAACCTTCCGAACCGCTACAATCCGTATGAGTATCTTGATTACGGTACCGAGCGCCGCAACACGGTTCTCAATCTGATGTGCAACCACGGTTATATCACCGAACAGCAGCGTGACCTCGCCAAGAAGATCAAGGTCGAGGACACACTGATCGGCGATGTCCGCCAGGCAAGTGAAGACAGTCAGTATCAGTCCTACCTTGATGTAGTTCTGGAAGAAGCCATGGATCTTACCGGCATGGATCCTACGGTGAAAGGCATGCAGATCTATACGCACCTCAACCGTTCCATGCAGGAAGAAGTCGAGGCGATTCAGAACGGCGAAACTCAGGTAGCCTTCCCGGATGACCTCATGCAGGTCGCAATGGTGTCCATGGATAACCGGTCCGGCGCGATCATCGCTGTCGGCGGCGGCCGTAACTATGACGGTGCACGTCTTCTGAACCGTGCCACCATGAACTACAAGCAGCCCGGCTCGAGTGTAAAACCGCTGCTCTCCTACGCACTTGCATTTGAGTATCTTGGCTATTCTCTCGACGAAGTACTGCTCGACAAGCCGATTACCTATCCGATGGAAAGTATGGTTCTTGTCAACGCCAGCGGCAATTATGCCGGTGATATCATGATCAAGGACGCCGTCGGTAATTCCCTCAATATTCCGGCAATTCTCACGCTGGAGCGTGTTGTAAACAAAGTCGGCGCGGAGAAAGTTGTCGATTATCTTCGGACGATCGGTTTCTCGCATGTAAAACCTGAGAACTTCCACCTCTCCTACGCGATCGGCGGAACCACCTTTGAGACCACCTGTAAGGAACTTGCCGGCGCACACAGTATGCTGATCAATCACGGCGTATACAACAAGCCCCACACTATAAACAAGATTGTACTCACCTCGGACGGAACACAGTTCTATCCGGATGGTCAGAACGTTCAGGCGCTCTCATCGGGAAGTGCATATCTCGCAACAGAACTTGAGGCAAACAACGTCACCGGACCTTACTTCAACTACATGCAGCTGCTGGCACGGAGCTATCCGGTCTACGCAAAGACCGGCACCACCGACTGGGGTAATGACGGTGTGCAGTACGGTATTCCGAAAGGTCAGATGAAAGATAAATGGATGGTCGCCAGCACAAGCCAGTACACCAACTGTGTATGGGTCGGTTATGACATGGCGGTTGCCGGAAAAGAAACCTATTATACGTCTTATAAGAGTTCCCTGAACATTCCCGGTAATATCAACCGGCTCCTGCTTGACAAGGAAGAAGAACTCTTCGGAATTCCGGAGGCCATCACGCGGCCGGAAGATGTCACGGAATCCACCTATATCTTTGGTACCTTCCCTCATGTCCGGCCGGAATACGCGATGGACGGCGGCGGAACGGTCACCTCTCTGGTATCCAAAACCGGTCTTGAAAACATGCCGCTTGCGGATCCGAGTGAATTCTTGGAATACGCGAAGTCCGAATCCGAATATCTTGGAAACGGCGGTATGAGCGCAAACTACAACCAGTTCGGCATTCTGAATGTATCCTGGGCTAACTCCAGCAACATCTGTGCCGGCGGTAAGCGCAATATCGGTCTCCACGATCCATACAACAACATCGACCAGTGGGGTGCCTGCCTTGCGGATCTCTCCTGGCTCACCGGAGAAGGCGCATATTGGGCAACCGTCTATGTAGACGGTGTTCCGGTCGGGGATATCTCCTCTACCAACGGATTCTTCAGCGGTTACGTTACCGATCAGGCCGGTTCAGAAGTAAAAGTCTGCGGAGGCAGCACTACCGCGGATGGTTCTGACAACACCGCCTGTACGATTGCGCAGTACATCTACGATGAATCCGCGAATGGATATGTCGATGAAAACGGCAACTGGATTCAGATCAATGTTCCTGAATATGAACAATACGGTTACTGGGATGAAAACGGCAACTGGGTTGGTCAGGGCCACTGGGATGAAAACGGATTCCATCTTGAATAATGGCTGAAGGCGCACTGATGTGCGCCTTCTTTCATTTGTATGAGGTTATCATTCTGTATATCCACCTAAAAAAGCCCGGTTCACATTGGAATCGGGCATTATTGTTATTATGGAATACAGCAGTTCAGTTATTCACTGACTTTTTTACGGGCGATAATATGAATCGGCGTTCCTTCAAAATCAAAGGCTTCACGCAATGAATTCTCAATAAACCGTTCGTAGGTAAAGTGCATCAGCTTTGGATCATTACAGGAAAGGACAAAGGTCGGCGGCTGTACGTTTACCTGTGTTGCGTAGTAAATGCGGAACCGTTTTCCGTTTCTGGCAGGCGCAGGTGTTGTGACCTGCGTATCCGCAATAACCTCATTCAGTACATTCGTCGGAATCCGGCGACGACTGTTTTCCGCAACCCGTTCCGCAAGCGGCAGAAGCTGAGTTACCCGCTGTCCGGTTTTTGCGGAGATGAAGAGTACCGGCGCATAGGAAAGATACACAAACTCTTTCCGCACCTTTTCAGTAAACTCATTCATTGTTCTGCCGTCTTTTTCGACAGTATCCCACTTGTTTACGGCAATGATTACCGGTTTTCCGGCTTCATGCGCATAACCTGCCACATGTTTGTCCTGTTCACGGATTCCGGCTTCCGCATCGATCAGGAATACAGCGACATCACAGGATTCGATTGCGGACAGTGCCCGCAGAACCGAATACTTTTCAATGGATTCATATACACGTCCGCGTTTGCGGATTCCTGCAGTGTCGACGATGACATAGGGTTTTCCGTCATAGACAAATGCGCTGTCAACCGCATCCCGGGTCGTCCCCTGTTCGTTTGCGACAATCGCACGGTCTTCTTTCAGAATTGCATTGACCAGTGATGATTTTCCGACATTCGGTTCACCGATGACTGCGATCCGCAGCCCTTCGGATTCATCATGTGCTTCCTCTTCCGGAAATTTTGCCACACAGGCATCCAGAAGATCACCAATACCGATACCATGCACACCGGAAACCGCAATCGGGTCCCCTACGCCAAGCGCATAGAACTCATAGATATTCGCAAGCCTCGATTCATCATCAATCTGATTTACGGCAAGCACGACCGGTTTGCTGGATTTCTGCAGCATACGCGCAATGTACTTGTCATCATCGGTCAGACCAAATTTTCCGTTCACAACAAAAATGATCACATCCGCCTCTTCCAAAGCGATGGATACCTGGGCCTGAATCTCCTTCTGGTACGGCTGATCAGCCAGCTGAATGCCGCCGGTATCGATCAGACGGAACGAATGTCCGGTCCACTCCGCTCTTGCGTAAATGCGGTCTCTGGTAACTCCCGGCACATCCTCCACAATGGAAACACGGGCGCCTGCGATTCTGTTAAAAATCGTTGACTTTCCGACATTCGGACGGCCAACGATTGCGATAACTCCCTGATTCACTTTGCTTCCTCCGCTTCAAGGAACGGGCGGGCAATTTCGTAAATACGTTCTGTGACTTCTTCAATCGTAAGATCAGATGTGTCGATTTCAATCGCATCGTCTGCTTTCCGCAGCGGTGAGAATTCGCGGTTCATGTCCTGCTCATCGCGTGCCTTGATTTCCGCTTCCAGCGTTTCGACATCAGATGTTTCGATTCCGTTTTCAATATTCTGAAGATATCTGCGCATCGCACGTGCACGGGCAGATGCGGTCATATAGATCTTCACTTCCGCATCGGTCAGAACAACGGTACCGATGTCTCTGCCGTCCATGATAAAACCCTTGGCACGGGCCATTTCCTGCTGGCGTTTAACAAGGTCACGCCGTACATTCTGCAGTTTGGATACATCACTGGCACGCATGGAAACCTCATCTTCACGGATTGCCTTACTCACATCTTCTCCGTCAAGGAATACTTTTCCATCCGGTGTAAGTTCAATTACCGTATCTTCCAGCATCTTGCAGACACCGGCTTCATCATCCATAGCAAGTCCCTTCCGCAGTGCTTTTAAAGCTGTGCAGCGGTACATAGCGCCTGTATCAAGATGAACATATCCGAGCTTCTTGCAGAGCTCTTTGGCAATGGTGCTTTTGCCTGCGGCACTCGGGCCGTCAATCGCAATATTAATTCTCATATCAGCTGATCACTCCTTTGGACAGAAGCACCCAGTAGACGACCACGCCAAGCACAAGCGCAAGTGCGATGATCAGAATAATCAGAACGATATTCAGAATCTGATTCGTCCGGTGCATCTTATCATTTACATCATTCAGATTGTCTTCATAGTCAACCATCTGAGAACGGATCATGGATGTTTCATTGAGAAGCTGCTGTTCCCGTGTCGGACGGCTGTTGTAATAATCATTTTCATCCGTTTCATCACGAACCGTTTTTCTCGGACGTCTCGCTGTTTCCGGTTTCTGTGAATTGTCGATCATCCGTCGAACTTCCGCCGCAATGTCATCTTTTGTCATTGTGCGGGGATCATCGATGAAATCATCCTCTGCGGTATCATCCAGAGCCTGCTCTTCATCAAACATTTCATCTTTCCAGCGCTGGTTTTTCGCAGTCTTCTTTGCCGGCTTTGTCGCAAATGAAATATCTGCCGTATCATTCTCTACGGGTGCAGGTTTCGGCTCTCTGACCGGTTCACGGCGGTTATCCTGGCTGATCGGTTTGATGATCGCAGGCTCTTCCTCATCCGGATACGGTTTGGACGGTGCCTTCGGTGTCTCTCCTCTCAGATTGCGGAGAATGTCGAGGTCGGTGTTTGCGGAGAATGCATTTCCCTGATCAATGTTGTACTGTTTTGCCTCCTGTACAAACTGATTCATATATTCATTGTTGAACGTCGATGTAAAATTCGCGCCGTTCTGTGAAAACGCATTACTGTAGCCAGGCGCTGGAGCCGGTTCTTCTTTTCTTATCGGCTGCTGAGGAACAGGTTCTGCCTGTGTATACGTCTGCGCACGGCGCGGCTGTACCGGAGGCAGTGTTTCAGGCGTATTGGCTTCCGGTGCTTCAAAATTACCCGGCGCAATCTTATTAAGCCGTTCAATATACGGTGAAAGTTCCGGCGTCTGCTGCGGGCCGGTCTCCGATTCATTCTGAAGACTCTTCCGAAGTTCTTCATATTTAGCTTTACGGGAATATACAGGCATTTTCTACATTTCTCCAAACAACCTTCATTATAGCATGATTATCACATGTCTCTATGCAATCATCGATGCAGGATCGGAGAAATCCGTTTATACAGCGCGATCGTAATAAGACTTGTCACTATGGCTTTGATCAGGTTGAACGGAGCTGTTGCGAACAGCACAAACGTAAGACGGTCCTTAATGGCAGGAATCAGTGCAGATCCCATTCCGATCAATGCGTCCATCGGCATGTGATAAAAGTAGGAATATGCCGGAAGCAGTACCAGACCATTGAGCAGTGCTCCGACTACAATCAGACATGCACTTCCGACAAGCAGTCCGCGAATGGCATTCTGACGTGTTTTATTCCGGTGATAAATAATGACTGCCGGAAGCACAAATGACAGACCGATCAGGAAGTTGGCGGTTTCACCGACATATGCGGTCATCGTGCCTGTAAACATCAGATTCAGGATGATCTTCAGTGCTTCAATTGCGACTGCAGGAAGCGAGCCAAGCGCAAATCCGCCCATCAGAACAACGACTTCACTGAAGTCCAGTTTGTAGAATGGCGGAAAAAACGGAAGCGGAATTTCCGCAAGCATGATTACGAAGGCGACTGCGCCAAGCACGGCGACTTTTGCGATGATTGAAGTTGTGGTGTTTTTCATCTGGTTTCTCCTTTGCCCATAAAAAATGAGGCTCTGTGAAAAACCTCAAGGAAATTGATAAAAGAAAATAACTCTTCCATCCAGACTGTACTGTCGCCACCGGAATTGCACCGGTTCAGGCAGATGCCTCGCGGGGTATACCGCCGATCGGGAATTTCACCCTGCCCTGAGTTTCTTCCCTGTAATTATATCGCTGCAGGATAAATACACAACCGATATGCCTGTAAAAAAAGAAAGTTTCTGGTTCGAAACTTTCCTTTTATTCTTACAGTTATCTGAGTGCGTTCCAGATCACATGAAGCTGTGATGAGAAGATAAGCGCAACAATAACGATTACTACCAGCGCAAGCAGAAGGCACAGCAGATAGATCAGTCCGGAGAACTTTTTATCCACACGTGCTGCCCGATACATCACCATCATATGACCGATGATTGAAAGCAGTACAACCGCAATCAGTACCGCCGCAAACTTCTCCCTGTTGAAGATCATGATCAGGAAACATAAGACGTATGCCAGAGTTGAGATCGGTGTGTAGATGCTGTTCTGACGAAGAACGGAGTAGTTATCATTTCCACCGCCCTTCTTTTTCAGCAGCATACCGCAGAGATAGGAAATTCCTGCGGACAATGCAGTGCCGACGATGAAAATCACAAAGAACAGCATGACACACGTACCGGCAGACGGTTTCGCTTCGCTGCCGGCAGTTCCCAGCATAGTGCAGATTGCGGACGCAAGTCCGATCAGACCATACTTGGCAGCGCCGGCCATAACTGCATTCTTAACGGATGAAGCGGCTTTGGGAAGTTCCAGCTGCTTTACAACCTTGTAAATGATGCCGTTGGTATTATCACGCGCTTCCGTGATCAGTTCCTTTGCATCAAGGTTTTCCGGAACCGTAATGGAAGGCATATGTACCGGCAGCGTACGTACTGCAGTATGTGCCGCAGATGCCGCAACAGCTGTTTTCTGCTTCACAGAAGTACGCTGTTTTTTCCGGCGGGACTCCAGATAGGCTTCTTCGGCATCCGTCAGTTTCTGATCCAGCTTTTCCGCCGCATCTTCTTCGATACGCTCCGGCTCCGGCTCTGCTTCCGGCTCCGCAGCGGATTCCGGTTTGACCGGTTCCGCTTCTGTATGCGGTTCCGGTGTCTGCGCAGATCCCTCAGCCGGCTCCGGTTCTGTTGTTTCAACTGTGGTTTCTTCAGTAACCTGTTTCTCCGGTTCTGCAGGAACTTCACAGACAGCCGGTCTGGTTTCTGTCTCTGCAGGAATCTCTTCTTTGGCAGTTACAGACGGCTCTGCAGGAACAGCCTCTTCCGGTTTTGTTTTTGGCTCTTCTGCTGCTTCTGTCGGCTTTGGCTCCTCATCCGCCGCAAGTTCCATTTCGAGACGCTTGAGTTCTTCCTGTGCTTTGCGGACACGTTCATTCTCCGCTTTCTGCATCATCTCAAGCCGTTTCAGGGCTTCCGCTTCCTGCTTTTCCGCTTCAATGCGGGCTTCTTCCTCGATACGGCGGCGTTCTTCAAGCCGTGCACGCTCTGCCTCTTCTTCCTTATTGGCTTCTGAGAGAGCCGCAAGTGCTTCCTCTTTCCGTCTTGTTTCGACGACGACCTTGTCTTCTTCTTCCTTGCGTTTCAGCGCCAGTGCCGCAAGTTCGGATTCAATCCGTTCCGTCATTCGGGAAGCTTCTTCACGCCGCTGCTTTGCGATACGGATCGCTTCCTCTTCTTTCTTACGGGCTTTCTGGAATGCTTCTTCCTCAGCCTTCATTGCCTTGCGGAATTCGATTTCTTCACGCTTTTTCGCCTGAACTTCCTTCCGTTCCGCCTTCCGCTCCATACTGCGTTTCTGGCTGTCTTCCTTCCACGCACGATATTTGATGGAACGACGGAGTTTACCCCAGTACATCCGTTTTTTCAGGAATGCGAAGAAACGGCGAATCTGGAATGCACAGAAGCAGAGGAACTTCCAGATGGCACGTCCGATTGTTTCAAGCAGAAGAATCAGAAGTGTCCAGAGTTCCGCAAGCAGTAATCCGATCCATTGCAGAAAGGAAGCACCGCAGTCTTTCAGAACCGACGAAAGCCGTTCCGACGCCTGCTGCGGAGACATACCTTTTGTATTATCCTTTGAACGAACTTTCAGATTCTGAAACAGTCCCTTCCAGAACATTCCGCTGAACGAAAGAAACTGCCGGAACGCTTCCATGGACGTATGACAGCGTTTTACCTGCGGTACCGAGTTCTTCTCGATCTGTTTCATTGCCGCACGTAAAATCGCTGCTGCAGCCTCGTTTCTTGCCAGCAACAGATGACCGTTTAATTTCAATACGCGTTTTGACTTATCATTACCCGATGAGCTCTGAACGCGGTTTGTTTCCGTTTGTCTGTTTTTCTTCTTTTTGGCCATATGAAATAACAATGCCATGCAGATGCATAGCAACAAATATTATAACTTAATAACGCCGTTATTAAATAAGAAAACTCCTCTTTCCAATAAAAAAATACCTGTCGAAACAGGTATCTTTTCATGAATTACGCTCTGCCGGAATACTTGCCGTCAGCGGTGGAGATCACAACCATCTCGCCGTTCTGAATGAAGAGCGGAACACGGATCTCAAGACCGGTTTCCACTTTTGCATTCTTCGTCGCAGATGTTGCCGTATCACCCTTTACCGCGGGCTCGCACTCAACGATCTGAAGCTCTACCTTATCCGGAAGAATAACGCCGAGAATCTCGCGTCCTTCATACATGGAAATTGTGACGTTGTCATTTTCCTTCATGAACTGCTTTTCCCATTCCAGACGGGACTTCGGAATCTCGATCTGTTCATAGGTTTCGTTATCCATGAATACGAAGTTGTCTCCGTCGTCATAGAGGTACTGCATTTCCTTCTTGTCGATGTGGGCCTGTTCAACCTTGTCACCGCCGGTAAAGGAAATTTCATTGATAACACCGGTACGCAGATTCTTGACCTTGACTTTGACAATCATCTGACGCATAGCGGTCTTATTGTGATCAATATCAAGGACAGAGTAGATATTCCCGTCATATTCAAACGTTGTGCCGGGTTTTAAATCATTAACAATAATCATATTATTCTCACTCCTACCACAATAATTTTATTTAGAACACCCCTCTTGTCAACAATACCAGCCTGTTCTTTCCGGAGAAAAAAGTAAATTTTTTCGTGTTTCCGCGTGTATTTTTGAATTTCGACGCAATAAAGAATGGTGAAGGAGGCAGAATGAAAGCTCGACTGATTCATATCCTGTCACTTGCGCTTAAACACCACGTTACCGATATTCACCTGAATCTGAGTGAAGACGGGTGTTCGATCGAGATGCGGGTTGCGGGGAAAATCCGCCGCGTGCGGACAAAACCGGATGATGAACATTTCTTTCATTATCTGATGTATCGGGCAAATCTTGATCTCTCCTCCGCACTCGAGCCCCAGACAGGCCGCTTTGAAGAAACTGTCGGCGGAAAGACACTTGCCCTCCGGTTTGCGGTTGTGTCAAGTTATCGTGTCACAAGCGGAGTACTGCGGATACTGAACAACCATGAAGATCTTACGATCGCACAGCTGAGCGCTGACCCGAGCCAGGCTGAATGGCTTTCCGGCATCTGTATGCATCGCAGCGGCCTGTATGTATTCTCCGGGCCCACGGGAAGCGGAAAGACTACGACGCTGTATACGATTCTGAATGAAGTGCGTGGAAAGAAGATATTTACGCTGGAAGACCCGATTGAAGTACTCAGCGGAAAGTACGTGCAGCTCGCGGTAAACGACAAACGCCATCTGTCGTATGCGGATGGAATCCGTCAGCTGATGAGGCATGACCCGGATATTGTGATGATCGGAGAGATCAGGGATTCCATCGCCGCAGAAATGGCAGTCCGCTGTGCACTGACCGGTCACCTCGTACTGACCTCCATACATTCCGGATCCTGTGTCAGTGCGATCAACCGGATGATCGATCTTGGCGTGAATGAATTACAGCTTGCGGATACACTGTCCGGAATAGCCAATCAGCGGCTGTATGACACCGCAGACGGGCGAAAAATCGGCGTATACGAAATCATGGACCGAAAGGAGGTGAACTACTATTTCCAGAATCATTCTACAAGCACAGCGTTTGTCCCGCTTTCGATTAAGCTTCAGGAAGCGGTTCAATGCGGACTCGTGGATCCGGAACAGGCGGCACAGGATCTGTCTTGACCGCATGGATTGTGAAGGCATCGCAAAGCTGATGCGAAATGGATTCACCCTGCAGGAAACACTCGCGCTCCTGGAAACGCCGGGCAACCGCCGCGTGTTTCAGCACATCGCTTCCATGCTGGAACAGGGTGAGCTCCCCGACCGTTTTTTTCCGGATCTCTGTCCCCGTGTCTATCGGTCCTATCTGTCCGGTTTTCTCAGCTGTCTGCCGTTCGGAGATGCGATGCAGTTATGCATTGAGATTGTGGCAGGAGAAGAAGCCCAGAAGAAAGAGTATGTTCAGGGACTGTTTTATCCATGCATGATGCTGCTGTGTACGATAGCGGGAGTTACCCTGTTCAATGAATTCTGTTTTCCGCCGTTGCTTTCTCTGATGGAAAGTTTCCATACAACGTCGGCTGATTACCGCCTGCTGCGAATCATCCTGCGGATGATCGGCATCGCAACCTTTGTCCTGCTTCTGTCAGGCGGTATTCTGCTTGTATGGTCTTCAAGAGAGCGGCACCGGATCGGTGTGTATGTGTTTTTCGCAAAACACCTTCCCTCCTCCATTTATGTACAGTATGAATCCGCTGATTTTATTCGTTACTTCCTCCAGTGCATCCGCATGCGGGTGCCTACCAGAGAAAGTCTGAGGATTCTGCAGGCTGTACCGCACCGTCCAATCATCCGGTTTCTTGCGGGTGTGCTTGAACGCTGTCTGATCATCGGAGAACCGTTCAGCAGTGCACTCGACATGCCCTGGCTTGATCCGACTCTGATCCGCTTCATGAAGATTGCCTTCTATTCTTCCGAAATGGAATCCATGCTGGAGGGCTATCTTGCCATGTCAAAAGAACGAAGCCAGCGGCAGTGCAAGAGGATCACCAGAGTTGTCCAGATCCTGTCCTATGCGGCGATCGGAACCATCATCATACTGATCTATCAGATCATGCTGCTGCCAATGAAACTGCTCGGAGGAATATAAGAAAGGATGTGAAACATGAAACTACGATCAAACAAAGGATTCACCCTGCTCGAAATGGTTATTGTGGTTACGATCATTGCGGTTCTGTTTCTTCTTACCGTGCCCAATATCCAGAAAACACTTGGCATTGTCGGCAATAAAGGATGCAAGGCACTGACGAAAACCGTCGATGCCGCAATCCTTCAGTACCGCCTGGAATACGACGAAAATCCGGGAAGCACAGCCGATCTGATCAATGCGGGACTGCTGAATGATGAACAGACAAAATGTGATGACGGGAAACGGATCAGTATCTCAAATGGCCAGGCTGTCGCAGGATGAGGGGTTTGCACTCCTGGAGCTGCTGATTGGAATCACGATTCTGACGCTGATGACATTGCTTACCTTACGGGTGTCACAGTTTGCCGGTGAAGCCTATTACACCTTTCCGGAACGGTATACACGTTTCAAAAGTGAAGCGCTCCTTACCGGTGACACGCGGGTTTATGGGGATGACAGCGATATGGATTATCCTTTGATTCGGCTGGGAGAAAACGGAACTGTAAATCAGGCAAGGACGCTGGTATTTCCCTGCGGAAACACCAGAAAGGAAATCGTCATTGAACTGGGTACCGGTTCGCTTGTCTTCCGATAACTCCGGCTTCGTGCTGAGCGACGCACTGATCGCAATTGTTGTTGTATCGGCGCTTATCCTCCTGGCGTACAGTGCGATTCGCTCAGCATCAGAAGCCAACCGGAGGATTACCGACGCTTACCGTCAGTCAGAAGAACAGTATGAAACCGCAATCCTGGAAATCGGAGAATGTGTATGCGAAACAGAAGAACCTGTGAACGAAGAAATCACGGATATATCATTGAACAGCTTCTGATATCCCTGGCGGTCTGTGCATTTCTCATACCGGTCGCAGCCAGTATCCTTGCCATTCTGATCCATTCGCTATCTGCCGACTATACCGCGATGGATGAAACCGCAATTGCTCAGCTGCGACATGTCATTGCGGTCAGCGATGACTTTGTATGCAGCAGCTCGGAACTTCAGTTTAATCATCACGGCTCCCGTCAACGGCTGCACCTCGTGAACGGCAATCTGGTTCTGACAAGTCCGGGAACCCAGATATTTCTGACCGACCTTTCAGAACTCTCATTTTCCGAGGAAGGAGGTGTTATCTATCTTCAATACGCACACCCCGAGAAAGAGACGATCTGCCGATGTCTTGGACATGTCTGAGGACGGCTTTGTCTGCCTTTATTTTCTGGTTCTGTTTCTTCTGTGCACTGCACTGATTCTTACCCTTCTGAACGTCATTCAGGACCGTACACGAACCGCAATGAATATCCGTCAGGCCAATGCGCTTTCCGCACAGGAAGCGGCGGTCCTGCAGTTTGTAAAATGTGAGCTCCGCAATCATCGTCTGGAAGATGGCGATTACGCGATAAACGGTGTATCATTCCGCATTTCTGCACATGATCGTCGTATCGATGCGGCTGTATCCTCTCCTTATTCTGAAATTCTGCAGATTACCATGGAAGATGACACACATGTCTATGACTATGATGTTCTGCGAAATGAAACAGCCGCGTAATAAAAAGGTTCCGTGCATGATCTCAACCTCTGTTCCATGCGCAGAACCTTTCTTTTATATTTATGCTTTAGAGATCCACTTTCAGGTAATAGAGATACGGATTCATCTTCTTTTCCTGTCCGATCGTTGTCGCATCCCCATGTCCCGGATACACCCACAGATCATTTGGAAGCTCTTTGATCCGGATCAGGGATTCACGCATCTCAAAGTCATCCCCGCCGAAGAGATCCGTTCTTCCGATACTACCGGCAAACAGCGTGTCTCCGGTAAACAGACGGTTCCGGTAACGGATCAGTACCGACCCTCTGGAATGTCCGGGCGTGTGATAAATGGTTAATGGAAATGTGCCGATCGTAATTTCACCTTCCGGCAGCGGCGTCAGCGGACAGTACAGCGGGACCGCGAAGTTTGTCTTCCCCATCTTCGGATCGACCATTTCAAAGTCCCCTTCATGCATATAGACCGGGCAACGATACATTTCATACAGGTCATCGACCGCCTGCGTATGATCTTCATGACCATGCGTCAGAAGAATTGCATCGACGGTTTCAGACGCAGAAACATGGCGGCTCAGTTCTTCCGCAAACCTCCCCGGATCGATAAACAGTACATGGTCATTATCATGCAGGATATAGGAGTTTTCTCCATACAGACCAATGGGTAATGTTTCTATTTTCATAAAAAAACAAAAAAGTAATCCGAAGATTACTTTTTCTCCTTGTGAACGGTCTTCTTGTTGCAGCGCGGGCAGTATTTCTTGATTTCCATCTTCTCGGTATGTTTCCGTTTATTACGGGTTCCGATGTAGTTTTCTTCGCCACATACACTGCACTTAAAGGTAATATTCTCTCTAGGCATCGTGTTTCCTCCTGATTAACGCAAAACGTATAATAGCATAAACATCGCATGAATGGAAGAAATTTATGCGGTAATTCTTCCCTTTTGCAAATCTCTTATCGGCGTGCCACGCCGGTGCTGCGGGCTGCCTCCGCAACCGCTGCCGCAACAACCTTGGCAGCATCCGGATGGAAGACACTTGGAATGACACATGTTTCGCACAGTTCCTCCGGTTTTACAAGATCCGCAAGCGCACGGGCTGCCGCAAGTTTCATCGGCTCGTTGATTTCCCTTGCGCGAACATCAAGCGCTCCGCGGAACAGGCCCGGGAATACCAGTACATTATTGATCTGATTGGCAAAATCAGACCGACCGGTTCCAATGACGCGCGCACCTGCGTCCCGGCATTCATCCGGCATGATTTCCGGAATCGGATTCGCCATCGCAAAGACAATGGCATCGGAGTTCATGGATGCGACCATGTCCTTTGTGACAAGACCAGGGCCGGAAACACCGATAAATACATCTGCCCCTTTCATTGCATCTGCCAGAGTACCGGACAGACCATTACGGTTTGTAATGGACGCAAGTTCCGCCTTTGCGGAATTGGACGCATTTTTCTGATTGATGATTCCCTTCCGGTCACAACAGATAATATCTGTAAACCCATAATCCAGCAGGAGCTTGGC
Organism: Solobacterium sp.; assembly: GCA_017469885.1. Taxonomy (GTDB): domain Bacteria; phylum Bacillota_I; class Bacilli_A; order Erysipelotrichales; family Erysipelotrichaceae; genus Bulleidia. The sequence goes on from JAFUFO010000039.1 coordinate 63,541, forward strand.
AATGGCTGTACCTGCCGAACCTGCACCGGACAGAACAACTTTTACCTCTGCGGCCTGCTTGCCGACAAGCTTAAGCGCATTGATCAGCGCCGCAAGCAATACGATTGCAGTTCCGTGCTGATCATCATGGAATACAGGAATATCCAGACGCTCTTTCAGTTTCTGCTCAATTTCGAAGCAGCGCGGAGCTGCGATATCCTCGAGATTGATTCCGCCGAAGGAAGGTGCGATCCGGACAACGGTCTCGACAATCTCATCGGTATCGGTTGTATCCAGACAGATCGGAAACGCATCAACGTTACCGAACTGTTTGAAGAGAACGGCTTTCCCTTCCATGACCGGAAGACCTGCCTTCGGACCGATATTGCCAAGTCCGAGAACCGCAGTTCCATCTGTCACAACCGCAACCATGTTTCCCTTGGACGTATAGCGATAAACATCTTCCGGGTTTTCTGCGATTTTCCGGCATGGTTCCGCTACGCCCGGCGTATACGCGGTGCTGAGATCATCAGCCGTTTCAACTTTGACTTTGGAAATCACTTCAATCTTTCCCTGATGGGCTTCATGCAGTTCCAGTGCGAGTTTACTGTAATCCATATACTGCTTCTCCGTTTCTTTACTGCTCCATTATATGCAAAACAGCCGGCAGAGCCATCTTTTTTTCCTTGTTTGATACGGTTTATTTTTGTTTGTGCAATAATTGTGGCAGAGGAGATTACAAAAATGGTAAAACGTACAGAAACACGGCCGATTCATGTCGGGAATGTGCAGATCGGCGGTCAGAATCGCTGCGTTCTGCAGTCGATGACAAATGTGCCGGTAAAAGATACTGACGCAAGTGCTGCCCAGATCAATGAACTGGCAGAACATGGATGTGAAATCGTCAGAGTCGCTGTTCTGGATGAAGAAGACAGCCGCTCTATTGCGGCGCTTAAGGAACGTGTCAGCGTACCGATTGTCGCCGATATTCATTTCAATTATCTGCTTGCGCTGAACTGTCTGGATCAGGGAATCGATGCGATCCGCATCAATCCCGGCAACATCGGAGACCGTTCCCATACCGAAGCGGTCGTATCCCGCTGTAAGGAACGTCATGTCCCGATCCGGATCGGCATCAACACCGGATCACTTGAGAAAAGCCTGCTGGAAAAATACGGCAGACCATGCGCAGAGGCGATGATCGAAAGTGCCCGGCGTCATGTGGATATTCTTGAAGAACTGGACTTCCATGATATCTGCCTCTCCTTCAAATCCAGCAACGTCGCGCTGACCGTTGCGGCATATGAAGCAGCCGCGGAAGCATTCCCCTATCCGCTCCATCTCGGAGTAACGGAAGCCGGCGGTTTTACCGGTTCTGCCGTAAAGAGTTCTGCCGCACTTGGCATTCTGCTTCATGAAGGAATCGGCGATACGATCCGGGTATCTGTCTCTGCCCCGCCGAAAGACGAACTCATTATCGGAAAGCAGCTGCTGAACTGCTTTGGGCTGATTGACGATCAGCCGGATCTGATCGCCTGCCCGACCTGCGGACGTATTCAGTATGATATGCTGCCGATCGTTCGGGAGATTGAAGATTATCTGAGCACAATCCGTTCAAATATTACGGTTGCGGTCATGGGCTGTCCGGTCAACGGCATGCAGGAAGCAGAACGTGCGGATATCGGTATTGCCGGATCCCATGAAGGCGGCATTCTCTTCCGTCATGGCAAGATTCTGCGTCAGGTCCCTCAGGACCAGCTGGCCGCAGAACTGAAAAAGGAAATTGATGCGCTTGTTGCGCAGAAACAGCATTCCTGATCAGGAAAAAGGACACAGGTTACAAACCTGTGCCCTTTTTTAATCATGCCCTAATTCGATCAGCGGTTCTCTGGAAAAGCTTCCTGTACGAAGCTGTTTGATTTCAATGCCGTACGGCGCATGTCCGGCGACCCAAGGTGTTTCAAGAATCTTGGGAATCATCGCAGTCCGCTCATTCACGGCAACCGCATGAAGCGCATCAAATCCGATCGTACCGAATCCGATATTCTCATGACGGTCCTTGCGTGCGCCTCTTGGATTTTTGGAATCATTCAGGTGAATCACCTTCAGTCTGGATACTCCAAGCGTATGGTCAATCGCATCCAGGATCGCATCAAAATCGGTCACATCATATCCGGCATCATTCATATGACACGTATCCAGACAGATTCCAAACTGCTCGGGATGCGTGACTCCGGAAAGCAGTTCAGCCAGCTGTTCGAGCTGATAACCGATCTCGCTTCCCTTGCCGGCCATGGTCTCAAGACAGATTGTAACGCCCTCGGCAAGCTCATCCGCAATCGCGTTGAACTGTGCCGCTGCGGTCTGAATGCCGGTCGCAAGGTCGGTTGTCGTAAAACTTCCGGGATGCAGAACCATATAGGAAGCTCCGATCTCCGCAGTCCGGCGTGTTTCTTCGATCAGGAATGTCCGCGCAAGATCCATGACTTCTTCCTTGACGGAATTCGCCGGATTAATGATGTACGGTGCATGGACGATGAGATGCTCCATCGGCAGACCGGCTTCTGCCATACGGGCTTTTGCCTCCGGGATTTTGAGTTCTGATGTCGGTTTCCGTTTTGTATTCTGAGGTGCTCCGGTATAAAGCATCAATGCAGTTGCGCCATATCCAAGCGCTTCTTCAACCGAGCCCAGCACAAAGTCCGGACCGCTCATGGATACATGTGAACCGAGGATCATCCTTTTTTCTCCTCCCGGCTTTTCTCCTTGTACCGGGCAAGCTTCTCTTCCTTGATCTTGGAACGGATAAACTCGCGTTTCTTTTTCCGGTGGATCTGTTCAATCTTTGCGGCACGCTTTTTCTTATATCCGGGTTTGACCTTGGTATTCTTCTTGGTCATGATCATCGCAATCTGCTTTTCGATCTCATCATCTTTCTTGAGACGTTTCTGTCCGTACGGATGAAGACTCTGCCAGCCGTCCCTGCGGTATCTGCGATGTTCAAAATGGACACCGGATTTCATCAGAGAACGGATCGCCTGATCATCGCTTTCCTTATAAAGGGCGTAACAGATTCCGGTGGAACCGGCACGGCCGGTACGTCCTGCTCGATGAATATAAAACTCAAGATCTTCCGGAAATCCGCAGGAGATGACATGCGTGACGGTATCCAGGTCGATACCTCTTGCCGCAAGGTCCGTGGCGACAACATAGGAATTGATGCCGAGTGACAGTTCCTTCATGGCCTGTTTCCGCTTTCGGCTTTCCAGATCACCATGAAGTTCGGTAACCGGCAGTTTCATCGCCCGAAGATCTTCCGCGATTTCATGCGCGGTTTCGCGTGTGTTTGCGAAAACCAGGCAGACATACGGCTGAAAGCCAGGCAGGATGGAGCGGATCACCTCCTGATAGGAATGGTGATAACATGGTACAAGAACATGCGTAATATCCGGATTGAACCGGCTCTCTTCGATCTTGAATGTCTGAGGCTGATGCATGTATTTGCGCAGGAACGGTTTCAGCTGTTCCGGCATCGTCGCAGAAAATGCGGCCATCTGAAGATCTTCCGACATTCTTCCCGCAAACGCATCGATTTCATTCAGAAATCCGTATTCCAGCGTCATATCCGCTTCATCGACAACGAGAACTGCAGCTTTATCAATCCGCAGTGCGCCTTCATCAAGAAACAGATCCCTGATACGGCCCGGTGTGCCGATCGCAATATGCGGCTGTGAAGCCTTCAGCTGACGAAGATCCTTTTCACGGTCTTTTCCGCCGACATACAGACGTATCCGCAGTCCCGGATCAACTTCAGACATCCGCTTTGCCTTTTCAAATATCTGAACGGCAAGTTCCCGGGTCGGTGCGGTGATCACAGCCTGCACGTTGTTTTTGGAGGAGTCCATCCGTTCACAGAGCGGTATCAGATAGGCATGGCTTTTACCCGTACCGGTCTTGGAAAGACCGATGACATCCTTTCCCTTCAGCATTGCAGGAATGACATCTTCCTGAATCGGTGTCGGTTCGCGGAATTCGTTAAGCTGAATGAACCGCATCGTTTTTTTACTCAGATTAAAATCCGTAAATTTTTTCATATAATTCTTCCATTCTTCAAAATCATCCCAATTATAATGGATTTACAGCGGAGGTTCTATGGAGATTGTCAAAGTTGTCCCGCGAGGGTACTGTCAGGGCGTGGTCCGGGCAATTCAGATTGCACGGAAGACTGCAGAAACCTATCCGGATCAGAAAATCAGCATGCTGGGAATGATCGTGCATAACCGGTATGTCGTCGAAGCATGTGAGAAACTCGGGATCCGGTGTCTGGAATCCCCTGGACTTACCCGTCTTGAACTGCTTGACCAGATCGATGAAGGCATTGTCATTTTCACTGCCCACGGGGTAAGCGATGCAGTATTTGAAAAAGCAAAGGCAAAAGGTCTGACAATCGTCGATGCCACCTGTCCTGATGTCGAAAAAACCCATCGCCTGATCCGTGAACATACCTCTTCCGGAGATGTGCTGTATATCGGAAAGCGGAATCATCCGGAAGCGGAAGGTGCCTTGGGCATCAGTCCGCGCGTACATCTGATTACTGGTATTCAGGACCTGGAAGCACTTGGGCCGCTGGAAAATGTCATGATTACAAATCAGACCACCCTTTCCATGCTGGATACAGCGGATCTGATCAAAGCGTGTCTGGAACGTTATCCGGATGCGTCTGCAAATCCGGAAATCTGTACCGCCACAACCATGCGGCAGAAAGCAGTTATGGCGCTGAAGGATACCGACCTGCTTGTCGTGGTCGGCGATCCCCATTCCAACAATTCCAACCAGCTCCGTGAAATCGGAAAAAAAGCGGGTATCCCCGCTGCATTACTGATTGAAACTGCGGATGATCTTCGTGAAGACCTGATCCACGGAAAACACCGTATTGCCGTTACGTCCGGCAGCTCCACACCTACACCGCTTACCGATGCCGTGATTGCAACACTGGAACACTACGCCAGAACCGGTACGTTTGTCATTCAGAAACAGACGGCTCCGATTCTCTGAGATCCCGGAGTTCTTCCTCCGTCAGCTCCCGGTATTCCCCCGGCTTCAGTGTTTTATCCAGGAGAAGATGCTTCATCCGGATCCGTTTCAGTCCGACAACCTCATTGTCCAGTGCAAGCATCATCCGCTTTACCTGATGGTATTTCCCCTCTGTAAGCGTGATTCTGCAGGTATGCGGATCAAGGATACGCATATCGGCCGGGAGACAGGTTTCCCCTCCGTCAATGACAATTCCATCTCTGATCCGCTGAATGTCCGTTTCCTTCAGCGGATTTTTTACGGTTACCAGATATTCTTTTTCAACATGATGCTTCGGAGAAAGCAGCTGATGTCCAAGCGGTCCGTCATTCGTAATGAGAAGCAGCCCTTCCGTATCACGATCGAGACGCCCAACCGGATACAGTCCGCGTACGCCGCAGTCGATCAGATCAATCACCGTCGTCCGGCTGTCACTGACCGCACTGACAACACCCTGCGGCTTATTCAGCATGAAATACACATACTTTGTATAGCGGACCGGCTCACCATCGACACTAACCATATCCTGATCCGGATCAATGTGGACAGCAGGATTTTTCGCAGCCGTTCCATTTACGGTAATCCGTCCGTCACGGCACGCTTTCCGGATTTCATTCCGTGTGCCGATTCCCATATCCGCAAGCATTTTATCCAGACGCATCAGGAACCTCTCCTTCTGCGGTGCAGCTGACCCTTCACAAGACGGCGGAGGAATTCCTGCATCGAACTGATGTGGAAGATTGCCTGAGGCAGTTTCATCAGAATACTGACATAGAAGTATACACCTGCACCAAGAACGCCATATACCGCCATCTGAAGAAGCGCAATCAGACGGTTGTTTTCAACAATATTGAATCCAACAATCCGCAGCAGAACAAATACCCCGTTCATGCACAGGCAGCACAGCAGCATCTTCAGAACCCGGATGAACGTCAGTTTGTAGCTGACATCATACCGGTTTGAAATCTTCGCGAGGCATAGATAAATAATCGTCATCGAACAGAGAACGCTCGAGGTAATCGCACCGCTGTATCCGGTGAACCGGATAAGCGGATAAAAGGAGACGCATTTCACAATGAACCCGACAAACAGATAGAAGATACTTGCCTTACGGAAATGCAGTGTCATCATCATGGAACTGCAGATCGGTGTGATCGTTGTGGCAAGCGCAAGGAAGCTCGACCATCGCAGTGCACTTTCCCCATAGTTCAGATTGGCAGCGCCGTACATCAGATAGTAGACCGGCCGTGCCAGGACAAACATGCTGAAACAGATCGGAAGCGCAATATAGAATACCGTGTCCAGGCATTCCCGGACATTTTTCTGAAGCTCGTCCATATCGTGCTTTTCCAGAGCGATGGTCATATACGGGACAATTCCGGCAGAGAATCCGATTCCAAGTACCTGCGGAATGGAAGTCAGTTTGTCACACTGCATCTGAATAATGCCATACAGCAGTTTTGCGGTCTCATACTTCATCCCAAGAGATGTCGTCAGCGATATGAAGAAATGCGTATTGATCAGGGTCTGAGAGTTTCCGAGGATGGAAACCACAAGATACGGGATGCCGAACGCAAACAGTTCCTTCAGAATCTGTGACTGTGACGCACTGTCAGATTCCTGCTGGCGGGCAATCTTCCGGATCAGCGTATAGTGCGGCTTATCGTAATGCATATAGTACAGAATTGCCACGCCCGCACCGATGGAAGTGGAAAGAACCGCCATATAAATTGCGAAGATGCGGTCAAGATGCAGTGCATAAACAACAAATGCGCCGAGTCCAAGCAGTGCCGCAACTCTGGTCATCTGTTCAATGACCTGGCTGTTGGCATACACCTTGAGATCCTTCAGTCCCTGATAAAAACTCCGGTAACTGTAAAGAATCGGTACCAGAAACAGTGCAAGACTCAGAATAATGAATGATATCCGCATCTGACGCAGATCGATTGGCGTCGCTCCTTCTCCAAGCAGTGATACGGAAAGCGAACCGGACAACGCAATAAACGCAAGCATCATGACAAGGCCGCTGGCTCCGAGAATCAAAGTGCTCAGCCGGCGTACCAGCAATACCGATTTGTAATCATTGCGGCTGGCAAACTTGGCAATCAGCGCCGCTATTGCATATGGAAGTCCGGCAGAACTGATCTGAAGCAGAATGTTGTAGTAATTATAGGCACCGGTGTAGAACACCATGTTGTTTTCTGTCGCAATGGCAGTAAACGGTACAACATAAAAAAGTCCGATTGCCTTCGACAAAAAGATGCCTGCCGAGCTGGTCAGAGAACCGAGGATAAAAGACTGTTTAACCTGCTTCTGCTGATCCTCACTCATTTGGCTGACCTTCTTCAGATTCAATCAGTTCTGCTTCAGGCATCTGACGGCTGACCGCAGTAAAACCTGCTTCGGTAATCGTGAAGGAAAGATACTCCCGATGGGCATTTTCCTTATTCTTGTCACGCCACTCCACCAGCATGGTAATATCAACAGAATCCTCCGGTGTTTCTCCGGAGAGCACCAGTCCTTTCACAAAGCCTTTATCCGTTCTTGCCTGATTGGGAATCAGTGAATAATCCTGGGACTCAAAAATGCCGATGCTTGGCATCATCTTTGTGCTGCTTTCAAACGGAGTGCTGTTTTCAATCGCAAGAAGCACGACATCATACATGGCAATCTGTGCATCATCCAGAAAAATGTAATACCGGTGAGACCCGTCCGCCAGGGTCGACATTTCGGCAGTGATCTGATAATACAGAGAACCGTCCTGAAATTTATCATTGTCCTGAATGGATTTATAAAAACCTTCATAAGCCGCAAAACTCGTGGAATTATCTTTCCGCGCAAAGCAACCTGCAAGCATAAATGCACACAATAATGAAGTGAGTAATTTCTGCATATAGTACCTCAGAGGGATTATAACATACGCGCGTTAAAAGAGCGGTCCGGACTTATGCATTTTCCGGACCGCCCTGTTACCTGTCAGTCAAACGTTACAACAATGTAGTTTTTCTTGCCCTTGCGCAGGATGGAGAAGGATTCATCAACCGCTTCTGCCTTTGTCAGCACACGGTCAATTTCCGCTGTTTTCACACCGTTGACACTGATGCTGCCCTGCTGAATGAGTTTGCGTGCATCACTCTTGGAGCGGGATACCCCTGCTTCGACCAGCGCATCGATCAGAGTCACGCCGTCAGCGACTGCGACCTTCTGCGCATCCGCAAGACCTTCCCGCATTTCCTGCGGTGTAAGATCCATGATGTTTCCGCGGAAGAAGGTTTCCGTAATCTTGAGTGCCTTGGCAAGTCCTTCCTCACCATGGACAATACGGGTCAGTTCCTCTGCCAGCGCCTTCTGTGCCTCACGGTATTCCGGATGCTCCGCAAGCGAAGTTTCAAGAGCCATGATTTCTTCCGGTGTGCGGAAGGACAGACGCTTCAGGTAGTCAACCACATCCGCATCCGGTGTATTCAGCCAGAACTGGTAGAACTCATATGCGCTTGTACGCGCTGGATCAAGCCAGATGTTCTTTCCTTCGGATTTGCCGAATTTGGAACCGTCGGATTTCGTAATCAGCGGTGAGGTAATACCGTACGGCTTTGCGTCATCGCCAAGCACCTTACGGATCAGCTCCATTCCGGTGGTGAGATTGCCCCACTGGTCGCTTCCGCCGATCTGAATGCGGCAGTTATATGTTTTGTACAGATGGAGCCAGTCCATTGCCTGCATGATCGTGTAAGAGAATTCGGTGTAGGAAATACCGGACTCCAGACGCTTCTTGATCGTGTCCTTCTGCAGCATGTAGGAAACATTGAACAGTTTTCCGTAATCACGCAGGTAATCCAGCAGTTTCATGGAGCCAAGCCAGTTATTGTTGTTCTCCATGATTGCACCGTTATCCCCATCAAACGAGAGGAACTTGGCGAGCTGGTCTTTGATGCACTCTGCGTTATGAAGCACTTCTTCATGTGTCAGAAGCTTCCGCTCGGTCGTCGGGCGCGGGTCACCGATCATGCCGGTAAATCCGCCGCATAACGCGATCGGACGATGTCCTGCCTTCTGGTAACGGCGCAGCAGAATAATCTGCTGCAGGTGTCCTACATGCAGGGAATCCGCGGTCGGATCAAATCCGCAGTAAATCGTCACCGGCTGCTTCAGTGTCTCTTTCAGACCCTCGAGATCGGTTACATCCTTAACAAGACCTCTCCATTGCAGTTCTTCAATAAAATCCATGTCAATCAGTTCTCCTTAATCTTCAGAAAGTAAAAGGAGCGTTCCATCTAAGGACGCTCCTGCGCGGTACCACCTTAGTTCACATTTCTGTGCACTCTTGTCATTAACGCTGACCAACGTTCTGCTTTTTACAGAAAGCTCCCGGGTGTATTCACCGATCGGTTCCGTCCCCTTTCACCAGACCGGGGCGTCTCTTGTGCGGAACTGTAAATCAGCTACTCTTTCCGTTCTTCGCTGTTTTGAATACTAACCAATATTACGGCAGTTGTCAATTCTTCGTTGTCCGCCGTGGTGTAAACAGATAACTGAGTTCAATCTCCTTCTCAAAGTCCTTCTGATCCTGCAGCATCTTGGTCATTACACGCATGGACACGGCGCCAAGGTCATAGGACGGAATCGAGAAAGAAGAAATCTGCGGACGGAAAGAGGTGTTGTACTTCGTATCGATCACACATACAACCTCAAGTTCATCCGGAACGGAAATGCCGGATTCCTTCGCAGAGTTGACGATTGCCATCGCCTGGGAATCACGGTTTCCGATCATGACATCATAACGGTTATCCTTCAGGAATCCGTACAGATACTCATAACTGGACCGTGAAGATGCCGGAATCTGAATGAAGCCGCGGAACCGTTTTCCTTTGCGGCGGAACGCAGCTTCTGCGCCGCGAACCATCTGCTCTGTCGCATAACGGTTCTTACGGTCCTCGATAATACCGATCTTGTCCTTGCCCTCTTCCAGATATTTCATGGTGAGTTCGTAGATCGCTTTTTCAATATCGACATATACGCAGCAGACATTATCCGCTTTGACCCGGTTCTGAATCATGACAATGGGAATGGAGTACTGTTTCAGTTTTTCCACTTCATCCATTTCGAGCTTGTCACTGTAAATCACAACACCGTCAACACGGGACTTGATAATATCTTCGATAATATCGTTGATGTCGGTAATGCCTGCCGTGATGGTATGCAGCATAATGTTGTAGTTATAGATTTTAGCGACATCAATAAGTCCGTTGATAATCTGACCGGTATAAGTAAAACTTGCTTCCGGCACAACCAGACCGATCGTTGTTGTCTTCTGCAGTGCAAGCCCCTGCGCAATTGCATTCGGCTTGTATCCGAGCTTTTCAATTGCTTCCTGAACCCGCTGTCTTGTAGGCTCCTTGACGACCGTCGATCCGTTGATTACACGCGATACGGTAGCCAGTGAAACACCCGCCTCTTTGGCGACATCATAAATGGTTACACGTTTCATTTTATTTTTCCTGTTCTAAAATCTGCTGTAGAAATATAAATTACTCGCCGTCCTTTTTTTCAAACAGATCCTTGATAACGGCAGTGCCTTTTTCCGCAAGATCCTTTGCGCCGGCTTTTGTCTTCTCAATGGTTTCCTGCACTTCCGGTTTGGAAATGAATTCATTAATTGCCTTTGAGGCACTGTCTACACTCTGAGAAACCGCATCGCCAGCTTTTTCAAAGTTCTTCTTGATATCATCCTTGCGGTCATCTGTAAGGAAGTCATCCAGCTTATCACCGGCTTTTTCAGTGAATTTCCGAAGTTTCGCACCCGCATCATCCATTGTCTTCTTCACTTCCGGATTTGCGCGGAATTCATCAAACTTTTCCTTTGCGGTGTCGACAGCCGTCATGACATTCTTACGAAGATATTCGATTGTCTTCTGTACGTTCGGGCTCTTGGTGAACTCCTCAGCCTTCTTACGGACATCATCAAATGTTTCATTCACCGTTTTCATGGTATTCTCCTTGAAATCTTCAACCTTTTCCTTCTGTTCTTCAGAAAGCCCAAAATCAATTTTGGGTTCTGCCGGCTCATCCGGCTCATCGCTGGCAAGTCCCTGGATCTTTTTCTTCAGGTCTTCGACAGTCTGTTCGATTGACTTGATCGGTTCTTCTGCGGCTGCCGTATCATTCGGTTCTTCCGGGTTCTGATTCAGCAATTCATCACGTTCATTGTTGTTTTCACTCATATTAAAAACCTCCTGAAAGATTATTCCCCTGCCTCAGTATTCTCCGGCTTATACGGCTGAACCGCATCATAGGTATCCAATTCCTGAAGTTTGCCGGTTACATATTCTTTTACTTTGTCGACGCTTTCACTTGCGCTTTCAGCCATCTTCTGTACGGAATCCATGGTCTTGTCATGCATGTTATCAAGTGTGTGGCTGTATTTCACGACAGTATCAAGCGGAGCCTGAACCTTCTCAAGACTCTGATTGACAGACTTAACCGTCGGATCAAGACCCTTGATGACTTTTGTGGTTTCATCAAGCATACCGGCCAGCCGGCGAAGGACAATACAGAGATAAATCAGTGCAGCTGCGCCTAGAATCGGCAGCAGATTACGGCATACTTCGCCTAAAGCTATAAATAACGAATCGATCATCTTTTTTACCTCTTTTCTAAAATTATACCGTCAAATGAAAATGTTTCAAGAAAAAATGGTAGCGCTGTCACACTGTTCTGACCGCGAGTCAGTTTATCTGGCTTGAAAATTGGAAAAGCACAAAATTCTCGCAATTTCTAAGGGTACATCACAAAAATCCGATAACTTAAGTCAACCCTTTTAGGCATAGTTTTTAAAAATGATATTTCGTCAAAAAGCGCATGACGAAAACAGGAGAGCTACTCCCAAATCATTTTGAAATGATCTATAATTCGATCAGGAACGGTATA
>JAFUFO010000040.1 GCA_017469885.1 Solobacterium sp.
AAAAATGACATTCGAAAAGGCCGGTCAGCTTCTTGGCTTTCCGGTCCTTATTTGGCTGTAAACCCTACGTTTATTTACAGGGGTAACCCTATGTTTATTTACAGGTTTTCTTTTCCTGCCCTACGTTTATTTACAATACCAGAGAAAAGACCGCAGCACACCGGCAGATCTGATTAAATGATCTGACAGGGCTGCGGTCTTCTGATATTAATGTACCGTAATGGCTGAGAGAGCGTTGACACATTTCCGCAATCGGCTATTATGGAAGTGCAGAAAGCGGCATGACCGATGACGGTTACCCGCCTGTCAGTTATTTAAAATAACCGCACAAGTCTGGGAAGAGAATGGCGGTTATTTTTTATTGCCCCCAAGGGCAACACCCAGACTGATCGCCGAAACAACCAGGCTGAGGATACTTACACAGAGACTGATCGTATCCATGTGATGTACTTCCCTCCTGTATGACATTGCTCCGGTAAACCCACACAATGTGAAACGAGGAAATGCGCCGACAGGAAGGGTAACCGCCACCGTAATGGCCATACCGCAAATGGATTATAATATATGTCACTTCGCACAGATTGGCGTGCGTAAAGATTTCATGGAAATATCACATAATCGGAAAAGAATCCGAAAAAAATAATTCATAGTTGACTCAACTCCGCAATTGGATTTCATGAAAGTGAGGAAATGGCATGGCTGATGACGGTTACCCATCCAGCCAGTTATTTTAAATAACCGCGCTGAACTTGGTGGTGCAGGCGGTTATTTTTTATTGTGCGCAGGACGTATCGGTCTGATTCCAATCATGTGAATAATTTGAAACGTTGACATGTCAACAAAATCTATCTATAATCCCGTTTGTGTCAATTGTTGACGCGTCAACAAAATGGAGGAGCGATATGAAAGAACGGTTTGACCGCTTTACGAATGCAATCGCTGCGATCTACCAGGATATCCGGAAGATCAAGCAGGCGGAGATGAGCCGCTATGACCTGCAGAGCGGACATGCGGACTGCCTGCATCTTCTGCTGGACCATCCCAAAGGACTGACATCCGGCGAACTGGCAGAGGTATCCGGTATGGACAAGGCGGCAGTATCCCGGTATATGAAGGTGCTTGAAGAGCGCGGCTATGCAGTGATGGAAGAACATGACGAAAAGATCTACCGCCGCAAATGGATCCTGACAAAGGAAGGAAAACAGACTGCACGGCATATTCAGCGGCGCATCGATGCGGCAGTGAGTGCGGTCGGTGACTTTATGAATGCGAAACAGCGCACCCAGCTGTATGACGTTCTTGAACAGATCGTCGCAAATATCGATGACTATGTCGGTCAGGTCAATGACCGGTAAACAGAAGGAGAAGAAACGTTATGACAGTACGTATTATTACCGACTCTGCCAGTGATATCCCGCAGACTCAGGCAGAGAAATGGAATATCACGGTAATTCCCTTAAAGGTTCGATTCGGCGAAACCGAATATCTGGACGGGGTTACCCTGAAGCCGCGGGAGTTCTATGAAAAGCTGGTCGAGACCGATGAGGTTCCCAAGACTAGCCAGATCCCGCCGTTTGAATATGAAGAACTGTTCCGCAAGGCGAAAGAGGCAGGAGAGGAAGTTCTCTGCTTTACGATGTCTTCCGGCGTCTCAGGCTGTTATCAGAGTGCCTGTCTGGCAGCGCAGATGTTTGAAGAGGGTGTAACGGTCATTGATACAAAACAGTTCTGTATCTCGGAATATATCATTGTGGAACGGGCGGTCCAGCTGCGTGATGAAGGAAAGAATGCCGGTGAGATTGCGGATATCATCCGGGATGAAATGAAAGATGCCCATGTCATTGCCGTATTCAATACCCTGGAATACCTGAAGCTTGGCGGACGCATGTCTGCGGCTGCGGCCGCCGCAGGCAACCTGCTTGCGATCAAGCCGGTCCTGACGATTGAAGAAGGAATTGTAAAGCTGATCGGAAAGGCAAGAGGCTCCCGCAAGTCGAACAATCTGCTTTCCGAAGCCGTCACAAAGCTCGGCGGCATTGATTTCAGCCGTCCGTTATGCCTTGGCTATGCGGGTTTTAATGATGAACTGCTTCAGAAATATATGAAAGATTCCGCATATCTGTATGAAGGACATGAAGATGCGCTGAAGATTGCGGAAGTCGGCGCAACCATCGGTACCTACTCCGGGCCGGGTGCCATTGCGCTGGCCTTCTTTGCGAAAAAATAATCACGCAAATTCAGTGACTTTCCACCCGATGTTCAGATGATGTTCAGATTTCTCCCTTACGATACGAGTGTGCTGAGGAACTCAGCCAGGAGGAATTCAAGATGAAAACACAGACAGGAATGAAGAAACTCGGCGTACTGTTACTGATACCGTTCATGGCAATGAACATTGCCTGCACAAAGGCATCCACCGCAAGTGCAGGAACTGCGGCTTCCGCAGGGGAAACCCCGGCAGAGACCACGGTTCAGAACAATACCACGGAAACGGACGCCAATACGGCAGCGGTAACCACCTCCGCAGAAACCGGTGAATACTTCACCGACCGCGACATGGAACAGACCGCAGATCTGACAGACGCAAAGACCGTTACGGTGGAAGACAACCAGGACATCAATATTACCGAAGAAGGTGTCTACGTCCTGAAAGGCAGCGCAAAGGAAGTAACCGTTACCGTGGATGCGGCGGATGATGCCAAGGTACAGATCGTACTGGACGGCGTAACCATCACCAACACGGACAGCCCGTGCATCTATGTGAAGAATGCGGACAAGGTATTTGTGACAACGACATCCGGTTCTGAAAATAAACTCTCCGTAACCGGTACCTTTACCGCAGACGGTGATACCAATACCGATGCGGTCATTTTCTCCAAGGATGATGTGACCCTCAACGGACAGGGAACCCTGACCGTGGAATCCACAGACAACGGCATTACCTCCAAGGATGACCTGAAGGTTACCGGCGGCACTTATGTCATTACCGCCGCAAACAAGGGGCTTGAGGCAAATGATTCCATCCGCATTGCGGACGGAAAGCTTACCATTGATGCGACGGATGACGGACTCCATGCGGAAGATGATGACGACGATACAACCGGATTTATCTATATCGCCGGCGGCGACATTACGGTAACCTGCCAGGATGATGCGATCCATGCGACAACCACGCTGGTCGTGGATGGCGGAACACTGAATCTTACTGCCAAGGAAGGCCTTGAGGCGACGGATATCACGATCAATGACGGGGATATTACGATCAATGCCAGTGACGACGGCATCAATGCCGGACAGAAGTCTGATTCCTGTGCCGTACAGATCACCATCAACGGCGGTACGATCAGGATCACAATGAACGGCTTTGACACCGATGCGATTGACTCCAACGGTGCACTTACCGTAAACGGCGGAACGATCAATATCACCGGTCAGTCTGCCTTCGACTATGACGGCAAGGCCACCTATAACGGCGGTACGATCATCGTCAACGGGGAAACCGTCAATACGATCACGAACCAGATGATGGGCGGCATGGGCATGCAGGGAGGCCACGGAGCCTGGGGCCAGATGAACGGCGGCGAGATGCCGGCAGGCGGCGAGATGCCGGCAGACGGTAAGATGCCTTCCGATGGTCAGATGCCGCAGATGGGTGAAATGCCTTCTGAGGGCATGCAGGGAGGCCATCATGGCGGAATGCGTCCGGGAATGAACGGAAACATGAACGGTACCCAGCAGAACGGCAATACCCAGCAGGGCACAACCGATAACAGCAATACCCAGAACAGCACAACCGGTTCTGATACCACACAGAACTTCTGATACACTTTCCTTCCTATGGGACCGGGCAGCGATGTCCGGTCCTTTTCATGTTGAAAGGAAAAACCGTCCGAAGACGGCCTGCAGGTTCAGAAATGAAGTCCGGCGTTGAGGGTTCCGACATACAGTTCCTGAACCACAAAGGCAATGATTAAAATCATGGCGGTATTCAGAAACAGATCCAGCCACTGCAGTAAGATATTTCCAAGGATGTATTTTCTGCTTTCCGGGCAGAACTCCATTAATCTGTGATCAAACATATAAGAAATATTAGAACAACCAAACTTTCAGGGACAAGCAGAACGGACTGAAAAATAAATGAATTCAGGAAACTGTTTCTTTTTTACAGACAGAACCGAAGGATTGCGTAAGATCGGAATTTCAGTACAATGAAGCAGACAGGGAATAAGAGTCCTGTATTCGTATATATCAATGCAATATAAAGGACATATTGCCTGACAATAGGAGGAAAGAAAACCATGATGAAGAAAGTAATGGCGGCAGCCATGAGCGTACTTCTGCTTGCCGGATGCGGCGCAAAGAACAATGCCCCGGCAAATCAGCCTGCGGAAACAGCACAGGCATCCAATGCGTCTGTGGATGTCACATCCTTCAAGACGATCGGTGATATCTTTGCGGCAAACCCGGATGAACGCGAACGCGGCAATACCGAGGATACGTATTTTATTGTCTTTGACCTGAACGGTACGTTATACCGTGCCTATGCGGATCTGACCAAAGATGTGTTTGATCAGCTGATGGCACTGGAATTTGACGATCCGGAGTATGAAGAAAAGCACCGTGCAATTGCGGCACCGCTGGAAATCCGTCAGTTTGACAACCTGACCGAGATGATTCCTTCCCAGGATGAACTCGACAAGCTCATCGGCAAAACAGGACAGGAACTGATCGATGACGGATGGACCGAAGGCTTCGGCTATAACCTTGCGGATATGGATGTCTATATGAACCATGGTCCGTTCAGCTATGTGGTCCGCTTTGAGAAGGACAAGGACTATCAGAATACCGATGACTTCGATATCATGGGAACCATTGCGCCGCTCAAGGTCGTATCCGTTACCTATGACGGCATCGGAAACGGTTCGGAAATTAACTGAGAAACAACAGAAAAGCTAATTAAGTAACCTGAGGATCACCGGAGACGGTGATCCTTTTCGTGTGCAGTATGCAATTGCGTTTGCGGACAGATGAATGCGGCTGTCTGGTTGCTGGAATTAAGAATCCGGCTTTTTGGAAAATATCCGTCGGAGAACGCAGTTCATCAAATCAAAGCGAATTGTAAGTGCTGCATTCTAGATGAAGAACACTGAGCACATGTGTTTCCGGAGTGAACATGGGAATGTGATTATCTTTGAGTATCACTGAAGCCGCCGATTGCGAGCGGGTATTTGCTGTAGCTGGGTGGTTATTCGATATTGATGAGATCGCTCAGGTTATGTTCAAATACCGTATCTCCTCGTAACAGTCCTTCGATCCGTTCCTTCAGGTCTTCGGGAAGATTCTGTTTCAGAAGTTCCTCCAGCTGATCATACAGTTCTCCGGACAGCTCGATCAGCGGGGTATTGGTATCCTGGACCCAGTGTTCCAGAACACTGATCGCAGACAGACGGTCCCGCAGGAGTGTGCTGAAGAGTCCGGTATGGACAAGGTCCGTTCCGGTTAACGGGAGTTCTCGAAGCGTAAAGAGAATTGACTGCAATTCTATATGGGACAGGTACTCTTTCGGAGCCATATCATCTTCCCTCAGATCCCCGGTCATCTTCGATAACGGAAGGTTGTTTCGGAACAGCTCCAGGGTCTTTTCCGCATAGGTCGGTTCTGCCATCAGATGCCCGCAGAGGAAATAGGTGGTATCGAAATGTTTCCGCATGTTTTCATACAGCTGCGCAAGAAACGGAATGCCGAGTTCTTCCGCAAGGTCCAGACAGCTTCCTTCTTCCACTGCCTTCATTACTGCCTCATGACAGGCGGGCGAATGCAGGAGGGTATCTGCCTTCTGCGCTGCTTCATGAAGCGGAGGTTCCGCATTGGTACAGTAACTGCGGATATTGGAAATGATCTGATAATCATCTCCGCCGAGCGAGTAATCATTTGCTTTTGATAACAAAGAAAGCAGAACAGATTCCGGTTCTTCCAGGGCAGAGATGCCGACAACCGGTCCTTCATCCAGCATGGCATCCATGATCCGCAGGATGCCTTTATATTCCTTCTCGGTACAGTCACCGGAAAGCTTTGTTTCAGCTTCGCCGTTGTTCCAGCAGGTAAGGGCGGAGTAGGAAGGGGAGACATTGTTCTTTATGCCTTCCGTAAGCAGCCAGCTCTTTATCTCTTCGGTATCTGCCTTCAGGCTGTTTACCGCATGGATTCTTCCCCAGCCATGGGTATGCCTTGCGGTGTCAAAGACATCCTGGTTGCCTTCCTTCCAGCGGGTCATATTCCATACTGCCGGAAGCGTGAATTCATCATACAGGCCAAGCTGATAGATCACATCCCGGATCTCTTCCCGGACATCACGGTAAATCTCAAGGATGGCCATGGCAATTTTCACACACTCAATGTGTTCCGATTCCTGCAGGATCCATACCGCCGTATGATACAGATTTTCAGTATCGAGATCTTCCCGGTTCTCCGCAATGTACCGCTGAAGCACATCGATGGCGGAGATGGCACGATGTTCCTTTGTGAATTCATGAAAATACTGATCGGCGGTCTTATAGTCTCCGGCTGATGCTTCCTCCACGGCAGCTTCCATGTGTGCAGTATCCGCATCTGATAATTCACTCGGCGCCATGTGATACATGTAAACGCCATCCATTGCCCCGGGCGCCCACTTCAGACTGCCGGATGTATCTTCTTCCGGCAATTCAAAGCCATCCGGCAGAGATTCGTTTTCAATTGCGTCATAAATCTGTTTATAGATCGATGTGCCCATAATGACATCCTCCGGTCATGGTGATTCCTGTTATAAATATCATAGCGCAAGTGAGAAGAAAGTATCCCGGAATGAACAATCAGGCGAATATAACGGGTGGTATTATCATGGGTTCTGATACGAATTGTGGTATTACGGACGCTTTGTCAAAACAACATGATTACAGTTGCGGGATTGTCTCTGACAGGGGTTGGATTCGTACTGGGAGATGTTATCATAAAAATGAGAAAGGATCACCGATGACGGTTGTCCTTAGAATTTTGCGAAAAGATCGCTAATCCTTCCGAGACGGGCGATCTTTTTCGTTGTTATCCAAAGCCAATATTGCAGGTGCTGAAGGGGGACAGCTTCAGCGCTGCCATGTAAAGGGATTGCGGTATTTAAAACAAAAATACGAAAAAACGAAATCATAAAAGGATCGTCCCAAACGGAACGGGTATACATATGCTTAGACGCTACCGCTGTATCGGCTGACCGAAGATATGGATGTAGGGCTTCCGCTCTTCGACATAGACATTGAGGTCTTTGTCACAATGAATATCAAGGCGGTATTCATGACGCTCATTGTCAAACATCGTAATGACGTTATTGGAACAGTTATAGAAGTGCACGATCAGTGCCGGTCCGTCCAGGGTATAGGCAAAGTCAGCCGTACTGACCGATTCATTGCGCGGAATGACCAGCCAGGTATGATCCAGGGGATATTTATTTTCATCCAGCTGTACCGCAACCGTCTTGTCCACAAAGGGAACGGTGAATCTCCGGATGCCGAAGATCACTGCCGCAAGAAAGCAGAGAATAAAGGCCAGCCGGCGGGAATGCCAGCCGGGCAGAAGCCCGTAGATCAACAACAGTACTTCCGCGATACATAACAGTACCGTAAGCAGATGGGCCGGGAAGTGCACCGTCATACAGAAAAAGTAATGCATTCCGTAATAGATGATAATGATCAGTCCAAGGGAAAGAATCAGGGCTGAGGTTACGGAACGGTGATGGATCTGCCAGCCGATCCATGCGGCTGGGGCAGTCAGAACCGTGATCAGAAACCAGAAGGGGTAATGGGTCAGAAGGTTGGCCCCGTTTTTATGAAACGGAATCTGAAAGAGATAGATGAGCGGCTGGGAGATCAGAAAGAAGACAAATACCTTTGCGGCTGCTTCATTCGGTGATTTGCAGTTCATGAAGATAATGATGCCGAACATTGCCCAGAGCTCAGAGGTCACGACAATATCATGAAAGGAACTGCTCTGCGGCACCAGCAGCGCCATTAAAGCAGTATAAAGCGCAACGCCGAGCGCAAACAGAATGACATTCTTCCAGGACATGTTCAGACCGCCGAAGAGCTTTGCGGCGATCTTCTCAATCAGTTCTTTCATTCCTCTTCATTATATCCGGGTATGTACCCCCGGGACGATATACATCTCCTCATATATTCGCCTGACATGATAAGATTAAGAAAATACACCTGCCGGAAAACCGGCAATTCATTCATCCGTATCATTTCGTTATATACAGGAGGGCCGCAGTTGTTTTCGTATACCCGAAACACACGGCAATACACATGAAAATTACAGATATTCAGGTTAAGAAGGCATCCTTTGCCTTTGATAAGCCATTTAAGATTTCCTTTGCGGTGCTTTACGGCTTTGAGACCATGGTGCTGCGCATCGATACCGATGAGGGAATCACCGGCTATGGAGAGGCAGGCCCCTTTGAGTATGTCACAGGGGACAATCTTGACACCTGTATGGTCATTGCGCAGGCATTCCGGGAAAAACTGATCGGAGAAGACCCGCTGGCCATTCAGCGCATCCATTCCATTATGAACGGGATGTATCACGGTCATACCTCAGTAAAGGCCGCAATCGATATTGCCTGTTATGACATCGCCGCAAAGAAGATGGACGTGCTGCTCTACCGTTTTCTCGGCGGACACAATCCGACCTTTGTCTCGGATGTGACGATTGGTATCCGCTCTCCGAAAGAGATGGCAGAGGAATGCCTGGACTGGAAGAAGAAAGGCTTCTCCATTCTGAAGATCAAGCTTGGGGAAGACATCCGCGAAGATGCGGAACGCATCAAAGCGATCCGCAGTGCGGTCGGGGACGACGTTACCCTGCGGGTGGATGCCAACCAGGGATGGACGGTCAAGGAGGCCATTCAGATGGCACCGTTACTGACATCACTGAATGTGGAACTGATGGAACAGCCGGTAAAGGACTATGACTATGCCGGACTGAAATACGTTACCGAACACACGGACCTGCCGATTGCGGCAGATGAGAGCTGCCGGGTGCCGGAAGATGCCGCAAAACTGGCGAATATGCGGGCGTGTGATGCGATGAACATCAAACTGATGAAATGCGGCGGAATTGAACCTGCCCTGCGCATCAATGCGGTCAGTGAGGCAAACAACCTCTGGTGCATGCTTGGATGCATGGGGGAGAGTGTCATTGCCAATACCGCCGCAATGCATTTGTTCGCCGCCATGGACAATATCCGCAAGGCAGACCTGGACATTACCTTCTTCTCACATTGTGACTGGATCACAGGCGGCTTTACCGCAAAGGGCGGAGAAATCACATTAACGGAACGTCCCGGAATCGGGATCGATGTCGACGGATTCTGAAATTAAACTGGAGGGATTGAATGATGGAAACCGGAACTTATCTCAGCAGACTTGACGAACATGCACAGGAGCTTTTACAGAAATGGAACCTGCAGGGCTTTTCCATCGGAGTCGTTAAAAACGGGGAAGTTCTTGCGGCGAAAGGTTACGGTAAAAAGAATGCGGAGGAGGCAGTCGATGCGGAAACCATGATGCCGATCGGCTCTGCGACCAAGAGCTTTACGTCCTTACTGCTGGGAATGCTTGTCGAAGAGGGCAAGGTAACCTGGGATACGCCGGTCATTCAGTATCTGCCGCAGCTGAAACTGTATGATCCGTATGTGACGAATCACGTCACCTTAAGGGATCTCTTAAGCCACCGCACCGGCATTGCGGCCTATGATGCACAGTCCATCTATCCGGTTCCGGAAAACCGGATGGATATGATTCCGCAGCTGGAATATCTTGAACCGCAGTTTGATTTCCGTGCCGGATTCAAGTATTCCAACCAGATGGTGATGCTGGCGGGATGCGTGGCAGAAGCCGTGACGGGAAAGACCTGGGAAGAACTGGTCACTGAACGGATTCTAAAACCGCTTGGTATGGACCATACCGTGATGTCGGTTACACAGATGGAGGAAAACCGTTCCCTTGGCTATATCTTCAACGGACAGGAAAATGCACCGCAGCCGTATCTGGACCTCAAGGGTGTCGGACCGGCAGGGGCTATCTGTTCGACGGTCGGAGACATGATGAAGTATATGCAGTTCCATCTGTCCGACGGAACATGGAACGGCGTAAAGCTGGTGGAAAAGACTACGCTGGATGAAGTGCATAAGCCGCAGTTCCTCGGCAGCCCGTACCTCTTCGCATTGCCGGAGATCACCGACACGACCTATGGTCTTGGCTGGTTCACCGATCTGTACCGCGGAAAGCGGATGTGGAGCCATGGCGGAAACACGCTTGGCTTCTCGGCACTGATGACCTTACTGCCCTGTGAGGACCTTGGCATTATCGTTCTTGCGAATGGCACAACAAACTTCCTGCCGCAGGCGGTTACCTATGAGATCATGGATGACTTCCTCGGCGTCCCGGCAGAAGACTGGACCGATAAGCTTAACGCCGTGCTTGGACCGCTGTTTGCGGGTATGGCAGCCGGTGCGCAGGCAAAGGAAGCCGCAAAGGTTAAAGATACAACACCATCACTTCCGCTCTCTGCGTATGCGGGCACCTATGCCGCACCCGGTTTTATGACTATTACCATTGCCGAAAAGGACGGCGGTCTGTTCCTCAACTGGAATGGTTATGACGGCATCCTGATGCATTACAACTATGACGTTTTCGATGCGGCAATGTTTGTATACGGCGTGGTATTCCCATGCACCTTTAAGATCGAAGATGGGAAGGTTACCGGCTTTGAGGCAGTCATTGAACCGATGCCCGGTATCTCACCGGTATTCTTCAAAAAGCAGTAATCCGTTAAATGTCATCAAAACAACAGGTGATCTGAAGACCGGCGAAAGCCGGTTTTCATATGTTTGTGAATTACCACACCCATGCGGTGCCCGATGGGAATCCTATGGATGATGGCTTCTGAGATCCGTGAAAGTTGCCCTTTTCAGACCTGAATACGGGTATCCAGGCTTTCCGTGATACTCAAGGACGAACACACGCCCGCTATCCCTTATCAGTAGATATTCTGACTTGGGAATACATGTTATACCGAAACAGTACCAGCTGGGTATAATGCCCGGAATGGTACTGTTTTCACTTTTTGAAGGAATCGATAGTCTGTGATCCCTTCAAAGGCATTCGGTGATGCCTTGCGCAGGATGTTTGCACTTCCGTTGATATCCGCGTTCAATACGGTGCCGTTCTTTGTCCGATACAGCCCTCTGGAAATGCGTCTTCCGCTGAACTTCTGTTCTCCATCATTCTCTCCGTATACCGGTAATACATCATCATCCAGGAAACTTGCCTTTGAGGTATAGGATTCTTCCTGTTCTATGACAGAGATACCATACCGCTCTGCCTTATACCGGATCATCCAGATCAGTGTGCTGTGCGGAATGGATACGAATTCCTGATTGGATGCTTTTGACATGTTTGCCTTTGTCTTCCACTGATCGTTCTTTCCGATATACAGGATACCGATATTACGCTTCAAGCATATTTTTACGATATGACTGCTTACTTTGTGCAGATAATCCCGGATGAAGTCAGCCCGGTATCGGGACAACCGTCTTAACAGTTTTGAATCCTTACATACAGTCTTTGGATCATGTCCCTTTGTCAGACACGAGATGTGCATGGCCTTCTGTTTGTTGTACCACTGGTTCCTTGACTTAAGCACTTCGCCTTTGTACAGCAGCGGTTCTCTACCGTCATTGCTTACG
>JAFUFO010000041.1 GCA_017469885.1 Solobacterium sp.
CATCACACTCGACTGGACGGTGCCGGATGATCTCGCGGAACTTCCGGCAATCGTCGGCGGTAAGGAAATGAGCTTCAAGTATAAGGACTGTAAGGCTGAGATGGATATGGTCAACAAAGCGTTCATCGAAACGATGATCGAAGGTGATGCCAATGGCCGGGGATTCCAGTATCCGATCCCGACATACTCCATCACGCGCGACTTTGACTGGAGCGATACCGAAAACAACCGGCTTCTGTTCGAATTGACCGCGAAGTACGGCACACCGTATTTTTCCAATTACGTAAACTCCGACATGAAGCCAAGTGACGTGCGCTCGATGTGCTGCAGGCTCCGGCTTGATCTGCGTGAGCTGCGCAAGAAGAGCGGAGGCTATTTCGGAAGCGGTGAGAGCACCGGCTCGATCGGTGTCGTCACGATCAATCTTCCCCGTATCGCGTATCTTTCAAAGTCGAAAGAAGAGTTCTTCAACCGGCTCGATTACATCATGGATGCGGCTGCCCGTTCTCTCAAAGTAAAGCGTGATGTCATTACGCGACTTCTGGAAGCGGGACTCTATCCGTACACCAAGCGTTATCTTGGATCGTTCGACAATCACTTCTCTACGATCGGTCTTGTCGGCATGAATGAAGCAGGGCTTAATGCATGCTGGCTGAAGAAGGACCTGACGCATAAGGAAACACAGGACTTCGCAAAGGAAGTACTGAACCACATGCGTGAACGTCTTTCCGATTATCAGGAACAATATGGCGATCTGTACAACCTTGAAGCAACACCGGCAGAAAGCACCAGCTATCGTCTTGCCAAACATGATAAGGAACGTTATCCGGATATCATCACTGCAAACATGAATGGGACTCCGTATTACACGAACTCCACTCATCTGCCAGTGGGCTATACCGATGATATCTTCACCGCACTGGACATCCAGGATGAACTTCAGACACTCTATACCTCGGGAACAGTATTCCATGCATTCCTTGGCGAGCGTCTGACGAACTGGAAGTCTGCGGCAGCGCTTGTGCGAAAGATCGCGGAGAACTATCGTCTTCCGTACTACACGATGAGCCCGACCTATTCCATTTGTAAGGATCACGGATACATCACAGGCGAAGTATGGAAGTGTCCGATATGCGGCGCGGAGACGGAAGTCTATTCCCGTATCACTGGCTATTACCGTCCGGTAAAGAACTGGAATCCCGGAAAGCTCCAGGAATTCACCGACCGCAAGACATACAAAGAAACGACACTGGACGAAACAAAAACAACCGGAAGCGATTGTCCCGATGTGCGGACCACAACCATCAATGAAGCGAAAGCCGCAGCAGGGGCAGACAGAACCTTGTATCTCTTTACGACCAGGACCTGTCCGAAGTGTGCAATGGTTAAGAAGATCTTGTCGGAGAAAAACATTGATTATGTTCTGATCGACGCGGAAGAAGAGCCTGATCTTGTCACACGGTTCGATATTCATCAGGCTCCCACACTCGCGGTAGTCTATGCAGACGGCAATACGGATACATACACCATTATTTCTGAAATCATTCGGTATATCATGCCATAGAATCAGCGGGAATCCTCAGCATTACAATTGCAGAGGGGTCCCGCATTATTTCCGCAAAGTATCGTATTGCTCTATTCCCCAAAAACAACATTATTTCAATTTTGGGGAATAGAGATGCAGGCAGCGTTGTCAGATACTTACGCACTCGGCAGGGAATTCAAACAGAAATACGGAAACATACACCAATGTTTCTAACACTATTCGCTATTTCAACTAAATACGGCAGATATTCGTTTCTGCCGAAAACAGTTCAACAGTTAGATCTGGCCGGTAATCCATTTCGATTATCGGCCTTTCTTATATCTTTTCTTACTTCCATGCGGCAGAGAACAAAACGACAAGGAGGTCCGCAAATGAAAACCATTATCAAGACTCTTATCTGTATCATCACGGCTCTGTCCTGCATTTCATGCCGGAGAACCTACGCCCCAAATGAGCGCCGGGGAACGAATTATACCTATGACTTCATGGACTTCATCGACATTACAGTATACGGACAGGATGGCTCCGGGATCATGGAGATTTCTCCGGTCGATATCGAGCTGCATGATTTTGAAACGGAAGATGAGTATATCCGCGTGAAGAAGGACCTGTCATTGATCAATGCCCGTCTGATGCAGGGGCAGACATCTGATACCAAGATCAAAGTGTCCCGATCGACCGGCCTTTCCAACGGCGATGTCGTCAGGATCTCCGTCGGACTTAAAAAAAGCGAACTCAACTCCGACATGAACATCGAACCGTATGAGTATGTCATTGACGGTCTGCATGACCTTGAGCCGATCGATCTGTTCGCGGAGGATTTCGTGTCGTTCTACGCAACAGAAGACGGCAGTCTATACGCTCACATAAAGGATCCCAAACGGTATCCCGAAGAACTTACCGATAATCTCCGATACAGGATCAGTGTCACAGACGGTGTGGAACCTGGCAGATCCGTGCTGTCTATCACTGTCGGAATGAACGAGCAGTATCTGAAGGACAGCGGATACGGAACGATGGATGTATTCATGATCAAGCACGGCTTCGCTGCAGAAACAACAAATGACCGGGTTCTGGAGAAGATGGTATACCCGATCGACTTCAGCGCTTCAAGTTCGATTGCAGTGGAACGGGCATTGTACAAAGCCCTCTATGATTATGAAGGGGATGCTCTGGTTAAGATCTGCAATCTGCAGCAGACACCCAGACAGAGGATATCTGAACCGTATTGCTATATGGTGGTCTTCAGCGTAGATGAAGATGGCACGCAGCGGTATTTCCGCAGGCAGATCAAAATGGTATATGTCGATGGCGAATATGTCGTGATTGAAAGCGGCGAGCGGGAAAGCATATCCGAAGAATATGTATATAAGCCGTTCACAGAATCAAACATGATCATGAACTTCACCATGGAAACGTGGGAAGAACCGGAGCCGGCAGGGGAAGTGTCCGGCTAATATACAATACAATTACAGCTGTATTACACTTCTCCTACACATTGATGTTCTCCTAAAACAAGCTGAAATCCTCCTATTTTCCAGCAGATAATAGGAGAAAGCGCCAGTACACCTGAGGAGCATAAGAAGATCCAGTCCTGCAATCTGCCGGTGACTCTTGCCCTGGCAGGAGCTGTACTAACAAGAATCTCAATCTTGATATTGCGCGCAAAGTTATATGAACTATACTTTGTGAAAGTATTATTTATGCTATAATCAAGTCGAATAATGTTAAAAACAGAGAAATTTTGCCTTGATAGTTTGCGATACAGGAGTGTCATATGAGTGAAAAAGGAAACCTGACAATTAATAAAAACTCAGACTATGATCGGTTATTGCTCAGTGTCGGTGAAACACTTGAACAGGGACGTCGGCAGGCAGTGCATGCTGTTAATTCCGCAATGGTCCATACTTACTGGGAAATCGGCAGACAGATTGTGGAGTATGAGCAGAATGGGAATGAAAAAGCTGAATACGGATCTGATGTTCTGAACCGCCTTTCCAGGGATCTGACGGATAGGTATGGCAAGGGATTCAGTCATAGTAATGTCATCTATATGAGAAAGCTTTATCTGACGTATCCAAAAAGTCAGACACTGTCTGACTTTTTGAGTTGGAGTCACTACATTGAGCTTTTAAAAATTGCTGATCCGCTTGAACGCTCATTTTATGAAAAAGAATGCGAAGAGCAACACTGGGGCATCCGTGAACTGAAGCGACAGATGAAGAGTATGCTTTTTCATCGGCTGGCACTTAGCACGGATAAGCAGGAGGTTCTGAGGCTGGCCTCCGAAGGACAAGTCATCGAGAAGCCTGAAGACATTCTGAAGGAACCGTACATTTTTGAGTTTACAGGCCTGCCGCAGCTTCCTGTATATGAAGAAGGGGACCTGGAAGAAGCACTCGTCAATAACCTGAGCATGTTTTTCCTGGAACTCGGAAAAGGGTTTACTTATGTAGGGCGACAGCAAAAAATGACAATCGGCGGAAGGACATACAAGGTCGATTTGGTATTCTACCATCGGATTTTGAAGTGCTTTGTTCTGATCGACCTGAAACGAGGCGAGGTTCAGCATGAGGATATCGGTCAGATGAACTTCTATCTGAATTACTACCGGGACGAGATGAATACGGAAGGGGATACAGAGCCGATCGGAATTATACTCGGCGCATATCAAGATAAACTAGTTATGCATTATGCGCTGCAGAATATTACCAATCAGGTTTTCGTAAGCAGATATCAGTTATATTTGCCGAATCGCGAACAGCTTGAATCTGAATTCAGAAGATTTATGAGCGGCAAAGACAATGCAGACTAAGTTACTAGATCTGAGACAGATAACGGAGGTTTCCATATGTTCGATTATGCAAAACTAAACCGCAAGAGATTTGGAAGACGGCTGGCGATCGCGCGGACGAAGTGCGATCTCACACAGGAAGGTCTGGCTGTGCTCGCCTCGTCAAAACAGGCGATCATCTCCCGTTATGAAGCAGGAAACGCCATGCCAAAAGACGCCAACCTGAAGAAGCTGGCGGAGGTGCTGGGTGCAAATTATTTCTGGCTGAAACACGGATCGAAGACGACTGCCGAAATCTATGAGGAAGACGGCACAAAGACACTCTCCGTCAAATACATCAAACCAAAAACTCCCAAAAAGAGAGCCGCATATGTAAATGCCATCAACGAGACCTTGAAGGAGCTGAATGACGAAGACCTTCAGATCGTAGCAGAGGCGGCGCAGGCACTTTATCTCGATGCGAACCCCAAAAAACTTGCGGAAGAATTAACACGAGAAGAGGGGCTGTTTAAAAAGCAACTCCAGGAAGCAGGCGAGAAGCACATTTCAAACGCCGCAATTGTGCGCGCAAGAACCATAGCAGGTTTTCGGACGCAGGAACCGGATCTTTATGAAGAGTATCAAAAGGATCCTTCCAATTCTCAGGAAATCCTGCGAAAAGCAGAACTTCGCAACTTTGAACGATATTTTCCGGATCTCTATATAGAGGTTACACAAGCTCCTTCTCCTGAAGAGCGCGATCGGCGCATTAAAGCGTATTTCCATGCTTTGACCGGAGGAATCGGCAACGATAGTAACTCCGACGATTCTTCAGGAGATTAAGCAGGAGTCTTTGGCAATTGAAGATTTCTGTTGAGGGAAAAGAAATGAACAAGATAATAATTCCTTTTAAGGGAGTTGGAAGGTATCAGTTATATCAAACAATTGAAGATACAAGTGCAATGCTGAAAGAGGACGATGATCCGTTTGCGGAAGAAATATGGCCAAATGAAGAACTAACTAATCCAGTACCATGGGTCATAATTCGGTCGGCTTCAGGAATGAACATGGTCTTCGCCAAAAACAAATTGTTTAAGATTTATGTTGATAGGAAGTTTTCCGGTACACTTCCTAACGGAATTGGCATTGGCACGAAAATGATTGACGCAATGAAGATCGATCCAAAGCTCAAATATGATGATTGGGAAGAAGACTGGCAGTCAATCGATGGATATTGGATCGAAGATGATCCATCAGACGATACAGTAATGACCATTACAGTATTCATCAAGGAACTTCTTGATGATGAATTGTTCGAACAGTATAGATGGTAAGAATTCCTTCACAAAATAGAGCCCTCTATGTGGCAAAATCCGTAAAGCTCACAACGCTGATTCCGCATAATATGTAAGCGTTGGATTCTGACAAACCAATACAAAATTGAATTCACTCAAGACCCGAAAGGGTCTTTTTTGCGATGGAAGGGGGGTATTGATGTTCCGAAGGTTACTGCAACTTCTATTAACGATTTCATCCATCTTTTTGTTTAACGGAACTGTCCGGGTCCATGCCGAGTCTGTCAATCCGTACAGCGGAGGATATTACAACTGCACCTGGACGGCATGGCAGCTCGCCTATGACAAGCTCGGTGTCGCAATGCCGAATTTCGGTGATGCCGGAAACTGGTACA
The DNA here is from genome assembly GCA_017469885.1 of Solobacterium sp. Classification (GTDB taxonomy): domain Bacteria; phylum Bacillota_I; class Bacilli_A; order Erysipelotrichales; family Erysipelotrichaceae; genus Bulleidia. The sequence continues at coordinate 6,010 of JAFUFO010000041.1, forward strand.
GCAGAGCAGGCTCCTTGGGATACTGGGTCGATCAGATGCCTTCAAGCAATTCCGTTGTCGTCTGGTCCGGACATGTCGGCTATGTCGATGAATACGATCCGGCAACCAACATGATGTTCGTCGAACAGGGCGGAATGCAGATCGGAAGCGGGGGCTACTGGGCTGGCTGGATGAACGTTGGCCGTTCTCTCGGCGGTCAGGAACTGTATGGCTTCATCCATTTCTATGACGCTCCTGTGCTTTATTCCGGTCCTTCCGCCGCATGGTCGGAAGAGGCACAAAAGGAAAGCGATGCGGAGGCAAACGGACTCCCGTCGATCGAAGAACAGGAAATCGAAGCAAGACGGGTTGCTGCGCAGCGGATGAATCTGGCGCATGTGATGGAAGATCTTCGCCCGATGATCAACACCTATGAGATCAGTGCGGACATCCCGAACGAACAGATTGAAGAAATGCAGACACCGATGATGGTCGGCACTGAACAGACCGTATCACTTACAGAAGAACCAAACGATACTCCGGCTTCAGAGGAACCTTCCGTGCCGCAGCTTCATTTCGGAAGTCCCGAAGGAGAAGCGGACATTGAAGTGAAGAAGCCTCTGCGGCTTGGATGAATAGAGGAGAACCATTTTGACGAATTTGAATACCAGAAAGATCGAAAAACAACTTGAAAAACTCTACGCAGAAAAAACAGCACTGATTGATAAACGACAGAATCTGATTAAGGACCTCGACGAACGTATCCGTATCACAGATGGAAAGATCAGGACCTACGAAAAGATCAAAAATGAAACCGAGAAACTGATCCGATCCGCTGAGGAACAGATGAAACTCGCTGACGAACTTATGTCACAGGGAAAGAACAAGGAAGCAGAGAAACCCGAGGAGCTTCCTGTAGATGGAGAGAATTATGACAATGCATAACGAAAGGGGAACCCTGCTGAAACTGCAGGCCACAGCGTCCAAACTCATCAGCGTATGCACAGCCGCATATAACGGAAACGACGACCGTATCAATGAGATACCCGGGATCATTGCCCGCCTGAACGATCTGTACAGCGAAGGATTCGAGGCAGAGACCGGCTCTCAGAACGCAGCACAGAACGCCCTGATTGTGTGTAATGAACAGATCGGCAGTGAACCGCATGAGTCTGCCGCACCGAGCCAGGCAGTGATCGAAAAGGGAACAGCAGTTGAAGATGTTAATCCTCTTCCAGAAATGAAGGACGTTCCCGCGCGCACTAATAAAAAGAAGCGTTTAAAACCCGGTGTAAAAGCCGTGCTTGTGACACTGTTTCTGTCCGCACTGCTTGGTGTTTTCCAGCTTGCAAACAGGAACATGATCTCTGCGGAAAACGCGCCGGAGCCAACATCTCCCGCAGCGGAGACGACTCCTGAGCCGACCGAACTGCCCGTTGCGACTGCAACACCAAAACCAACACCTTCTGCTACCCCTATTGCTTCAGCTGAACCTGAGTCTAAAGAAACTGCTGAGCCGGAACCTTCAGAAACACCTGATGCCGAAAAAGAAGGGGAGGAAAAGACTGTCGTCCGTAAGGAACCGCTTGGTACCGCCGGACGTCTTTATTTTGATGATGGCTGGAGCGTTGCACTCAACTATGCGGACAGTAATGATACCGAAAGCGCGCAGACACTGGCGGATGCATGGGACAGTGCATGCTACATGGAAGCCTCTGGGAAGACGATGATCGCAGATCATGCAACTCAAGGCTTCGACATCATTCTCGAATGTAAAGAAGGGACACGCGCTACGCTTGTGGACGCTGACGGCAAGGAAACCCGGATTATCTGTAAGTCCGTATACAAAGATGCCTATTGGGAAGATGGCTTCACACACCTGCCAGACGGCCGTGGTATCTGGGGCGCTTCTGACGGATCTATCGGAATGCAGACAAGCACTAATTCCGATGGCACAGAAGTATTCATCAGCTACTGGGATCCGGTAGAAGAATGACTATCAAAGCAAATAGTTCTCAGACAGACAGATATCAGTTAAGATAGTGTTGGATGATCGCAAACGATCACAAATACACCATAATGTGATTGATAATCAACATTTGCGCCATCTATTGCGATCGCTACAATCAGGCTTTATGCTTCAGCTGTAACAAACAGCGGAGGTGTCCTATGAATTATGTCCTGTTGGTGAGCCACGGTACAGTGGCAGCGGCAATGCACGAAACCTTAAACGCTTTCTTTCTCGGTGATCGAAAAGACCTTCTTCATGCGTCTATCGAAGAAGGCATGAGCCCAGATGAGTATGTACTACAGTTAAAACAGGTGCTGGCTGTTGTCGGGAAAGAGGATACACTAACGGTCCTTGCTGACCTGATGGGCGGAAGTCCCCTGACGTATGCTTCCTATGTCATCAGCACAATGGGATTATCAGAACGAACACAATACCTGTGTGGTATGAATCTGCCGATGATTATGGAAGTGTTGGACAAAACAATTATGAACCCCGCTTTTGAAAGCAACGGATTTCTGCAGGATATACGCAATACAATACGCCCATTTGTACTGCCAGCAATATCCGAGTGCATACAGGAAGAACTGATCTGAAAGGAATCCTATACCATGGTACCGGAAGAACGAAAACAACAGATACTCGCATTGCTAGAACGGAAACGCTATGTCACGGTAGAAGAGCTTTCCAAAGAACTGTTTGTCAGTCTTCCAACCGTACGCAGAGATCTTGCAACATTGGAACAGCAAGGGGCATTAACCAGAACTCATGGCGGGGCATCATATAACCAGGCCGGAACACAGGTTGCGCCGTTTATTCTGCGCGAAAAAAACAATTATCAGGAGAAACAGATCATCGGCAATGTTGCGGCAGGGCTGATTGAAAACGGTGATACCTTATTCATTTCTTCCAGCAGCACAACGCTGGCGATGGTCCGGCAGCTTAGTCCAGATCTTCACATGCAGATATTGACGAACGGAATGACCATGGCGCAGGTTATCGGTCAGAATCCAAATGCAAATGTATATATCCCAGCAGGACATTACACGTATGAGGACGATGGAATCTACGGCCCTGATGTTGTGGAGTCCGTATCAAAACGTTATGCAAAATACGGTTTTATCTCTTGCGACGGCGTGGACCTGGAACACGGGCTTACAGTGAATCGGGATACAGAATTATTTCTTGAGCGGGCATTCCGGAAAAACTGCGAAAAACTAGTTCTGTTGGCAGATCACACCAAGTTTGATACACATTTCTTCTACCAATGCATGGAATTATCTGAAGTAGATATTCTGGTCACGGATCAAGATCCAGGCAAGGAATGGGAGGCGTACTGCCTGAAGCATAAGATCGAGTTACTCTATTAGAACACTTGATCGAAAATCAAATAACATGCAGTCTATTCATATGAAGCCGACTGCATTTTTTGCTTTGTTAAGCCCCCGGGTGTATAATATTTGATATATCGTATTTCAATTCTAAATATCGCATAATCTACATTATGCGAAGTAGAACATTTTTGATTTTTTTTGTTTCAAATTGTGATATCAAGTCACACAATCCGGTTACGCCACTGATCTAAGGCTGTTATCTGAGCGAAATCACATTAATACTGTCGCGAAGCTCGCAACGCAAAAGTTCTTTTCATTATGCCTGAAACAGGCATTTTCAGTGCGTTCCCGTGTCACAACACATCGTGCATTCTCACAAATTTATTAGGAGAGTTAATGAGAAATCTTATTTCATACTGCGTTTTTTCCGCAAAGGAGGGGGTCTGATGTTCCGAAACCGCCCCTCCAGATACCCTGCCACACATAATCTCAAAAACGAGATGGCCTCGATCCTCCGGAGCGGAAGATGCTTTGGTCCTGACGAACTGCCTATTTCAATCAAAAAGAACGGTGTCTGTCCGGTCATCCAGATCGCTGTTATCGGTCACGCTGACCGCAACACTGTCTTCGATACGCTTGATGAGCTGATTGAGCGTCGGGAAATCAAAAAAGTCATGGATGCCTGCCCCCGATATTCGATCAAGGTCAATGTTCTCGAAGATGACATTCTTCATGATCCTTTATCCGCGGCAGGCCACGCGACACTGTGGTGCCATTACACCAGTCACACGCACTTCGTCATGCATGAAACTGAGTCGTTTCTGCTCTTTCAGGCTGCTGAAGGAAAGAGCCTCCCCGACAGCGAGACATATCTCTGCACGCTGACTTCCAAGACCCCGCTCTGGTATGTTCTCCATTTTGGTGAAAGCAACCCCCTTTCAGCCACTATGAAACGATTTGCGAGTCTGAATAACGGATCAAACGCCGATCACATCATTCACATCTGACTCCCCTCTCCGCCGCCCCATTTCTTCGATAAGCGGCGCACTGCCCAATTGATTTCATGCCATTCCCTGAATGCGTATATATAACGAAGGAGATCGCCATTGCGGAAATATTTTGACCAGGCTGACTGCTATATCCGATTAGAACCCGTCCGTAACATCAAAGAAGAACTCTCTGCATGGACAGAAGAAAGTACTCTCTGTACCAATCTGAAGTCCTATGCAGATGCCCTTCTGATGCTCAACCGGCTTTCAGAATACGAGAATGCTCATCGCCGTAAAGGAACCGTGTATATGCAGCGGGAAGCCATGAAACTTACCGTATTGTTAGACAATGACCTTCCCTGCAATAAGCACATCAAATTCATCCGTTCCCTTATGGAACACTTCCTGAATATCCATCGGAAACTGCCGTGGATCGCCTTCCTCAAGATCATCAATGACGCTCACATCGTTACGATCTATTACAGCGAGCGGGATTATTTCCCGGGTGCTGAATCAGAGCCGGACCTCCCCTCTTTTTTCAGTTCCAGAAAGGTGCTCAGAAAAGCAGATGTCAGCCGGAGATACTTCATCACACTTGTGGAATACGCCCTTGAGGATTGTGGTCTTTACCCCTCGGAATCCCCTGTCCTTCATAAGCTGAGTTATTCTGGACTGCATTGCTTTCAGCGTCATATCCGCCGCCGGTTCAACGCCATGATCAGACGCATTGAAAGCAGACTCGCTGAGATTTGTGAGGTCATCAATAAATACTTTTCGTTCACAACGGCAGTAGCTGGTATTTTCAAAAATCTGATTCATACCCTCCAACAGCGCATAGATACGCTTCGCTCTGTTAAAATTGGAAGAAGAAAGTATCCCGCACTGCAGAATCCGGATCTTGTCGAACGCAGTTTCATGGAGATCATCTCCAGCCAGGCAAACCTCTGCTTCAATTCGTAAGATTCAGCGGGACAGACAGGAATTCTATGTTGCCGAGCAAAAACCTTCAGTACAGCATTGATAGACAAGTCTTCGAAGAAGGTTTTGTATTTCATGGCCATCTTCACTGCATGTTGGTATAGCCCATCAGCCAGGCGTCTGTCTCCCTTGCGCATTCGAGACCTTCCCGGATCGCCCATACAACCAGAGACTGTCCTCTGTGCATGTCGCCGGCCGTGAATACACCTTCCAGATTTGCGGCATAGCTTCCGGGCTCGGTTTTCACGGTATTCCGCTCTGTCAGCGCAACTCCCGCCTCCGCCGGCAGTGCGGTCTCGCAGCCGATGAATCCTGCCGCAATGATCAGAAGATCACAGGGCACTTCCTTCCGCTCATCCGAGGTGACCGGTTTTCCGTTTTCAAAGTGAATTTCCGCCAGCTCTGCCCGCGTTAAGACACCG
>JAFUFO010000042.1 GCA_017469885.1 Solobacterium sp.
GAAGGCCGCCTCTCCGTGGTGCCACCTGACTTGCTTCTCGAGGGTTCCGACAAACCCGTGCGGTGATAACGTGCCGCATGCACGCCTTCCCTACTTGGCCCCATTGCTGTTCAGGTCAGACTTGGAAGTGTTATTCCTCACGGTGCTTCATACGGGATTTCACCTCTTCCCGCTCTCTGTTAATGACGTTGGCCGCAGTACTTCTCTTCCGCTTCGCTTTCGTATTTCAATACATGCATCATACGCTTCGGAATTTCTTCCGGTCAACACGTTTTCATTCATTTTCTGTAAATTATTTGCGTAATTTACAAATTGTGCAACATTTTTCAATCATTCCACGTCCTGCAGGGCGTCATATCCCTCTTCCGAAGTTCTGACTTTGATTACGTTCTCCACATCATACACAAAGATCTTTCCGTCACCGATATGACCGGTATGCAGGACCTTCTTTGCGGTTTCAATTACCGTACGCACCGGCACCTTTGCGACAACAATGCTGAACTGCACTTTCGGAAGAAGATTCGCTTCCACCTGGACGCCGCGGTAGTACTCCGGTCTTCCCTTCTGCGCCCCGCAGCCGAGCACATGCGTAATGGTCATACCGGTAATTCCGATACTGACCAGCGCATTCTTGAGTGCCTCGACCTTCGATTCACGGCAGACAATGTCAATGCGCGTAAGTTTCCTTGATCCGGGTGCCGGCGTCTTTGCGGGTACTGTGACAGCCGGTTCAGCTTCCGGCATGTCTGCGACCGCATCCGGTTCAAATACCGGTACGGTTTCTCCAAGATACTCCGGGGTCATCGCAAAACCCGCATAGGCGCTGACCAGTCCGTGCTCACTGATATCAAGACCGGTCACTTCATCTTCACGGCTCGCGCGAAGACCGAACAGTTTCCGGATTCCAAGGAATACCGGAATCATCGTAAGCACCGTCCATAAGGCCACCGAGCCAAAGCCAAGCAGCTGAATCCCCATCAGTTTGAATCCGCCGCCGTAAAAGAGACCTGCCATCGGGGCACCTGAGGCATCCGCAATGGAATAACCAGGCGCAGTGGGGGACGCGAGAAGTCCCACCGCCAGTGTTCCCCAGACTCCGTTAAGACAGTGCACCGCAACCGCACCGACTGGATCATCAACCCGCAGTCTGTAATCCAGCAGCCAGACGCCGAATACGACGAGCAGTCCGGATACCGTACCGATGATCAGAGATCCCAGCGCATCCGTCACATCACAGCCTGCCGTAATACCGACCAGTCCGGCAAGCGATGCATTCAGACACATTGACACATCCGGCTTTCCATAGCGGAGCCAGGTGAATATCATACATGATACGGTTGCGGCAGCCGGCGCAATTGTCGTTGTGACAAAGATGGATCCCATCTGATCCACGCTTGTGGCGGCAGCGCCGTTGAAGCCGTACCAGCCCAGCCAGAGGATAAACACACCGAGTGCGCCGACCGTAATGTTATGGCCGGGAATTGCATTGACCTTTGCGATTGTACCGTCACTGTTCTTCACAAACTTGCCGATACGCGGTCCCAGCATCCAAGCGCCGATCAGCGCACTGATTCCGCCGACCATATGAATGGCGCAGGATCCCGCAAAATCATGGAAGCCAAGCTGACTCAGCCAGCCTCCGCCCCAGATCCAGTGCGCCTCAATCGGATAAATCAATGCGGATATGACAGCGGAGTACACGCAGTACGAAAGAAATTTTGTGCGCTCTGCCATGGCGCCGGAAACGATCGTCGCCGTTGTTGCGCAGAAGACGAGATTGAAGACAAAACCTGAATAATCGAAGTTTCCGTATGCGGTAAAAATGTCGAATCCGGGTTTCCCGATCAGACCGGCAAGATCTTCGCCAAGCAGAAGACCGTAGCCGATCAGAATGAAGACAACGGTCCCGATACAGAAATCCATCAGGTTCTTCATCAGGATGTTTCCGGTGTTCTTCGCACGCGTGAATCCCGCTTCGACCATCGCAAATCCCGCCTGCATCCAGAAGACGAGCGCTGCGCCGATCAGAAACCAGACGCTGAATACCTCCCGACTGACAAGTTCTGATACTGTTCCATTCATATTCCTTACCTCCCCGTAAACAGCCGGGCAGGAAATGCCTGAAAACACCCCTCCGGATTGTGACAGATAAGGAAAAAGGCAGGGGCGCCGTCAGGCACCCTTGCCCATGCATGCAGTTTACGGCTGAATTCATCTCTGTGTCAACCAGAAAATAAGCTACAGTTTTCTGCGGATGTACTGCTTTTCTCACATGATACCGGCGAGTACTTCTCCGATATCTCCGTCAATGCAGATACTGCGGTCTCGGATCTCTTCCGGGCAGAATGCCTCTCCGTAATTGATACAGGCGTAAACCGCATTCGGATTGACCATCGTCATCTGCCAGAACGGATATTTGATGATCACCGGCGTATTGGCCCCGACTCCAAGTTCCAGATACAGTACATGCATGCCTTCGTGTCTGCGCAGAAAATCCGCGTAAGCCGCAGAGGCTTTATGCCACCCCTCATCTTCGACAAACGAATCATCCGAGCGAAGATTCATCATCACATCGGATCCGTCATCCGGGCATTTCGGAATCAGTTCCGTCGGAATGCGCATTTTCAGCCTTCCGTCCTCCGGAATCTGAAAGATGCCGTTATCATCCTTCACAAAGCCCTGTGCTTCCATTGCCTTCATGACCCATTCCGCATTGTCATAGGTTTTCTGAATTGCAGGATTCACGCTCTGAAACATACCGTAATCCCCCTGTGTATAGAACAGACGTTTCTTATCGAAGCCTGCCTTCTGAAACTGATGATCCACATTTGTGGTGATCACGAAATAATCGTTATCCTTTACCGCTTCCAGCAGTTTCTCATACACCGGTTTTGGCGCCGGCATATACCGGTTGATATAGCTGTTTCTCGCCCAGTATGCCCATAACACCTCCGGTGATTCCTTTATCATGTGAAAACCGCCGGAATACATATCATGGAATCCGTACTTCTCTTCAAAGTCGAAGAAATACTTCCGGAACCGGTCACCGTTGTAGGTAAACCCGGCAGACGTCGAGAGTCCTGCGCCGGCACCAATCACAACCGCATCCGCGCTTTCCAGTTCTTCTTTCAGCCGGGCAATCTGTTCATCCCGGGTCCCGTTTCCGCGGGCGGTTCTTCCGCTGAAATAACGCACGGCATGGATGCCTTTTTCAATCGTTTCCCGATAGCCGTCCGGCTGTTCACGATAATAATGTTTCATAGATTTCCCTGTCCTCGTCTTTAAATACGTTGAATATGATCCGGTCCATCCTGCCGGGATGTTCCTGTATCCACTGCGTCACTTCATGTACCGCGATCTCTGCCGCTCTGCGGTTCGGAAAGTGAAAGACGCCGGTGGAAATACAGCAGAAGGCAACGCTCTTCAGCTGATTCTCTGCGCACATGTCCAGCGTATTGCGGTAACAGTCCGCAAGCTGCCGTTCATGATCTGAAGTCAGCTGTCCCTCCACGATGGGACCAACGATATGAATCACCTTCTTTGCGGGAAGGTTGTAGGCGTTCGTTAACATCGGAACTGCCGTCGGCTGTTCATAATCGCTGCCGTATCTGATCCGCAGCTGATTCATCTTCTGTGCGCATTCGGCACGCAGCTGGATGCCCGCATAGGTATGAATGCAGTTATCAATGCATGTATGCATCGGCACAAAACATCCCAGCATCTGCGAATTCGCCGCATTCACGATCGCATCAGCATTCAGCCTTGTAATATCCCCCTGCCAGACGGACAGTCCTGATCGTATCTCCGGAATATCTGACACAGCGACGATTCCCTTTTCGCCTGCACGCTCCTTCAGATAGGCATTCTGAACCGCAAGCACATCATCCGCCATTCTCCGCGGCATGCGTATATTCATCAGCGAGCGCAGAAGCCGCCGTTTTTCCGCCGGGTCATCCGGCGTCCTGAGATTTTTATATTCTCCGGAATCCGCCTTGAATTCCTCTACCAGATAATTCAGCCGTTCATCCTGTATTTGATCTGCCATATCCTCACCTTCTTCCCTCGCACATAAGATAAAAAAGAAGCCGGATGATTCTCCGGCACCTGTGTTGTCCGGCAGGTTAACTGGTCTCCCCGAGGTATTCTTCCAGCGTCGCACCCTGTCCGGTGATCTTCTTTGCGGTCTCAACTCCAACATAGCGGAAGTGCCACGGCTCATAGTCATAGCCGGTGATCTCTTCCTTTCCCTTCGGATACCGCAGGATGAATCCGTGATCCGCAAGATGGGGATGGATCTTCGCAAAGAGTTCCTCCGCCGCATACAGATCATCATTGTCACGGATCTCTTTTCCGTTATCAATCAGGAAGACATCAATGACCAGTCCGGTGTGATGTTCGGAATAACCCGGCTTTGCGGCGATGTTGTCTACCTCATCGCCATAGCGCTCCTTGAACTCCTCATAGAGCACCCGCTGGTCCTCTACGGAACGGTAGGCACTGTCGATCTCAATGTCGATGCCTTCTTCCAGAAGCTCGCTGCGCAGTGCTTCAAAATGTGTGAGGGTTTCCTTTTCCACCAGATTCTCCTCCCCAAGCGAATTCTTCGCCGGCACAAGCTCGACAATATCCAGCCATCCGTCCGGAAGACGGTGTGTCCGGTTGACAAGGGTCTGGTAGATATCCCCGTATAACAGATCTCTGCCCGGGGCATTGCACATGGTAAGACTCATGATCATCACCGCGAGAATGATAAACGTCAGGCTGCGCTTCATCTGCGCAGCGCGGGCATTGATATCCATCTCGCTGATCTGCGGTTTTTTCTTTGCCATGGAAGTCCTCCTATCTTACGTCAGGTGAAATCATCATACCGCAATCTGTCTTCAAAATCAGCGGCACAGCTCGATCCGCAGAAGGTCTGCCCGTCCGCTTCCGCGATAGAAAATATACAGCGGCTTTACGCCGATAAGCGCAGATACCGGAATGGAGAGTTCCTGCCAGCCGGAAGACGGAAGCACCTCTGCACTTCCCAGTACAGGTCCATCAATGTCTGTGCATACCTCAAAGGCACCTTCCCCTTCGCCGCGTACGGTCAGGATCAGTTTTGACGTACCTTCAAACGCAAAGTACTTATATCCGATCATCGTATGGTCACGGATATCCTTAATCATCCGCTCCCCGTCTTCACTGCCGATATAGGGAATCGGAATCTCCTGTTTTTTATTGCTGGAATGGGGCATGTGTCCGTTTGTCAGATTACAGCAGATCACAGCCGGATAGACGCCGGTTCCTTTTAACGGTCCCTCATTCAGTCCGCAGCTGGTGATTTCCACCTGATGAATGGAGCCGTCCGCTTCGATCGTGATCTTCTCCGCACATGCCTGGCGGCTGTAATCGGACTTATGCGTCAGCCGGTGATAGAACACATACCACTGCCCGTTGACGCATGCGATACTGCCGTGTGTTGTGCCGGTTGTATTCAGGCGGTCTTCCTTTTTCCGTCCCTGATAGCCGATGTCACCGTTGGATACGATTGTTCCGCCAAAGACAAAGTCTCTGTCCGGGTAATCACTTACCGCATAGCAGAGCTCATGATTGTTCATGGAAGAATAAATAAAATAATATTTTCCATTGATCTTACGGATGGAGCTTCCCTCAAAGAAGCCGTAACCCTTTCCGTCTTCGGCCAGCTCATACGGCGTTCCTGCCCGGTGAAGCGGGAGAACGCGTACCGGCTCGGATGTAATGGTCATCATATCGTCTGCCAGCGTCATGTGGTGCGGACCATATACCGCATCGCCTTCTGCGGTCAGTTTCTGAATATGTTCAACGGTTTTTCCGAACCGCTCTGCTTCCCAGGCATCGATCTCTGCGTCGTTCGTTCCATCCCGGAATTCTGCCTGCCGGTACCACGTGCCGGAATAGAGACGGATCGTACCTTCATCATTCATCACCGCCGGATCAAAGTTGGCATATTTCATGAATGGAGTACCGTCCGGATTTCTTACCACCCCGAGATATTCATAGTGTCCGTCAGGTGTATCACATACCGCAACACCGATCGGATTGGAATAGCCTCCCTTGCCGCGGTAGCCCGCAAGGCAGTAATACAGATAATATCTTCCGTCATTTCCCTGTACCGCATCCGGCGCATAGGCCGCATTGCGTGTTTCAGGGTCATACAGCGGATCCTGTTTCGGATCAAAGCTGACACCCGGACAGCTCCAGTCGGAAAGGTCATCCACCGGCGCGGACCATACCTCATACGGTTCGCTGCAGAAGGTGTCGCCGGCTTCCCGGTCATGACTGCCGAACAGATATACCCGGTCCCCGAACACATGGGGTTCCCCGTCCGGGATATATACATTCAATGGAAGAAATGGATTATATGCCTGTGTTTTCATAACTGTTTCGTCACTCCAACTGCAATTATATGACTGTGAACGGTTTAACCATCATTTTATTTATTGCATGGTTCCGGCAGTGAGAAGTTCACGAAAAGTGTCCGCTGCCCTGAAAAAGATATACGAATAAGTGGTAAAATTTGACTGTTTCGAAATATATAAAGGAGCCTGAAGAAAAACACTATGGATTTCTTTAATATACTTACCCTGTTCGGCGGACTTGCCATGTTTCTCTACGGCATGCGCCTGATGGGCGACGGACTGAAGGAGAGTTCCTCCGGCACCCTGAAAGTAGCAATGGAGAGTGTCACAAACAACCCCATCAAGGCATTTCTGCTTGGTCTTGCGGTGACTGCCATTATCCAGTCCAGCACCGCCACAATCGTAATCACATCCGGTCTTGTCGGCGCAGGAATCATTACCCTGCGTCAGTCTCTGGGCATCATCATCGGTGCCAACGTCGGTACCACGGTAACCGGACAGATTATCCGTCTTCTTGAACTGGACGGGGCAGCCGGATGGCTTCAGATCTTCAAACCGTCCAGCCTTGCGCCGATTGCCCTGATTGCGGGAATCATCATGATCATGGGTTTCAAATTCAAGAACTCCAAAACCATCGGCAACATCCTGATCGGCTTTGGAATCCTGTTCTCCGGACTTCTGAACATGACCGGTGCGGTAAGCACCCTTCAGACAAACGGTGCATTTGATTCCCTGTTCCGCAACCTCGGCACAAATCCCTTCATCGGTTATCTGACCGGTGCGGCGGTTGCCTTCATCCTGCAGAGCTCCTCGGCAACGATCGGTATCCTGCAGGCATTCTCGATGTCCGGTGTGCTGACCTTCCGTGCCGTGTATGCGGTCATCGTCGGTGTCTATCTCGGTGACTGTGTCACCACTGCCATCGTCTGTTCGATCGGCGCAGTGCCGGACGCAAAGCGGGTCGGTATCGTCAATATTCTCTACAATATCGGAAAATCCGCACTCGTTCTTGTCGGTGTTGCGCTTCTGCATCAGTTCGGCGTGCTGGACGGCCTCTGGGAGACGGTTGTCAATCCGGGCATCATTGCCAATACCAATACGATTTTCAATCTTGTCTGTGCCGCCGCGCTTCTTCCATTCATCCGGCTGCTTGAAAAAGCCGCTTACCAGATCGTAAAGCCGGAACCGGTCAGCGAAAACCGCTACAAGGACAAGCTCGAAGCACTCAACCCGGTCTTCTTCTCCACGCCGGCTCTTGCGCTGCGCTCCTGTTATGACCTGCTGTGTACGATGCTGGAAATCGCATCACGGAATATCTCTGCCTCCTTTGAACTGCTCGGCAGCTACAGTGACACAAAGTTTGAGGCAATCAATGAGGAAGAGGAAAACCTGGACCTCATGACAGACAGCTTAAGCAAATACCTTGCGGAACTCTCGGGAAAACTCCAGGCAGAGGAACACGTACAGATACTCAACGAATACTATAAGATCGTGAACGAGTTTGAACGTCTTGGTGACCATGCAATGAATATCGCGGAAACCGGCAGAGACCTTGACCAGAAGAAGATCGCGTTCTCTTCCACCGCCCTGCATGAACTCGATGTACTGCATGATCTGATCAATCGGATTCTCAGCCGCACTGATCAGGCATTCCGGCGCCGTGATACCAATGCGGCAATGGAAATCGAGCCGCTGGAAGAAGTTGTGGACGACCTCGTCGATGCCATGAAGGCAAACCATCTGTCCCGGCTTGCGAACGGAAAATGCAACGTATATTCCGGTTCCTATTTCATCGATACGCTCGGCAATATCGAGCGTATCTCCGATACCTGTTCGAACGTCGGACTGGCGACCCTTGCCCGGGTATCTCCGGAACTTGCGGCAAACGGACACGATTACATCGGTTTCCTGCACAGCGGGCAGGACGCTTCCTTCAACCGCCTGTATCACAGTGCGCATGAAGAATACTTCTCCCGTCTGAACAAACTGATCGACGCACAGAGCAGACAGGACAATCTCGCCCTGGAAAAAACGGAGCACAATAATGTCTGATTACATCATGGATCTTCGCAGGATCGTCGGAAAACGTCCCCTTCTGCAGTGTGCAGCAAGCGTGATCATCATCAACGAACATGGCGAGCTCCTGCTTGGAAAACGCACCGACAATCAGAAGTGGGGATATTCCGGCGGCTCGATGAACCTCGGAGAAAGCGTAGAAGACTGCGCCCGGCGGGAACTGCTGGAAGAAATGAACCTCATCGCAGATGAACTGGAATTCTTTATGATCAACTCCGGGGAGGAGACCCACTACATCTATCCGAACGGAGATGAGGTATATAACGTCGAAATTGTCTATCTCTGCCGGAAGTATCACGGCGACATGCGTCCACAGGAGAGTGAGCTCTCAGAGCTCCGCTTCTTCTCACCGGAACAGCTTCCGGAAGTCTCCGAACCGATCATTCCGGTATTCCGGGAATATCAGAAACGGATTCCTCATTGAGGAATCTGTTTTTTCATGCGGAGAAGTCCGCTTCATCCCGTATAATGAGAACGCAGAAAGCCGGTTTTCCGGCATGATAATACAGCAGGAAAGGATTTAACCATTATGAGCAGATACGACACTGATTTCAGCAAGATGCGGTTCAGCACCCGTGCCGTCAAGGCCGGTGAAGGACCTGATCCCGTTACCCGGGCGATGAATACCCCGATTTATGAAACCTCCACCTACGGCTATGAAACCGCCGAGCAGTATGATGAGATGCTGGCGAGAGGCGCAGAGTGGGAACCGGATCTGTATATTTACAGCCGCACCACCAACCCGACCACAAACGCCCTGGAGAAAAAGGTCATGGCGCTTGAGCACGCCGAAGATGCGGTTATTACTGCCTGCGGTATGGCAGCCATCTCCAATGCCCTGCTTTCCAATCTGAATGCGGGCGATCATGTCATCTGTTCGGATGACACCTTCATGTGCACTTCCAGCATGTTTGCGGACATCCTGCCGTCCAAGGGAATTGAAACTTCCCGCGTTGAGATCCTCGATCTTTCCAACATTGAAAAAGCAATGCGTCCGAATACCAAAGTGGTCTATCTCGAGGCGCTTTCCAACCCGCAGCTGAAGCTTGCGGATATTCCGGCAATTGCGGAACTTGCGCACGCCCATGGCTGCAAGTTCATCGTCGACAACACCTTCCTCTCCCCGTGTGTCATGCGTCCGCTTGACTGGGGCGCAGACATCGTCGTCCACTCCGGCACCAAGTATTATGTCGGTCACGGTGATGCATTATGCGGCATCGTTGCCGGAAGCCGGGAAGACATCAACCGGGTGCGCTACTACTATGACAACCTCGGTTCCCATATCAGTCCGTATGACGCATGGCTTGCGCTGCGTAGTGTACGGACCATGCCGCTGCGTCTGAAGCAGCAGTCCGAAAATGCCATGACCCTTGCGAAATGGTTTGAGGCAAGACCGGAAGTCGACTTCGTCACCTATCCGGGTCTGGAATCCCACCACCAGCATGAGATTGCGAAGAAGCTTTTCGTCAATGGCAACTTCGGCGGCATGCTGTGTGTGCATCTCAAGGGCGGCTATGAAGAAATGTGCAGATTCTGCGATGCCACAAAGATTCCGCCGATCGCGACCAGCCTTGGTGATGTGGTAACACTGATGTTCCCGAAGAAGGCATACAACAACCTGATCCGCATCTCCTGCGGATGCGAAGATGTCAACGATCTGATCGAAGACTTCGAACAGGCGTTTGCGCAGTGCAAGTAATTACTCCGTACATAACACTAAGAAGAGCGGATTCCCATTGCATGAGAGTCCGCTCTCTTTTTGTTCTGAATCGTTTTTTCGATAAACCATCAAGTTTGTTTTGCCTGCGTTTCGTCTTTAATGGATGCCAGAAACCCCGGTGTTACTTTAACAACCTTCAGAACAAAAGACTCATCAACCCCTTCCTGAAGCATTGCCCGTACAACATCTGCCTTGTTTTTGTTTATGCC
The DNA here is from genome assembly GCA_017469885.1 of Solobacterium sp. Lineage (GTDB taxonomy): Bacteria > Bacillota_I > Bacilli_A > Erysipelotrichales > Erysipelotrichaceae > Bulleidia. Next base: position 10,389 of record JAFUFO010000042.1, read on the forward strand.
TTCTTCCCGGCCTTTTTCCAGACCTTTTTCCAGACCTTTCTCCAGGCCTTTTTTCAGGCCCTTTTTCAAGCCTTCCTCCCATGCTTCTTCACTAAGCTTCCGTTTCAGATTCTCGAACTGTCTTGCGTCACCCTCTGGATCCAGCAGCATTCCCACAATCCTCCCCTGTTCTGCCAGAATGCAGTCCCGTGTCACATAGTCCTCCGGAAGCTCCCGGATTGTCTGTTCGATTGCCTCTCTCAGACTTATCCCCTGTTCTTTCTTCCTGCGGATGGTTGATACGATCCATGTGTATTCTTCCAGCGGCTTACACCTGGCCTGCATTGCTTTGTTCTTCCCGGAATTGATATTTATGACATGAACAACCACTTCCAGGTCATATGATTTACCAATTCCTTCATCACGATTATTCGTATCATAATTATTGCTTAATTTCAACACGGTGTTCTCTGAAACCTCTTTGTTAATCCCGTTGTAAAACACGTAGAACTTCGGACGCGGGATTTTCAAAAGCGCAGTGTGATATACCGCTTTCTTATCGATGATTCCCGCGATCTGCTTCGCCGCATATTCCAGCATCCGCACCGGCATATTCGGTGTCCATGTTGACTGGTGCTCAAAAAAGCTCAGAACACTTCCATAGAGAAAGACCACGTCTTCCTGTACTTTGAGAAAGAGGATATTGTTGGAATCGTGCAATTCCAGTTTCTCCGGATCCCGGTAGTCCGTACCGTTAATCGCATTGAACAGTGACAGTGTCCATTCCTTATGGTCCTTGTTTCCAAACAGGAAGCGAAACAGGCTGTCCTTGTATTGGCGGTTTGATGTCATGGATTTTTGTGCAGTTGGTTTCTTTTTTCTTTTTCGCTGTTTCATCTGAAGATTACCTCCTGTACTTCTTATTGCCTTCCAGTTTGAAAATCCCCTGCCTTCGGTTAAAACTTTTTTTATTTTTTCCGTCATATGAAAAACCTGCCGTTCCCGGCAGGCTCCATTTGAATTCAACATCATTGCTGGTTTTTCCAACTGTTTCAGAACATCCTCCGGAATCTTTGCCATGATATTTTTCCGGATTTTTTCCATTACTTCAGGGCTATTAATTATATCCAGTTTTCTTCTCCTTTGCCTATATTATATACGTCGTTCCGGTTCAAAACCCATGGTTGTAAGGGGTACTTTAACACTTCTTTCCTTCTGTAAGCTGTTCTCATGCGAACAGAAACCGCTTCTGTTTCCGGTAGATCGGGTTTCCTCTGGCCGCTTTCTTTCCGGTCGGACTGTTATATTCCATCATATCCACATACATTCCGTTATGGATATGCGGCACAGCCGCATCGGCGATGCCCTTGAATACTTCATCCGGATTGCCGGTATGATCCACGATCAGAAGATAACTCTGTTCGCCGTCTTTAATCATCAGCTTCAGCCAGATTGCGTTGATCGTTTTGTCGCTTTCCGCATGCGCATTGATTGCCTGAATCATTTCATACGGCACCTCCGCAGGATCACCGATCTGCACGGTGGTGTCCTTTTTGATTTCCTGTTTTGACACGCCGTTCAGTGTGATCTCCTTCTGCATCTTCATATGCGCAAGATTGGGCGGTGTGATCACAACATTATCCGTAAACGGATTGATGACCGCACCGGCGTGCCCGCCTGTGATTGCGGCGATATCATCAAAGCCGACGATCAGGGTCTGCACATTCCGGTCTTTATACATATCCCCGGCATACAGGGAAGGCCAGTCGGTAAATACCGGCATGAACGTGTTTCCCTTCTGATCATTGAACATCACAAAGGTCAGCCGGGTATCTTTCTGAATGACGGCTTTTCCGTCTTCATGCACTTCCACCGCATTCGGATCCAGCTGTATGACCGCAAGCAGCTGTGCATGCAGTGCAACCTCCTCCGCAATCCGGTTGTTTACGGAAGCCTGCCCATCCGGGGCAGTGTTCTTCCGTTCCTCCAGCAACGCCCGCAGTTTCGGATTCTCTATGGGTTTGTTCACATCAGTCATCGGTATTGTCCTCCCTGAGCTGTACACATCCGTTATTCAGATTCATTGTAATGCTTTTCCTCTTCCCCATTCATGGATGAAGGGACGCAATTCCGTATAATGAATATATCCGATACAACCTTTTGACAAGGAGGACAATCATGGAAAAGGAAATGATCAGAGATGAATCACTGCTTGAAGTAAACGGCGGCAGCTGGACCCTCGAAACACTTACACCGGAAGAACGTGAAGAATTCATGAGGGTCAATCAGGACCTGACCGACAACTGGAACTATGTCGCATACAACGATTTCATCCGGCGGATGAATGCGAAATACGGTGAATAATTCCGGAACAGTCCTGGGAGAAGGAAACGGATATGGCGATCGCTGCGTACAAATCATTATCTGACGAGCAAATGAAGCAGCTGGGGTACAGTCACGATGCGGAAGGTCTCATAGCCTGCCTTGCGTCCGAAACAATCGAAGACAAACGATACGAAGCCACACCGGAAGAATTCGAACAGCTTGCCAGCTACATCCGCAGTCATTACTGAGCTCTGCAGTAAACGTTATTACCGGGGCGATTCTGACAGAATCGCCTTTTCCTATGCACTAAAAAACGAACCTGCCATGAGGACAGATTCGTTCTTTGCGATACTCAATGATTACTCAACAGTAACCTTGATGCCCGGGCCCATCGTGGAAGCGACGGTAACGGACTTGATGTAGGCACCCTTGACGGTAGCCGGCTTAACCTTGACGATCTGGTTGTACAGCGCCTTGAAGTTCTGAGCCAGTGCTTCATCGGAGAAGGAGCACTTTCCGATCAGAACGTTGACGTTTCCATCCTTATCGGTACGGTATTCAACTTTACCCTTCTTGATCTCTTCGATCGCCTGGGCAACGTTCGGTGTAACGGTTCCTGTCTTAGGGTTCGGCATGAGGCCTTTCGGACCGAGGAGCTTACCGAGCTTACCGAGCTGCCCCATCATATCCGGAGTCGCTACGATGATATCGAAATCGAACCATCCGCCCTGGATCTTCTCCAGCATGTCCTTGCCGCCGACATAGTCAGCACCTGCATTCTTTGCTTCCTCTTCCTTCGGTCCCTGTGTGATAACGAGAACCTTACGGGACTTACCGGTACCGTTCGGGAGAACCATCGCACCACGGATGTTCTGTTCTGCCTGACGCGGATCGATATTCAGGTTGAAGCAAGCCTCAACTGAGGAATCAAACTTTGTAACACTTGTCTCTTTTGCAAGCTTTACCGCTTCCTGGTAATCGTATGTCTTATGACGATCGATCTTGGCAAGCGCCTCATTATACTTCTTTCCAGCCATGATTACGCCTCCCATCCTTCAATGGTAATACCCATGTTGCGGGCAGTACCGGCAACGATACGCATCGCTGCTTCAACATCGTTCGCATTGAGATCCGGCATCTTGTACTCAGCGATTTCGCGGAGCTGTGCTTCCGTGATCTTTCCGGCCTTGACGGTCTTCGGTGTGCCGCTTGCCTTGTCAATGCCTGCAGCCTTCTTGAGAAGAACCGCAGCCGGTGTTGTCTTGATCACAAAGTCGAATGTCTTGTCTTCATACGCTGTGATGATGACAGGAACGATGTCGCCCTTACGATCCTTGGTAGCGTCGTTGAACGCTGTGCAGAACTGCGGCATGTTGATGCCGGCAGAAGCGAGTGCAGGTCCCGGTTTAGCGCCGCCTGCAGGGAACTGAAGCTTGCAGATTTTCGCAACTTTCTTTGCCATGTGGCATTCCTCCTTTTCTGTTAGAAAGTCCACATGCAGTGGTAATCGGATGAGCTGCTCATCCTCCCACGCATGCGCACACAAAAAATCGTGTGCCTTTCAATCATAGGCAATTTGCCCTTCTCCGTCAACAGAAACTTATTTTAATTTACATATAAAGGGGTTTGTTCTTCGGATTTTGTTTCCATGCACGCTGTTCCATGCAGGAATCGTTATATAATTTTAACTGTTTATGACACATGACCATCTCGAACACATAAAACATGTAAAGATCCGCGCTGTGGATCTCGAGGCATTTGAACGGCAGTTTTCCCGCCGCTACCGCATCAAGAAAATCGTGAATGCGATTATCAGTTTTGTCATTGTTTTCTGCGGTGTCACTGCCGTACTGTATTCCATATTTATATTCCACAACAATCTGTTCAACCGCATGCGCTTTATGACCTTTGACGGAACACTGTTCACGACGGTGATCTCACTCCTCTCCGGCATTGTCTTTCTGCGTGAAGCGAAAGACGGCAGTGAAGTCACCAACCGGAACGTCTATTTCCTGCGGCTTTCTGCGGCGACCACGGAATTTGTGATTTTCACTGTCGTTATGGTCGGCCTTACCCCGCTGGTACCGGATCTGCCGGATGTCACTTCCTATACCGGTATCATGATGCATCTGGTCATACCGACATTGATGGTGACGAGCTTTGTGATCAATGACGCACCGCTCGGCAAACTGAAGCCGCTGGAGCCGTTCTACGGCACGATGTATATCACATTGTACGCGCTGATCATGTTTGTGCTGTTCGGGCTTCGGATCCTGCCATCCAGCCTGGCACCGTATTCATTTCTGGATTTCGACAACACCGGATGGGGCTTCAAACTGATCTGTCTTACCGGAATCTATGTTGTCGGCTACTTCATATCTCTGGCACTGGCGTCTTTGAATAACCAGCTGTCATGGATCTGGTTCTTCGATTTTCGGAAACTGCGGAACAGACAGTCCCGCAGTAAGGGGAGGAAATAAATTATGTTTTCCTGGCAGCACTTTGTATGGCTCGGTATCTGTGCGCTGATGGTTGCCGCAATGGTTACAGCTGCGGCACGGAAGAAGCCTTCTCTCCAGCAGATTCTTACCAGCGCATGTGTCATCTCATTTCTTTCCGAACTTACCAAGATGATCAGCGTCATCGATCTGGTTCCCTCTTCAGGCGGTGAGCTTCTTCTTCCGTATCTTCCGATGAACCACATGCCGCTTCATTTCTGTTCCATTCAGATTCTGTTTATTTTTTATACACGGTTCACAAAAAACAGGCAGAAGCGGGATGCCATGCTCAGCTTCATGTATCCCACCGCGCTGTGCGGCGCGATCCTGGCGCTCGCAATGCCTTCCATTTTTCAGACATCCATAACCCCGGACCAGGCATTTACTTCCCTGCTTTCCTATCAGTTCTTTATCTTCCATTCCATGCTGATTGCGTTAAGCATCCTGATCGTCCGCTCCGGCGAGGTTGAGTTCAGCCGGAAAACGATGATACGGACCATGCTGATTGTGATTGCGCTCGGAATTCTGTCCATCTATCTCAACTCCCTGCTCGCAAGTCCGACCTATGATGACGGAAAGCTTGTCAGTGTGGACTTCATGACCAACTTCTTCTTCACCACCCAGAACCCGCTCGGCATCCGCCTTACCGCAATCTGGCAGTGGTGGCTGTATCTGATTATCATCACTGTCCTTGCATGCCTGGCGGTATTCCTCTGCTATGTGCCGCTGCTTCGGAAAGTGAAGTAATATCAGGCAGGTCCATCTCATTACGAAAGAAACCGCACTTGGATGCGGTTTTTCTTATACGCGTTTATTGTCCGGCTCCGTGCAGTTCTCCCAGCAGCGCCGAACCGATGACCAGCACGGTCCCGATCCATCCGGTGATACCCATCGTCTCTCTGAGAAACAGCACCGAACAAAGAACGGAGACCACCGGCTCAAGATAGCCAAGCACGGCGATCGTCTGAACCGGCAGATTCTTTAATCCGCTGAAGTACAGACAGTAGGCAAACCCGGTATGCACAATTCCCAGCATCAGGACGATCCATACCGCATTGCCAGTGGGCAGCGGAATGGTTCCGTGATTATGAACCAGCGCATACGGCAGGATCGTCACTGCCGATACCGCCAGCTGCACGATGGACTTGTCATAGGCATTGATATCCGTCAGTTTCCGGTTGAAGATCACGATGGCCGTAAAGCAGAGCGCTGCGGTCAGCCCAAGGAGGACACCCGGAAGATTGACCCCTTTCCCGGAAGGATTTGAGACCAGCAGAACGCCGAGGAAGGCCAGTCCGACATACGGCAGCTTTGCCTTATCCAGCGGTTCCCTTAACAACAACGGGGTCAGGCAGATCACAAAGATCGGCGCCATGTAATTACAGATTGATGCGATGGCAACAGTCGTCGTCATATATGCCGCAAACAGAAAGATCCAGTTCAGTCCGAGACTGATGCCTGACAGCACCAGCCATTTCGCATTGGCCTTTACCGCATTCATGTCCATCGGATTCTTTGTGAGATTCCGGAACAGCAGAATAAACAGTGAGCCGAGAATCCCTCTGCACATGGCGGTCACTTCACTGGGAAGTGAGACATAGCGCAGAAACATGCCGATCGTTCCGTACAGAATTACCGCGGTTGTATATTTCAGTCGTTCCCCTGCATTACTCATAACGAGAAACAGATTACCATGCATACCCGTTCCATGCATTCAGATATGCCCGAACGCATGAAAAAAGCATCCTTCACGGACGCTTTGGGTTGTTATTCCGCTTCGCTGATTTCTTCCGCATTGTCCGGAAACAGTTTTCGTATTTCCGCACTGACCAGCTGGGAAAGATAATCCTTGGACATGTCGTAGAGATCGGCAACTTCTGCGATCCGTTTTCCCTGCACATACAGCATCCATACGATCGGCCGGAAGCTAGGATCCGGAATCCGTCCGATGGTGTTGATGATCCACAGGACCTTCTCTTCGACTTCCTGAAGCTGACGGTTGAGCTCTGTGCTGAGTTCAATATAAGCAACAAGTCTTGCGTCCTGGTTGCCGTGCGTCCTGGTACGTACGCGTTCAAAATCAATGGAGTGCACGCCGGTCATTTTGTAGTCTACCTGGCGGATCTCATCCATGCGGGTTTTGATGTCGGCGATATAGTAAAAATACTTCCGGCACTCCCGCTTGAATTCAACCGGTGTACTGGGCCGGTTCTCAGCCATTGGTAAATACCTCTTTCAGCCACTTGTCCACGCTGTACTGAAGCTGTCTGCGGGTGAGTCCGAACTCATCTGCGACATCGGTCTGAATGCGGTTCTCCACAAACAGTGCCCAGATCAGCACCTTCGCGTTATTTCCGCACTGTGCGGAAATTTTCTCAAAGGTCTCCTCCACAAAACGGATATCGTCCTTGAGAAACTGATACAGTTCCAGATTTCCCTGTCCATTGTCTTCGGACAGATCGACCCGGAATGTTTCCGGGTCAAACCCGGATTCCGTCAGTGCCGGATACTTTGCCTCGAGCACCTTTACGCGTTCTTTTTCCTTAAGATACACCCGGCAGCTGTTCTTAAAAGCCGCGGCCGGCTGTTTAAATCCTTCTTTTCCCATAACATTCGCACCTGTCCCCTCTGCAGTTTCGATTGCCTGCCATTCGTTTCGGCATATACGAATTTCCTGATACGTCCCCTTCATTTGCCATATCCGGGTTCTTTATACATTTATTCCGCCTTTAATTTAATATCCTGATAATTACAGTTTACTACAGTTTACCAGTCGGCGGAGCCCAAAAATATGCCTGTCACGGCAGTTCCGAAGGTGTACAAAAAAAGTTACAGCCCATCAGATTATCATTTCCTGTGTAACCGCATACATTTTACTGTATTTTTGCGCCTCTTGGTAGCACTTCTTTTCAGCCTGGGGTTTACAATGCCTGCCCGGCAGGCAAGTGTACACTGCGCAAAACATTACAATTCGCGATATTCATACGGTGAATTACCACACCCATGCGGTGAAACTCAAAGGCGCCTATGGATGGTGTATTCTCGCAGTTAGAATAAATTGATATAATAAAAACAGATCGATTATCTGGAAAAGATCATTTAAATAGATCCGGAAGAACCGGAAAAGGAGAATTAGTTATGGGACTCATTCAGGCAGCTTTATCTGCAGCGGGCAGCACCTTCGCCGATCAGTGGAAAGAGTATTTCTACTGTGATGCCATTCCGGCTGACATTATCGCCGTCAAGGGAAGAAAAAAGGTCAGAGGTTTTGGCTCCAACAACGGTGATGACAACATCATTACCGACGGCTCCGTGATCGCAGTTGCGGACGGACAGTGCATGGTCATCGTTGAACAGGGTCAGGTTGTCGACATCTGCGCACAGCCGGGCGAATTCCGTTACGACTCCAAGACCGAACCGTCCATCTGGACCGGAAGCCTTGGCGACGGCGTAAAGAACATCTTCGCGCAGATCGGCAAGCGGTTCACGTTCGGCGGACAGCCGGCAGAAGACCAGCGTGTCTACTACTTCAACATCAAGGAGCTCCCGGGCGTCAAGTACGGAACCCCGTCTCCGGTTCCTTTCCGTGTCATTGACCGCAACATCGGTCTTGATATCGACATCGCAGTGAAGTGCTTCGGTGAATACAGCCTCAAGGTTGCCGATCCGATCAGCTTCTATACCAATGTCTGCGGAAACTTCGCAAACGTATATCCGGTCAGCGAAATCGAAAGTCAGCTGAAGACAGAGCTGCTCACCGCGCTCTCTCCGGCATTCGCCAAGCTCTCCGCTTCCGGTGTCCGTTATTCCGAGATTCCGGCACACACGCAGGAACTCGCAGATGCGCTCAATGAACAGCTCTCCAAGAAGTGGAAAGAGCTCCGCGGTCTTGAAATCGTCAGCTTCGGCGTATCCTCCATCAAGGCATCCGAAGAAGATGAACGCATGATCAAGGAAGCACAGCGTGATGCGATGTACCGTGATCAGTCCTACGCAGCCGCTACTCTCGTCGGTGCTCAGGCACAGGCGATGAAGGATGCCGCAAAGAACGACGGCGGCGCAGCAGTCGGCTTCATGGGCGTCAATATGGCCGCTAACGCAGGCGGTGCCAACGTCGGTCAGCTCTATGCGAACGGCCAGACACAGGCAGCTCCGGCTGCGGCTCCGACAAACGGCTGGACCTGTCCGAAGTGCGGTACCGTGAATACCGGCAACTTCTGCGGCAACTGCGGTGAAAAGAAACCGGCTGACGGCAAGTGGATCTGCCCGAAGTGCGGTGCGGAAAATGCGGGCAACTTCTGCAGCACCTGCGGAGAAAAGAAGCCTGCGTAATCCGATCCCTGAACAATTCCGACACAGCCGGCTCTTTTTACCGGCTGTGCCGTTTCACGGGAAAGGAGAGGTACTATGGCCGAACAGTTATCAAACTATAAATGTCCGAACTGCGGCGGTCCGCTTCGGTTTGACCCGAAAGAGCAGAAACTGAAATGCGAATACTGTGACTCTCTCTTCACGCAGGAGGAGGTTGAGCAGTTTTACCGTCCTTCTGAACTTGCGGCGGCTTCCGGCGGAACCGATACCCAATGGGCAACCGACACCGGTGACTGGAGCGAAGAAGAGGCCGCACACATGCGTGCCTACAGCTGCCCGTCCTGCGGTGCCCAGCTGATTGCGGATGAAAATACCGCAGTCACGATCTGCCCTTACTGCAACAACCCGACGGTTGTCGCAGGACAGTTTGTCACGAAGAAACCGCAGTATCTTCTGCCTTTTCAGCTCGATAAGGATAAGGCAGTACAGATACTGACCCAGTTCTACAAAGGCAAACCGCTTCTGCCGCGGGCATTCACTTCACAGAATCATATCCGGGAGATCAAGGGTGTATATGTCCCCTTCTGGCTGTACAACGGCGTGATGGAGGCAGATATGACCTTCACCGGACAGCGTGTCCAGCAGTTCTCCCACGGTGACGACATCATCACCGAAACCAGTCATTACAACATTATCCGGCGCGGCACGGTATCCTTTTCCGGTGTCCCTGCCGATGCCTCCAGCAAGATGCCGGACCAGTACATGGATGCCATCGAACCGTTTGACTATACCAAGCTGGTCGACTTTGACACGATGTACATGGCAGGCTATCTTGCGGACAGCTATGACGTCGATGAAGAGGAAGACCGCAAGCGTGCCGATATGCGCATGACCAACTCCACGGTTTCTTCCATCAGTAATACCGTGCACGGCTATACCAGCGTTGCGCCGACCTCCGTCAATATCCGGCGGATCGACGGAGCGGCTGCGTATGCATTCCTGCCGGTATGGCTGTTATGTACGACCTGGAACGGCAACAACTATCTGTTTGCGGTAAACGGTCAGTCCGGCAAGATTGCCGGTGACCTGCCGTCTGACAAGACGCTGATGATCAGCTGGTTCCTCGGCATTGCATTCGGACTCTTTATTCTCGGCGCAGTTATTTCCTACTTTGCGGGAGGTGGATTCTTATGAGAAAGCTGAAGTTATTCTCCCTGTCCGCCATCCTGGCAATGGTAATGTTCCTGCTGGCACTGCCGGTTCCGGCAGAAGCCGCAGAGGCATATGTCATTGATGAGGCAGGGATGCTGACGAATGATGAACTGCTTGCCTTAAACAATCTGGCAGAAGAAATCTCCCTCCGTCAGGAATGCGGTGTCTATGTAATCATCACAAAAGACATGCATGGATACAGCGAGTCAAAGTTCGCACAGGGAATCTTCATGAACTATGATCTCGGTTATGACCGGGGTGATTCCGAAGGCGCAAGCGGTGTCCTGCTCGCGATCTCCTACGGGGATTCCTACTATGACTCCGTTGCCTACGGCGCCGCATCCGGAACCTTTACCACCTCAAAGCTGGACCGGCTCAATGATATCGCCTATGACTATCTGAGCGCGGGCGACTGGAACGGATGTGCGGATGCATTTATCCGTGAGTGTGACAACATGCTTACACAGAGCGGATATACCTACTATGTGCCGCAGTATACCGATCCGACGATTGACCCGACGGAAGTCGTCACCTCACCTGCACAGCGCAGAGAGCGCTGGCTTGGAACACTTCCGTTTGCGGGTGCCATCAGCGCCGGTATCGGTGCCGTTTCCGTCTTCTTCATGAAGGGCAAAAACAAAACGACCCGCATCGCGAAGGAGGCAGACCGGTACATCATCAATAACGGTATCCGTGTCACGGTATCCCAGGAGCACTTCACCCACAAAACCCGTACGGTCACCCATGTGCACCGTGATTCCGGGGGCGGAGGCGGAAGCTCCGGCGGCGGACACAGCTATCACAGCAGCGGCTTCTCACATTCCAGCGGAGGCGGCCACTTCTGATCTGTTCAAACCAGGCATCGTGAAATACGATGCCTTTTTAAATGACGATACCCCATGACTTCCGGACACTACGCGGAAATCTTAAAAACACGCAGTCTCATCCGGCTGCGTGTTCAGTTTCCATGGAGGTGGATAAGCACCACTTCATTTATTGCGGGGCATTTGTAATGAAAGCCCCATCCGGAGACACCGGATGTCACGATGGCAGTCATGTCATTGTACTGACGCATGCCGTAGACCACATTCGCCTTCCAGTACACTGCCGCAATCATCGGAATATTGAATCCATGGGTATGACCGCTCATCACGAGGTCTGTCCCAAGGTCAGCCAGTTTCTGAAACTCTGTCGGCCGGTGTTCAAGAACCAGTACGGTATCATCGTCATCTGCCGCAGAGAGCATCTCCTCCGCGGTCATCCGCACCTGTCCGTCATCCTTGCGGCCAAGCAGAAGGAGATCATCGCGTAACCGGACGCCGCGGTCTTCCAGAGATACTGCGCCGGTTTCATCAATTGCCCTGCGCAGGATTTCGGATTCCGGGTCATCATGATTGCCCAGGGTATAGTACACGCCAAGCGGTGCCTCAAATCCGCGCAGCACCTCTCCCAGCATCTTCATATCGCTTCTGCCGGTTGTCTCATCAAAGATATCTCCGCCGATCAGAATGACATCCGGATCTGCCTGTTTCACCAGCTCACTGAGCTTTGGATACAGGCTGTCCCAGTTGCCGGAACCGGCATGCGTATCCGCAAGCAGTACGATATCCAGCGGTTCCTTCCCGTTCATCGAGGCCGACGCAACATCATATTCCGTCAGATACAGATGGTCCGCATTGAAGAACCCGATTCCGGTAAGCAGATAGGCAAGCGAAGCCGTCAGCACTGCCCGGTGCGGTGCACCCGGAACTCTCCACGTTACTGCACGGTCCGGATGTTTCTTCAGAAACAGTCCGTAAAGGAAGCGGATCACTGCCCCGATCGCAAAGAAGATGCCCATGATCATGATCGGGACATAGTAAAACGTACTGATGATGACACTGAGACGCGCCAGCCAGTGATACGGAATATCCTTGTACATCAGAAAGGTAAGCTCCAGGCTGAGGACACCGATCACGTGATACGCAATCAGAATCAGTTTCCTCCACCAGGTCTCCTTCCACTCCTTCGGAAAGAAGTAATATACGAACAGGGATATGATCACAAACCCGTTGAATGCAAGAAGAAAGGAAAAACGGTTCATCTTCACCTCGATACAGAACTATTATAGTCTTCGTACGTTTTGCACAGGTGACAATCTTCCTCTTCCCGTTTGCGGATTTTTCCGTAAGATAATATCGGAGACTGAAATGAGAAATACAAACCGTAAACCAGACCGGAACGCAAAGCCGGCAAAGAAAACAGAAACCGGACCGAAGAAACCCCTGACCACGGCAACCTTTGTCGTAAAGCGCAGTGATGAGCTTCTGAACTTTCTGCTTGGAAAATATGAGGGAAAGCTTTCCCGCAACAGCGTCAAGAAACTGCTCAGTGACCGCAAGGTTCTGATCAACGGCTCAATGACGACCCAGTTCAACTATCCCCTGGCTAAGGATGATGAAGTTGCGATCGCAAAGAATCCGATCCGCACCAGACCCGTGCGCAGTGCCGCACCGGTTCCCCAGGTACCGTCCATCAAGCCGTACATCATCTATGAAGATGAAGAATTCCTTGCGGTGAATAAACCCGCCGGCCTGTTATCAGTTGAGTCGGATAAGGAAAATACCTGTGCCTATCAGATGGCGGTGGAATACCTGAAGAAGAATGATGTGCGCTGCCGTCCCTACATTCTTCACCGCATCGACAAGGAAACCTCCGGCGTGCTTGTCTTTGCGAAGGATATCAAGATTCATTCCATGTTAAAGATGCACTGGAATGAGGATGTGACGATGCGGGAATACTATGCGGTCGTTGACGGTCATCCGGATGAAGAATCCGGACGCCTGGTCAATTATCTGAAGGAAAACCAGAACCACATGGTCTATGTCACGACTGATCCGCGCGGAAAGAAAGCCATCACCAACTATGAGACGGTTGCCTCCTCAAAGGATTACAGCCTGCTCAGAGTGGTGATCGAGACCGGACGGAAAAACCAGATCCGTGCCCAGATGAATGAGATCGGACATCCGATCCTCGGAGATGACAAGTATGCACGCATTCCCTCTCCGATCGGACGTCTCTGCCTACACGCCTCCGTGCTGGAATTCATTCACCCCATCACAAAAAAACCGATGCGTTTTACCGCACCGGTTCCTTCAGAATTCAGGACGATCGTTTCGAAGAATCGATGATCCGCGTCATCCGCACAAAGTAACCGTTTGCCCGCATGACTTCGCTCGCATTGTGAAGCAGATGCGGGCTTTTTGTAATGCCGAAGACCGTGCTTCCGCTTCCGGACATGAGCGCGCCGTCAAAGCCGAGATCCAGCAGAGTCTCCTTTACTTCCCGGATCTCTCCCACAAGATCCAGCGAAACCTTTTCCAGGGAATTGCCGAGCCGGGAAATCATTCCGTTATAGTCCCCCTTCTCCAGCGCTTCCTTCATGCCGTCGACATCCGGATGTTCAATCGTGCTGAAGTCAAGTCCGCCGAAGGCTGCCTTCGTGCTGACGCCGCGGCGCGGCTTCACCAGCAGGATGCCGAACTCTGCCGGACACTCAAATGGCGTCAGGATCTCGCCGATGCCTTCCACCAGCGCCGGCCGGTTCACCAGACAGAACGGCACATCCGCGCCGACTTCCTTGGCGATATCGATCAGGTCCTGGTACGGAAGGTTCAGATGCAGCAGCCGGTTGATGATGCGGATCGCCGCAGCCGCATCCGCGCTGCCTCCCGCAAGTCCGGCCTGGGTCGGAATATGTTTCAGTAACGTGCAGGCAAAGTTCTGGTCAAAGCCGCACCTCTCCTGCATGACATGAATTGCCTTGATCACGGTGTTCTTGTCATTGACCGGAAGATAGGAGCGGTTCAGAGACATCGTTGTCTCCTCTGCCGGCACAAGATCCACCACATCATAGAAATCCACCGGAGCCATGATCATCCGCAGATCATGATAGCCGTCTTCTCTGCGCCGGACGACATCCAGGCAGAGATTGATTTTCGCATAGGCTCGTTCTCTCATTTTCCGTTCCTCTTTCGATATGCATCATACAATGCATGAAATGCATTGACATCCAGTTCCTGCGCCCGTACGCCGCTTTCCAGTCCTGCGTCAGACAGGATTTCCTGCGCATTCTCCGCACTTCCGGTATATTCCTTCAGGTTGTTGTACAGCGTCTTGCGGCGCTGCTGGAAGGCTGCCCGGATGAGCGCAAAGAATTCCGGATCGGCAGTGACATCCTTTTTCCGGTGAAACTGCACGATTGCGCTGTCCACATTCGGTGCCGGCGAAAAGGCGGTGCGGGGAACCGTAAACAGTTTCCTTACGTCATACAGGCACTGCGCTTCGACACTTAACGCGCTGTAGTCTGCCGTGCCGGGTTTTGCGCTGAAGCGGTCTGCGACTTCCTTCTGAATCATGACCGTGATGTATTCAATGTCCTTCGGTCCTTCAAACAGCTTGAAGAGAATCGGACTGGTCACATAGTACGGCAGGTTGGCGCAGACATTTACCCCGCCGTATGTATTCTTCAGTTCCGTGACGGACGCCTCCAGATCACATTCCAGAAAGTCCTGCAGGATGATCTCAATATTATCGTAATCCTTCAGTTCCTCCCTGAGCACCGGAAGAAGCCGTTCATCCACTTCATAGCTGCGCACATGGGCTGAACGCAGGGCGAGCTGTTCCGTCAGGGAACCGATGCCCGGGCCGATCTCAATGACGGCCTGTTCACAGTGTGCGGCTTCCGCAGCTCTTGCGACGACCGAAACATCAATCAGAAAATTCTGACCGAAGTTCTTCTTCGCCCGCAGGTTATACGTATTCAGGATTTCTCTTGTCCGCGCAACACTCGCGATCGGTCGTTTATCCATTACTGCTTCTCCAGTACTTCCTTTACCTGTTCCGCCGTAATGCCGCGGCGGGCCAGGATTGTTCTCAGATATTTTGCGTTGCCTTCCCCAAGGTGGAACGCCCGTGATACCGTCTTCCGCTTTTCCACGCTGTCAGGCTGCCCGGCAAGGCCGAGTTCATAGAATTCCGCCGGGCTGAGTTCCTTTCCGTCCGGCCGTTCCAGAACCGTCGCGTTGGCGAGTGCTTCCTGCAGGACCGCAAACGGGGCGTGTTCGACGCCGACCTTGTGTCTGGTTCTGGCATCTTCCTTCATGACAAATGCATGCATGCAGTCGGGGACTTCCGCTTCGATCTTCGCCCGGATCATCTTACCCGGACCGTCCGGATCGGTGAAGACAATAATCCCGGTCCTGCCTGCGGCTTCCCGGATCTTCTCCATCACCGCATCATCGATGCCCATTCCGCCGGTGACGATCGTCTCACAGTCAAAGTATTTCTTCAGATGTGCGCTGTCATGCATGCCCTCGACAACGATCACCTCTTTGATATACGGCTTCATCGCATCTCCAGGAACCGCTGCCAGTTATTCACAATGATCGGCGCAAGTTCCGATACTTCCATATTCCGGCATTCCGCCATGCGGGCAACGATATAGGGAATATTGCCCGGCTCATTGCGCGTGCCGCGCACCGGTTCGGGTGCCATGTACGGGCTGTCGGTTTCCGAAAGCAGATAGTTTACATCCATCGAGGAAACGACCTCTCTGGCATGCCGTGCATTTTTAAAGGTCACCGGTCCGCCAAGCGAAAGATAATAGCCCAGTTTCACAAACTCTCTGCCCATCTCCGCACTGCCGGAAAAGGAATGCATGAGTCCATGGCAGCGGTGTTCCTTCATGATATCGAACGTATCCTGCATGGCGTCGCGGCTGTGCACACAGATCGGTTTGTGCAGTTCATTGGCCAGATGGATCTGTTCGATGAACAGTTCCCGCTGTTTTGCGCGCATTGCCTCATCTTTTTCCCAGTAGTAATCCAGGCCGATTTCCCCCACGCACGTGCAGCGGGGATCACGCATTACGTTAATGAATTCCTGTTTCTTCTCCGGCGTCAGATCATTGACGTCGGTCGGAAAGATGCCGCAGCTGACCTTGATATGTGCGGGATCGGTTTCCGCATATTCCATTGCGCGGTATGCCTCCTCCGTGGAGGTGCACATGATGTTGAGCAGGGTTACGCCCCTGTCCTTTGCGCGCTGTATCATTTCCATGCGGTCTTCGTCAAAGTCATCGCTGAAGACATGCGCATGGCTGTCGAGATAAATCATGTTGTCCATTGTATTACTTTCCAAGGCAGAACCGGCTGAATATCTCATCCAGCAGATCTTCTCTGCCTGCTTCTCCTGTGATTTCCTTCAATGCATACCATGCATTCTGCAGATCGACCGTCACAAGGTCGATCTCATCCCCCGCTTCCAGCGAGGCCTTTACGGCTTCCATATATCCCTTTGCCTGCAGGGCAAGACCGATCTGACGCTCGTTGTTTAACGTCTCTTCTTTCGCCGCAAGAATACCGTCCGCATACATGGAGCGGATCTTATCCAGCAGCGGTTCAATATCATGATTCAGTGCGGAGATGGACAGTTCACCCGGGATCTCTGTCTGATCGTTCTTGTTGTAAACGACGATGCGGGACATACCTTCCGTGCGGTCGAGCAGTTTCTGATCTTCTTCCGTGATGCCAGCCGTGCCGTCAATCACCACGATGACAAGGTCCGCATTCTCCAGTGCCTTAATGGACTTTTCAATGCCGATCTGTTCGATCGAGTCCCCGGCCTCATGAATGCCGGCGGTATCGATCAGATTCAGTGTCAGATCATCGATATGCACGGTGCCTTCGACCAGGTCTCTTGTGGTTCCCGCAATATCCGTGACGATTGCCTTGTCTTCTTCAATCAGCGCATTAAGCAGTGAAGACTTTCCGACATTGGGACGTCCCAGAATGACGGTATTGAGACCGCTGCGCACATTGACCGCCGCCTGTGCTTTTTTAATAAGTGTATCGGTTTCCGCGATCCAGTCATTGACCCTTGGCAGAAGTTCCTCTTCCGTCAGCTGATGCACATCGTCGTATTCGGGATAATCAATATTCACTTCGATCATCGCAACGATCTGGCTCAGCGAATCCACCAGCGGTTCCAGCAGTTTCTTCACGCTTCCCTTGAGTCCGTGCACGGCCGACTTTGCATTGACTTCATCGCCTGCCTTGACGAGATCATTGACCGACTCCGCCTGTGAGAGATCCATCTTTCCGTTAAGAAATGCACGCTCGGTAAATTCCCCGCGCCGTGCCATGCGGGCGCCTGCCCCAAGCACCAGCGAGAGTACTTTCCGTGTCACGAATACACCGCCGTGTCCGCTGATCTCCACCATATTTTCTCCGGTATAGGACCGCGGGGCACGGAAGACACTGACCAGCACTTCATCGACCGGTTCATCTCCTTCCCGGATTTCACCGTAATGGAGGGAATACCCGGGCGCGTTTAAAAGATCTTTCGAAAAGATCCGGTTCACACAGGTGATGGCCTCTTCGCCGCTCACCCGGATCACGGATAATGCGCCGCCCTGGGCGGTCGCGATTGCCGCAATGGTTTCATTCATCGGTTAAAGTTTAGCACAAGTGTCCTCCTGCGGGAGGTACAGCGGGGCATAGATATAAAAAAGCTGTACAGTCTGTCTGTACAGCCGGTCAGAATCTGTTCTTCCGATACGGGAATTACTGTGCGGCAGGAACGAATTCAAATACCATTCCGTCCGCAATTTGTTCCTGATCTTCTTCCCAGGTCAGGGTGTTGTTTTCCGCATTGAAGATGAAGGTTCCGTGTCCGCCGACATAAACTTCCTCTTCACTGGTCACCTTGCCGTCGGAGTCGTAAACAACATTCTTCTTTACGCCGTCCTGATAGTAGACGGTATGCTTTTCCGCATCGAAGGTTCCGCTCATGGTCCATTCGGAAGACTCGGTTGCGCTGCTTCCCCAGTGTACGGTGATGAGCGCGCCGTCCTTATCCTTCGGCTCAACATGGACGCTGCAGCGGTCAGCCTGATAATCGCCGACCACATTCATGACAGGGTTCTGTCCCTGTTCCGCTGCGGCGGTTTCTGTCGGAGCTTCAGCCGGTGCTTCCGCCGGAGTCTCTGCCGGCTTGGAGCCGCATGCGGCGAGTGCCCCCGCCATAATCGCAGCTGCGAGAATCTGTTTTAACTGTTTCATAAGTTTTTCTTTCCTCCTGATCACAACGTTATATACGAGTCAGAATGCGATTTACCTCACCCCGGTATCCGGTATGGATCCCGCGGCGGTAATGCCGTATTCCTGCCGCAGTTCATCATAGCGGCGGATCGACTCGGTGAAGCGCGCTTCCAGCGCATCCAGCGGAATCAGTCCGTCTTCATTGACGTCCATGTCTTCAAACTGCAGGGTCACTGACATCGGCGGATTATCCAGTGTCAGTAACGGCATGGAGCGAAGCTGTTCGGTGCTCTGATACACCAGACGGACCCGGGCATATTCTTCGCCTGCGTTGTCCGCATACTTCTCAAATACCAGCTTTGCGCCGATCGGGGTATCCGATTCAATCGCACCTGGCAAAGTATACTCTTTTGTCCGAAGCGATGCCAGTACACTTGCCAGATTGGAGTCATGTCCGCACAGGAACGTGAACTTTCTGCCCGGATGATTCAGTTCCTTCTGAATCTCCTGCAGTAAGGGATGGGCGACATTCGGCGCAACCAGCGGCGTCGTATACAGCATATCCACATAGGCATCCTTGATTTCCGAGATGTCCTTCCACTGTTCTTCCGTAAGATCATTTCCGAAGGCTGCCTTCGTCGCATCCGGTTCTTCATAGTACTGCAGGACCAGCGCATCACTGATCGATGTCGCCTGCCGCAGGGAGCCTTTCGTGCCCGGCTCCGCATTTTCCTTCAGCACGAATTCCATGTCATCCGTTCTGAAATCTGTAAGCTCGCCGCTCTGGTATCCTTTGGATTCCGTATAGTCGATCACATCACTTAACAGTGCATACTCGTCACTGAGATCCGTGAGGGTTTCCTGCATCTGTTTCTCTGCGTCTTTTGCATAGGCATCATTCACAAAGGTCAGCTGCGGGGTAAACACCGGATCCATTTTGTCGTATTCCTGATGGGTTTCAATGGAGATATTTCCAACCGGCAGAAAGCCGCCGCCGAAGTATTCCGCAGTTGCGATCGTGCGCTGCTTGGCGTTGGCATAAAAGCGTACTTCCTCTCCCTGCGGCCGCCAGTTTTCCGGAATGAATTCCTCACTCTCCAGCCACTTGCGGAAATACTGTCCCATTTCAGTTTCCAGCGTACCGCCCCGCAGGGAAAGTTCACTGGCGTTGGAGGACCAATCTGTCCATTCATGCGGAGTTGCGAGGTCAACCGCCGAGCCCGCCGTTGAGAGCGGTGCCCGGATGTTGTGGCGGCTGAGAATTACGACCTCTTTAAGCGTATAGTCTTCCGGCACTTCGGTTTCTTCCGCCTTCAGAGAAAGTGCGGATACATGCAAACTGCCCAGCAGGAAGACCAGGCTGGGCAGGATACGGGTATAACAATGTTTCATCTTGTCACTTCTTTTCATTGCGGTACGGATCAATGGAATGCAGAGTACCTGCGCCGGAGGGCGTGATGCCGTTCACGGCAAGGGACGGATTCTTTGTATGCAGAAACTGCGCGACACGGGCAGCCTGATCTTTTAAGGCCATTTCCACCGGCAGGGTTCCCTGATTGGTCTCAAGATTCAGAAACAGTTTCCCGCGGTTGGTTTCTTCAAAGGTTACGCTGTGAATCTCATCATATGTCAGATCAAAGACCTTGCCGGTCTTATATCCCAGCATTCTCCCTTCCAGAAAGAATGCCATGCCGATCATGACCGCATCATTGAAGGCGTTGAGATCCGGTACCTTTTTCAGCTGGCGGGATACCATGAACTTTTCCCGGTAGTAGACGACCATGACCGCAAAGAGCACCAGGCCGATCGCAATGCCGATATAACGCATGACGTTATTGCCGGACATCGTATAGAGAAAGGCAAAGACGAACACGCCAAGCGCAAGTCCTGGCAGCGCAAAGACATACTTTGACGAGACGTAGGACTGAATATAGCGTTTTACCATAATGCCTCAGTCCTGTTCACGGGCAGCTTTTGCCTGCAGGTTTTTCTCATAGCTGAGGTATTCCGCATTCTTTATCTGGTTGGTCTTCCAGGTCTCGGCCATTGCCTCAAGCTTCACATCGTTTTCGGAAATGCTGAGAAGATGCAGGATGCATTTGTCATTGTGGAAATACCGTGCGATCTGCGCGTACAGTTCCTGAGTCAGCGGAATATGATCGCCGCCCATCATGCGGATATCCGCAAGTTCCAGTGCTGCGCCCCAGGTTTCCGCACCCATCGTTGTGACAACCTTGACGAGTTCGGAGAGCGCTGCGGGTGTATGGTACTGTTCCGGAATCAGGGAGCGGAATTTCAACAGGCTGTTATAGCGCTCCGCAAGCTTGTGATACTGCGGAAGCTGTTTTTCCAGGAAGCCGGACTCGGTGGTATTGAGTTCATCGCTTACCGATGCCGTGTCATTGGTATCCTTCAGGATCTGCTGTTCAATGCCGGAGAGTTTGTCTTCCAGCGTCTTACGGCGTTCCCGCCAGTTTTTCTGTGCTTCCTCAAACGCACGTTTTGCGCTCTTTGCGCGGAGTGCACGGATGATCAGACCGAGAATCAGAATCAGCGGCAGTAATAACATCAGCACCATCATCAGCGGGCTGGACAGGCTGTTTGTGACGATGGTCATTCCGCCTGCCTGACTGTATACCGCCTGCGGGAATACCAGAATGGACGGCAGAGCCGCGAAGACTGCGTCAACCGCAGCGATGCCGGTAACCGGTTTTACATTCGGATCAAATGCGATCTGTCCGCTGAGCACTGCCGCATAGATCCAGTATGCGAGCAGTAATACAGCCAGAAGGATCCAGAACCAGAGGTCCTTTTCGCCTTCCTTCGGTTTGGGTTCTTCCCCAAGTGCTTCCAGTTCCTTCCGCACTTCTTCGGCCTCATGTTCGAGCTGAATCTTTTCCTTGGCATACGCCTCAATCTTCTGATTCAGCAGGGTCATGGACTTTGTGTGTTCGGAATATTCCGGAATACTGTCAAATGCGAAATAGTAACTGCGTACAACCCCGGTAATGCCCTGGATGATCATCTCCTTGTTCGCATAGAGTTCCGCATCCCTGCGGATCTGTCCGGTCGTAAGGTCAATGACACCGATTCCGGCGCTGGAAAAATCAGTTCGTTTTGTCTGCGGGGCACTCATACCTTTTCCTCCCTGCGGGCGCTCATTCTAATACCCTGTCTGCACATATATAACTTCCTCAAAATTCCCGGCAATGTGATTTCATCTGCCGGTTATAAACCGTTCAAAACAAGTCAGTGACCTGTTCTAATGCTTTATTTTACCGCATTTTAAGGCATTTCGTGCATAATGCATGCTTTCTTCGTTCGTATCGGAATACTGAAAATCCGAAAAGACCGGCAGATGCCGGTCCGGTAATGCATGAATCTTCTGATTTCGGTTACTTTACGAGTCCTTCCCGGACAAGGAATGCATGGACGCGCGCCCGGTCGTCGACGTTCAGCACCGGGAACGGGAAAGTCGGCTCGCCGCAGGCGATCCGGCCGATCTGCACGCAGGCTTCCTTGATATACGGCACAAAGTTGGAGCCAAGGCCGTAGATATCCATGAAGCGGTTCATCTTCTGCTGGTACTGCGCAGAGAGTTCCAGATTTCCTTCATTTACCGCTCTGACCCAGGCGCCGCAGACTTCCGGAATCACATTGGAGGTTCCGGCAATACAGCCGTCGCCGCCGGACAGCACGTTGTGCTCAAAGTTGTCGTCAAATCCGGAGAATACCTCAAAGTCCGGACGGATCGGCTTGACCGCCTTGATGACCTCACGGGTATGATCCATACCGGAAATTGTATCCTTGATTCCGACGATATTCGAATACTTCTGCGCAAGACGCTTTACGACCTCCGCGCTGATCGTATAACCCATCCGGTCCGGGAAGTTATACAGGAATACCGGTCCGTGGATTTCCTCTGCCATACGGGCAAAGTAACGGTATACATCCTCATCCGCATAGCGGAAATAATACGGCGGAACGATCATGACCGCATCCGCACCTGCCTCCAGACAGGTATTGGAAAGTGTAATGACTTCCTGCGGAATCATACTGGCAGTGCCCGCAATGACCCGCATCCGTCCGTTTACATGTTTTACCGCAAAGCGCACCATCGCCTCACGCTGTTCGAGCGTCTGCGCAAAGAACTCTCCGATACTGCCGCCGATCAGCACTCCGTTGATACCGCCGGCAATCAGATCATCATACAGTTTTCCTGCGCTTTCATAGTCAGGTTCCCCATTGGGAAGAAACGGCGTTACTGCCGGGCAGATCCATTTTGCGTTCATCATTGTTCTCTCCTCGCTTCGTTTTCTGATTAATCCAGTCCCGCTCCCTGCATGGCACTGCGGGCATGTTCGGTATAACGGCGGAAGAATCCCTTCCGCTTCGGCCGGGGCAGAATTCCCCGGGTACTGCGTTCTTCCAGAATCTTCCGTGCTTCTTCTTCGGATACCGGTTTTCCCTGTACCCCAACCAGATTCAGGGTTCGTTCGGGAATATTATATTCAATGAGATCGCCCTCATCGATGAAGGCAATGGGCCCTCCGGCAGCCGCCTCCGGACTGACATGTCCGATCGCCGCACCGCGTGTGGCTCCGGAGAAGCGTCCGTCGGTAATCAGCGCAACCGTTCCGTTCAGTTCCTCATCACAGACAATTGCCTCGGTCGTCATTAACATCTCCGGCATCCCGCACCCTCTTGGCCCTTCGTAGCGGATCACGATGATGTCGCCGGGGTGAATCTGTTTATCGACGACTGCCTGATAGGCATCCTCTTCCTCATTGAACACGCGTGCCGGACCGCGGAATACCCGCTGGGATTCCTTTACCGCGGAGTACTTCACGACACTCCCCTCCGGTGCGATATTTCCCTTCAGGATGGCAATACTGCCTTTTTCTTCTGCCTTCTCCAGCGGGAAGATGACCTCATCCCGTTCGATCTTATAGTTGGCAAGATAGCCGAGGTTCCGTTCAAAGAAGTTGTCTTCCTCCAGCATCTTCAGATTCTCGCCCAGCGTATGACCGGTGACGGTCATCACATTGAGATCAAGATAATCTTTTAACAGGTACTGCACATACGGAATGCCTCCCGCAAACCAGAAGCTTTCGGTCAGATGCTTTCCGCTCGGAAACAGATTCGCAACGTGCGGTACTTTATGGTTGATCTCATCAAATTCTTCCGGCTTCAGCTCGATGCCAAGCTCCCGTGCGATACTCGGTAAGTGCAGAGTCGCATTGGTGGAACCGCCGATTGCGCTGTGTACAACGATCGCATTGCGGAACGCCGCATGCGTCAGGATATCCGATACCGTGATTCCCTTTTCCGCAAGGTTCATGACAGCCCGGCCGGCCTGCCGTGCATAGCGCAGAATATCCGTCATGGTTGCGGGGGCCAGGGCAGAACCCGGCAGCGCCATGCCGAGCGCTTCCGCCATGCACTGCATCGTGCTGGCAGTGCCGAGGAACGTGCAGGCACCGACTGACGGGCATCCGGTCAGGTAGTAGTCCCGGATCTCCTGTTTTGTGACGGCGTCCTTGCGCTTTTCCCGCAGGGAGATGTCGCCCGATACCAGGCTCGTGGTCATGTTTGGACCCGGACGCATACTGCCGCCGGGAATAAATATCGTGGGTAGATTCAGCCGTGCGGCTGCCTTGAGGTGGGCAGGAATGGACTTGTCACAGCTGGAAGACAGCACCAGTCCGTCCCATGGAATCGCACTGGCATGGACTTCAACCATATCGGCGATTGCCTCTCTTGAGGCAAGCACGACGTTCATTCCGTCATGGCCCTGCGCGCATCCGTCACATACATCCGTCGTGTGGTAATGCGCCGGGAAGCCGCCACATTCGAGCACCCCCATCTCCGCCTGCTTTGCGAGCTGGTGAAGGTGCACACTGCCGGGATGGGAATCCCCGTAGACATCCTCGATCAGGATCTGTGGCTTTTCAACATCGGTTTCATCCCAGCCGCTGCCCATTTCCAGAGCGTTGAACTGGGCCCAGAGCTTCCGCTCCGGTGCGCTTTTCTGTTTCATAAATAGGTTCTCCTGCTATACATCGTTATCATGGCTTATATTTCCGCTGTCTTCCATTGCGGGTATCTCCCGAAACATTGCGGTTCTGACACAGAATGTTCATCTGTTATACTGAAAGCAGGATTATACTGCCTGTTCAGTGTCAGATTGTACAGGTTTTATTGATAAGAGGACGCTATGGAAAAGGAATGGTATGATGCGCCGAAGCTGTTTTCCCAGAAGAACAATACGGTCTTTCAGTATGGATTTGACGCGACCTTCCATACGCAGGACCGCAATCCGGTAGGGTTCTATCACTACCACGATTTTTATGAGCTGGTCTTCTATCTTGGGGATGCGCCGATGTCCTATCGCTGCAATAATCAGATCTACGATATACACCGCGGTGACATCATTCTCTGTGATATGTTTGCGCCGCATGTGTACATGTGCGAAGACAACATGCATTACGACCGCTTCAGTGTCGGCATTTCTCCGCGGCTTCTGACCGGCTTCTCCGTTGACCTGGATTATTCCCGCCTGTTTCAGGAAGACAACCCTTTCTGTCCGGTCTTTCATCCGGATTTCCTGACACTTTCCAGATATCTGTCTCTGATTTCCGAGTATCAGGACTACACCGCGCACAGACAGGATATTGGCGTGCGAAGAGCGATGATTCACTTACTGCTGTCCTATGTGTATGAAGACTGTTCTTCCATGTTAACGTCAAAGCACATGTCCGGCAGCGGACTGCCGTTAGTGAATGAGTTGATCAGTTATATAGACGAACATCTCAGTGAACCCATCACCTTGGAAACCCTTTCGGAACATACGCATTACAGTGTTTCCTACATCACGCGAATGTTCCGCCGCTATACCGGAGAGACGCTGGTTCAGTACATCATGGACAAGCGGATCCTTTCCGCCAAGCAGCTGCTTGGTGAAGATATTCCGCTCAGTGAGATTGCGGAGCGTACCGGCTTTCAGGACTACAGTTACTTCTATAAGTGCTTTCTCAAAAGCGAAGGCATAAAACCCTCAGAGTTTCGCAGACAGATACAGAGCGACGCGCAGGAATAAATACATCGAATACGCATCACTATAAAAAGAAGGCTTCGGCGCTGCGCCGAAGTCTTCTGGTATTGTTCACAGACGTAGGGTGCCACCCCCACCTGTTCACAGATGTAGGGTCTGAACAATTTCGCTGTTCATGAACGTAGGGTCTTCCCGACAAATAGTAAAAAGCCTCCTTTCTTTAGAATGGGTTTATGCGAATCC
>JAFUFO010000043.1 GCA_017469885.1 Solobacterium sp.
CAACAGCAAATGCTTTCACGGGAAGGTATTCGAGGATGAACTCAATGAGATGGTCTGGCAATCGCTTCAGAATATGTTCGTTCTGTCAGATGATCTGTCCGGGAAGCTGAATCAGCAGAAAAAGCTGCTCGGTAATGAAACAGAATCGATTAAGACGGATATCGAAAAGATGCAGAAAGAACTGAAACGCATTGAGTCAGATAAGTATTCCAACATGGACAAATATATGTCCGGAGATCTTCCTAAAGAGAAGTTTCTGGCTAAGAAGCAAAAGCTGGATGAAGCGTCTTCTACCCTCACTGACGAGATTGCAGAACTTGGAGACAAGTTGGAAGTGATAAGGACCTCTGAAGATCCTGAGACTGAAAAATTGGTCGGAGAGATAAAGAAATATTCCAAAGAATCTCAGCTGACAAGTGGTATGGTGCAAGCATTCATAGAGTCTGTTGAGATAACAGATGACCAGCATGCACAGATCATATGGAAGTTCTCCGACATCTTTAAACGGTTCGTGGAAGAACAGTAAAACTGAACATCTATCAGAAAAGAGCTCCAGATTGCAGAATCCGGAGCTTTTCTTCTGAAAAGTTCAATATTTTTTTAGTCCTTACTTGACATACGCTGATGAAGCGCAGCGTGTTCTGTTTTCGCAGGTTGAATACGGTGTCTATATCGCCATGGTCGAGGATCTTGGCGTGACGGATTATATCGCGCGCTCCCTCAGCAACACCCGGGCCATCATTGCGGCATCGAGATCCCGGCAGTCCTTTTCCATTGCCGAACAGAACGGCACATACTTTGCCGGTCCTGACTGGCTGGATGTGCCGGAAGGCACACCGATCGAAGAGGTGATCGGCGGTCTGGAAACCACCGTCGGTAATGATGACACCGGGGCGGAAATCTTTGTCGGCCGGGTGAACGGACGCATCTATTTCGCACTCCGCAACGCGATGCCGGATACGGACGGCATTATCGGCTACTACATGCTTGATATCGGCTATATTGTCCGTCAGTCTCTGAATACGATCATCGTCACACTGCTTGCGATGCTGTGTGCGCTGGTGGTTCTGCTGTATTACCTTTACCAGTACCGGAAAGACCGGCGCCTGAATACGGAAGAAGACAGGCGGCTGTTCCGCAGCAAGCGGCGTGTGCTGTTCATTCTCGGCATCGCAGTGACGGCGCTGGTCGCATACTATGCCCGCACGGTGTTCTGTATCTCCTCCTATGTCATGGACGATGAGCAGGAAATTGCGGAACTGAATGAAAAAGTGATCGCCAGCGACGACGCGGTCCGGGAAGTCGTGAATACCTTCCGCTATGGCTATAACGAAACCTCGGACATCATTGCCCGCTATCTTTCCGCACGTCCGGAAGCACGCACACGCGAAAAGCTGCGGGAGCTTTCCGGTATGTTCGGACTCAACTATCTGATGATCTTTGATGAAAACGGAAACGAAGTGATCAGTGATTCAGACTATCTTGATCTGTCCCTGTCTTCGGATCCCGCAAAGCAGACGTACGCGCTGCGGCCGCTGCTCAACGGCGTGGATGTTTCAGCGGTCACCGGGGAAAATGACATGACCGGTGAATTTGAAGCGATGGCCGGCAGTCCGCTCTTGGATAAGGACAACCATC
The DNA here is from genome assembly GCA_017469885.1 of Solobacterium sp. Taxonomy (GTDB): domain Bacteria; phylum Bacillota_I; class Bacilli_A; order Erysipelotrichales; family Erysipelotrichaceae; genus Bulleidia. Next base: position 1,639 of record JAFUFO010000043.1, read on the forward strand.
CGGAAGGAATGGTGCTTGCCGCAATTCCGGCCTATCAGGAAACGACCATTGAGTTCGAACGCTCGCTTGACACGGTACTGGATGAAATCATGAGCGGCGGACAGACGGAATTCTTCCTGGTGGATCAGGAAGAGAAGTACTTCCTGCATACTCCCCACAGTATGCTTGACTATATGGATGTCGCAGATTACGGGTTTACCGATGAGGTTCTGACACCGGGCTTCAGCGGCCGGGTGGATCTTGGCAATACGCCGTATTATATGACCCAGGGAGAACTGAATTCGAACTATGTATATGCGGCGGTGCCGTTCGTTGTCGTATTCGGCACACGTTTCGTATTCACCTTTCTTGCGGCGGCAGCGGCAGCGGTGATCTTTCTGATCGGTTCATCCCGGATTCAGCGGGTCAAAATCACGCACATCTCTGCCGGAAGCGAAGCACAGGATCCCGCAATGAACGGTCATGGTGAACTGACGCGAATCCCAGGCGAAGTCAGCCAGCGGAAGGAACGCCGTCCCGGCACCCGGATCACACCGGAAAACAGGACGACGGCGCTTCTGCTCAGGATCATTCAGGCGGTCGGTGCGGTGATGGCAGTGGCTCTGCTGTTCCGGGACCGGTTACTGCCGGAAAACTCCATGATCCGTTTCGTGATGGATGAAACCTGGCCGCACGGGAATAATGTCTATGCGGTGACCGCAATCATGATCCTTCTGCTTACCGCAACGGTCGGCGTCACCCTGGTGCTTGGCGTGCTGCGGGTTCTGTCCCGCATTCTGAGCCCGCGGGCAGAGACGATCTGCCGTCTGTTACGAAGTGCTGTGGAATATCTCTCCGTGCTTATGGTCGCATATACCGCCTTCGGCTTCCTCGGCGTCCGGGTGGAAACCCTGATTACGACGACCAGTGTGATGGCGCTGCTCGTCGGTATGGGTGCGCAGGACCTGACGCAGGATATCATTGCCGGTCTCTTCCTGATGTTTGAAAGTGAGTTCCAGGTCGGCGATGTGATCGATACCGGCGGAAAGATCGGCATTGTCCGGGAAATCGGTCTGCATTCCACCAAGCTCATTGATATGAATAACAATGTGATGATCATCAGTAACTCCAAGCTGGCGGATATCGTCAACCGGACGCAGCGCACCAGCTTTGCCTTTGTGGACTTTGCGGTTTCTTCGGACGTGAAGATCCGTGACCTTGAAGCGCTGTTCAAAGAAAAACTGCCGCCGCTGAAGAAGAAGTATCCCAAACTCATCGGTGCACCGTATTTCCGCGGCGTGAATACCTTTACCGGTGCCTCGATGAAGTGCAGCATTGCGGCGGAAGTCATGGAAAAAGACCGGATTCCGATGGAACGGATCCTGAACAAGGAAGTACTGCATATCCTGCAGGATGCGTCCATCAGCCCGATGTAGGAAAGGAGGAGGACGATGGCAGATAATAAGACAGAAAACACATCGAACGGCCGGCGTACCGGACGGATCTGGCATGTCATTCTTGCGGCCGTAATACTCCTGCTTATAAACGGGCTGGTGCTTTCCGGTTTTACGCTGTTTGAACAGACCAGAAAGCTTGAGCGCCGTGTCAGCGACAGTATGGACCGTCTGTATACGTCCATCACAGCCGCGGAAAACGCAAGTGAAGGTCTGACGTCGATTTTCGACAACCGTTACCTGGAACGACTGGAATTCCTGCGGCATGTCGCAGACAACGAAGCGGAAGATTACAGCACACTGTTGGAGCTTTCGGCAAGGTATCTCGGGGCGGACGAGGTGTTTGTCATGGACCGCCGCACCGGTACCTATCTCTACGGAGCCGGTGAGAAACCGTCAACGGAAGCGGTCAGTGATCTTGCGGCATATCTTCAGAAACAGGATACGGAACGCAATATCCGGGTCTTTGAGGGAGACCGGTACTACATGCTGTTCCTGACGGACCGGCTTACTCTGGTACAGTGCGTTTCCGGCGATGTGTACGAGAACTTCATGGACAACATCTACACACCGGAAGAAGTCATCCGGACCAATCTCAGTGAGGGAAACAACATCTCCTTTGCGGTCCGCGGCGGAACCGTTCTCTATTCTCCGAATGAAACGGACAACGGTATGAAACTGACGGATATCATGGAAATCCAGCAGGATCTGCCCGCATTTGTGAACAGCCGCGATGACCGTTTCTCCGTCGCAAGATACAACGGAGAAATCCTTCTGATGATGCGGCGCCATATTGACGGTGTCGGACTGGACCTGTATCACGGCACCTCGCTGAATGATGTGTTTACGAATACAAAACGGATCGTCTGGCCGGTGCTTGCCGGAATTGTGATCATCACGGTGCTGTATATTTTCTACAGTTATTTCCTGCGGGATGATTATGTAAACAAACGCGCCATGATCGGAATGACCAAGGAGATCCTGCGGTACAAGAGCACGGCGTATGTAATTATCGCCATGATCTTTATTGCCGGTGCGGCATATTATTCCCGGACAACGACCGGACTTGCGGACTTTATTCACAGCTACCCGCAGGCCTTAAGCAATGCGGAAAACGCCTACTATGATTCCATTGTCTGCCAGCGTGATCTTCAGGAGGACCTCGATAATGCCTCGGTGGAAAATGCGCAGATGATTTCCGCATATCTTTCCGATTATCCCGAGCGGCGCACGGATACGGAACTGGATCAGCTTTCCGATATCTTCCGCTTCGACTACATCATGATGTTTGACCGGACCGGTACAGAGACCCTGTCGGATTCGAAATATACGGGCTATGTGATCTCCACCGATCCCAATGCCCAGTCGTATGTATTCAATCCGCTGAAGAAGGGCGTTCCGTATGTGATCCGCAAAACCGAGGAAGATGAGCTGACCGGAAAGCGGAACCGCATTGTCGGTGTCACTACGAAGAATACGGACGGTCTGGTGGACGGCTTCCTGCAGACGGTGTTCCAGTCGGGTGACATGGACTATGCGCTTTCCATCAGTACCATGTCGAATACGTTTGACAACTCTGTCCTGTCCAATACCTTTGAGAACTTTGCGGTGGACCGGGAGAGTGAGAATCTGATCTACGCACCTGATCATGAACTGATCGGAGAACCGGCCAGAGATGCAGGCTTCCCGGAGGAGGCACTGCGCAGCGGATTCACCGGTTATCTGGATATGAGAGAAGAACAGTACTTTGCCGCATCCAAACAGGTGGATACGATGTATCTGTATACCGCACTTCCGGTATCGCTGATCTTCATGGGCCGCAATCTCTTTGTGGTAATTGCGGTGATCCTGATGTTTCTGACGATTCTCTGTCTCACCTGGCTGCTTGGACGGATGGTCATTCCGCACCGCAAAAAGGAAGAGGTCATCCTGCCGCCGCCTGTATCACAGCGCGGATCGGACGGCATGATCATTGTGGAGACGGAAGAAGGCATCTTCAAGGAAACCCTGGCGCCGCATAAGCGGTGGTCGATCCTGCCGCGCAACTGGCTCAGCATGAACGCGGAGGAAAAGCTCGGCATTCTGGTGGGCAATGTCCTGCTTGTCCTCTCCCTGATCTTCCTTGTGATTGTGGAAAGCCGTGATCAGATCTACGGAGAGAACAACCTGATCAGCTATATCCTTGGAATGACGTGGCCGAAAGGATTCAATATCTTCTCCGTCAGTGCCGCACTCATTGCGGGAATCACGATCTTTGTGGCGGCATATATTATCCGGAGCCTGCTGTTATTGCTGGCGAGACTGCTGGATTCAAGAGGCGAGACCGTCTGCCGTCTGTTACGAAGCTGTGTGAAGTATGTGGCGGCGATCGCGGCACTCTATATGACCTTCAGTTTCCTCGGCATGGATGTAAAGAGCCTTGCGGCATCAGTCGGCTTCCTGGCACTGATCGTCGGTTTCGGCGCAAGAAGTCTCATCACGGATATCGTTGCCGGTCTTTTCATCATCTTCGAAGGGGAATTCCAGGTAGGCGATATCGTCGAGGTCGGCGGTTACCGCGGTATGGTAAAGGAAATCGGACTGCGTACGACAAAGATCATCAGCTGGGATAAGAACGTCAAGATCATAAACAACCACAACATCACCAGCCTCGTGAACCTCTCCATGCGCAACAGCTTTGCGACGGTAAGCTTCCGTGTACCGGTGACGGTGAATATTACGGATCTGGAACAGATCTTTGCGGAAGAAGTAAAGGAACTTCCGAAGAAATATCCGGATATCATCGGGGAACCGTTCTTCTCCGGCGTGTCCTCTTTTAACGGCACCACCATGGAATGCTGGATCAGCGCGGAAGTGGAAGAACTCAACCGCGGAGATCTGGAAAAAGCACTTGCGCGGGAAGTACAGGAAATCCTTGCGAAGCATGAGATTCCGATGAAGTAACAGCGTATCAAAGACAAGTCATCTTATGAGCGCTCCGGATGACCGGAACGCTTTTTATGTGATACATCCTTGTCAGACATTGATATAGATACGATATATCGTATAATAAGTGTGAAAAAAAGAAACATAAAATCGAATGATTTTTTCCGGCGAAAACGCGTAAATCTCAGTTCGCCCAGATAAAAGAGAAGAGAAGGGAGGAATCGCATAGACCAAAGATACTCGTAGTTTGGCAACTCACTACGATAACCGCCCGTCCATTGGCATGGCCTCTGTATGATGACTGCGGTCAGATTACAAGCCTGTTGTATTCGGGTAAGTTGGAGTGCACCTCTTTCAGGTGTTCCTTCAAGCCTGGTGCTTATCCTAAGCTGTCACGCAGTGACTGATTGCTTAGGATGCCGTCACGGCGAGTGATCGCCGAAGGCGACAAAACTTCAGTGCCGGGTAGTTGACCTGCAGTGCAATAACAAAGAACGTCTCGGATTCCGTGCAGGAACTGCTGGACCACATTGCGGGCAGAACAGACGGAGAGACTGAACTGACCAGGAAGATTCAGAGAGAAGTCAGGAAACGGAATGACGATCCTGATTGGAGGGAGTGGGTTATGACCTTTGAAGAAAAATTGTTGATTAACGGCGAAGAGAAGAAAGCTGAAGGAGTAGCAGAAGGAAAAGCAGAAGAACAGGAAAGACTCATTCAGTCAATGTTTCAGAAGGGATTCAGCGATTCTGTAATTGCGGAAGTTGTGGGAGAACTTACAGAAAAACAGATTGCAGAGATGCGTCAAAGGAATGTCACGTCCTTTCGTAAGAGTCAGTGAAGATTGACGTTCCGGACTGGAGGGAGTGGGTTATGACCTTTGAAGAAAAACTGTTGATTAACGGCGAAGAGAAGAAAGCTGAAGGAATAGCAGAAGAACAGAAGCATATTATTCACAACATGATGCAGGCAGGATTGAATGATCAGATGATCATAAGCTGTGTGACAGATGTGACAGAAGAACAGATGGCGATGATGCGTCAGGAGTGGGCGGCGCAGAAGTGTAAATGAATAGAAGTTTCTGTAAAACGGATGCTGAAACAGGTTTTTGGCCGGGTCTATACCCGGCTTTCTTAACGCTGGAAAAGGGCGCTTTGGAGGCTTCTGAGAATGATATTCCGGTATATCCCGGTGAATATAGCTGTAATATATGGAAACTAAAAATAATTTGATGGTTTCCACATGCTGATAAACAGATGATCTGCGCGGAAACTGCGCAGATTATTGACATTCGGCGCCTTTTATAACTCTTTTTTTTAAGTTACACTGAATGTAACTGAGGTTTTTTCATGGGACAAACGTTTAAAATCGCCGAAACGAAGGTGCGGATCACTGCGGACAATGACGCAGTCGCACAGGAAGTCCGGCAGTATCTGAAAGACCATGGGGTGGTTCTGATCAACCTTATGGCAAGCCCGGGTGCGGGAAAAACCACAACCCTTGTGCGAACGATCAATGCCCTGAAGGATGAATTCCGGATCGGGGTCATGGAAGCGGATATGGACAGTGATGTCGATGCCCGCACGATCAGTGAACTGGGTGTCCGGGTGATTCAGCTTCATACCGGCGGCAGCTGCCACATGGATGCGGATATGACCATGCGCGGTCTGCAGGAGATGGGAATCGATGACCTGGATGTCGTCATTCTGGAGAATGTCGGCAACCTGGTATGTCCTGCCGAATTCGATGTCGGCGCAGATTTCAGAGTCATGATCCTGTCCGTACCGGAGGGAGATGACAAACCCCTGAAGTATCCGCTGATGTTTACGGTCAGTGATGTGATGCTTATAAACAAGATCGATACCGCGCCGATCTTTGACTTCGACTTTGCGGCGGCGGAAGAACGTGCAAAAGCACTGAATCCGAGGATCGCCGTCATGAAGATCTCGTCGAAGACCGGGGAGGGTTACGATATATGGATTCCCTGCCTGAAACAGAAGATTCAGGAGGTGCGCAATGAAAGTCATTGAACTGCATAAGTCGGTGACCGCATCGAATGATGCGGATGCGGAAGCCCTCCGTCAGGAGATGAAGGAGAAGGGACCCTGCTCATCAATCTCATGTCTTCCCCCGGATCGGGAAAGACAACGCTTCTCTCACGGACGATCAGAGATCTGAGTTCGGAGCTGAAGATTGCGGTTCTCGAAGCGGATATTGAAAGTGCGGTGGATGCCGAGCGCATTGAAGCCCTCGGCGCAAGAGCCATCCAGGTTCATACCGACGGCATGTGCCACATGGATGCCGGCATGACACGGACAGGTCTTGAGGCAATGGGACTCGAACAGATCGACCTGGCATTCCTGGAGAATATCGGCAATCTGATCTGCCCCGCGGAATACGATACCGGAGCCGGACGGAATGTGATGATCCTGTCGGTGCCGGAAGGCGATGACAAGCCGCTGAAATACCCGCTCATGTTTCAGGAGAGCGATGCACTGGTCATCACCAAGATCGATACCCTGGAGTACTTCGACTTCGATGTTGAGCTCTGTAAGAAACGCGCCCGGAACCTGAATCCGGATATTAAGATCTTCACGGTCAGCGCAAAGACCGGCGAAGGAATGAACGAGTGGGAAACCTGGCTGAAAGAGGAGACTTCAGCCTGGAAACAGAAATAATCTTTTGAAAAAGAAGGAGAACATAATGACTGCCACAAAAGAAGAAATGCGGATGACGAATGAGCGGGATTACCATCAGGATCCCAATTACGTCGCCCCGGACAAGGAAAAGGAGAAACTTGTCCTTCAGCTCGGTACGATGATTACCGACCGGTACCTCAAGAAATACACCCGGACGCTGAATGTGCATGACCCGGAATACTGGGCACTGGACGATGTCCTCACCAAGGAAGAGGTAAAGTTCCTCTTATCGTTCAAGAAGACCAGAGTTTCCTATTCTCCCGAACAGATTGCGGAACGCAATCACATGTCGCTTGAAGAGACAAAGAAGATGATCGACCGCCTGTGCTGGATCGGTATCCTGGAATCCAACCGTGAGAATCCGGAAAAGACCCTCCAGTACAATGTCCCGATCTTCGTTCCGGGATCTGCCGAATTCATGATGCTGAATGATGATCTCGTTGCGGAACATCCGAAGCTTGCGACCTTCTTCAACCTGATGACACAGATGCCGCTGGAAGGCGTTACCCCGATGGTTCCTCCGGGAGGCGCTGGCGTCGGTATGCATGTTGTGCCGGTTGAAAAGGCAATCGAGACCGAAAGCCAGTCCGTATCCGTAGAGCATATCAGCCACTGGCTGAGCAAGTATGACAAGTACTCTGCCGGTCCGTGCACCTGCCGCAGACAGCAGGCTATGCGCGGCGAAGGCTCCGGTCAGATCAACGGTGACTTCTGCCTTGGTATGGGCGATATGGCCGAATACCAGGTCAACCGCGGCTGGGGACGTTATGTCAGCTATGAAGAAGTGCTCGAGATCCTCGAGCGCGCAGAGCGTCACGGCTTCGTTCATCAGATCACCAATATTGACGGCGAAGAAAAGATCGCGGCGATCTGTAACTGTGCGGCAGGCGTCTGCAACGCCATCCGTACCTCTCAGCTTTACAACACTCCGAACATGAGCCGTTCGGCATACCGCGCACACGTTGACAAGACCAAGTGCGTAGCCTGCGGCAAGTGCGTGGAAGTCTGCCCGGTCGGCGCTGCCAAGCTCGGCCAGAAGCTCTGCACACGTCATGGCGAAGTGAAGTATCCGATGAGCCTTCTGCCGGATGAGACCAAGTGGACACCCGACAACTGGAACAAGAACTACCGTGAAGATGCCAAGATCAACTGCTATGAGACCGGTACCGCACCGTGCAAGACCGCATGTCCTGCACACCTTGCCGTACAGGGTTATGTCAAGATGGCAGCCGAAGGCAGATATCTGGATGCCCTCAAGCTCATCAAGCAGGACAACCCGTTCCCGGCAGTCTGCGGTGCGATCTGTAACCGCCGCTGCGAGGACGCCTGCACACGAGGCACCATCGACCAGCCGATCGCCATTGATGAAATCAAGAAGTTCATCGCTGCCCAGGAGCTTAAAGAAGAAAACCGTTATATCCCGATCTGTGAGAAGGATGACGGCGGAATGTGGGGCGACAAGTACAAGATGGCAGTCATCGGTGCCGGTCCTGCCGGCATGAGCTGCGCATACTACCTGCGCACCCGCGGCTATGATGTCACGGTATTTGAAAAGGAACAGCGTCCGGGCGGCATGCTGCTGAACGGCATTCCGAACTTCCGTCTTGAAAAGGAAGTCATTGACGCGGAAATCGATGTCCTGAAGAAGATGGGCGTAGAATTCAAGTGCGGCGTGAACGTCGGAAGCGATGTCACGATCCAGGATCTGCGCCATGAAGGATACAAGGCATTCTATGTCGCCATCGGTATGCAGGGCGGCAGAATGACCGGTGTTCCGGGTGAAGACGCGGAAGGCGTTGAGACCGGTGTTGATTTCCTGCGCCGCGTCAATCTCGACAATACCGTCAAGCTCAACGGTGATGTCATCGTCATCGGCGGCGGCAACGTCGCAGTTGACGTTGCACGCACCGCAAAGCGTGTCACCGACGGCAAGGTTACGATGCTGTGCCTGGAAGGCAAGGATGAGATGCCTGCGGCAGACGACGAAGTCGAAGACGCAAAGGCAGAGGGCATCGAAGTCATGAACGGCTGGGGCCCGAAGGAAATCCTCACCAAGGACGGCAAGGTCACCGGCATCATCTTCAAGAAGTGCACCAGTGTCAAGGATGCGGATGGCCGCTTCAACCCGCAGTATGACGAAACCGAAACCATCGAACTCTCCGCAGGCAACATTCTCCTGTCCATCGGTCAGTCCGTTGTCATGGGCGACCTGCTTAAGGGAACTGCGGTTGAACTCAACCGCAACGGCACGATCAAGGCCGATCCGGTTACCTTCCAGACTGCAGAGAAGGATATCTTCGCAGGCGGTGACGTATACCACGGCGCACGCTTTGCGATCGATGCGATCGCCGGCGGCAAACTGGCAAGTGAATCCATGCACCGTCATGTACATCCGGGTCAGTCCCAGACCATCGCGCGTGATCTGCGTCAGTTCATTGAGCTGGATAAGGATGACATCGTCATTGAAGAATATGACAATGCGAAGCGTCAGGTTCCGGGCAGACGTGCCGAAGCCGCAATGACCTTCCAGGATGAGCGTCTTCCGTTCACTGAGGAACAGGTCAAGAAAGAGGCAAACCGCTGCCTCTCCTGCGGTGCGACTGTCGTTGACCTCAACCGCTGCATCGGCTGCGGTCTGTGTACAACACGCTGCGAATTTGATGCAATCCATCTCAGCCGTGACATTCCGGAAGCTTCCACCATGGTCCGCTGCGAAGACAAGATCGGTCCGGTTGCGAAGTACGCTGCACAGCGTGAGATGAAGATCCTGTTCAAGAAGAAGTCCAAGAATGCATGAAATGGGCATCGTGATGCATCTGGCGAAAACGCTGGATGAACTCGCGGAAGAACAGCACATCACAAAGATCGGTTCGGTAACGCTTCAGGTAGGAGAAGTATCCGGCATCATGACGGAACTCTTCACCGATGCCTGGGATTACTTCAAGGGACGTCACCCCATCCTTGCGGAGAGTGAGCTGAAACTGGAGACCACCCCAGCAGTCACTTATTGTGAAGCGTGCCAGAAGACCTATGAGACCGTAAAGTATGGAAGGACCTGCCCGCACTGCGGAAGCGGGGAAACCTATCTGCTTACGGGCAATGAATGCATCATCAAGGAAATTGAAGCGGAAACCGAAGACCAGGAGGAAGGTGAAGCCATCGTTTCGGTCTGAGGAAATTCGATTTCCGATTGTTTCAACAGAAGAAACGCCTGTAGTTCTCTGTCCGTAACCGGACAGGGTGTACAGGCGTTTTTATCTGGTTTTCCGGTACATTCATCCGAAGTGATTCCAGGATAATGTTTCATTCTTTCAGAAAAAACGTCATTCCGATTGGCATAAAATGAACAGGAACGTCAGTTTGTGCATTATATACGAGTATAATTTGTGTTATATTAGTACCCCACAACAGTGCGGAATGGTTTCATTCATTTCTGTGTATACGACGATTTATTTACGGATAACGGCCTATGACAGAGGTAATGAATTTTATTATCGATCGGTATAGAAAACTGACACCGGGTACCCGGAAGTTTTTTGCGTGCTTCATTTCCCTGACCATTGCGCTTTGTACGATGCAGATGGTCATGCGCCCTGCATTTGCCCTCAGCAACGATGAAGACACAAGTGAAATGGCACCGGATGAAAATAAAGAAACTGCAACTCCGGATACCGGTTCCAATGAACCGAAGACAGAGCCGGAAGCTGTAACCGAGGAGCCTTCCGAACCGGTAGACACTGCCGGTACAGATAACAAAGAATCCGGTGCACCGGAGACTACACCGGAAGTGACACCGCAGACGACTCCGGAAACCACACCGGAGACGACTCCTGAAACCACACCGGAAACAACACCTGAGCCAACCGCTTCTGCCGAACCGAGCGCAGAGCCGGAAGAACCGAAGCCTGCGGAAGAGCCGGAAGAAACAGAACCGGGCACACCGGAAGAAGGTGATCCGGAAGCGGATACCGAGACAGGTGCGGACTGGGAACGGATGTTCGAGAGCGTGGAATGGACCGGTGTATGGGCGGATGATGTGATCACCGCTGCGGAGCTTCAGATCGGTTACCGGGAAAGTGAAGCCAACTTCATCCTGGATGAAACAGGCAATCCGCACGGATATACACGATATGGTGCCTGGTATGGGGATCCGTATGCGAAATGGGATTCCATGTTCGTTCTTTTTACCCTGCATTATGCAGGTCTTACGACAGATGACATTCCTGCCCAGGCAGACTGTGACGCATGGGTCACTGCGCTGAAGGAAGCGGACATGTTCCGGGGAAATGAAGACTATGTCCCGGCAAAGGGAGATCTGGTCTTTGCGGACATGGACGAAGACGGTACCGCAGATCATGTCGGTTTCGTCAGGGCAGTAAACAGTAATGAGAACGGTGCGCCGGAAGAGATCGTTGTGATTGAAGGCGATACCGATCATGAAGTAAAGGAAAATACATATCCAATCCATAACGCTGTAATCGTCGGCTATGGACAGCTGCCGGAGAATCCGGCACTCAGCGAACCTTCGGTATATACCCTGACCGGAAGCGCAAACCGCGTTGAAGTGACTGTGGAATACGAGAAAGGTGCATTTCCTGACGGCACAACGATGGAAGTGAAAACTGTCGGTGACCGTAAGGTCATTGAGGCAATTAATGAGACGGTGACAGAAGAAAATAAGGAAGTTGTCCGTGTACAGGCGGTGGACATTGTTTTCCGTACTCCTGAAGGAACGGAAATTGAGCCGGAAAAGCCGATCAAAGTCACGATGAAGTCCTTATCGGTTCCCAAGGCAACGGCAGACAAGCCGGTCGTTGTTCATATGGATGCGCAGGAAGGACCGCAGGTAATTGAGACAGACGAAGAACAGACCATGGAAACGGTCCGGTTTGAGGCTGGATCCTTCTCGGTCTATGCGATTGTTTATACTCTTGAGACCTATTACACGTCCTATGACGGAGCTTCCTTCAGGATCACGCTTGGCTATACGTCGGAAGCGGAACTTCCGGAAGGATCCAAGCTGGATGTGCAGGAAATTTCTTCGGATTCGGAAGAATATGAAGAATATCTGCGGACTGCCAGAGACCAGCTGGAAACAGAAGATCTGAGTATTACCGGCAGCCGGTTCTTTGATATCCGGATCATGAACGGAGAAGATGAGGTTGAACCGAAAGCTCCGGTAACCGTCAAAATTGAACTGGATGAGATGCCGGAGGAAACGGATCAGATTTCCGTGCTTCATTTCCAGGATGACGAAGCCGAAGCGATTGAAGATGTGGAATCAGACAGCACCTCAATTCAGTTTGCGGCGGATTCGTTCTCGCCATATGGTGTTATCTCTCTTCGAGCCGCAGGGGACCCGGCATTTTTCGCTGTAAAAATCGGGGTAACGGAATTCCAGGACGGCGACAACGTTGTGTTATATAAAACGCTCTATAATTCCGCGACCGGTGTGTACGAAGACTATGTGATTGATGGAAACGGCAATCTGGTCAGAGCGTATGACAAGAGTGACCGGATCGTCGGACGCAGTGCGGTCTCGACCGAATGGAAGGCAATCGTTCACTCAGAGAGTGCTGGATACTACGATTTTTATAATGAACAGACCGGAAAGTATCTGACGCCTATGCCCGGCGCAATCGTTTCTGAAACCCGGCTTGGTGTAACACTGGACGGCCGGCGAGATGGCAAGAATAACTCTGTTATCGCTGCCTGGGATAACAGCTCCATGAGTTACTACGGATACCGGATTACTGAATCGGGAGGCAGTTTCAGCCTGGAGAGTGTCCTCAAGCCGCAGGCACAGGAAATCTCCTTTGCGAAGGTTGTTGAATCAACGCCGGGATTTCATGAGGTAGATACAATCGACGGTGCGGCGGCAGGTATTACGATTCATATGTTTAACTATCCGAACGCCGCTACAATCAAAAACGTAACCGGAGGTGATGCTTATGTAGCGTATACACTTCCATCCGTACATATCAAAGACACTCTGACAAACGGGTATCCGACGTTTTCAAACGGAAAGAGCGGCGAAACGCTGTTTAAGCCGAGCGGCACGTATTACAAAGGCACCGGCAATAAACTGTTCCTGAAGAGTGTGTATAATGCGACCGGTTATTACGAATACAACGCATTCAATAACTTTGCGCACTATGATACCAACACGCATGAGTTCACAGTCTATCAGGAACTTATGACTCCTCTCTCCAGCAACGCTGCCCTCTATTACAAGCGCGGTAATTTCCTGCCGTACAACAGTATGGAAAAAGCAAAGGTTGCCGCAAACACCAATATGTATGACGGAAACGGCAAAGAACTTCCGGAGGATGACCCGACCAAGAGATCGAAACTGTATGTGCCATCTGAAGCAGTAGATTATTACTACGGCATGACCGTTGAAGCTTCATTTATGCAGCCAAGAGACGGAATGCAGAACGGCGGACCGGTAGTTTACGAATTCAACGGCGATGATGATCTCTGGATTTTTATCGATAATGTGCGCGTACTTGATATTGGCGGTATTCATGATGCATGGCCCGGCACGATCAACTTTGCGACAGGTGCCATCACCTATCCGCCTGCGGACGCAAATCATAAATACACAAAACCCAATAACCGTCCGACAACCATTAAACAGGCTTTTCAAGAGGCAGGGGTTTTCCCGGACGGAACCGCCTGGGATGACAGCAGGGTAAATGAGTACTTTAAGGGTAATACCTTTGTGGATTACGGCAGCCATACGTTCAAGATGTTCTATATGGAATCCGGTGCCGGTGCGTCCAACCTGGAAATGCGGTTTAATCTTCCGGTCATTGAAAAGGGTAAATTCACCGTTGAAAAAGAACTGACCGGAACCAATAAGGAAGCATATTCCAATGTTGAGTTTGCCTACCAGGCGTTCAAGAAGGAAGAGGGAGCGGATGTTCCGCTTGCCGAAGCGGTTTATGAAGGAACCACAGATCCGGTAACGTTCCATAACGGTGTGGAGATTGACGGAAAAACGTACGATAACGTGTTCTATCTCAAACCCGGAGAAGCCGCAACCTTTGCGGAGATGCCGGAAAATACGGAATACTATGTCCAGGAACTCGGTGTCGATACAGACCACTATGATGAGGTCTATATCAATGACGTCAAGGTTGAAGGACAGGACAATATTTATCCTTCTGGGACAGCGACTGTCGTAAACCGGGCGCGTGTTACCTATACCAACCACTGTTCGGAAAAGAATAAGAATGAACTTCGGATTACCAAACAGCTTGACCCGGATTCTCTGGATTTCGGTACGCTCTTTGAGTTCCGCGTCCTTCTTGAAAACAAGGCTGGAGCCCTGGTGCCGTATTACCAAGGGCCGTACTGCATTCAGAATGAGGAAGGTGATTACTTCCTCTATGAAGACGGAAAGCTGATCAATAACGGAAAAACCCATGTAATCGCAAGTTACTCCGGAAACAACGGTACGATTCAGATTCCTGCAGGATACACGATTGTGATTGAGGAACTCCTGGAAGGAACAGACTTCTATGTTGAGGAAATCCGTCTGCCCGATGGATGGGCGCTGGACAATAAGACTGTGAAAGAAGGAACCTGCGACACTTCTGATAAACAGGGAAAAGACTGGACTGAAGAAGATATCACGGCAGACGGTCAGATCAGACTGAATACCGCAGCCGAAGAAGTCTTCACAAACAGAGGAGCACAGAAAATCATTGTTCAGAAAGAATGGAAGGGCTCCAGATTTGTCACGACGCATGGCGATATTCATGTCGCACTGTTTGAAACAGCAGAAGACGGTTCACTGACGCTGGTGGAAGACACGGTCAAAACGATCAGCGCCCCGGCTGTGTCGGTGGAATACAATGTGCCGGATGCGTCCATCTATGTTGCACGTGAAGTGGTTGTAAACGGAGAAGACGTAACACCGGTTGAGCCGAATGGAACCATTGAGGTAACCGGTGAGACGACTGAAGACAAAACCAATGACACAAACGAATATACCGTTACCTACAAGCAGGGAGAACTGAAACCGGAAGAGGGTCAGGAAAAAGCAGTTACCTATGTCCGTACCGATACGGTGACGAATACCTGTATCCCGAAGACCGCATCTCTGACCGTACGCAAGAGTTACGCTGACGGAAATGACAGACATCCACGTGAATCGGTAGAGGTAATACTCTACAAGGTTGTCGAAGGAACGGAAACGGCAGCCGGAACCGCAGTGTTCGGCGCTTCAAACAGCTGGAACTATACGTGGAAGAATCTTCCGTTAATCGATGCGGAAGGAAGAAAGATCACGTATATGATCAAGGAAACCAGGGGCGAAGAAGGTTATACCGTATCTTACGCGCCTGGCAATACCGTACAGCTTGAAGCAGACAAGACATCTGAACTCACTGTCATCAATACACCGCCGACACCGCCGGATGATCATAAGAAGACACCGACACCATTCATACCGGTTCCGGGAAGACCGATCGTACCAAATACATCGGATCCCTTCCATCCGGAACTCTGGATCGGAGTGCTGGCCGCATCGCTGATCGCAGGCATCTTCGCACTGGTGGTGCTGGCAAGAAACCGGTAAGAGCCGGTTCACATCACAGAATTACATGAAGAGACCGTGTCCATCAGGACCCGGTCTTTTTCTGTATTCAGGGATATTGACGGAATTCTGCGGAATATCAGCGGAATGGGTTGATTCTCTGAATGATGGATATGGTCCGGGTGTCTGGAACCGCAGGCAAAAGTATCAGCAGATCCGTAAACCGACCTGAACAGATACGGCACCGGAAGATGATGTGATTCGAAGCGGTTCCCTGATGAAAGGTTCATCGGGGTACAGCGGGAAACAGATTCGCCCGCCGAAAACAGGTGGGAGAGTCTTGGGAAGGGGGAAATGCGATGAATGCGGATCATCGCAAAAACAGCATATGGAACAAAAAATGTACAAGGCAGGAACATGCAGGCGGGCCGGATGACAGAGATCCTGGCAGAACGGTTCTGATTGTGAGATGGGTGCCCAATTCACGGGTATTTTATATAAAACGTTTCCAGTTCCGGAGAATGAAAATGGCAATGAAAAAAATTACAGAGTAAACCGGATGTAAACCGGAAAAATGTGAAAAAGGGGCTTTTTCACCGCTTTTTTGGTTGGTCAGATACGGGTTTATACCCTATAATAGCAAATGAATTAAAGCGAATTTTTTGTCGTACTTTTTGCGTACAAAAAATGACGCTTGTGATGGTAACGATATTCAGGAAACACCACAGGGGGAACGAGTATGAAAAAGTTCTGGAAAAGAAGTGCAGCATCTTTAATGGCATTCAGCCTGTTGATGGGAAATAACTACGCAATTCATGCGTTAGATGGGGAGGATCCGCAGACCGGGGAAAACCCGCCGGCTGCCGAAGATCCGCAGGTGACTGAGAATACCCAGGCACCTGAGAATCCACAGACACCTGAGAATACGCAGCCTGCGGAGACACCATCTGAAGGAGAGGGCGAACCTTCTTATACCATAAAGGGTTTGCTGGTGAGCGGAGAAACATCCGTTGGGGATCCGGTCACGATCAATCCTGCAGATTATACAGAACAGAAAGCAGCGGGAGAAGTTGCGCCTGCTGTGGAAGGATACAGTTTTGGTAATGCCTATATCACTCATGAAGGAAACAGTGAGGTTGTAGTTTCATTCGGCCCTGCCAGCTATATCACAGATGGCAACACTGAGGTTTCCTATGCGGATGTTTCCAATGAAGAACATGTCGTGGAAGCAGTGTTTTCCTATACCGCAAATGAAGAAACCGTTGCGCCCGCGGCAGAAGAAGAGAAGACTGAGCCGGCAGTAGAGCCTGCGGCAGAAGGTGAAAAGACAGACGCTGTTGTTGAAGAGGAAGCAGCAACTCCTGAGGAGAAGAAGGAAGAAACTGCAGAAGCAGAAGAAAAAGAAGAAACGACAGATGCCGCTATTTCCAACAGCAAAACTGCGCAGGTCAATAACAAAAAGAACGCACCGGTTTTGCTGGGGGCTGGCGAGCCGGCTGAATATACCGTTGAGATTGTCTTCCCTGATGGGGGGACTGGGACAATTGCGAACGAATACTCGGTATATGCTGCTGTAAGGGCAGTTGATACGGACATTAAAAAGGAAGCTATATATTTCGATAAGAAAGACAACATCACAATTAGCGAATCAACGCCAACGACTGTGACATTTTCTAAGTTCTACCGACAGAATGGACATCCTAACGAAGTCCCATATTCAGCAGGTGATGCTGTAGAAGTTGTGTTAGGAAAGAATCTTGACATCGAACAAAACGGGGAAAGCAGAGGCACGATTAAAGGTGGAGATATTGCTTCTTCAGGATCTGTAATTAATGGGTATGAAGTGAGTGTCACTTCCACAGAAAATAAAACCACATATTCTTTATCCAAACTGGCACCGTATTCGTATAAAATCGAGGAATCGGCTGGTAATGCTATAGCTTTTGATAAGGCTTACCAGAGTAATTGGTATTTATTATCTACACTGAATAAAGGCAATGGGGGCACCTATTACTATGTGACTCCGATTGCTCTGGATGGATCCAAAGCAATTCCAGAGAGCGGAACCAGTCCGATTGATCGGTTCTATACGCACGATCAGTTAGGCCAAATTCAAATCGGCAATGAGACTGCTGCATGGGGCGTAAAAACCGGGTATTATCAGCAGGGAGACACTGTAACTAATGAACTTGTCCATGTGTCTTCGTCGGCAGGCAATTATGAACATATTGTAAAAGGAAACGATAACAACAAACGAGAAGCGGCTGGTAATGGAGGCGTTGCTAATAATTATACTGTTACTTCGGTAGATGAAAACGGTGTAGGAACAATAACCCTTACTAAGATTTCGGATTTTAAAATCAAAACGAAATTCAATGACGAAAGCGGCAGCCCGATAGATCCTGCGACAGGGCTTCCGACAGATTATAAACTGCTTGTCAAAATGGTAAGAGACGGAAAATCGTACTATGCACTACATACGGTGGATGGTACGAAAAACCCCTCTGATGAGTCCGGCCCAGTAGTGTTTAAAGAACTTATCAATAATTATGGAAACCTGACTATAGGAAACGTGCCATATTATTATTCCGGCACAGAGACCATTTCAACGCAGGTTGTGACAGGAACCGATGATTTATTGGAAGCTATTACTGGTAAATCTAATGATCAAAGCAAAAAGATTGTTCGTTACAACGAAAATACAGTAGGCACAGAACAGAACAGCGATCTTACAAAAGATCTGTTTTCCACTGCTTCGACGATCGCCAATGGAGTCATGGAGACCGTTTTCACAAAACAGGAAAATGAAGGGCAAGATCATAACATCACGGTATCTTTTTACAAAAAGCATACACCAGAAGGTGTTGCTCCTGAATTGAATGAAAATGCAGCGAATATGGAAACAGCTAGCAATGCATATTTCTTCCGTGTTCGTTTATACAATAATGGAAAACTTGTTGCATATAAAATTGTTCCTGTTAGCGCACAGGATGTAGCAAGTGCAAACACCTCCGGAACGTTTACGCATAAAATTCCTGGCGATGGAGATGAGGGAAAATTTAAACTTGTAGATGATAATGGCGTTGACATCGATGGCGGAACTCTTTTCTATGATCCTGATGTTTACACCTGTGATGTGCGTTTGTATAAAGCGAACACTGCAGGTCAATTACCCGCAAATCTGCAGGAAGTAAATAGTAAAGGAACAGATACCCTGACAGGATTTGACTTCTGGAAGAATGTATTTAACAGAGAAGAAAATAGAACGGATATCTCCCTTTATAGTGCATATAAGAAAAAGTATCAGGTCATAATCGAGACTAATCCTACAGCAGTCACACCTTCTTCAGGTGACGGAATACAGCTTAATCTGATAGCAG
This sequence comes from Solobacterium sp., assembly GCA_017469885.1. Lineage (GTDB taxonomy): Bacteria > Bacillota_I > Bacilli_A > Erysipelotrichales > Erysipelotrichaceae > Bulleidia. The sequence goes on from JAFUFO010000043.1 coordinate 20,621, forward strand.
CCCATCAGTCTTCGAACCCGGATAAATTTGAAAATGTTGATATCTCAAACACCTCGACAAAAGGTCGTTCAATTAATGATGATGGCAATATTGTATATCTGATCGAGGATCAGACAACAGCGCCAATTACTTATAATTGGACCTCTCATGAGACGGCAACAAATACAATTACTGGCAATGAGACATTTACACTGAACTTAAAGCAGAATGATACGGAAGTGAAAGAAGGCTACCCGGTAAAGATTGGTAATAAGTACTATACCGTCAGCTATGATACAGGAAGGGTTGAAGGAACGAATGTTGTTTATAATGACACCGACAAAGTGACTACAATCACTCATTTTGTCAGGTTAACAGAAGCAAATTATGATCCTGCAATTGACCCTTACGATGTTCTGGGCGAAGGTGCAGAGTATGGTGTTGTTGCGAATGAATATGAAAGAAAAGACCATACAGAAACCAACTTTGCTGTTAATAAATATATCGAGAGTACTAATGCGGGTATTGACTTAGCTGCGAATGGCGGAGAATCCGAAGCAATGCCATTTTATGTGGGGGAATATAATAAGATTAAATTCACAGGCAACACAAAGGTTGACCCGGATATATATACCCCTAGCGACAGCGCAGAACCGTATGTTCACAAAAAGGATAATTCTGAGGAGACAACAGATCACATTCATCAGGATGGTACAGGTTATGATGTTACGGTTTATCCTACTTCCAAGGCGGATGTGAAGACATACGTTGATGGTCTCATTGCAAAACTGACAGATTCTTCGCAGAAATATAGAAATAAACCGAGTGTCAAAGTCGAATATGATAATAATAACAGAGTGATTGATACCACGAGTTTTCCTGATGACATAACAATTTATATTGATGCGACTGGCTATGACTTCAGTAACCCGGGTTGGCATATCAAGAAGCTTGAAGGACAGAGTATTGTCTTTAATATACCTGGCGATCACGTAACGATTTCTAAAGAAGTCGTCTCTGTATATAAGAAAAATGCTGACGGATCCTTAACTGAGCTCGTGAAGGAATTGAACTCAAATACCGATGGTAATGGTGGTGAAAAAGAACACAACAGCAATGTTGAAAATTACATTTTGAATCACATTGTTTTCAATGCATACGAAGCGAAGAAGGTGGATTTTAAAAACGGTCCGGCAGGATTGTTCCTTGCGCCAGATGCTGACTTTGAAGAAATAAATGGTTCAGGCACAGGCTGGGTTGCGACAGGAAAAAAATTCACACAGACGAGTGCAGAGTGGCATTTCTTCAGAACGCAGCGAAAGTATAAAGCTGAAGGAGATTTTACACTTAGAGGAGCGAAGAAACTTAGGAACTCAGACGGCACAGAAGCTGAACTCGGATCCAAAGTGTTTGAATTCTCACTGTATGAAGTAGAGAATCCCTGGACTAAGAAGGGTGATGCCATCGAAACGGTTCTAAGTGACAGTAAAGGAAATGTAGACTTTAAGACAATCAAATACACAGAAACCGATGTTCCAAAGGGAACAACCAAAAATTTCTATTATTTAATTGAAGAAACTGTTCCTGCAGCGGGAAGCCCCCTTTACTATGATGACGTAGCATATACTGCAGCGCCTGTAAAGATAAAGGTGGTTGCAGTGCATCAAGATCCCGCTGAACACGGCTCAGACAGTCAAAAAGGCGAAATCCAGATTTCTGTATACGTTGTTAACGGTGAAACCGAGACTCCTATTACTCCGACGATAGTCGAAGAAAAGCCGATATTTGCTATTGGAGATTTCGTTAATAAAGTAAATGATAAGGATTGCAGTGCGGAACTTGAGGTTACGAAGGCGTTCACAGGCAGAGCCTGGGGAGATTCTGATAAGTTTAGTTTCACACTGACAGCAAAAAATGGGGCGCCGATGCCAACCGGAACCGGAAATAAAGTCGAGATTGGCAAACCCGAAAGCGGAACAAGTAACACAGGCAAATTTGGATCCATCACATATACAGCGGAAGGGATTTATGAGTACGAAATCAAAGAAGATATTCCTGCAGAAACCGACAAGATTCCTGGAGTTACTTATGATGCCAGAACGTATACAGCAATAGTCACTGTAAGCAAAGCTGAAGGAACTGGTGAACTTTCAGCATCAGTTACTTATAAATTAAATGGCGAACAAGTAGAGATTGCGACATTCACGAACACATATAACAAGTCCGGCGAAGGCGAAGTAAAGGTCAAGAAGACCCTGGAAGGCCGTGATTGGGCGACGAATGATTCGTTCGAATTCACGATCACACCAGTAGAGGGCGCGCCTGCGTTTAATCCGAACAA
>JAFUFO010000005.1 GCA_017469885.1 Solobacterium sp.
AAAAATGACATTCGAAAAGGCCGGTCAGCTTCTTGGCTTTCCGGTCCTTATTTGGCTGTAAACCCTACGTTTATTTACAGGGGTAACCCTATGTTTATTTACAGGTTTTCTTTTCCTGCCCTACGTTTATTTACAATACCAAAAAGAAAAGGAGGAGGACAAACTGTGTGTCATTCCTCCATGAGTATCAGGTATTAATACTTTTTCAGGATATATGCGGCCGCAACACCGGTGACTGTAGAGAACAGGAATGATACAAAGCTTCCTGTAAGTCCTTTATCACTGGTATTCGGTACTTTCGTTCTGCGGAACCCAGGTACACATGCCTTAACATTTTCGTTCCATACGTAGTCCGCAGGATATCCTGCCATCTGGCACGTTACTACATAATCCGGCGTAGGGGTCGGAGTGGACTTCGGGTTGGATTCCGGTTCCGGTGTTGGAGTCGGCTTCGAAGTAGGTGTAGGTGTAGATGTAGAAGTGGGTGTCGGTGTCGGAGGAGTAGGAGTAGGATCTGATTTCTTTACCGTGTAGCTTACATTCGGTTTGGGAAATTCCTGTGAAGCCCCCTCATCACCAGTTGAATCAACCGGAAAAAGCACTGCTCTTTGGTTGGTATTCAGGCTCTCGAGTTTTTTTGAACCATCACGATCATATTCACCATATGTGCCGGCTTTGGTTTTCGGATTCATCAGTTTTACTTTGTAGGTCAGGCTGACATGTTCGAAGTTAGAAACATGAACATTCGTCGTCCATACGATTTTTTCGTTTTCCTTCTTATTATCTGGGACATACGTTACTTCATACTTATATGTTCCATCGTCTTTTTTGGCGAAGCCATAATGATTATCGCCTATTTTTTCAGCGGAAAATGTCTCGGTTTTTTCATTGTTATCAACCGTCATCTTCATGGTGTCCGGTTCGAAAAGATCAAAGTTGTAATCTCCATCCACATAACCCATGAAATCATCAACATGACTGTCTTTGTCTACCAGGTAAAGGATATCGTTCGTAATATCATCAAAGTCAATTGCGCCCCCAAGCATCTGTAGAAATGCGATTCCTACAGGATAATTTCCTACACTCTGTGTGTAACAGTTATACCCTTTCTCTTCCAGTGCAGCATATGCCTTCCAGGCATTGTAGAAAGCACGGTCTACGCATAATGCATGATCCTGTTGCTCACCTGTACGAACATATGGACGGTCACCAATTAGTTGGTTATTTGTTTCAGCGTTAGGATTAATATTATCGACAGAACTCACATATTCATCCTTATCTGCTTCAACCCATTTTTGAACATTTGCCCAATATGCATTCCAGTCACCACCCGGAATAGGGTATACTCCCTCTTTTACTTTTCGAGCAGCACTCCAGCCACCCAATGTGCCTTCATATTTATTCCTTTCTGTCTGCGCAAAGATAGAACTGTTTTGTCCATTCACAAAAAACGTACGAGTGAGACCATCACTGACCAATATTACATATTTACGATGGTCTTTTACATCAGAATCGGCACTCAATACTTCATTTGCTTTAACTAATCCAGCCTCAATATTGGTTCCTTGTCCATCAGGTCTTTTTCCAATCACGTCAACAATCTGGCCTTTGCTTTCATCGGTCAATTCAGTAAGTTCGACTTGAGTTGTCGCTGCTGAACGGAAAGATATTACCGCAACTTTAATAGATGCGCCGCTTTTCTCTTTGGCGTCGATGAGCTGATCCAAAAGGGCTGCTGCCTTTTCCTGCGTATTTTTATTACATGATGACTTATCAAGTACAAATACTACGTCAGAAGAAAGCTTCTCTTCTGCGGACGGCATGGAGAGTGTTACTTCCGAAATATAGTTACTGTCAAGGTTCGTTGCGGTCTTTGCCTTTGAAATCCACTTATCCTTCGAAGTATCTGAATTCGTTGTCTCAGAAGCAGGTGCCGCTTCAGCAACCTCTTCACTGACTGCTTCCTCTTTTTCTGCTTCCTTTGCGAGGTTTGCGGAAACTTTTTCCTCAACCTCTTCCGGTGATGCAGCTTCAGCAGTTTCTAACATGAGGTCTTCTACTGATAATTCAACAGTTTCTGTTTTTTCTGTTTTCTGATCAACGGCTTCAGGCTCTTCTGCCGCTTCTTTGACAGGTTCGGTTTTTTCTTCTGTTTTTTCTTCTGTCTTCTCTTCAGCAGTTGCAGGTTCCGTTCCCGGTTCTGATGAAGCACCAGTTCCTTCATCTGTATCAGAACCGTCTATAACTGTTGATCCGCCTGTCTCTTTGCCAGGCTCACCTTCCGGTTCACCCTCTTTTGTCTCTGATTCGGGGTTTTCTGTGAGATCCTTAGATTCTTCTGCTTCCGGAGTTGTGGATGACTCTACTGACTCTACTGTCTCTGTGATAGGTTCATCATTGTTTTCCGTTCCCTGTCCATTTTCCGCTGTCAGAGATGTCGCGTTTGCGCCAAGCATGACCAGTACAGCCATTCCTGCCGCAATCATTCGCCGCATTCCAAAGAATGCATTCCTGTTGTTTTGCATATACTATTGCCTCCTACACCCGCGCGTGGGGTACGATTCGATTTATTTTAACAAATACATTGATTTTGTAACAGATGTTTTGCGGCATTTCCTGGCAAAATTTTTGCAGTTCCTGAGTTTTTTACAGAATTGTTTCTGTATTTTGTAATATTCGTGCTTTACGTGCGTATAGGGTTCATAAATTCAGCTCAAAACACTAAGAAATTCAGGTCTGCCGCAACAATAACAACTTTTCAATATACACAAAAACAGGAGGTATGACGTTATGTCATACCTCCTGAATGTTTAGAGAAATTAATACTTCTTAAGGAGTAATACGGCTGCTATACCGATCAGATCTGAAATCAGGAATGTAGTAAAGTTTCCCATCAGTCCTTTGTCATAGGTATTCGGTACTTTTGTTCTGCGGAACCCAGGTACACATGCCTTAACATTTTCGTTCCACACATAGTCAGCCGGATATCCTGCCATCTGACACGTTACTACATAATCCGGTGTCGGTGTCGGAGTGGACTTCGGGTTGGATTCCGGTTCCGGTGTCGGTGTCGGTTTTGAAGTAGGTGTAGGAGTCGGAGTTGGTGTTGGTGTTGGTGTTGGTTTCGGCTCGCTATATGTTACTACTGGAATTTCAAATGTAAACGTGCCTGTTTGCCCATCTGATGTCGTATAATCCAGCACAGCGCTGACATTTGTATCATACGACTTCCCATCTTCTGCGCCTTCCTTCAGGTAAAGAGTGTAGGACAGCGTCACTGGATTCGCGTTTTCAATTGGTACATTGATAGCCCAGGTAATCGTTTGCGAAGCATTATCATAGTTTACGACATACGGATATACACCTTCCGCATTCTTTGTGCCAAATGACCACTCATGATCACCTGTTTTTTCAACCGGAAGAGTTTCTCCGCTTTTTGTCATCGTAAATCCATCATCTTCAACTAATGTGAAATCAGAAGGAACGATATCCGTTACTGTACCGGTATTTACCATGTACCGAATTGAGTTATCGATGTCTGAAAACAGTTTTTTTACATCACCCGGACTACTCTTATTGGCACTGTATAAACTGTTTTCTCGCAGCCAATTTTTGAACGGTGCTACCAGTTCAAGACCGCCTCCAGTGCTGCTGTCATAAGTGATGGTAGCCACTTTATATTTCTGACCCATCTCTTTCCAAAGATGGCCGGTTTTGTACAGACCTTTCTGCAAGCAGTCTACATGATACTGGTAATAATTGGGGTTGATAGCGTCTGTATCAAATGTGTATGTTCCATCTCCATTATCAATAACCATATACGGGTTGCCTTCTTGATAATTTACCCCTTCCCAGCTTGCATTTGGAGTGAACTCATACCAGTACTGATAATCCGCGCGATTTCCAAATGTTCCTTTAGTTCCAAAAAGCTCTGCGCCATTAGTGGTTGTGTGCTTAACAATAGTTCCATCTGGTTGTCCTGCTTTATAGGTTTCACCAAAAGCATACGGACATGGCTGATCCCATTTGGTTACGCCTGTCAGCTCAGGGTCGGTAGAATTGTACAGGGCTTCATAAGAGTCAAAAAGGTATATGTTACTTTTTTCACTTGGGTCCTGAACATCAACGGAATAGGAAGCTTTATTATATCCCATGGTCTGTGATAAAGTCGGTTTGCCTCCTGAAGCTAACGTATATTTATTACTTGTATAATACTGTGCATAGATTGTTGTAGGCTCATGTTTTTCATTTGCCCAAATATATCCCTTACCATCTGTGAAAAAGACCACGTATTTGTGACTATCTTCAACTTCGGAATCTGCCTCTAACCACATATTCGCAAGATCAAGACCGACATGAGGACCAGAACCACGACCGAATGCATCGCGGAATGTATCCTTATCCATGGCATCAGAAAGCTGAAATGAATTTGTGATGTACGCTTTTGTGTCCTCATTATAAGGTGTCAATCCGGAATACGAACCATTAGAAGTATATTTAATTGCATCATTTGCGCTTCCTGTAAACAGCACGACACCAACTTTCAGGTCGATTGATGGATTGTTTTCAATAATGCTTTCAAATAATTCCGTTGAAGCATCAATAAATTCCTTTCCCAAATCAGTAGAATTGGAACTATCCGTCACAAAGACGACATCCACTTTGTTTTTATATTCTCCCGAAGGAAGCGATAACGTTACAGTCGTTTCACGCTGCTCCGGTGTCAGTTCAGTTGGTGAGGCCTTTTTAGATCCGCTGACATCCGGCTGTGTCACAGGCGCAGACGGTTCTGAAAGAAGTGAAGCACCGACAGGCTGAGACATTAAAGTCATCGGCTGTTCTTCCGACTTCTCTTCTTCGTTTTCTTCTTCCTCTGCAGGTTCTTTCTCAGCTTCTGCCGCAGGTTCTTTCGCAGCTGGCTCTTCCTTCACAGCAGCCTTCGGAGCCACTGTCAGTTTACTTTCAGCCAGCTCTGCAGGAGCCGCTTCAGGAGCGGATTCAGGTAAAGAATCAGTGACAGTATATTCAACTGTTTTGTCTTCTGATTCACCCTCTTTGGCTTCCGGAGTTCCTTCCTGGTTGTTATCCGCAGGAGCTGCATTGCCATCCGGATTCAGATCAGTGCCCGGATTATCGATCGGTTCTTTGGCTTCCTCCGAATCTTCCGGCTTGCCTTCTGTCTGACCTTCGGGCTGGTCTTCTTTTTTCTGATCTCCAGCCGGGTCCCCAGTTGGTTCATCGTTCAACTCTTCTGTTGTTTCCGGAGACGGTTGTGTAACAGTCTCTGTTACTGTTTCATCTCCGGTACCGGGAGTCTGTTGGCCCTCTGCTGTAAGGGCAGTTCCATTTGCGCCCAGCATGACCAGCATTGCCATGCAGATAGCTATAAAGCGACGCAGTGTGAAGCCTTTCTGTTTGTTGTTCCACATAGTGTAGTTGCCTCTCCAACCAATCTGATAATGGTTTCTATTTGGATATATATTATCAAAAAAAGGTTGGCACAATAATTGTAAATTTGTGATGGCGAACCAACATTCTACATGTATTTCATTTTTCATGCATGCAATGTACCCTTGTGTTTTTACAGTGCAGTATTTTATTGCTTTTTACATAAGCATGCGTTCATGCGATAAAACAGTCACTATTTTTGCACAAATTAATATTAATCAATGCAACATTTTTCTTTAACAGTACCTTATATTCGATTGATTGGTCTCCCATCGAAAATTTTATTTACAATTTTCACAAAATGTTAATAATCCGGTGTAAACAAGATAAATCTGTAATCTTCCGAATCGTTATTCTTTTTACGTTTCTTCTAATTAATACTGCATGATTTCAAACAGGTACTCTGAATCCGCATGCACTTATTTCCCGGTGAATATGCAGTCTGCCAATTACGAAAAAAGCCTGATTCCTGTATATGCATTCAGGAACCAGGCCTTGGCCTCCTTTGTGTGTGGAGTATTAATACTTCTTCAGGATTAATACAATCGCAATGCCGAGCAGATCAGAAATCATGAATGTGATCAGATTTCCCATCAGTCCCTTGTCATAGGTGTTCGGAATTACGCGTCTTGCGGCTGTGCTGTGGAATACTCCGAAGTCATCGATGTATCCCGGCTGACATGCCTTAGCGGCTTCGTTCCATGCGTAGTTTGCAGGATACCCGGCCATCTGGCAGGTTACTACATAATCCGGTGTCATGGTAGGTGCCGGTGTCTTATCCGACTTGCTTTCGGGTGTCGGCGTAGATGTAGGTGTCGGCGTTGCCGTAGGCTTCGGGGTTGTTGTAGGAGTAGGTGTAATCGTCGGCGTCGGAGTCGGGTTTATTGTATGCGCGTTTGTGATCGTAACCGTGTCTTCTTCAGACACAACCGTTTTGGTATAACCTCTTGGTACTTCGACTTCATCAATGGTGTATTCAATCTCACTGCCGTCTTTATCGTAAGCAGTCAGATCTTCAAATGTATAAGTCCACTTATTGTCTGCACTCAGAGTAACAGGTTCACCGGAGGCTTCCCCGGCCTTATTCAGCTGAACCTGAACGCTTGCAGGACGGATACCATCCTTGTCATCAGTATCGTCCCAGACCTTGCTTACAGTCTTTGCAGTAACAAAGCGTGCGTAGACATCTACAACTTTGGCAGTGTCCTTATCTTTTGTGATAGCGGGAGCTGTTTCAACAGCTGATTCATCGATTCGCTGTGTCAGCTCAGGGTCACTGTACCAGCCTTCAAAATGAATATTTCCCTTATCTTCCGGCGTGTAGTCATAGACTTTCACCTCAGAATAGTTTTTCTCAGATTTCGCAACACTTCCCATCACATGGTAATTTACTGTTATCGCCGGCTGCCAGTAAGCATAGACATTAATCTCAGTATCTGTCCCCGCAGGGAGACCTGAATTCACCCAATAAACATGTGATTCTCCAGCATAATACTTTTTCTCCGGTGTCTTTATTTCTTTACTTCCATTCGGATATTTGATGATTTCCTCATCTATTTCCCAGTACTTAAACTGATAGTCTGAGACAGGTGTTTTCTCTGATGGATCAGCGTACGTATGAGTCAGTGACCCGACCTGAGACCTGTACTCATAAGCATTCGCATTGGACCAGGAACCGGATCCTGTAGAAATGTTATCGATATAGTTATAATCCAGTCCGCGAATCTTGCTGGGTATATACTCCGGAGTAAAGCTGATTACCGTATCTTCATCCACATAGTAATGATTACCAGATGTTGTTCCTTCAGAATTCGTAAAACTGATTGTTGAAGAAGCATCTATTACATTTCCCCTGTCATCTGTCCAGTAGCCGGTATATTTATATTCATAACCCGTATAGGAAAATACCTCACCCACTCTGAGAGCAGTTCTTGTCTCCAATTTTTTCTTTGTAAAATTCCAACCAACTTCTGCAGAGAGTATATTGCTTTCGGAGCTTGTAGTTGTCGTCCCGTCATGATGTCGAATATCAAGAAAGATAAGTGTAACTTGGACATCAGGTCTGTATCCCGCATAAACACTGTACTCTGCCACACCGGCTTCGTCAGTAATCGCTGCAGCATCTTCATACTTCACCGCAAAATAGTTTCCACTTCCGGTTCCGTCTGGTTGTGTTCTTGGAATCCGCGTTCCATCCGCATACTTCCATGATGAACTACTGAATTTATACTGTTTTCCATCTTTGGTTACTGTCGTATTCTTAACTTTACCGCCGAAATATGTGGGTATATACCAACTGGCAGTATCTCCTTCGGTCAGTCCTGATTTACTTAGTGTACCAACTTTCTCATATTCACCGTTTTCATCCCACGCATAAATATATATTTTTACGGTTAGTGGTTTGCTCGCTTCATCAGCAGCATTCAACAGTTTCACACCTTTCAGAATCGGCGTATCTGCCTTCAAAGGTATCTGTTCTACATTCAAAGGAGTTGTTTCAACTGTGCCATTATCTTGAGATATATCCGTATTGTCCGAAGGCAATGACCCTTCAGTATCAGAGACAGCCGAATCTGCATTATCCAAAGGTAATATTTCTTCAGTATCAGAAATCTCGGAATTCTCAATATCTGATGCAGTAGCTGTTTCTTCCGGCTCACCTTCTGTCTTTAGTTCACCTTCCGGTTCCGGATTATCTTCTGCTTTTGGTTCCGTTTCCGGTTCGCCTTCTGATATGATTTCCGTTTCCGGTTCGCTTGCGGGTATATCCGTTTCCTCGATTTCTTCCTCCGAATCTTCAGATGTGATTTCTTTTTCATCCGTATCCTTGGTTGTTTCCGGAGTCGATGAAACAGCGGTTTCTGTTACAGGCTCATCACCAGTAGTGATATCCTGACCGCTTTCTGCCGTAAGAGCTGTAGCATTTGCGCCCAGCATAACCAGCATTGCCATGCATATCGCTATGAAGCGGCGCAGTGTGAAGAATGTGTGTTTGTTGTTTCGCATGTTGCTGTCTCCTTCCCCTATTGGGTGAAATATAAATCAATTTATTTTAACAAATGAAAAGGTACATTAATAGCATTTCCACCGCATTAAATGCGCTGTTTTCCTCACTTTTTGCGTGTTTTTCCGGTTATTTGTTGAAAGAGTACATTTACACATGAAAAACATGGCGCAGAACACTGTCTGCGCCATGTGGCACCCAATCATATTATTCTGCTGTATTTTCAGGCTTCTGACGGTTTCCGTTTCCTGAATATGTAATACACAATGCAGCCAGCGATGATCGCCCAGCCGATTGCTTTCTGTGCTGAGGAAGGACCTGCAGTTCCCATCTGCGCAGTTTTTGCATGATCGTTATCGACCGTATATGCCTTGATACAGGCATTGCCGAATTCAAATACGTCTGCGGCATCGGTTTCCTGATTCAGTGTTTCGATATCGGTCCAGGCATACCCGTCTGCGGCTTTTACACAGGCATAACTCTCATTCGGATTGCTTACTACTTTTAACCGGCATTCGCCGATATTGTCATCGGTCTGAAGGGATGGCTTTATGATATGTTCCAGGTTGAGCCAGGAGAGCTTCCGTCCTTCATGTTCTGTCACGACCCGCTCAACCACCGCAAAGGATTCGCCCTTCTTCAGACTGACCGGTGTTTCCAGCGCAACGGTATGAAACCCTTTTTCCTTCAGGGAGACATCCATCATGGACGCATACTCCCCGGAGGACAGGTCACTGGTCTCATTGATCTTTATGATCCGGATCTCTGCCTGCGCACCGGCAGCCGGCGCATAGACCGATACCGCGGTAAGGATTTCATCATTCTCCGCCGTAAAGATATTCGCCACTCTGGTCTCTTCATTATCCGTCGGCAGGGATACCGGATCGATGCTCATCTGTACCGCAAAGTCATACTGGTAGATGTTGTCATAATCAAACCCATCCTGTGCGTCATCTGCGCTCAGTGCGCAGGCACCGGTCATGGATCTGTCATAGTAACTGAGCCAGAAATAGCCGGTCCCATGGCCGTTTTCATCCTTGATGCCATAGTTGTATCTGCGATTGGTGATTGCCTCATTCTCGGTTCCCTCTGCCTCCGCAAGCATGGAATCCAGCTGGTCTTCATAGGTTTCATAGTTGGTGTCATAGCTTCCCCAGCTGTTCTTGATCAGAAATGCACCGTCTCCTTCGGGAATGGAATTGCGGTTTGCCCTGAAATTTTCTTTTGGAAAACTGTCATTCCATCCCACGATGGACACCATGTGATTCAGCTTGAGCGTTTCTTCATCGTAATACTGCGCCCAGTTGGAATAGTTATAGTATTCGCCGTTTCCGGATTCCGTGGGCATGGAGGAATCCGAGCCGTATTCCAGCATGACTGCCCCGTATGTGATCACGGCCTGTTTCAGACGGCGGATCGCGTCCGGATCATAGCCCGTCGTCACATACCGTTCCTTCTTCCGGTCCACGTGAATGATATTCGGCGCATCCAGATAGACAAACTGCTGGATATGGGCAGCCGGGACGGCTGTTTTATCTTCCTCTGGATTGCGCAGTCCGTATGCACTGACCCCTTCCGCTTCTTCCCGCATCGGTTCATACGGTTCCTGCTCTTCTGTCAGAGGTCCGGTCCAGTTGGTAAGCAGGTTCTGATTGGCACCGCCGAACCCGTTAAAGGAAAACTGTACGTTTGGTTCTTCCGTATGGAGCGGCATTGCGCCCTCTCCCTTCTGGGAGCCGTCTTCCTTTGGGACCATGTTCATATAGGCATGGTAAAACTCACTGAGATCGATCTCATCCGAGGCATTGGCAGGTTCAAACTGATCTGCGTTATTCACAATCATTCCGGCTGTTCCATTCCGTTTCCGGAGAAGATTGCTTTCAACGGAGGATATGGCACTGAATGCCCAGCAGGAACTGAACGCCCCCTGGGATTTTGCGATCGTGGAATCCCCGACGGAAGGCAGATAATACTGCGGCAGAGCAGAAACATCAACTCCGTAATCCTCCGTCTGCCGGTTTCCGTAATATTCGTTGATCATTAATCCGATGGTCGCAGGAACTTCCTGCTTGGTGTAGTATTCCCCATCCTCATCTTCCATCCGGTATGTTTTTACCCATGCGGAAAGTTCATCCCAGTCCTTCCGGTCTGTGATGCCGTCCTGGTTAAAATCAAATTCGATGCCTGCGGTTTCCACCGTTCCCTCCGCATGCGGAAAGATCAATGACATCCCAAGCACAATACATGTCAGAACCAGCAGTTTTGGTTTCATGAAAGTATTCTACCGCAAACAGGTAATGCATGTTTCCGAAATACACAAAAAGTACAAACGGATGGCACAGAAAAAGGATGACCGATATCAGTCATCCTTCATTCATGATCATTCGTAACTCAGAGTCCCGCCACAGTGAGACGGTTCATGGCACGGGCCAGTGAGAGCTGGGCACGCCTGACGTCAATGTTTCCGTTTCCGGATTTCAGACGCTCCTGAGCTCGCTCCTGCGCTGCCTTGGCACGTTCTTCATCAATCTCATCACTGCGCTCGATCGCATCGGTCAGAATCTCCGCGAGATTATCGCGGAAGTACAACAGACCGCCTGCCACCGCATAGGTTTCCCGTTTGCCGTCTTCTTCACAGGTCATCTTTCCGATTCGCAGGGAGGTGACCAGAGGCATATGGTTCGGCAGGATACCGCGGTCCCCGTCCGTGGACTGAAAGTTCAGGTACGGGGTGTCGAACTCCTTATAGATTCCTTCCGGGGTTACGACCCGGAGATGAATCACACTCATTTGAGGCTCTCTGCCTTGGCGACGACGTCTTCAATCGTGCCGACGCTCATGAACGCAGCCTCCGGAAGATCATCATATTTCCCATCCAGGATTTCACGGAAGGAACGAACGGTGTCCTTGACCGGCACATACTTGCCAGGCAGGCCGCTGAACTGTTCCGCAACCGCAAACGGCTGGGACAGGAAGTTACGGATACGTCTTGCACGGTTGACGATCTTGCGGTCATCCTCACCAAGCTCGTCCATACCGAGGATGGCGATGATATCCTGCAGTTCCTTGTATCTCTGCAGGATCTGCTGGACCTGACGGGCAACCTGGTAGTGCTCCTCACCGATGACCAGCGGGTCCAGGTTACGGGAACCGGAACCGAGCGGGTCAACCGCCGGGTAGATACCAAGTGCCGCAATACCACGGTCAAGGACCGTCTTTGCGTCAAGGTGCGAGAAGGCAGTCGCAGGAGCCGGGTCGGTCAGGTCATCTGCCGGGACATAGATTGCCTGTACGGATGTGATCGAACCGTCATCAGTGGATGTGATACGCTCCTGAAGCTGGCCCATTTCCGTTGCCAGCGTCGGCTGGTAACCAACGGCACTCGGCATACGGCCGAGCAGCGCGGATACTTCCGAACCTGCCTGGGTAAAACGGAAGATGTTGTCGATAAAGAGAAGAACGTCCTGGTGCTCCTTGTCACGGAAGTATTCCGCCATGGTCAGCGCGGAGAGCGCGACACGCATACGGGCACCCGGAGACTCATTCATCTGACCGTAGGTAAGAACGGTATTCTTGAGAACGCCGGATTCCTTCATTTCGAAGTACATGTCGTTTCCTTCACGGGTACGCTCACCGACACCCGCAACGACAGAACGTCCGCCGTGCTCAATTGCGATATTGTGGATCAGTTCCTGCATCAGAACGGTTTTTCCGACACCGGCACCGCCGAAGAGACCGACCTTGCCGCCCTTGTTGTACGGGCAGAGGAGGTCAATGACCTTGATTCCGGTTTCGAGAATTTCCGTGGAAGTCTGCTGCTGGGCGAAGGTCGGAGCTTCCCGGTGAATCGGCATATGAACTTTTGCCTCAACCGGTCCGAGTCCGTCGATCGGTTCACCGAGGACGTTGAACATGCGTCCGAGTACTTCCTCGCCGACCGGCACCGTGATCGGCGCTCCGGTATCGACGCAGTCCATGCCGCGGACAAGACCGTCCGTGCTGCTCATCGCGATGCAGCGGACAATATCATCACCGACATGCTGGGCTACTTCGACGGTCATCTGCCTGCCGTCCGGGAATGTGATGTGAATCGCATTCCGGATCGCCGGGAGATGATCCGATGTAAACCGGATATCAACGACCGGTCCGATGACCTGTACAATTTTTCCTGTTTCACTCATAACGTCAGTCTCCTTGTATCAGACTGCTTCGGAGCCGCCGACGATTTCGGTGATCTCCTGGGTAATCGCAGCCTGTCTGGCTTTGTTATATTCCAGCAGCAGTTCACTGCTGAGTTCATCTGCGTTGTCGGTAGCCGTCTTCATGGCCATACGCCGGCTTCCCTGTTCACTGGTTGCGGATTCCATCCATGCGCTGTAGACCATATCCGCCAGCATCATGGGCATGATCTCGTTGAGGATCGTTTCCGCATTCGGCTCAAACAGGGTTTCCGCCTGCGGGCCTTCCTTTACTTCCTGTTCCTCAAGTTCACACGGCAGCAGCTGCAGTGTTTCCGGACGGAAGGACATCGTATTCACGAAGCGGGTCCGGATCAGCTGCAGGGTGCCGAACTCATGGTGGAAGTACATCTCCATTGCGGACTGGATGTATTCCCGGATCTTCTGCGGCGTTACCGCATCCGTGGATACCGGCTCCTTGTTCAGGAGTTTATATCCGTTTTCCGTCATGGTCCGGTACAGGGATGTGCCGACCAGGAAGATCGGGTCTTCCTTGGTCAGGGTATCCTTGACATACCGCATGATATTCATGTTGTACGCACCGCATAATCCCATGTCACTGCAGAAGACGATCGTCACCTTTTTATCGGTGTTTCCCTTCTGCATATACGGACTGTCGATCCCCGGGTTGTTCGCAACGATCTCATTGACGGTTTCCCGCAGACGCATCGCGTATTCCCGGTTAGCCTCCATCGCAGCACGCTGGCGGAAGAGTTTCGCATTGGCGATCATCTCCATGGCCTTGGTGATCTTGCGGGTGGAGTTTACCGAGCGGATCCGGGTGCGCAGTGCCTGCATCGACTGCATACTACGCTCCCTTTACCAGACGGTAATGTTCGAGTACGGCATCCATGCCGGCTTTGATGCGGCCATCCAGCTCATCGCTGATTTCTCCGGTGCGCTCGATCTCATCGACGACATCGGCGAATTCCTCCTTGAAGGTTCTCTGCATGAGCTTTTCAAAGTCTGCCATCTCTTCGGAAGGAATGGTGTCGATGACACCGTTCTTTGCGGCATAGAGGGTCAGTACCTGTTCTGCCATGGACATCGGCTGATACTGCGGCTGCTTGAGCAGCTCGGTCAGCTTGGTGCCGTGGTCAATAATCTTCTTGGTGGTCGGGTCAAGATCCGAACCGAACTGCGCAAATGCCAGCATTTCGTGATACTGCGCAAGTTCAAGCTTCAGCGAGGAGGAAACCTTCTTCATCGCCTTGGTCTGGGCATGCGAACCGACTCGGGATACGGAAAGACCCGAATCAACGGCCGGGCGGACACCCGACGCAAACAGGTCGGTCTGCAGGAAGATCTGACCGTCGGTGATGGAGATGACATTGGTCGGAATGTAAGCCGAAATGTCACCGGCCTGCGTCTCAATGATCGGAAGTGCGGTCAAAGAGCCGCCGCCGAGTTCATCACTGAGCTTCGCTGCCCGTTCGAGCAGCCGGGAATGCAGGTAGAAGACATCACCCGGGTAAGCTTCACGTCCCGGCGGTCTTCTGAGCAGAAGCGACATGGTACGGTAGGCAACCGCGTGCTTGGACAGGTCATCATAAACGATGAGAACATCCTTGCCCTGTTCCATCCATTCCTCACCGATCGCGCATCCTGCATACGGCGCAAGATACTGCTGAGGTGCGGACTCGGAAGCGGACGCATTGACGATTGTCGTATATTCCATCGCATCGTTCTCGCGCAGCTTCTGCACAAGACGGGCAACGGTGGATTCCTTCTGGCCGATCGCGACATAAATGCAGTTCACGTTCTTGCCCTTCTGGTTGATGATCGTATCGATCGCAATCGCAGTCTTACCGGTTTCACGGTCGCCGATGATGAGCTCACGCTGACCTTTTCCGATCGGGATCATACTGTCGATGATCTTGAGTCCGGTCATCAGCGGCTGGTTGACGCCCTTACGGGTCATGACACCCGGCGCAACACGCTCTACCGGACGGGTCTTCGTGTATTCAATCGGTCCGCGGTTGTCAATCGGCTGGCCGAGCGCATTGACGACTCTTCCCAGCATGCCGTCTCCGACCGGGACTTCCACGATACGTCCGGTGCGGCGGACTTCGTCGCCTTCCTTGATCAGCGTGTCATCACCGAGCAGAACGATACCGATATGGTCTTCTTCCAGGTTGAGCACCATGCCGAAAACGCCGTGCGGCAGTTCCAGCAGCTCACCGCTCATCGCCTGGTCAATACCCTGAACCATCGCGATTCCGTCACCGGTGCTGATGACGTAACCGACATCATCCGAATGGATCTTCTGACCATAGTTTTTAATCTGTTCCTTGATCAGGGCGCTGATCTCTTCCGGTCTGATCTGTTTCATCTGATTCCTCCTTTCAGGAGTGTTTCCTTCATCTCTTCAATCTGCCGTGCCACCGATACATCGGTAACCGTTGTGCCGGCAGTTACTTTAATACCTGCAATCAGGGACTCATCGATCTTGTTTATGAGCTTGATCTGCTTGCCGGTCTTCTTCTCAAGCGCAGTCCTGATCTTCGCAAGCTGTGCCTCATCCAGTTTCCGTGCACTGGAAACCGTTGCGGTCTCGATTCCGAGGTCTTCATCCGCTTTGCGGATAAACTCTTCGAGAATCGGACGCAGATAATACATCCGGTCTTTATCGACCAGAAGCTTCAGAAAATTCACGGTATCCGGAAGAAAGGACTCGAAGCAGCGATCGATGAGCTCCTTCTTTTCCGGCCGGCTGATCTGCACGGCACGGAAAAAACCGGCAAGCTCAGGGTTCGCCAGAAATTCTGCAAGGATCACTTCGGCTTCTTCCTTCCGCTCCGCAATCACGTTATTCTCTTTTGACAGCTGAAACAGCGCTTCGGCATAGCGGCCCGCAACATCATTCGCCATCGGTCGCTTCCTTCACAAAGGCATCGATTGCCTTTTCGTCCAGTTCCTCTGCACTGTCTTTCGCAAGGAGCTTGCCGGCGGCTGCCATCGCAACCTCGACCATCTCCCTCTGCATATCACTGTACATGGCATCCCGTTCCGCCTGCATCTGCTCGCGCGCCTTTCTGCGGACCATGTCCGCTTCCTTGTTGGCTTCCGCAAGAATGCTTTCCTTGCGGCTTCCGGCTTCCTTCACCGCCGCCGCAACGATTTCCTCGGACCGGCTTCCCGCGTTCTTCAGCTGAAGAGCTGCCGCTTCACGGTCACTCTCCGCCGCCTGACGCGCCTGTTCACCCGCCGCAAGGTCTTCCTGCATTTTCTCACCGCGCTTTGCGAGGAATTCCTTTACGGAACTCCAGAGGTATTTCCTCATCATGAGAAACAGTACGAGCGTACTGCAGAGCTGTACGATCATCGTCACAGGATTGGGTACCAGCTGTCCTACGATGTCGACATCAATCATTGTGTCTTTGTCTCCGTATTACAGGCTCGGATATACGAACATCAGCAGGATCGCAACCAGCAGTCCGTAAATCGCGCAGGTCTCCGAAAGCGCGATACCGAGAATCATTGTCGAACGGATCTTCGACTCCGCTTCCGGATTTTTTCCGATCGCGTCGCACGCGTGTGCAGCGGCAGTACCTTCACCAAGACCGGTCATCATACCGGCACAAACTGCGAGTCCTGCGCCAATGGCAATTAAACCCTTATTGATATCCATAATTTATCCTCCCTATGCGATACCTTTTCTGACCTCTTCGGGCATATCGTTCCCGATGAGGACCATTGTTAATGTGACAAATACCAGCGTCTGAATGAAGCCGGAGAAGAGATCGAAATACGCGTGCAGCACCGGCGCGATTACCGGCGCCATGAAGTTGAACACGTTGTCTGCCCCGAAGAGCTTTCCGATCATATTGGAGAGACCCTGGGTCGCTCCGTAAATCAGCTGCATCATGATCGTTCCGCACAGAATGTTTCCGAACAGACGGATCGACATCGAGATCATCGTGGAGAACTTACCGATTATGTTCATCGGTAACATCACCGCGATCGGCTCGAGGAATCCATGCAGGTAACCCTTGATGCCCTGGTACTTCAGTTCCGTGATCTGAATCAGCAGCCAAGTGATAAAGGCGAGAAACAGCGTGACGGAAAGATTGGACGTCGGAGAATTCAGTCCGAACAGCGAGATCGTGTTCGAACAGAAGATATATACCCACAGCACCAGGATGTACGGGGTAAGAATATCTGCGGTCTTTTCACCGACATTGTCCGTGACACTGCGGTGGACCATCTGTACGCCGAGGATCACCGGCAGGATAATTCCCTTCGGCTCTGCCAGGGGATCTGCTTTATCAATTTTCTTTGATAACAGAATGATGCCGATGCCGAGAATGATGGTCAGAAGAATAATGACATATACATCTGACTGTATCTTCATCACACCGCCTCCTTTCGCTTGAATAATTCACTGATAATAATAGCGGATTTTACCGCCGTTAGTCCCACTGCAGTTGAAAAAATATTCAAAATGCCCGAATTGTTTACCGCATACAGCAGGATTCCGCCCATCAGGGCGAAGTTGATGAGAAAATGCGGAAGTCCGGTGAACTTTCCGGCAGTACGCCGGTCCATCACCCTGTTCCAGTAATACACGTTCCATTCATAGATGATGACCGAAAGCACCGTGCCTGCGATCATGCCCAGCCCGACCGGCCGTTTCCAGAAACACAAGAGAATGCCGATGAGCAGAAACCCATAGATACTATACCGCATGAAGCGGCTGTCCGGGTGACGCAGTGACATGCGTTACTCCTCGATCATTCCGAGCAGATCGAGAATGCGGTTGAGATCAGCCGTATCCGTGAACCGGATGTTCAGATTCTTTCCGCTGATCGAAACCTTCGTGCCAAGCTTTGACGTCATCCGGTTTTCCAGATCCCGGATGAGCGGATCCTTTTCCGGTTCCCGGCGGAGTTTCTTTTCCGGTTTGTTTCCGCCGGCAAGCTCCTTCACATAGCGCTCGACTTCGCGGACGGACATGCGTTCCTTCCGGATCTTTTCTGCCGCCTCGATCATTTCCTCTTCGTCATTCAGCCCAAGCAGCGGACGGACATGGCCCATGGTCAGCTGCTTTTCGGTGACCATCTCCTGGACGGGATACGGCAGCTTAAGCAGCCGTAACATATTCGCACAGTATTCACGGGATTTTCCGACCCGCTCTGCGAGCTGTTCCTGCGTATAGCCGAGCCGCTTGATCAGCGATTCATAGGCCGCCGCTTCTTCAATCGGATTGAGGTTTTCACGCTGCACGTTTTCGAGCAGGGAAATCTCCATCATCTCTTCATCGGTGAAGTCCACCGAGATTGCCGGCACCGTCGCAAGACCTGCGATCTTTGCGGCCCGTAAACGGCGTTCGCCCGCGATCAGCTCATAGCCCTGAACGCTGGGCCGTACGAGCAGCGGGGTAAAGATGCCGTGCAGGCGGATCGAATCCGCCAGTTCATTCAGGGACTTCTCCTCAAATTCCTTACGCGGCTGGTAGGGGTTCGGACGGATCTCCGATACCGGGATCTCCACTTCCTTGCGTCCCGGCGCATCGCCGCCGTTATTCTGAATGTCTTCCAGGAACTGTTCGACATCGGAACCGAATATGGAATTCAGTCCTCTGCCAAGTCCGCTCTTTTTCTTATCTGCCATACGTTACCTCTTTTCGTTCTGCGCGATGACTTCCTTGACGAGGCCGACATATGCCTTGGCCCCTTCGGAACGGGTGTCGTATTCGAAGATGCTTTCCCCACGGCTGGGCGCTTCGGAAAGACGCACGTTGCGCGGGATATAGCACCGGTAAACCTTTTCCTTGAAGTACTTGCGCACTTCCTGCTGGACTTCCACGGAAAGCTTGGTTCTTACATCGAACATCGTAAGCAGAACGCCTTCGATGGAAAGCTGCGGATTCCATAACCGCTGGACAAGCCGGATCGTGGAAAGCAGCTGGGTCAGACCTTCGAGTGCGAAGTATTCACACTGTACGGGAATCATGACCGAATCCGCCGCGGTCAGCGCATTGGTGTTAAGCAGACCGAGGCTCGGCGGGCAGTCGATGATAATGTAGTCATACTTCCAGCGCACCGCGTCGAGCTTCTGTTTCAGAAGATGTTCACGGCCCACCTCATAGAGGTTGGAAGCCATCTCGACATCCGCACCGGACAGATCGATCGTCGCCGGAAGCACGTCCAGCGGCGGCATATCCAGGGTAATGGCGTCCTGTTCGACGGTGTCGTTTCCCATCAGAACCTGATAGACGCTGTGATTATGGTCAAATCCGGCCGCTCCGGCACCGATGCCGTTGGTCGCATTTCCCTGCGGGTCAAAGTCCACAAGCAGGACGCGCTTGTCCGCATAAGCAAGACCCGCCGCAAGGTTGATCGATGTCGTCGTCTTTCCGACGCCGCCTTTCTGATTCGCTACTGCGATAATTTTCCCCATAGTTTCTGTATCTCCGTTTTATTTGGGGAAGCGGATGATGATCCGGACATCCGTCAGGGATTCTTCCTGTTCGGCCACCACATCGATTCCCATTTTCTTAATCATATTCACGCACTGATTCACGGAGTTGATTCCGATCTGTGTGCTGCGCGCAAATCCTTTTGTCTTCGTTTTGCGCCGGTTCTTCTTTTTCGCTCCGGCGATCTTTTCCACATAGGCCTCTGTCTGACGGACATTGAGGCTGCGGTCTTCCACATAGTGATAAGCAGCTGCCTGTTTCTCTGCCGGCAGTGCGAGTAATGCCCGGGCATGACGCTCGGAAAGCTTGCGGTCGGCAACTGCCTCCTGCACTTCCTGCGGAAGGTTGAGCAGCCGGATCTTGTTTGCGATGGCGGACTGCGATTTGCCCACCCGCTTTGCGAGTTCCTCCTGGGTCAGATTGGCCTGCCGCATGATCTGCACATAGCCCTTGGCCTCTTCCACCGCGGTGAGGTTTTCCCGCTGGATGTTTTCCACCATGGCCATTTCCGCCGCCTGGTTTTCACTCGGCGAAAGAATATAGCACGGCACGGTCTCAAACCCCGCATCCATGCAGGCACGCCAGCGGCGTTCGCCCGCAATGATCTCATAGTGGTCTTCCACCTGCCGTACGGTGATCGGCTGAATCAGACCGTTTACCCGGATCGAGTCCGTCAGCTCCTTCATTGCGGTCTCATCGAAGTGAAGCCGCGGCTGATAACGGCTGGCACGGATATCACCGATCGGCAGATCCACCGTTTTTCCGGTGCGGTCCCGTTCAAAGATGTCGAATATCGAGCGTGCCATATCAGTGTTTCTCCTTCAGCGGCTTCTGCTTGATCTTCGC
The DNA here is from genome assembly GCA_017469885.1 of Solobacterium sp. Lineage (GTDB taxonomy): Bacteria > Bacillota_I > Bacilli_A > Erysipelotrichales > Erysipelotrichaceae > Bulleidia. The sequence goes on from JAFUFO010000005.1 coordinate 19,958, forward strand.
ATACGGACGCGGATAACCGGCCGGGGTCGGCTTCTGCTTTTCCGCAAGGATCAGCGTCCTTGTTTCCCCGCACGGAAGCGTATCTTCATAGACCTTCGGTTCCCCGCATCCAAGCAGCTTCAGCGCATAACCCGCTTCCTGCAGTTCTTCTTCCCCATGCAGGCCCTTCATCGCCGCAAAGGTGCCGCCCGGTTTTACCAGCGGAACACACAGTTCGGAAAGCATCGTGAGATTTGCGACGGCACGGGCCGTCACCATATCAAACGCTTCCCGGTGCTTCGCCGCAAACTCCTCTGCCCGGCCGTTGACGACCGTCACATTGGAAAGGTTCAGTTCATTTTTAGCGGTATTGAGAAACGTGCACCGCTTGGCGATCGGTTCAATCAGAGTGAACTGCACGTCCGGCAGTGCGGATGCCCAGACAAGCCCCGGAAAACCGGCGCCGCTGCCGACATCGCATACCTTCCCCTCCGGATGAACATGACAAAGCGGGATCAGGCAGTCCAGGAGGTGCTTTTCATACGCTTCCTCCGGATCCCTGATCGCCGTCAGGTTCATTCGCTGATTCCAGTCCAGAACCAGATCAATGAGGCGGATCATGGTATCGATTCCGGATTCAGAGGCGGGAAGTTTCCGCCGCAGGATTTCCATTCGCAGTTCGTCGGGTGTCATAAGATGAACTCATTTTACACTATTATTTCCCAGGCTGAGGCTTATCCTCTGCGTTCCAGGAAATTTTTTATGTGGATAATTTCGTTTTCCACAATTTCAAGGGTCTCCTCATCCGGCGCAAAGAAGCTCGAATAGGAGAAATACACCACGCCGTCTCCGCCGCCGGAGAATACCGTCTCCATCTGGCGTGCCATCATATCATCGTGTTCCACCCATTCATTATTAATAGATTCATTATTATCGGAGAGGTTCATACGCAGACCGATGACATAGGCCGCAAGACCGACAAGCAGGCGGACATCGGAATCCCCGATGACCCCTTTCCACTCTTCAAACGTCGGTTCAAACGGTTTGATCGGATGGAGATAGCCCCAGTAGATCTGGGGAATCAGATAATCCACCGTTCCCTGTTCGACCCAGTGATACGGGTTGGCATACAGGAGGGTGATGCAGTTATCGATATTTCCCGCCGGGGAAATACCGAATTCGATGTTCGGATCAAACGCTTTTACCGTGTCATGGATCTGTTTCACCATCGTATCCGTATTGTTCATCCGGAAGTCTTCCAGGGTCAGGCTTTCATTTTCTTCCTGCGCTCTGGAAAAGATGTAGGCATCGAAGCTGCGCTCCGTCCCGTACGGATAGAAGTAGTCATCCATATGGATGCCGTCGGGCTGATACTTCTCCAGCAGTTCCTGCACAACCGAACAGATCAGGGAACGCACTTCCGGATAGGCCGGATTCAGATAATACCGGTCCCCGTTCTGACGCACCCGCTCATCGTTGGATTCGATCCATTTGCGGATGATGAAATCCTGCGGAAGGTTTTCCGCTTCACTGACGAGCACCGAGCGCATCGGGTTGATCCAGGCATGAACGGAAATATCCGCGGCCTTTGCGCTTTCCGCAAAGATCTTAAACGGGTCATAGTCCATTCCGCTGATCACGGATGATTTCGGATAGATATCCGAGTCATAGAAGGCATCCGTAAAGGCAACCGTATGGAGGTAGAGGGTGTTGACTCCGACTTCCTTCATGTTGGATACCGCCTGACGCGTGAATTCCGTGAATTCCTCTTCATTCATGCCGGCGCAGAGGTCACGGTATTCGATGTAGGAAAACCAGATGCCAATGGTTTCTTCGTGTTCGGCAGGGGTTTCACTCGCCGCAGGTTCCTGCGGTGCCTCCTCTTTCTTACAGCCTGTCATGCATAACAGGCTTCCCGCAAGCAGGAAGGTCAGAAGCTTACGGAACACGGGTAATGAACTCCGCTCTTGGCAGGGTCTCGATCCACTTACAGAAGGCGCGCCACTCCGGAAGCCGGTGGTTTCTGCGCTGGAAGTAGATCGTCTTCAGCTGCCGGTAATTCGTTGTCATCCGGGCGGTCAGCCGGAAGCCCGCCGGGTTGGAGTAGAGAATCTCAAGATATTTCTGCGCCGCCACATCATCGAGGGTCGTCGTATCCTTGCCCTCATCGCGAAGCGCCTTGATGTCTGCCTTCAGTTCGTTGTATTCGCGCGTCTTTTCCTTCATGATCGCAATGATGCGCGGATCCACATACTGGTTGTACACCTGATCAAGGTCAAAGGCCGTGATCCGATGCATCGTTGACTGGGAGCTCACAAAGTCGAGAAAGTGGTAGCGCTCCGCCTCGACCCATGCCTTGTTGGAGAAGGTCAGATCGAACTGCACGATCACGCCGTTGAGAAAATTGTCATGGCCGCTGCCCGTCTCTGCCTGGGCCAGCTGGATCGTGCGTTCCGTAACCGTCTCATCCACTTTTGAAAGGTCGGCCGCCATCGGATACTTTGATCCTCTGACCGAATCTTCCAGTCCGTAAATCTTCACATTCGAAACAACTTCCTGCCAGTTCACAATTCATTCTCCTTTCCGTTGTTTTAATGCGACGGCGATTACCGCGATATCTGCCGGGTTGACCCCGGAAATCCGGGATGCCTGGCCAATCGTCATCGGTTTGTACAGCTTCAGCTTCTGGCGTCCCTCCAGGGACAGATGCTCGATCGCATCGTAGTCAAAGTCCGTACCGAGCACGATATTCTCCATTGCCTGGAGTTTCTGCGCTTCCCGCCGTGCCTTTTCAATGTAGCCTTTGTATTTGATTTCAATATCGCACTTTTCACACAGTGCGTCATCCGCCTCTTCCCCCAGCATTCCCATGAGCTTCTCAGTGGTAATGCCCGGACGTTTGAGCAGTTCATAGCCGCTTTCGCCGCGGTGTTCGGGAATAAAGTTCTTATCTTTCTGCAGGATCTCCATCAGCCGGGGATCATCGAGGTGGAACCGTGCTTCCGCCATCGTCTGTTCGAGGGCGTTGAGCTTTTCCATCTTTGCCTCATACGCCGCATAGCGCGCATCGCTGATCAGACCGACCTTCCGTCCGTACTCAATCAGACGCTGTTCCGCATTGTCATGCCGCAAGAGAAGACGGAACTCCGCCCGTGAGGTAAGCAGACGATACGGTTCCAGTGTTCCCTTTGTCGTAAGGTCATCGATCAGAACGCCGATATATGCCTCGTCTCTTCGGAAGATGAGCGGTTCTCTTCCTTCGAGTTTCATGGCGGCGTTGATGCCGGCCATGATGCCCTGTCCGGCTGCTTCCTCATAGCCGGAAGTGCCGTTGATCTGGCCTGCCGTAAACAGATTTTCAATGTATTTGTTTTCCAGCGTCGGCTTCATCTGGATCGGATCCACCGCATCATATTCAATCGCGTAGGCGTACTTTTTGATAATGCAGTGTTCAAAGCCCGGAAGCGTATGCGTCATCTGTTCCTGGACGTCACGCGGCAGCGAGGTGGAAAAGCCCTGGACATAGGTGGTGTCCATGGACAGGCTCTCCGGCTCCAGGAATAACAGATGTCTTGGCTTGTCCGCAAAGCGCACAAGCTTGTCTTCAATCGAGGGGCAGTAACGCGGGCCGACGCCCTTTACCACGCCCGAATACATCGAGGATTTATGCAGGTTGTCATGAATGATCTGATGGGTTTCCGGCGTCGTCCAGGTCATGTAACAGGGGACCTGTTCTTCATACGGACGGATTGTCTTCGTCGTTTCGGAGAATGTCACAAAGCCCGGTGTACCAGGCTCCAGCGCGGTCTTCGAAAAATCGATCGACTTCGTCAGTACCCGCGGCGGGGTTCCGGTCTTGAGACGGAAGGTCTTGAGACCGAGGTTCCGCAGGGATTCCGAAAGTTTTCCGGTCGTCGGTTCCCGGTCGGGACCGCCCGGCACGACCTCATCGCTGATCATGTTCAGCCCGGCCATATAGGTGCCGGTGGTCAGGATCACCGCGCGGGCGGAAAGAAAGGAACCGTCGCTGAGGGTTACGCCGCTGACACGGTTCTCTGTTACATTCAGTTCCACGCTCATGCCCTCGATCACCGTCAGGTTTTCCTGACGGGCAAGCACATCCTGCATCATCTTTCCGTAGGCGATCTTGTCCGACTGTACCCGCAGCGCACGCACGCCCGGCCCTTTGGCCGTATTCAGCATCTTGAACTGCAGGGCAGTCGCATCCGCCGTCACCGGCATCTGGCCGCCGAGGGCGTCGATCTCACGGACGACGATTCCCTTGGCAGGTCCGCCGACCGACGGATTGCACGGCATCTTTCCGATATTCTCTTTTCGAAGTGTGATCAGTGCGGTGGAGTGATTCAGACGGGCCGCCGCAAGTGCGGCCTCAATGCCCGCATGTCCGCCGCCGATCACGAGGATCTCAAAATCAGACATGGTTTACTGCATTCAGAAGGAATTCCTTCGTCTCCTCTTTCTCTTCGCAGATGATCCGGAATTCCGGTGTGCCTCCGCGAAGTTCTTCTGCCTCTGCGGCAGTTTTGTATATCACCAGTTTTCCAAGCAGCTCCTGGATGCGTTTTGCCTTATCCGTGACCTGCGCCGCAAAGGGAACGATAATCGTCACCTTTCCGTCCCGCACAAAGAACGCATCGGCTTCCGTGCCGCGGATCTTTTCCGCCTCCCCTTCCTGCAAGAGCGGGCGGATCAGCTTCTTCGCTTTGCGAAGCTCGGTTTTCGAGCGGTCTTCCGGCGCCAGTTTCTCACTGATGAGGGAGAGCTGCTGGCGGACTTCATCCAGTTCGAAGATGGAGTCCGGTTCATAGTTCTGGCTTCCTGCCCAGATGTCGATCCCGCGCTTCTCTGCGATCCGCAGGATCCGCAGGGTCGCGGTCGGGTCATTCCGGTCCAGGTAGGTGAAGCTTTCGAGCTTTTCATTGATCGATAAGCCTGCCTCCTTCGGATAGACCGGGTCATTGAAATAGACGCAGTCCTTCAGATGAAGACAGTTCATGGTATCCGGCACCGCCCCGGTTCTTGAGGCGAGCTCGATCGCCTCTTTCAGCCGTTCCTTACTGCTGTAGCCGTTGGCCGTGCCGTACCGTTTCCACATTTCATTCAGGGAGAGCCGGCTCGTGCTTTCAAAATGCGCATAGCCGACAAATCCCTTCTTCCGCTTCGACTGCCCGTAGGCATAGAAAAACAACAGATCACCGCGTTTAAAATCGGTGAAACCGGCCCGTGCGGAAAGACGCCAGAAGTTGACGTCCCGGTTTCCGCACAGACGGTGATACTCAATCATTTCCTGATCCGTTGTATAGGCAATCGAGCTCATGACAGGGTTCCTTTTCTCTTAGAAAATACCGTAGCTGTCGCCGTTTTCGTCGACGCCCATGTGCACCGCAGCCGGTACCTTGGGCAGACCCGGCATCGTCAGAATCGAGCCGGTGTAGGCGACGATAAATCCTGCGCCGCGCGAGATCGAAAGATCCTGCACGTGAATGGTGAAGTGTTCCGGACGTCCCTTGATGTTGGGATCATCGGTGAGGGAAAGCGGTGTCTTCGCCATGCAGACAGGGACACGGTCCCAGCCGTTGGAAATAAAGATCTTGATCTTTTCAAGCGCAGTCTCGCTGTATTCCACATCCGCTGCGCCGTAGATCTTCTGCGAGATCGCAAGGATCTTGTTCTGGATGGTGTCATTGACATCATAGACCGGCGCATAGTGTGTCGGCTCATCGCACAGTGCGCATACGTGCTGCGCAAGCTCGATCGTTCCGTTTCCGCCGTTTGCCCAGCCGTCGCTCTCCTCTGCCGGATAGCCGTTTTCCTTACACCAGGAAAGCAGTGCTTCGACTTCCTTCGGGGTATCGGCCGAGAACTTGTTAATCGCGACAAGGAACGGCACGCCGAATTCCTTGATGCTTTCGACATGCTTGGCAAGGTTCTTTGCGCCTTCCAGCATTGCCTCAACGTTCTCTTCCTGCAGGTGTTCCGCATCGACGCCGCCGTGCATCTTGAGGGCACGTACGGTTGCGACGATGACAACCGCATTCGGTGTCAGTCCGCCGAGACGGCACTTGATGTCGAGGAACTTCTCCGCGCCGAGATCTGCGCCGAAGCCAGCCTCCGTGACAACGTAATCCGCAAGCTTGAGCGCGGTGCGGGTTGCGATCAGGGAGTTGCAGCCATGGGCGATATTTGCGAACGGTCCGCCGTGGACAAATACCGGCGTATGTTCGAGGGTCTGTACGAGGTTCGGCTGAATCGCATCCTTCATGACGACAGCCGCTGCGCCGTCGGCTTCGATGTCCTTTACGGTGACAGGCTTGTTGTCATAGGTGTAGGCAACGATACAGCGGGCAACACGCTCGCGGAAATCATCGAGGTCCTTTGAGAGGCAGAGAATCGCCATGATTTCTGTCGCAACGGTGATGACAAAGTGGTCCTTGCGCTCCACACCGTTGGTTGCCTTTTCCTGGGCAATCGTGATCGTACGCAGTGTACGGTCATTCATATCAAGGCAGCGTTTCCACTCGACTCTTGCCGGGTCGATGTTCAGCGGGTTGCCCTGATAGATGCTGTTGTCGAGCATTGCCGCAATCAGATTGGTCGCGGTTGTGATCGCATGCATGTCACCGGTGAAGTGCAGGTTGATTGCCTCCATCGGAACGACCTGTGCGTATCCGCCGCCGGCTGCGCCGCCCTTGAGACCGAATACCGGTCCGAGGGAAGGCTCACGCAGACATGCCATGACCTTCTTGCCGATTTTGTTCATGCCATCCGCAAGACCGATCGTTGTGGTGGACTTTCCTTCGCCTGCCTTGGTCGGGTTGATTGCCGTCACAAGGATGAGTTTGCCGTCGGGACGGTCACCGATTTCATCGGCGATCTTCAGGGATACCTTTGCCTTGTCGTTGCCATAGGGAATCAGATACTTCCGGTCGATGCCGGCCTTGTCCGCGATGGTGTAGATGTCTTCCAGGACTGCCGCCTGGGCGATTTTCAGATCGTTGTTCATTGGTCGTGTTCTCCTCTAAAATCCTCTGGTTCGATTCACATGGCACGCCGGTCCGCAAGTGCATGGGACAGCGTGATCTCGTCTGCGTAGTCAAGCATCCCGCCCGCCGGAAGTCCGTGGGCAATCCGCGTGACAAGCAGGTCCGGGCATTCCTTTTTCAGAAGCCGGTCAAGGTACATCGCGGTGGTCTCTCCGTCCATCGTTGCGCTGGTCGCAATAATGACTTCGCGCGCCTGTTTTGCGCGTTCCACCAGCTGATCGATGTTCAGGTCCTCGGGCAGGATTCCCTTGGACGAAGAAATCAGTCCGTTCAGTACGTGATATAACCCCTGATACTCTCCGGTCCGCTCCATCGCCGTTACATCACGCGGTGACTGAACCACAAAGATCAGTGCACGGTCCCGGTCCCGGTCCTTACAGACATCGCATTCCTCGCCGTCTGTGAGGTTTCCGCATACCGGACACCGATGCAGTTTTGTTTTGACATTGATCAGCGCTTCCGAGAACTGCCGTACATCCTCTTCCGGCTGCTCGGCGATCATCAGCGCATACCGTTCCGCGGTTTTCTCCCCGACGCCGGGAAGCCGGCGGAACTGTTCGATCAGTGTCTGCAGGCTCTGCGGATACATCAATTACATCCCCGGGATGGAGATGCCCTGTGTGATCGCGCCCATCTTCTGTTCACGGTCTGCCTTCGCCTGGTCTACCGCACTGTTGAACGCGATTAATAACATATCCTGGAGCTCTTCCTTATTTTCCTTTGCGAGCAGGTCGTCATGGATCGAGATCTCAACGGTTTCGTTGTTTCCCTTGATCTTTACGGTTACGCCTTCGCTTCCGCCGGTCGTTCCCTCGTAGATCGTTTCATCCAGTTCTTCCTCAATCTTCTTCAGCTTCTTCTGCATCTGCTGTGCCTGTTCCATCAGTCGCTTCATGTCCATAATCCTATTTGTCTCCTTCATCGATAATTTCGACATTCTCTGAACCGAACAGGCCGATGACCGCCTGTTCGCTGTTAAACAGCTCTTCTTCCTGTTTTGTGTCACGAAGATCATACCGCGTGATCTTCATGGCTTCCGGCAACGTGCCCGCACGGCTGCGGACACGGAATTCATCCACCGCATTCTTATATGCCGCATCGCTGATCACATAGGGCATGCGGTCGATGCCGTTTTCCGTCAGACAGCGGTACAGCTCCTTCGCAAATTCCTGCTCACTGAGCAGATGCACAGCTGCCTCGGGTCCGCTGAACAGCAGGACATCCTTTCCTGCCGCACGCAGTTCCACCTGACGGAGCGATGCCGTATAGCGGTTGATCTTTCCCGGCACCATCAGTCCGGAAATACCCGCTTCGGCGGACGCTTTCTCACTCTTATTGCACTGAACGAGGAGGCTGAGAATCTCATCCACGCTCAGTTCCCGGATCGGTTCGGGTTCCGGCTTCGGTTCACTCACCGGTTCCGGCGAAGGTTCCGGTTCCTGTATCGGAGCCGCAGGTGCTGTTTCGCTCACCGGCACTTCCTTTTTTACCGCCGGTTCCGCCGGTTTCGGGGCCGGCGCAGGCGGCGTTACGGTGCGTACCGGAGCTGTCCGGACCGGCGCTGCCTGTACGGCAGGTTCTGTCTGTCCGGGATTCATCAGTTCAAGGCATGCGATCTCGAATACCGCTGTGACCGAACGGGCGGAGCGGTAACGCTCCTGTGCCTTCATCAGTACATCGATCATTGCGAGCAGCTGTGAGACCGGGATATTCCCGAAGGATTCCGCATGGTCTTCCTTTAATGCATGGAGGTACGCCGCATCATGGGTATACTGCCAGATGATGCCGTCCTTGAGGTCCTGAATCAGGTCCTCCGTCAGTCTTCTTAGATCCGTGCCATGCGCTTCGCACTCTTTGATTCTTGTCAGCACCTCGCCAAGGTTTCCCGCAAGAATCCCTTCCAGCAGGGCAATCTGTTCACTCTGGGAGGCGAGACCGAAGATCGAATCGATCACTTCCTCCGTGATCTGTCCGTTTCCGTAGGCACGGGCCTGTTCGAGAATCGACAGGGAGTCGCGCATTCCGCCGTCAGCGAGCTCCGCGATCTTTGCGGCGGCTTCCGGTGACAGTTCAAATCCTTCCTGTTCTGCGATGCTGAGCAGATGGGTCTGGATCTTCGGCGTATCGACCTTGGAGAAGTCAAACCGCTGGCAGCGGGAGATGATCGTCTTCAGTAATTTCTGCGGGTCCGTCGTCGCCAGAATAAAGATGACATGTTCGGGCGGTTCTTCCAGCGTCTTAAGCAGTGCGCTTGCGGCACTGGAGGAAAGCTGATGGACCTCGTCGATGATATAGATTTTATGTTTCCCCATCATCGGAGAAAGACGCGCCCGGTCAATCAGGTCACGGATATCTTCGACATGGGTTTCATTCGCCGCATTGATTTCAATGATGTCCGGGTGGGTTCCTTCGATCGCCGCCCGGCAGTTTTCGCATTCATTGCATGGGGCGTGATCCGGATTCGAACAGTTGACCGCACGCGCAAGCAGTCTTGCCATGGAGGTCTTGCCGGTTCCGCGGGGTCCGCAGAAAAGATAGGCGTGTCCCACCTTGTTTTCTTTCACTGCGTTGCGGATCGCCCGAACGACATATTCCTGACCGACCAGTTCATCAAAGGACTGGGACCGGTATTTCTGATACAGCGCTATACTGCTCATAAAGTACATTCCTTACCGCATCTTATTATATATAAAAAATGCCGGAGCGCGCAGGGATATCGTTTTCCCGTTGGACAGGCATGGTAAAGTAGAGATACCGGTCCACTCCGGACAATCTCAGATACATGCCAATGGAACTCAGTGACCTGCTGGAATACGCAAAGAATACGTATCACATCGAAGAAGAACACAAATGGGCAGACTGGCCCGGTTTTTCTGTGCTTTCCCATCCGGATACCGGCAAATGGATTGCCTTATGCATGCGGCAGTGGGACAGCGAGACCGGCGAACTGCTTGAACGCATCGATCTCAAATGTGAACAGAGCTGCCTGCGGGAATTCCGTGCCCCCTGGCTGACCCTGCCCCTGCGCATGAAGGGATATCACTGGGTCGGCATTGCCTTTACGCATGAGACCAGCGAAACAATCGTACGCACGCTGTTTGACCGGGCAATCACCTACGGAAAGCCGCGCGGCTATACCGTTGTCCTCGATCAGAATACTGTTCCTTCGGAAACCGTGCACCGTGATACCGCCCTGCCCTTTTCCGGCAGTTCCTACCGCCCGGACAAGGTCAATGTGCCGGTTGAAATCACGCAGATGCGGAAGATGAACTCCACGCTCGGGGATCTCAAATCCGTCCGGAATAAAACCTTCTATAAACAGGCCGTCTTCATGAAGGACTATGAAGATGACTATCCCTGGCAGGGAGACTTCTTCCATTACTTTTCCACCTACCGGGATCTGAATACACCCCAGCTGCGGGGGTACTTTTCCTGGCGCACCAAGATACGCAAGGGAATCTATGAACCGATTCCCTTATCCGCGGCTTATATTTATGTCTATGAACTGCTCAACGGCATCGGTGCCGCTTCCGACGAAGACCGTCTGGCAAAGATCCGTGATTTTGTGAATCAGTCGGTGAAAGCCGGAATCTTCTCACAATCCGACTTTCGGACGGTGGAAGACTGGATTCCCGCATTGGGCATCCTGCTGGGATTAAGTCCGGAAATAATCGCAAAGTATGCGGATGATTCGTTTTTAAAACGGGATGCGGTGCTTGAAAAGCTGATGAAACCGCGGGAATACAGCGATGCAGAAGTTCTGGAGGCACTGAAATTCGTGGCCGGAAAGAAGCTGGACAAAAGTCCGGTTCTGAATCATGAGCGCGGTGCGTTTCTCTTTGCGGAAGCGTGGCGCATCGGCACGGAAACAACCTTTGACAGCGGAAATACGCTCTTTGCGCTCTGTTTCGGAGCCCGGGGCACCACCCGCTGGTATCCGCTGATCAATGCGGTATATTATGAAGAACACGCCCCGAAAGATCAGGACTATGTCCTGAATTCCATGCATTCCCTGCACTGCCGGAACGGCATCTGGACGCAGGAGGGCTATGACCCGCGCAAGGAACAGAAATTCCTGCTTTCCGCCTTCCTTCATGAGGCAGACTGCCGGTTCCGTCGGTATCTCAAAACCGGCCGTTACCTGCAGGAAAAAGAAGCGGATGCCTGGGCGCTGCCGATCATCAATGCGGCGATTCAGGCTGACCGTAAAGCAGAGCTTGAGGCATCGCGTCCGAAGATCACGATCGATCTCTCCGGACTTGAAAAGATCCGCAGCGACGCCCTGACAACGCAGAACAGTCTGCTTACGGAAACGGAAACCATGCCGGATCTTCCGATCGAAGCGCCGCATACGGAAGAACCTGACGTGCCCGAACGGATTGAAGAACCGGAACTGAACACCGCCCTTCCGCTGGATCCGGTGTATGTAAAGATCCTGCGGAAACTGCTTAAGGACGAACCGGTTCAGGATATGATCCGGGAACAGCACCTGATGCCCGCATTGATTGCGGATACGGTGAATGAACTGTTTTATGATGAAATCGGTGATACGGTTCTCTTATGTGAAGACGACCGTCTTGCGGTAGTGGATGACTACCGTGAGGACATCGAACAGCTGATTGGAGGTACGAAGTGATGAGTGAACCAAGAAAAGTACCGAAGCGCATTGCCCAGACGGTGCTCAACTCCCTCAAGGGTGGCGTTGTGCCGCGCATCGGGCTTCCCTATATCATGGTCGGCCGCAAACGTGAGGTCGAAGCGTTATTACATGACGTCGATATCATTTCCGAAGGCGGTGCCTCCTTCCGGTTTGTGGTGGGAAAGTACGGTTCCGGAAAAAGCTTTTTACTGCAGGCGATCCGCAATTATGTCATGGACCGCGGTTTTATCGTGGCCGATGCGGACCTCTCGCCGGAGCGGCGTTTACAGGGAACCCGCGGCCAGGGGCTGGCCACCTATCGGGAACTGATCTCCAATCTTTCCACCAAGACCAAACCCGAGGGCGGTGCCCTGACCCTCATCCTCGATCGCTGGATCAGCGCAGCCCAGAGTGAGGCAGCCCTTGAGACCGGTCTCTCGCTTGGCGATCCCGCCCTTGCGCAGGCAACGGAGCGGAAGATCATGGAAGTGACATCCTCGATCCGCGAACTCGTGCATGGCTTTGAATTCGCCAAGCTGCTTACCGCCTACTATCAGGCGTATATCAGCGGCGATGATGAAACCAAGGCAAAGGTCGTCAAATGGTTCCGCGGAGAATATCCGCTCAAAAGCGAGGCAAAGGAAGCGCTTGGGGTAAATATCATCATTTCGGATGATGACTGGTATGACTACCTCAAACTGTTTGCGGTATTCTTCCGTCTGGCAGGTTATGCGGGCATGATGATCATGGTCGATGAACTCGTCAATCTGTACAAGATTCCAAATTCCATTACCCGTCAGTACAACTATGAAAAGATCCTGACGATGTATAACGATACCCTGCAGGGAAAGGCGTCCTACCTCGGCATCATCATGGGTGCCACGCCCCAGGCCCTTGAGGACAAACGCCGCGGCATTTACAGCTATGAAGCGCTGCGTTCGCGGCTTGCGGAAGGACGCTTTTCGAAGCCCGGTGCCCGGGACCTGCTTGCGCCGGTCATCCGGCTTGAACCGCTGACCGCGGAAGAGATGCTTGTCTTATGTGAGAAGCTTGCGGACATGCATGCGGGGCTGTACGGCTATCCGCGCACCGTCAATGCGGAAGACCTTGCGGGCTTTATCAAGACGGAATACAGCCGGATCGGCGCGGATACGAATATCACGCCGCGTGAAGTGATCCGTGACTTTATTGAACTGCTCGATCTCCTGTATCAGAATCCCGGCATGAAGATTGCGGAGCTTCTGGAGTCCGATGAATTTTCCTATGCCCAGTCCGAAGCTGTCAGTGATGAGGCAGCACCGGAATTTGCGGAGTTTACGATATGAATGTATTTGAACGCTATGCGCCGTTTATTCAGGATTACATTTACCGTTCGGGCTGGAAATGTCTGCGCGGGGTTCAGAATGCGGCCGGAGAAGCGATCTTCGGAACCGATCAGAATGTGCTTCTGACGGCTTCCACCGCATCGGGCAAAACCGAGGCTGCCTTCTTTCCGATTCTCACCCTGCTGGAAGAGGAGCCTTCCGAAAGTATTGCCGTGCTGTATATTGCGCCGCTCAAGGCACTGATCAACGACCAGTTCGGCCGTCTTACCGAACTCTGTGAAGAGGAAGGCATTGCGGTAAACCGCTGGCATGGCGATGCCAGCCAGACCGCCAAGCGGAAGCTGTTACGAAAACCGCGTGGCATCCTGCAGATCACACCGGAGTCCCTTGAATCCCTGCTTATAAACAAGCACATGGAGATTCCTTCCATGTTTCATGATCTGCGCTTCATTGTCATCGATGAGATTCATTCCCTTCTTCGGGCCGACCGCGGTCTTCAGACCTTCTGTCTGATTGAACGCTTATGCCGGACCGCCGGCTGTAACCCAAGACGCATCGGTCTTTCCGCAACGATCGGAAATCCGGAAGAAGCCGGGAAGTTCCTGGCGGCGGGAAGCGGACGCGGCACCGTCATTCCGAAGTTTGAGGGCGGCAGTGAAGTCTGGCGGCTCAGTATGGAACACTTCTATACGACCGATCCGCAGGCGGATGAAGACAAGGATATATCTGCCATCGAAGAAACACCGGTGATAGAAGAGGCCACCGATACCGCACCTGCGGCCGCAGATCCCGGCATCGGTTATATCTTTGAACATACCCGGGGAAAGAAGTGTCTTGTCTTTACCAATTCCAGAGAAGAATGCGAAAGCGTCTGCCAGAGCTTACGGCAGTATTGCGAAGTGACACATGAACCGGACCGTTTCCTGATTCACCATGGAAATCTTTCCGCCGCCTATCGGGAAAGTGCGGAGATGGACATGAAGGATGATGATTCCACGATGTCGGTCTGCGCCACCGCAACGCTCGAACTCGGCATTGATATCGGACGTCTGGAACGGGCGTTTCAGATCGATGCGCCGTTTACGGTATCCGGCTTCCTGCAGAGAATGGGACGTACCGGACGCAGAGGTGATCCTTCTGAAATGTGGTTTGTCATGCGGGAAGACCATCCCGAGGCAAGAGACATGATCGGACGCTTTGTGCCGTGGTATCTCGTGCAGGGCATCGCGCTTGTGCAGCTGTATATCGAAGAGCGCTTTGTCGAACCGCCCCGCACCGGACGGTATCCGTACAGCCTGCTGTATCATCAGACGATGAGTACGCTTGCCTCCCAGGGTGAGATGACGCCTGCCGAACTTGCCTCACGGGTGCTTACCCTCAACTGTTTCAAAACCATCTCCCAGGAGGACTACCGCATTCTTCTGCGGCATCTGATTGAGAATGATCATATCAACCGCACGGAAAACGGCGGTCTCATCACCGGGGTTACCGGTGAGCGCATTGTGAATAACTACAAGTTCTATGCGGTCTTCCAGGAGAATGTGGAATATACCGTGCGGACAAATTCCGAACAGCTTGGAACGATCGTCAAACCGCCTCCCGTCGGAGACAAGATCGCGATTGCCGGACGCGTCTGGCTGGTGGATGAAGTGGACCACAAGCACCGGACGGTATACTGCACGCTGGTCAAGGGAAAAATCCCCGCCTACTTCGGGGATGTGGCGGGTGATATCCATACCCGCATTCTCGAGCGGATGTACGGTGTGCTGAATGAAGAAAAACAGTACCCGTATCTGATGCCGCATGCGGTCTTCCGTCTGCAGGATGCACGGGATGTCTTCCGCAAATCCAACATGGCAGAAAAACCCCTGATCCATCTTGGCGGAAAGATGTGGGCATTGTTTCCATGGCTTGGAAGCTACGCCTTCCTTGCGCTGGAGCGCTTCCTGAAGCTGCGCTGCGGAAAACGGCTTGGCATCAAGGGACTCAACCCCTTCCGTCCGTATTACATGGAATTCACGATGAACGTCGAGGAAGCGGAATTCTATGAGATCGTACGGGAAGAAGCACAGAAGGAATTTGACCCGCTGGAACTTGTTTATCCAAATGAAGTTCCGGTCTTTGAAAAATATGATGAGTATGTGCCGGATGAGCTGATCCGCAAGGGATTTGCGTACGGCGTGCTCGACATTGAAGGCATGAAAAAACGTGTCCTTTCCTGGAACGGAGAACAGAAATGAAACAGTATTTTAAACAGTTATTAGGCATCACGGCAGCACTCTGCCTCTGCGCATGCGGAACAGGCGCACAGCCGGAGGAAGAAGCTGCGCCGGCCGAAGTCAGCGAAACACCCGCCGCAGAAGCTCCGGCCGAAACCGCAGCGCCGGAAGCACAGACAGCGCCTTCCCGCCTGACGTATATCGGGCATGCGAGCATATGCATCACCACACCGGAAGACAAGGTCATTTACATCGATCCGTATGCGCCGGGTGACTACAGCGCTCCGGCAGATCTGATTCTCGTAACGCATGACCACTATGACCATAACAATGTCGACATGGTTTCGGAGCGAAATGAAGACTGTCAGATCATCACACAGAACGAAGCACTGAAGGACGGTACCCATCAGACGTTTGATCTGGGGTATGCGACAGTGGAAGCCGTGGAGGCGGGAAACAACCCCAACCACTCCATCACCGAATGCGTCGGCTATGTGATTACCCTGTCGGACGGATCCCGCATCTATGTCAGCGGTGATACTTCAAAGACCGAACAGATGGCGAAGATGTCAGACATGAACATTGATTATGCGTTTCTGTGCTGCGACGGTAATTACAACATGGACCTTTTGGAAGCTGCCGAATGTGCAGCGCTCATCAACGCCGGTGTCATCGTTCCGTATCATACGATCGTGCAGGAGGGAGTATATTTCTCATACGAACAGGCGGACGCCTTCCCGGTGGAAAATAAGATGATCCTCGAACCGGGAGATGAGATCGAGCTTCACAAATAACCGTTGGAACCCTGTGCTATTATCACAAAGATATATTTAAAAAGCGCTTCGGCGCTTTTTGTTTTGACCAGAAAAAGCCGTCTCTGTCATGAGGCGGCATTCGGTAGAACAGGTTATCTTCCCTCGCGTTTTCTGGCGAGTTCGTCCCATTTGATTTCCTGTGAGGAAACGCCGAGCTCATCGCAGCGGCGGAAAATGAACATATCAAACTCATATGCATCTTTCCCCATGAATTCGGGACTGTAGTAGTTATGCGACTCCAGCACATTGCCGGTTTTGTCATCGATGATTTCAACCTGCATGCGGTCATGTTCTTTCGGCGCATAGATTGCGCCGGCAGATGTTTCACTGAGTTCTTCTTCGGAAAGCGGTTTTTTTGCGATCATGGTGATTTCTTCCTCCTGTTAATCAGGATACGAAGCTGCGGTTCCCATTCCGCGGCACATGCCTTCAATCCCCGGCATTCCGCGGATTCTGTTTCGTTTTTGCGCGCTTCTCCCGGAAGAAGTCCGAAAGAATTGAAGAACATTCCTCTTTCCGGATCCCGCCGGTGATTTCCTTTGGATAAACGCCGATGTGGGGAATCTCCTTTACCCGGATCCGGCTGACGGTGGCGCCGCCCTTGGGATCTTCCGTGCCGTAGTACAGATGATGGATGCGGGACAGACTGATTGCGCCGGCACACATCATGCATGGCTCCAGCGTGACATAGAGATCGCAGTCGTTCAGACACCAGTTGTTCAGCTTTTTTGAGGCTTTCTGAATTGCCAGAAATTCCGCATGCGCGGATGCCTGCTGGTTTTTCTCCCGCAGATTATATGCACGCGCGATGATCTTCCCGTTCTGCACGATGACCGCGCCGACGGGAACCTCGTCCTTTAATCTTGCCTTTTCTGCTTCCTTCAAGGCTTCCCCCATGAAGTATTCCGGTGTCGTCTTATCCATATTGATTCCTGCACTAAGTATAATACCGCCGTCTCCGGCGGTATTGGTTTGTTTCTGTGTTTTCTTCCTGTCAGAGCTGCACCGAAGGCGCCGCATCCCAGTTCGCGTTGATATAGTCAACGATTACCGGAATATCCTTTGGCTCAAGAGGGCTGTCTCCGCCGACACCCATTTCTTCAGTTTGTTTTCATTCATCATGTGTCATTTCTCCTCACCAACAGTTAATACGAACCAGCTCCGGTTTTGCCACGGCTCAGCGTTCTGTTCCGAGAAAGAACAGTCCCAGCATGCCCGGTCCGACATGGGCGCCGGAGAACGGTTCATGCGCGCAGATCGTCACGTCTGCGTCCGGGGTCTCCGCAAGGATCAGCTCCTTTAACATCTCCGCATCCCCCAGACAGTCGCCGTGCGAGATAAATACCTGCGGGTTTGTCAGATTCATATGCTTTTCACGGTAGTTGTCCGCCAGTGCCTTGATGGATTTCTTGCGGCCATGGACCTTTGCGCAGGAGACGATATGTCCGGTATGGTCGCCATAGAGGATCGGCTTGATGTTCAATGCCGTTCCGATTGCGGCGGTGGCACCGCTTACCCGTCCGGTGCGCTTCAGAAAATTGAGATCATCGACCGTAAAGTACTGGTCGCAATGCGGCACCAGATCATCCAGAATCTTCGACGCTTCCTTACAGGACATTCCTTCTCTGCTTAATTGTGCAGCTCTGATTGCCAGGATGCCGTTGCCGAATCCGCATCCGAGGGAATCCACGATGTGGACAAACCGTTCTGGATATTCCTCCATCAGCTGTTCTGCGGCGATGCGTGCCGCATTGTACGTACCGCTGATATGCGAGCTCATCGCAATATAGATGATATCGGTTCCTTCCTTCAGGACCGGCGCGAATTCACGGAGAAACAGTTCCGTATTCAGCAGACTGGTCTTTACACTGGCGCCGTTGCGCAGAGCGTCGTAGTACGTCTTCGCATCGAAGTGTTCGATATCTCCTGTATACGTATGGGATACATCATTCATCGTATAGGTGATCGGCAGAAGGGTAATGCCTTCCAGAAGACTGCCCGGAAGATTCGCTGTCCCGTCCGCATATACCGCAAAACTCATCGTTTCATACCTCCAAAAAACAGTTTCTGTCATGCATAACAGAAACCATTTTTATTCAATGAAATTATAGTACCGTACAAATTATTTGACCAAGGAAGATTCGAATCAGATCCGCTCCAGCAGATCTTTGAATACTTTGATGAATGCCTCCCGGTCCACTTCCAGCATCACTTCCGCATTATTCTCCGGGTACTTTTTGGCACTCCAGATATCCGTCACAGTCATTCCGCTGGTGATCACACCTTCGGTTTCGACATGCACGCCGCAGGTGACACCTTTGAACAGTTCGGGATAATCATAGGACAGTACCGGAAGAACATCATGAACTGCGACAGCTGTCCGTCCGAACCGCTCGCTGTTGGCAATCGTCGCAAGATCCATACAGTCCGCAAACAGCCTGCCGGCTTTGGATGTCATGGCTTCGATTGCCTCGATATCCTCTTTTTCCACGGATGCCTTCATCGTGACATCGATGCCGAACATCATAATGGGGATGCCGCTCTGGAAGACGATTTCCGCCGCATGGGGATCGACACAGATATTGAATTCGCCGCACACACTCCAGGTTCCGCCCTGCGCCACACCGCCCATGATGCGGATCTTTTTCACATGATCTTTGATATCCGGATGTTTCTGAATCAGGATCGCAATATTGGTTAACGGACCGACCGCGACAATCTCAAAGTTTTCATGCGTGCATGCGGCTTCATGGATTGCCTCCCAGGCCGGTGTTGTTTCAACCGGCGCATCCGAGTCCGGCAGGATCACGCCGCCAAGGCCGTTGTTGCCATGGATGTAGGCTGCGGTCTGTAACGGAATTTCCAGCGGCTGTTCGGCGCCGGGATAAACCGGAATTTCCGGATGACCGAAATAGGTCAGGACATTGCGCGCATTGCGGAAGGTCTTGTCATGTGTAACATTGCCCGCAACCGCTGAGGCGCCGACCATTACCGCATTCTTCAGATACAGTGCCGCAAGCAGCGCAAAGGCATCATCGACGCCGGTATCGGTATCCAGCCAGAACGGAATCTGTGTCATCAGTCTGTCTCCTTTTCGCTGGGTTTCGTTTCTTCCAGCAGGCCGTATTTCCGGTACAGATCCTTTACCCGGCTGTAAAACAGCCGGTTGCCGAGATACTGCCGGTAAGTTGCACTTTTTTCCTTTCCCTGTGCGCGCAGCTGATCCATTCGGTTCTGCTCGGTTTCCGCCTGTTTCAGGATCTCTTCCCGCATGGTCTCAAAAGCCTCCAGACGATCCATATCAGAACCGTAATGACAGGCAGCTGAGTCCGCCGTCAAGTTTGCGGAATTCTGAGGTATCCACCGTCAGAGTCTGATAACCCATTTGCTTTACTGCCGCAAGCACGGCCGGGTAGCCTTCCGGCACAATGACCGTATCATTCACCCAGATACAGTTGGCCGCATAGGCTTCCTCTTCCGGAATGATGTATTTGTGATATGTCTCAAAGTCCGGCTTGTTTACAAATTCTCCGGAGACAAGCAGATTGTTGTTTTCCAGATAATTGACGCCGGTCTTGAGATGAAGCACTTCCTCCAGCTTCACTTCCGAACAGGTATAGCCGTACTTCGCAAGAATCTCTGAAAACTGGCGGATGCCTTCTTCATTCGTGCGGGCCGATCTGCCCACAAAGAAATGATCGCCGCACATCATCACATCACCGCCTTCCAGTGTTCCCGGATTTACGATATGTTCAATGCGCTCGTCCGGATAGAACTTCCGGACCGCTTCTTCGATCGATACCTTCTCCCCGTTTCTTGAGGCAGCGCCGGGATTTGTAATGATCGCGCACTTTGCGGTGAGCACTGCCGGATCCTCCACAAAGCAGGAATCCGGATAGGCTTCATCTGCCGGAAGCACTGTCACCTGAACCCCGCACTGTTTCAGGGCTTCGATATAGGCATCGTGCTGTTTCAGGGCGAGGTCATAGTCCGGCTTTCCGGGATAGAGGCCGGAGGTAATGCCTTCGACCATGGCCCTGCAGGGACGGCGCACAATGACGTTGTCAAACTTCTTCATCGGTTAACAGCCTTTTCTTCCGCTCTTATGATCTTCGATTGAGCAGGCAGCCGGAGAGCCGAGTTCAATGAGACCTGCGTCTGCCGGATCGATGGAGATCCGTCCGTCCTCAAAGACAAACGCCGGGATACCGACATCGCCGATTTCCTTGCAGTGATCAAAGACGGGGCTGGTGTCACGGAGCCGCGTAAAGGCACTCATATTGCGGATATTCTCTCCGATGTTGATGTACTCAAATTCATCTTCCCGCCCTTTGATCTGTTCGTGCACATAGTCGCAGTAAGGGCATGTGGGCATTCCGTAGATTTTAATCATAATTTTTCTCTCCTGTTATATGTATTTTATGCAATCTTTTCTAGAAACGCTTCCAGTGTATCGGATGCGTTCTGATAAGTATCGTCATCGATATTGGAACTGTCGATTTCACAGTAGCTTCCGCGCTGCGGACTGTATGCCCAGAGGATTCCGCCCATATCCGAGCCAAATACGATACAGCCCGGCCAGCTATCGGAAACCGCATACTCATCATTAACTTCCTGCAGTTCTTCCAGCCGGTAAAAACCGCCGTAGCCGTTGTCCCCGATTGGTCCTTCGCCGCCGTTATGTTCCTGCATGAATGCAAGGTAATCTTCCGGCAGCGGCAGACCGTTTACTTCCGTGATTACCGTTTCCGGTTTTTCATTAAATACAAAGTCTTTGAACAGTTCTTCCTGATTCATGTATTCAGCTCCTTCCAGTGCATATAGTGAATTCCGATATGCCCGCTCCCAAGAATGATCGAAGATAATATCACGATCTGGTTGCGGGAATACATTCCCATCAGCAGAAGCGCCAGCACCGGCAGTACCGCGCCGGCAATCGGGACTCCCGCAAATGATGCATACATGTCCTTCATCGTCTTTTTACTGCAGAAATAACGGATCCAGTATCCTTTATAAAGAATCATCAGGATAAACGCAATCACCAGATACATCAGGTTCCATCTGAAGAACATGCGGAAAAGCTGAAGGCACAGGGTTATAGGGTTTTCCTATAATCACGTATCCATTCTGCGTATAAAGGTGAATCATGGGGCAGTGCTACAATAGCATCTGAAAAATCGGAGGTGTTGTCATGAGCGATGTAAAGACGATCAGATTCTTTGTAGAGAAAGCGGTTCTTGATGCAGGCGTTAAAATCGTTTTTCCTGTAATCGAAGGCATGGACAACACATCGGTTTCTTCTGAATGGATGGAAAAGAGAAACGCATTGATCCGGCAGCTGCTGTCACGTTATGAAGCGCTGGACGTGCATGAAGATCCGGTTCTCGAAGGATTCAATGTTCTCCATGATCTTACCGGAGTAAAGCGCAGAAAGAATATTCCTGCTTCGGAAAACCTTATCAGACTGCTCAAAAAGAATCACGACGTCTTTTTTATCAATCAGGCGGTCGATATTTACAACATCATTTCGATGGACTCAAAACTCGCCCTCGGGGCACATGATATTGACCATATTGACGGCAATGTGACCTTGCGTTTTACAGACGGCAGTGAGAAGTTCATCCCGATCGGGCAGAGTGAACCTACCTTGGTAAATGCGCATGAGTACTGCTATTGTGATGACAATAACGAAATCCTCTGCCGGCTGGAGATCCGTCAGGTCGAAAAGACCAAAGTCACCGAAAATACGAAAAACGTATTTTACATCGTGCAGGGCAATCAGGCCGTGAGTGATGAGTATGTTATCGAAACCGCGCAGAAGATCATCGATGAAACGGTGAAATACTGCGGAGGAAGCGGTCGTATCATCATTCCCGAAGTGATCTGAGATACCTTGTTTTCGTGCGATAGCAAAACGCATTAATCAAAGTATGCATGACTGTTAATCCTGCACGGCGCTCTTCCGGTTCCGGTCGATTACCTGATACGGAATCTGTTTCTCCTCAAACAGTTCAAACAGCGCCTGCGCACGATGTTCCATTTTGTAGTTCAGCTCTTCCGGATACAGCGGAACGAGCACATAGAAATTGATGACTTTCCCGGAAGACAGTTTTACACAGATCTCTCCGTCTTTGTTTTTCGCATAATTCAGCACAACACTGTTGAACCTTACGTCCGGCGCATACGGAGAGCCCTCCTCATCGGACTGGGCAGTATGTCCGTATGACAGCCAGGTATCACAGGTGATCGGAAGCCGTGCAGTTTCCTTGAGCACACGGATCGGCCAGTAGTCGGAATCTTCTGAGCTGTTCAGATTCCAGTCTTCCGGCACACAGATCACATACTCCGCATGTTCGATCTCATAGTGTTTCCACTGTTCCGGGATGTTCATTTCATAGGCGCCTGCGCCCATCGTGACCAGCCTGTAATACGGACATTCTTCGGTCGGGTCCACAATACAGACATCGAGATGCACATCGGGCGAGGCAATCTCATGGAATACATTCTGATAGTCGCCGAACGCCTCACAGATGTACTGATCCAGCTCTTCGAGTTCCTTATCACTGTACAGATACTGCGGAATACCCTGCGGTTTTTCCGTCTGTTTTACCACACCCGCGAGAATACACCATCCATTGGGTTTCACCGCATGGGTGGTGATGAATCGCGCTTTTTCTTTTGAATAGATGATAATCGGTATTCTCTTGTTAGACAATGTGCAGATTGTGTACTGCTGTACTTGAAGTATTCGTAATATCAGATATAATATCCGTAATATCG
>JAFUFO010000006.1 GCA_017469885.1 Solobacterium sp.
AAAACAAAATAATCAGTATAACTGAAGGCTGAGCAGTACTGGTTTTAAAAACCAGATCTATTATCTGGCCTTTTTGTCGTGGATTAATATAGATTTTCGAATTTCATTTAAAATAACATTGACATACATTAGCAGGTTTGTAGAATTCCTGAAACAATGAATCAAAACAGGGAAACCTGATCATATCCATGGCCTAGTGAGTCAATCATCTGTTCCGTTTTTAATGTGGATGAGTGTTCAAAATCAGTGATACGTCTTGATAGGGTGGTGCGGCTCATATTCAGTTTCTTGCACATATACTTCTGAGTCACTTCACCGGCTTTCCACTGGCGGTAAAGCTGTTCAAAAAGGTAATGATCATAGTGGATAGGCTGTCGGCCAGTATACTTTCCGTTTCGTTTTGCTATTGCAATGCCTTCAGCCTGCCGCTGGCGAATCTGCTCTCGTTCCAATTCCGAGAGCGCCGCAAATACTGTCAACATGAATTTGCCCTGGGGAGTATTGGTATCAATGCATTCTTTCTGTGAGATGAACTGAACACCTTTCTGGTGCAGCTGATCAATGATCTGAAGCAGATCTCTGGTGGATCGGGCAAGACGACTGAAGGATTCCACATATAAAGTGTCTCCTTCACGGACATACTCCAGCATGGCCTGCAGTCCAGGTCGATTGGTATCCTTGCCGGATAACATATCGGTAAATACTTTTACGCAGCCAAGAGAACGCATTGTCTCTTCCTGACGAGCGGGATTTTGATCCTCAGTACTGCATCGTATGTAAGCTATTTTTGCCATAAGGCCTCCCGAATGTTTCAATAGAATCGTTATTTTTATCGATACAAATATGTTCCGTGTGGGTTATTGAATTTGATATTTTGATAAACTGTCTGGCTATGCCCGTTAGGGTATACCCTAATGGGCATTGAATATTTTCCTGGAACTGCTATCATAAAACTGTAAAAGGATCACCGATGCCGGTTGTCCTGGTTAATTAACGAAAACGATCGTCAATCTTTGCAGGAGCGGCGATCGTTTTTCGTTTGATAAATTGATGCAATCTGCATCCCGAGGGCAATACAGGATATTACCAGCGAGAGTAAACCGATCAAAGTCCCAACGTCCATACGCATACCTCCTTTCAGTGAGTGAAACTCACCGGAGAAGGCTGCCATACCTTCTCCTGACGTTTCCGTAACAGAAAGAAGGACAACCGCCACCGTTATGGTGATCCAATACAGGTGTTACCCTGCAGAAAGAGTATAACACTCTTCCAAGTCGTTTTCTTTGGCCGTATAGTTCAATATCTGAAACAATTCAGTAAGATCGATTTCTTTCAGTTTTTCCCTGCAGTTGTCAGGTGATTCAGAGCCATTCACGAATCGGTTTTTCTCATCGATCCAGTCAGCTACCTTTTGGATTTCTTCTGACAGATCCATATTCTCTTCTGGTGTCCATCCATCAGACATGGATTGTATTTCTTCTCCCAATGAAGTGATGATCTCTGTGAGCCGCTCTATGTCACCCGGCTCTTTTTCTTCCGGATGCGTATTCAGATAGTCAGTTTCTTTGACCAATGTGTCGAGCTCGCTTATCAGTTCGAAATACTCTTCCGGATCATAATCCCAGTTAAGCAGATGATTAAGCAATGTCTTCTCTGGAAACATTCCGAACCAACAGCAATCAAACCATTCACTGGCAGCTCGACGTTCGTCACTGCCATTTGTATATCTGCCTCCGGCAAGATCACCGGCAAAGTTTTCAAAGAGCTCATTGATTGTAATACCGTGTTCTCCACATTTGATCATCAGCGTCTTACAATCTGATTCAGTGAGTCGAATTGTAATCGTCCGTTCTTTACGTTCACTCATGATAATCATCCTTATCGATAATACTGGTTTGGAGAGTATTCCAGATCTTCTGCTCTGGTTTCAATTTCATCTTTGTCAATGAAATCAGGAAGTTCCTTATCAACATCATCTTTCAGTTCCTCTACTTCCGGATCTTCATAATCTCTGGAAAAGATGTGAACACGGGCAGCCATGTTCAGGATGGAATCCTTCAGATCATGAAGGGTTTCTTTAAGTTGTTCAAACCACCCCTGGATCACTTTCATTACAGATTTTGACGGCTCTTCCGGAATATCGTTATAGTTCAGCGTTGTCTGGATCGGAATCTCTTTCATGATTTCGGAACCGACATTTACTGCGACTGTATGCAGATCCTGATTCAGCTGTTCTGCATATTTGATCAGACGCTCATTGTCTTTCACCATTTCCGGATAAGCCTTGGCGCTTGGTGAGCACGATGTCTGAATGATCAGATCGGCTAAAGCTTCTTTTTCTTCCAGTTCGGATTCCTTTTCTTTCAGCAACCGGTCTTTGGAATTGATTGCGGCTGCACTTGCCTGGAACTTCTTTCTGTCTTCATCAATTGCATCCTTCTTAACGAGATAGGAGATGCCCTGAGCGGCCAATTCCTTCAGGTGCCTGTCTTCCTCTGGCGAATAGCTTACATCCTGAGAAAGCAGTTTTTTCTTGCCTTGGGGCAATTCTTCTACCAGCTTGGTCTCTGCTTTGAGCTGGCTGATCGTTTTATTACCTCCCTGAGCTTTTGTGATTCCGGAAGTGATACTGATGTGATAACCCATCCGCACATCCATAGCTGCCTGAAGTTCTTTGTGAAACTTCTGCAGCTCGGTCCGATTGATCACCGCTTTGGCATTCAGTTTTTCTGTTCCATCCTCCAGTGTTTCCACCGGAATGAAACTGAAGTGCATATGCGGTGTATTACCGACCTCATCCATATGGACGTAAGCAGAGATTACATTTTGGACTCCGTACCGGTCTATGAGAAACCGATACACATCCTGGAAGAATCTTTTGCTGTCTGTTTCTTTAACGTCGGTCGGCTGGGTGATCACCCAGTCCACCATGACGTTCTGATTCTTCCGACCATTGGTCTTGACCTGCTTCAGCCGGATCCGAAGAAATCTCTTCTGAGGCATCGGCTGATCAGCTGCCGCAAGATTGTAATTGAGATGTGTGCGGCTCTTATCAATATCTTTATTGGACAGACTGTGACCGGGACTCCGATCATAATGGATGAAGATCCCGGTAACGTCTGCCATCGTATATTTTTCTACGTGTGCCATAAACGCTCCAATCTTTTTCCGGCAAGGGAGTATCTGACGAAGATACGAATGCCGGTTTGCCGGAGGCAATCAGCAGCCGTCCGGCGAGGACCCTCCGGAGGACAAGTGTAACCAACGCTGTTGGTGTAACTTGCTACACCAAGAATTGGTGTTTCTTCACCTCCTTCGGAGGTTTGCTTTGCAAAGCTCAAACTGTGACTAATGAAATTCATTCTTGATCATTTCAATAACGTATCCAATTTTGTTTCCGACGGATCGCTCCGGGCCGTCATAAATGGAAGTATCAAACAATTCGAAAAAGATTCTTCGCCAGAAACCATACAGAGAATCAAGGTCAGCAGAATTGATTGCTTTTATAGTTTTCGGGTCTTTAATCGCATGAAGTGCTTTGAAAAAAACCTCACACGACTGTTCAATTTCCTGAATACTTGTACCTAGTTCAAATGCTTTTTGTTTCTCGAGCTGAATGTATGGATCAAGAAGCGCGCGGATCCGATCAAGGGCGAGGGCGCAATCATCATCAATTATTGAATGAGTATTGTTTATTATTCTTATTCTATTAGTATTATTAGCACCCCAATTTCCCGGGGCTGGATTTCCCAGGTCTGGATTCCCCAGACCTGGGAAATTAGGGTCTGGGGAAATGTCACACAAAGAATCTTTCAAGTCATATTCGTAAACAAAACCGGAATGGGTGTTTGTTTTTTCAATTGTCAGATATCCAATCTGTACCAGATTGTTCCAGCAGGTATCAAATGCATAATCTCCTTCTTTGCAGAAAGTTCGGAGATGCGATTTGTGCAACGTGAATTTTGGTATTGTGATGAAATGCTGGATCAGGGCATAGAGTCCTTTTGCACCGAGAGACAGTCTTTTATCCTTGAGTACTTCATTCGGAATCATAGTGAATGGAGTCGTTTTTGGTTTGAACTGACCGCTTTCCTTTTGCAAATTGTGTTTCGAGTTCTTACTCATATGACCTCCGTTTACCTTTGAGATTTCATCTTTTTTCTGAAGTCGGTCAGGATATTGGGGTCAATGTTGCTGTAAGAAACATGAGAATAGATGTTCAATGTAACAGCTGCGGTCTTGTGGCCCATCAGATACTGAGCAACTTTTACTGGTACACCGGCGAGAGCGAGGTCGGTACAAAAGGTGTGGCGGAACATTTTTGAGGTAATATCTCCTGGAATATCAATGTGGTATCGTCTGGCGGTTTGATCCATTTTCTTCTGGATGCTTGCCCACATTCTTTTGTATGAGGTTGCGCTGATAGGAGTATCACTCGTTCCGTTAGTGAAAAGAAAATCTGTTTTGATCTCTTTGAATGCGTTCTGAAAAAACGGAATATCTTCTTCTGCAAGCGGAAGAATCCGCTCTCCACTGACGGATTTTGTGCTTGAAAGCTCCGGCTGGTTATGTCGATAGGTGAATGCCTGTTCGATAATCAGTTTCTTTTGGTCAAAATCGAAGTGCTTTTTTTCAAGGGCGAGAGCTTCTTCTTTACGAAGACCATAGTTCCGAATCAGTGCAAGAAAAAGCTGTTCGCGCAGCGTAAAGACAGTTTTTTCAATCACCTCAAGTTCGTTGTTCGTGACAACTCTGGTTTCTTCCTTTCGATATCTCAGCTTCGCAACATGGTCGCAGGGGTTCATTAGGAGGATTCCGAGCCTGACGGCATCACTGAAGATCTGATCCAGTGTGCTGAGAACTTTATTTGCCTGATTTGGTGTGTCAGATATCTCAGAGATCAGATCTTGGATATCGGAAGGGGATACGGAATCCAGTGAACGTGGGAAAAAAGAAGTGAGATGATTAAATACAGTATCGTACATTCGATGCGTATTCTCACTTGCAGAACTCTTGCTGCGCCGGTACCAGTCGTCCGCAAATGCCTTAAAGTGCATACTGCCGGAGTATACCTGCTTCTTTGTCTTTTCAACATTCTGAAGCAGTTCTTTCTGGGTTTTGCCATATACATATTTCTTTATCTTCTCTCCGGACAGCGGATCAATTATGAGAACGGAGGTAGAGAATCGACCGTCTTCTCTTTTCTTTCGCTTTGCCGGCATAGGTTAGGCCTCGTAATAGTCTTCTTCATTGATCCCGTAGTATTCCATGTAATACTTCCGGAACAGGCAGCCGCGCTTTGGAAGACGATCATCCGTAAGACCATAAGCTTTTTTGATTCGATTGAACAGTTTACAAGCCTGAGGATAGGAGACTCCGAGCTCTTCAGCCATCTCCTCCACAGTGATTGTCAGCCGTCGAGACTGACCTTTGCCGTTTCCGGCGAGTTTTCCTACCATTGCCATAAATAGTCTCCTCTCCGGGCGTGTTATAATAATCACGCCGCTAATGGTGGCAGACAAGGAAGTGTTCTTTTGCGGGAAGGCTTCCTTGTTTTGATAACCAGATATGTCTTTATACATATCTAAAGACATTATAAAGCAATAATCGGGTGTGTAAAGAAAAATGTCTTCAAATATATCTAAATACAACAAAAGAGATGTAGTGCGAAATAGAATAAAATAGTGTTATAAATGAAAATAAGGAGAATGATTTGTGAGATTCAGCCAATATTTTCAGACAGTGTGTGATTTGAACGGCGTGTCATCAATACGTAAAGCTGCGTCCTTTTTTTCCATTGGGAAATCCGGTGTAGAACGTATTAAAGCCGGTGAATGTGATATACCCACAGAAAATATGGTAAAAAAAGTTTCCGCAATCTCTGGAAAGGCTGTTGAAACGATCTATAACGAATTGGATTATCTTCCAATTTATAACAGCTATGCAATAAATAAAGACATTAAAGAGATTATTGATTATCGAGATCTGCATCTTCCTGATGGGAAAGAGGCAGAGAAGGCGGTGAATGATTATTTCCGGGATTATTATGCGTCAGCAACAAACAATCATTTCGATATGTGGAATAAAAAACATGTATTAGGCGCGAATGACAATCCTGAATGGATCGCTGATTTCTGGGTCTATGACTATGATAATCAGAAGAAAATCTGTTTTGATTTATTCCGGCACTATACTTCGGGGAATGCATTTCTATCAACAGATGATAATTTCCGCATATTCATTACCAGAATGCTCTCTATTTCAGATTGCGATGAATATGTAATTGTTTTTATGGACGAGAACGAAGCAAAGTATATTTTGGAAAATCAGAAAAACAGAATTGTAAACACAACTGTAAAAGTATCTGTCAGTTATTATTGCAAGACTACTGGCATCTTCAATATCGAAAGGCTGGATCAATCAAGATATAAAGGTTTATGAGTACGTAAAAAGCCTATGAACAGAAAATGTTCTGGAGTAAACCGATAGCTTCATCTCGTCCAGCAATAATGATCTGGTTCAGCAAATCGAGATCAATGACAACTTTTGACAACTCGGTTTTTGGTGAAAACAGGGTTTTGACAACTTTTTGACAACTTTTTTTCGAGATACCAGCTATTTTTGCCTGTTTTTCGTGATAAATACTCTCCACAGAATATGAATAAGAAATCGCTCGCCTGGAGTGAATCATTACCAATGAAGAAAAAATGTCAGTCATAAAAGCAGAGACGAATGGCAGAGAAATGCTTTAATCGTCCGTCCCGTGAGGCATAAAAAAACCGCATAACCATGCGGGAATCAGCTATATATGTACACACTCAGCGATCTGAGTGCGATTGGCAGTTATATATTACACGTCTGAGCTGCAGACGGGATTGCCAATATATTTACACACCTGATTGCTCAGGTGAGGCTTGCAAGAGAATGGTGGTTCCTGAGGGACTCGAACCCTCGACCCACTGATTAAGAGTCAGTTGCTCTACCAACTGAGCTAAGGAACCACACGCTCGATTATAATACCCCATCCCGATTGGGAATGCAATGACATTTTTAAAAAATTTCGCTTAATTTAACAAAAATGTAGTTCTGAGCCAAAAATGGGACAGTGAGATAGGAGGCTTGGTAATAGTCTGACTTCACGGAGGTCTTGATAGATATGAGACAGAGTGAAGTATTAGTCAGATTTTCAAAACTTACAGAGAGTCAGAAAGAACGAATTCGCCGTGAGGTTGATGACTTCATCGCAATGAATGAAGCGTTATCTGGTCAAAGGCCGGAATGTTGCCCTAAATGTAAAAGCGAATATAAGCTGATCGGTCATGGAAAGCAGAAATCCAATCAGAAGCCTAGATTTACATGTGCCGACTGTGGACAAACGTTTACCTATGATTCCGGTACGATATTCAGTAATCTTAAGATCTCGAAAGATGAGTTTATTGAAATCTGCTTGGATACGCTGAGCCTTGTGCCAATTAAAGAAACAGCAGCCAGACTGAACAGATCTGTGCCGACAGTACATATGAACCGGCATAAGTTCCTTGCGGTATTAGAAGAGATCCTCGATGCGGAAGCAGCGCTTCTGTCCGGAACTGTTGAAATAGACGAGACATACGAGCTTGAGAGTACCAAAGGCAAAACACCGCCTAACAGAAAGGCTCGCCGACGCGGCGAGCCGAGTAAGTTCAGGGGAATATCTCATGAACAAGTCTGTATCGTCACCACAACAGATAGAAATGGACACGAGATATTCAAGGCAGTTGGCTTTGGGAAACCAACTACCGAAAGTATAACCGATACATTCGGGAAACACATCAGAAAGAAATCTGTCATTTATTCAGATGGGATATTCATATATGACCAACTTTCCAAGAATACGGAATCAAAGCTGATTCAGCTGGTCGGACATGAATCCTATAACATGGTCGAACATCTGAATACGGTCAATTACATTCACAAGATGATCCAGGATACGTTCAAGTACTACAGAGGCATTGCCACAAAATATATGAACCGATATATGGCCCTGTTCGTCATGAAACGTAGATTTCAGGATATGGATGACAATGAGATGGCAGATCTTCTTATTCGCAGGTTGCGGACATTCCAGTGCCACATTACCCGAAAGTCCTTAAAAACATCACATGTGTTCGCTGTTTAAGCGAATTTCACAGATTTCTAATACTAATTGGTTAAATTAAGCGAAAAATTTTGATATTTTTTTATTATGTTCAAAAACAAGGTATCCGGCATGGGTATTCCGGGCATATTACTGTTCCCCGGACAGCCGGTTATCTAAGATGAAAGCAGGAAGGAGTGTCTGCGATGCGGAAACAAGTGCTTACAGTAATAGCGGCTCTGATGCTTGCCGGATGTACGGCGGTGTCGGAAACACCGGAGCCGGCGAATGCGCCGGCAGGGAATCAGGGATGCGATGCGTTTGAAGCCTGCGAAGACGCATCCGCAGATCAGAGTGAAACCGTAATGACATTTAAGGAAGATTATGAATCACTCAACGGCGTTGCCAACAGCTCCGGCAAACTTCATCGGATCATCACCATTTCCAAAACACATCCGTTTGTATACGCACAGCCGGCAGATATTCTCAATATGATTCAGAATAAGGAATCCTTCTGGCTTTATGTCGGAGATTCGAAATGTCCCTGGTGCCGTGCCGTCATTGAATCGGCCATTGCGGCTGCGGCAGAACAGGGGGTTACAGCCATTCAGTATCTTCCGATCTGGGACAGCGAGGGAAATGAAATCCTGCGGGATAAGTACGAACTGGTATCGGGAAAACCTGTAAAGGTCAGCGACGGAGCTCCGGAATATGCGGAACTGTTAAGCGTTCTTGAGCCGCTCCTGAGACCGTACGAACTGGAAGGGGAGAATGGTCAGATGGTGGATGTCGGCGAGAAACGTATCTACGCACCGAACTATGTCCGGATTGAAGAAGGTAAGCCGGTGCGTCTGACAACGGGAATTCCGAACGAACTCTCTGATCCAAGGGGAGAACTCAGCGCCGAACAGGTTGCGGATGAAATGGCTCAGTTCACAGAATTCTTTGCGGAATAATCGAATAATGTAAGAATTTTCATTTATGTGAAAATGATTGCATGCAATGAAAGAAAATGATAAAGTCATCCTATAGTTTTTGTGGAATTTGTGCGTAACAGTTCCGAAGGGGGAAAAGACTATGGGGTTTCTGGATTTTATTGAACACATCAACAATTCGGTAAACGCATTCGTCTGGGGTGTTCCGATGCTGATATTACTGATCGGCACCGGCATCATGATGACTGCGCGTACCGGATTTTTTCAGTTAACGCATTTCAGACACTGGGTTTCCAATACGATCGGTGCCATCTTCAAGGATAAGAATGTCACGGCGCATACCGGACAGGAAGATAAATCCATCTCTCAGTTCCAGAGTCTCTGTACTGCGCTTGCGGCGACGGTCGGTACCGGTAATATTGCCGGTGTATCTGCGGCCATCGTCTCCGGCGGTCCCGGTGCGGTCTTCTGGATGTGGATCGTTGCCTTCTTCGGAATGATGACAAACTATTCCGAAAATGTTCTTGGTATCTATTACCGTCAGAAGAATGAGCGCGGCGAATGGTGCGGCGGCGCAATGTATTATCTCCGCCACGGTCTCGGTTCCCGCAAGGGCATGCAGAAGGTCGGC
Source organism: Solobacterium sp. (assembly GCA_017469885.1). Taxonomy (GTDB): domain Bacteria; phylum Bacillota_I; class Bacilli_A; order Erysipelotrichales; family Erysipelotrichaceae; genus Bulleidia. Next base: position 9,683 of record JAFUFO010000006.1, read on the forward strand.
AATGTGCTGGCATGGCTGTTTGCGCTGTTCTGTGTGATCGCATCCTTCGGTATCGGAAATATGAGCCAGGTAAATACGATCGCGGCGAATATGAACAAGACATTCGGTCTTTCCACCTTCCTGATCGGCGTTCTGCTGGTTGTTCTGTCCGCATTTGTCATCATCGGCGGACTCAAGCGCATTGCCTCTGTCACAGAACTTCTGGTTCCGTTCATGGCAATCGCCTATATTCTCTTCTCATTTGTCATTATCTTTAAAAACATCAATATGATGCCGGCAGTCCTGGCATCCATCTTCAAGGGAGCGTTCGCAATGCGTTCGGTCGGCGGCGGTATTGTCGGCTACGGCGTCATGACCGCTCTTACCTGGGGTATGAAGCGCGGTGTCTTCTCCAATGAAGCGGGTCTTGGTTCAAGCGTCATGGTGCATTCCGCATCCAACGTCAAGGAACCGGTTGCGCAGGGCATGTGGGGTATCTTCGAAGTATTCGCGGATACGATCATCATCTGCTCGATCACCGCATTCGTTATTCTCTCGACCGGTCTTGTCGATCTTGAGACCGGCGTCATGATCAGCAACTCCACCAGTACAGCGCTGGTATCCGAGGCATTCTCGGTCGTCTTCGGACGCGCCGGTGCGGGATTCGTCGCAATTGCGATCTTCCTGTTTGCCTACAGCACGACGCTTGGCTGGAGTGAATACGGCTCCCGTGCCTTCGAGTATCTTTTCGGCACAAAGCGGGTCATCATCTTCCGTATCATCTTCGTCTGCTTCATCATGGTCGGCGCAACGATGAACCTTCAGCTGGCGTGGGATCTCTCTGATACCTTTAACGGCATGATGGCGATTCCGAACCTGATCGGTGTCATCTCCTGCAGCGGAACAGTCATTGCGATCACAAAGAACTATGTGGACCGCAAGATCCGCCACAAGGATATCAGGCCGATCTATTCCAACTGGGAAGATATCCAGAAGATGCAGGAAGAAAGCGACTGAGTTAAAAAAATACTGTGATCACAGGTTAATCCGGATCACAGTTTTTTTATGCGCAATGATCAGAAGCCTCGCTGGTCAAACTTCATCGAACCGAGCACTTCTGCCTTATAGTCATTGAAACGGTCTTCCCTGATCGCTTTTCTTGCGCCTTCCATCAAGGCGATCAGGAAGCGGACATTGTGGATCGACATCAGCCTGGTTCCGAAGCCTTCGTTGCAGCGGAAGAGGTGATTGAGATACGCCTTCGTATAGTTCTGACAGGTATAACAGTCACACTTCGGATCAAGCGGGGTAAAGTCTTCCTTATAGATTGCTTTACGGATATTGATGCGGCCTTCACTGGTCATCAGTGTGCCGTGCCGTGCGATCCGGGTCGGAAGCACACAGTCGCACATATCGATGTTCAGGGAAACTGCTTCCAGCAGATCGTTTACCGCACCGACGCCCATCAGATAGCGGGGCTTGTTGTACGGAAGCTTTTCGACGGACATCCTGACCATCCGCAGGAACGTTTCCTTGTCTTCGCCGACGGAGGTTCCGCCGATCGCATATCCCGGGAAGTCCATCTCCACCAGTTTTTCCGCACAGTAGTGACGCAGATCTTCATGGTCGCCGCCCTGGACAATTCCGAACAGCGCCTGTTCGTCCGGCCGCTGATGCGCAGCCTTTCCGCGCTCCGCCCAGCGCAGTGTCCGCTGCATGGAGTCTTCGACATATTTCCGTTCACTCGGATAGGGGATGCACTCATCAAAGGACATGATGATATCCGCCCCGATCTGATTCTGAATCTGAATGGATTTTTCCGGTGAGAGAAACAGGGTATCGCCGTTGATCGGATTCTTGAAGGTGACGCCTTCCTCCTTGATCTTCCGGGTATCCGCAAGGGAGAATACCTGAAAGCCGCCCGAGTCAGTTAACATCGGGCCTTTGTAATTCATGAATTTCTGGACACCGCCGGCTTTTGCGACAATATCTTCTCCCGGACGAAGCCAGAGATGATATGTATTGGCAAGCACGACGCCGGCATGCATTTCATAGAGTTCCTCCGGAGAGAGAAATTTTACGGTTGCCTGCGTGCCGACCGGCATGAACATCGGGGTTTCGACATCGCCGTGCGGGGTATGCAGGATTCCGGTACGTGCGCCGCTCTGCGCACAGACATGTGTGATTTCAAAGGTTACTGGGTTCATAAGTTTTATCTTTTCTTCCGCAGTTTATCCTGCGGTCTTTGATTAAGGTAACATATCTTTTTAAAAATGCCTAATCCCGGATTATCAGCTGCTAAATGATATAATTCTATTTAGTTATGAAGTCACAGTCGATCAAGACACGCAATCTTCCGGTCATGGAGACACAGCCGTATACCGTACACGTCAAGCCGATCGCCGCACTTGCGCTCATGGGACTCGCAGGGGTCGGACTGCTTTTTACGCGTTCGGTATGGGGCGGGGCAGGAGTCGTCATGATCCTGGTCTCGGTGTTTTCGCTGTTGATGCTGCCGGACAGGTATCTGATTCAGTTTACGCCGGACTATATGGTTCTTTACAACCACCGCAGTATGGAAGAATGCACGATTGTGTACTGGGATGATATTGTGAACTGGCAGTATGAATATCATAAAGGCTTCGATGTGCTGGTGCTTTCGCTGACGGATGGCTCGACCCAGAGCATCGAACTCTACAGCAAGCGCTCCATCGAGCGCTTCATGAATCAGTATGCGCCCGGCAAGGAACTGAAGAGCGTACGCAGAAAGGACTGAACGAACGTGAATTACGTGGATCCCGAAAAGGTGGAACAGTGCCGTGAAAATATGATCGGTGAAGATGAATACGACGATATGTCGATGATTTTTACCATGTTCGGAGACAGCACCCGTCTGAAGATCATGAATGCGCTGTTCACGAATGAACTGTGTGTCAGTGATCTTGCAGGATTACTGCAGATGAGTCAGTCCGCGATCTCGCATCAGCTGGCAAGTCTCAAGAAAACAAAACTGGTCACGTCCCGGAAAATCGGCAAACTGGTCTACTATTCCATGGCCGATGAACATATCAAGAATATCTACCGTATGGCGCTGGAGCACATCCGCGAATGAAAGTCACCGCAATTGATTTTGAAACCGCAAATAACAGTCCCGCCTCAGTATGTTCTGTCGGACTCTCCGTTCTGGAGGACGGCTGTGCAGAGGAGGCTTTTTACTCGCTGATCAAACCGGAAGCGAATGTTTCCCGTTTTCTTCCGTTCAATATCAAGATTCACGGGATCCGGCCGGAAGACACTGCGGATGCGCCGGAGTTTGCGGAAGTGCTGCGGAAGATGAAACCGTATTTTGAGGATTCGATTGTCTGTGCGCATAATGCGCCGTTTGATATGAGCTGCCTCAGGGCTGCCTGTCTCAACTGCGGTCTTCCGGTTCCGCAGATTCGGTATTTCGATACGGTTGCCCTGAGCCGCCGCATGTTTCCTGCCCTGGAACATCACCGGCTGAATGATATGTGTTCCTATCTGAATATCGAGCTGGATCATCATAATGCCGCATCGGACGCCTTTGGCTGTCTGATGATCGTTGTGCAGACGATGAATCTTACCGGAATCTACGAAATTGAGGATCTTCTGGATGCTCTGAATATTCGGATAAAGAATCTTTAGGCGGATAGTTTTGAAAATTTTTTGAAAATGATGAAATCGGTTTTACATAATTTTCAAAACTGAGTATAATGGTTTCACACATCACATAAAGGGGAATTATGGCACTTTACGAAAATAACGCCTACTTCTGGCAGAAACTTGACACACTGTATCTCTCAAGCGGATTTACCGTTGCACGAAAAAAAGGTGAGCGGCACCCGGAGTTCGCAAATCTGATCTATCCGGTTGACTATGCGCATCTCAATGACACCAATGGTGTTGCAGACGGTGTTTCGGTTTATCTTGGATCGAAGAGTCACTACTCGATCACAGGTATCGTTGTGGCAGCGGATATTCTGAAGAAGACACTGGATATCAAGATCCTTGCCGGCTGTACGGATGAAGAGGAAAAGGATGTGCTTCGTTTCCTGAATCAGACCGATTATCAGAAAACCGTTCTGATCCGCCGCGGCAATGAGATTCCAAGCTGGGGCGAAACAGAAAACTGAATCTGACGATATACATCGCATATCACGGATATGCGGTGTTTTTTTATGAAAAAACAGCACCGGAGTGCTGTTCAGATTGTTTACAGAATGGTCTCGCCGAACGGAATGCCGTTGAAGTTTTTCTTGATCATTGCCGGATCGGCATCGGGAATCAGCTTCAGCGCATATTCCCGTGCTTCATCCATCAGCTCGGGGAATGTCTTGCGGCTTTCACCGTACCATACCCATAATGCATGGTCCGGATTGAGCACGGCGGGCTGCGCATTCTCCTTGTCGGTAAGCATCATGCCGGTAATCAGGTGCGGCATGCGTGCAAGCGTTTCAACACCGCGGGCAATTCTGTGCTTTGTTTTCTGCGGACGAAGCTGGCGGGTAATACGCATGCAGTCGCGGCACGCGTTTTCGATTGTCTTTTCGGGAATATTCAGCGCATAAACGATCTGGAAGAGGCCGTGATACATCCTGGCGAGTTCCTTTACTTCCTGATCCGAAATCTTCAGCATGTTGTAGACGTTGTAATCCTTAACCGAACGGCCGAGTTTGTTTAACAGCCAGCCGTCAATCTCTCCCTCCAGGCGGAAGTGCGCTTCACTTACGTGGGTGCCGTGGAGATCCTGTTCCATCTTCGCGAAGGCATTGATGATCGGATGACAGAAGGCGTCGAGCGAATAATGCGTCAGGAATCCGCAGTAATAACTGTGCAGGGCAGGGGTAGGCGTGTGCGCCTTCATATACGCAATCGTCTCCTTTACCTTCTGACTGTGCATCAAGTTGCCGTATTTATGCAGAGAGTTGGGCAGAAACATGTAACGGTGGAAGAAAAACAGGTCGGGTCCCTGGGAACCGAGATAGTACATCGGAAGACTGGTGATTTTCTGTTTTTTCTCTTCCGGCATCGCTTCATAGACGCTCTTTGCAAATTCGGCATGAGTTGTAGCTGCTGGCATGGGTTTTCCTCTTTCTACTGAACGGTATCGATGATCTCCCGGATCCGTTCCGCAAGACCTGCGGTTTTACGGACGGGCAGGGAACATACGGCGACACGGATGCCGCCGGGCATGGTTACGGTATAGATATGATTCTTCATAAGCGCTTCATGGATCGCTTCCGTTTTTGCCGGATCGGTCTTAATGGTGATAAAGAATCCTTCCTTGTAGGGATATAACGGAAGACCGCAGGCTTCTGCTTCCTTCAGAAACAGGCCGCTGCGCTGTTTTAACAGATCGATGTACTGCTGTTTTTCCGCAAGATATGCCTCGCGGTTTTCATTTACGACCCAGCTGAAGTTTGCCATTGCGGCATTCGGAATATTCGACCAGATCGCACGTGCGGTTTTCTCGAAGACAATTTCTGCTTCCCGAACCGCTTCCTGTTTCTGCGCAAGAATCACGGCTGCGCCGCAGCGAAGTCCATAGGATGTCAGTGCCTTGGAACAGGAGAATGCGATGACCGCCATGACATTGTCCGAGAAGGAATTGAACGTATTCATATATGCACGGCTCTGTGCGGTGTCATATGCGTAATCAATATAGGCGATATCATCGATCAGGATGACCGGTCCCTGTGCAGAGACTTCATTCAGGATGCGGACCAGTTCTTCCCATTCTTCCATGGTGAGGGAGTATCCGGTCGGATTGTGGCACGGGTCATTTACGACAAGTACCGCGCGTCCCTGTGTATTCATTGAGGAAACGAGTGCTTCCTTCACCGAGGCAAGATTGAACCGGTCCCCGTCAAACATCTGATAATGCACAAAATTGATGTTATTCTGTGCGGCCATAAGTTCATAGGAACTCCATCCGATATCCGGCAGGATAATTGTTTCGCCCTTGTCGAGGAACGTTGTAATGGCGGACGAAATTGCGCCGCTTCCGCCGGGTGAGGCAATGACGGAATGGGCAAGGGAAAGTTCGGTTCCCTGGGTCACCCAGGTATAAACATCCTTACAGAAATCGGGATTGCCGAGAAAACTTGAGGCATAGGCGCCTTTGATGCGGTGATCGAGCGCGTCATAGTGATCAAATACACTGTGAAATGCGACAAACCTGCCGTCTTCATCAAACAGCGAGCCGATCGTCGCGTCCGTGACGAGATCGCCGTTTTCTTCCTTATCCAGCATTGCGTACATCGCAACCGCGAATACGGTGTCGACAATCGGATTCGGGTTTGCGTCTTTTCTTACAAATGACATCATTCAGTCCTCCTGAAACAGTTTGGATCCGATCCGGACCATATTCGAACCTGCCTCCAGGGCAAGCAGATAATCATCGCTCATGCCCATGGAGAGGATGTGAATGGAAGGGTATTCCGCCCGCAGACGGTCATAGAGTCCGCGTCCTTCGCGGAATACCGCGCGGACCGCGTCTGCGTCATCCGTATGCGGTCCCATTGCCATGATGCCGTCGATGGAAAGATGCGGCAGGTTCTGACATGCCTGTATCATCGCATCGGCTTCTTCCGGGAGAAGTCCCGTTTTATGCGGATCCTGTGAGGCAAGATGGAATTCCAGCAGACAGGAGACCGTCCGTCCGAGAACAGCGGCTTCCTTCTCGATGGTTTCCGCAAGCCGAAGTGAATCCAATGACTGAATGCAGGAAACATACGGGAGAATCTGCTTTACCTTGTTTCGCTGCAGATGGCCGATGAAATGCCACTGAATGTCCTTCGGCAGAGAATCTGCCTTGGCAAGCAGTTCCTGGGCCTTGTTTTCTCCGAAGATCCGCTGACCGAGTTCATAGGCACGCATGATCTCTTCCGGAGAATGCCGTTTTGACACCGTGCAGAGCGATGCGCGGCCTTCAAGTTCCTTCAGTACAGTCCTGTATTCTGTTTCCGCAAACATGTAAACATTATACGACATGCTATAATTAATCCATGGAAAATCGCTCGAAATTCTGGGATACCTACGGTAAATTCTTTATCGCGCTGGCCATTGTTCTGAGTGCCACAAGCCTTGTGATGAACCTGCTTTCACGCCGGCTTGAAACAGAGGCGGAACCGGAGCCTACCGCAAGCGGGGAATTCTGGATCGGAAAAGAAGAAACCAATGTCATCAACGTGCTCTCGGCAGGCGCAGTCATGCCGTGCAGCGATATTCAGCCGGATCATGTTTTCGCAAGTCTCGGCAGTCTTGTGAAGAACTATGATGTGGCTGCTGTTTCCATGCATTCTCTGGTCGGATCCAATACGACACGTTCCTTCGGCGAAGAACTGATTGCGCAGGGATACGGCATGTACGGACTTGCCTATCCGGATGCGCTTGCCTTTGGAAAAGAGGGCATCGATAAATCCATGGCTTTCTGGGATGCACAGCGGGTACGCACCAGCGGAACCCATACCTCAACCGATACCAGCAATCTCATCCGGATGAGTGAATACAACGGCATCTCCGTCATTTATCTTTCCTACACGGATGTACTGGACGGAACGCTTCCGGAAAATGAAAACTATCTCGTTAATGTATACAATGACGAAAAAACGCCGCTCTTTGTGAATGAAGCGGCGAATATGGCAGATCTTGTGATTGTCTCGATCACCTGGGCCGGGGAACCGGGGGCACTGCCCAATGAGCGGCAGCGCACGATTGCGGAAGCACTGGCCGGTGCCGGCGCATCGATCATCTGCGGCTATTCGGAACACGCCGTACAGCCGGCCTGCTGGATCGATGATACGCTTGTCTTTTACTCCCTTGGCGATCTGTACTCCGAAGAGAAGGATGTCACCGGACGGATCGGTGCACTCGGTGCGGTTACCGTAACGGAAACGATCTACGGCGACAAGAGCCGGGTGGAACTGATCAACCCGAAAGTGGATCTTGTGGTCTCTGTACCGGCTGAGGAAGGGCACAGCGATGTGAAACTCCTGAAGGATGCGGACGACAGCGAGGCCCCGGATCACAAACAGCTTTATGAAGGATATACCCAGACGCTTCAGCGGATGGATGACAGTATCCGGATCGGCGGTCTGAACTGATGGTTCAGGCCGTTTTTATGATCCCGCGGCGTTCGAGTACCGGACAGAGTGCACGCAGAAGCGCATACAGCAATAATGCCTCCACCGGAAGAAGGATCGTATTCTTGATCAGCGACGTGGTCGCATAGAACAGAAATGCTCTTCCATACAGCATGGAACTCCAGAGAGATCCAAGACCGACATTGACGATATAGTTGATGAGTGCCTTTGCGATCAGGACATCCCGGAATCTGAATTTCCGGCGGTAGAAAAACAGCCCGAAGATGATGCCGCCGAGTGCCTTGGAAAGCATATAGCCGGGAAAGTACGGGCCAAACGGCGAGAGAAATCCGGTCAGAAAGTCGGTGATCACTGCGGAAATGATGGCGGCGCCCGGACCGACAACCATGGCTTCCACGGCAGTCGGAATAAAGGTAAGCATGATGTTGAGGTTGTCTGCGACAGGAATCCGGAGATTATTGAGCAGATACTTCAGTGCGATCATCAGTCCGATGATGGCGAGATAGCGGGTATCCTTCATCTTTGCGAAGGAAGAGGCCCAGTAGTCTTTTGTAAAAATGGCAGAAAACATAAAAATCTCCTTTCGTCTTTTCACCCTTCGGTGAGAAAGAGAAAAAGAGATCTTTCTCAGTTTCAGGGGAACGAACAGCCACCGCAAGCAACTGTGCTTTTCGTCCGGAGATTTCCCGATTCTCCGGCACTTAACGCGACTGCTAGATGTTGTACAAACACAAACTAGCATTGATGGTTCTATGCCGTCAAGTATCTTTTCCTGCCCGTAAGGATACGGTACAATGCCTTCATGGAACCTTTTTATGTCGGCGTTTCCACAAATGAGCAGGCGGATGCAGTGTACGCGGAACAGGCAGTTCCGGTTTTTGCGCTCAGCGATCACGCATTCAGCGGCTTACAGGAAACCAAACTGGACCAGCTTGATACTTCACGCCCGTTCGGCGTGCTTATAAACCGTCTGTACCGGGAAACGGAACTTGCACAACTGCAGGAGATCCTGAACCGGCTGGCAGAACTTCAGCCGGAGCGCATCTGGTTTGCAGATCCGGCGGTGCTTTCCCTGTGCGATGCATCGCTTCGAAACCGTCTTGTCTATCGGCCGGAAACCCTGATGACCAGCTGTGAGGATATCCGCTTCTGGGAAGAAACCGGAATCCGGGGAGTCAGTGTTTCTCCGCTGCTTACGGCAGAGGAACTGTACCGGATTGCGGAAACGGAGCCGGGCGCGGAATTTGTGATCCATGGACATCTTCTGATGTCGGTATCTGCCCGGAAACTGCTTTCCTCCTGGGCGAAACAGTATGATATCACGCTGCCGGATGAGCCGCTGTATCTGCGGGAAGAGACACGGAATGACCGTTATCCGATCAGAGAAACAGCCCATGGAACGATGATTTTTACTGACTATGTTCTGGAAAGCTTTGATTATATCAAGCCGCTTGCGGAACACGGCGCATCCGCATTTTATATTGATGGATCCTTTCTCACGAAGGAACATCTGATCAGCGCGCTTCGCCTGTATCGGGCGATACTGCATGATGAGGAAGCACCGAAAGAGGCAGATGCCTGGCGTCTGGCGCATCCGGAATGCACGGAGGGGTATTATGGACAGGAAACGATACTCTAAACCGGAACTGCTTGCGCCGGCAGGCGATCTTCTGCGGCTGAAGACCGCGGTGGATTACGGCGCCGATGCGGTATATCTCGGCGGGAAACAGTACAGCCTGCGCAGCCGTGCCTCCAATTTCACGCATGAAGACATCCGGGAAGCATGCGCTTATGCAAATGCGAGGAATGTCCACGTCCATGTCACGGTCAACGAAATTCCCCATGACAGGGACCTGGAAGGTCTGGAAGATTATCTGTGTTTCCTGCAGGAGGCCGGTGTTACGGCAATCATCGCCGCAAGTCCGGCGGTGATGCGCCTTGCGAAACGGGTCGCGCCGAAGCTGGAAGTGCATGCGAGCACACAGTGTTCGATTCTGAACTCCGCTGCCGCAAATGCGATGATAAACCTCACGGGCTGCGACCGGGTGGTGCTCGCCAGAGAATGTTCACTGGACGAGATCCGTAAAATTCAGAAAGCGACGGACAGGGATATCGAAGTATTCATTCACGGCGGCATGTGTGTAAACTTCAGCGGCCGATGCACGCTGTCCAACCGGATGACCCTGCGGGATGCCAACCGGGGCGGCTGCGCGCAGTCCTGCCGCTGGAATTATGAAGTATGCGCGAAGGATCAGCCGATCAGCACCGGGGACAGTTTCTTTACGCTTGGCTCACGGGACCTCTGTGCGGCGCGGTATCTTCCGCAGCTGATGGAGATCGGCGTGAAGTCTCTGAAAATTGAAGGGCGCATGAAGACCGAGTACTATGTGGCCTCGGTCGTCAGTGCGCTGCGGCATATGATCGATGAGCTGTATGAAACACAGGAGCCGCTGTCCGAAGAGCGGATGAATTATCATCTTCGGGAAGTGCTTGCGGCGCAGAACCGCGAAGTCTGGAACGGCTTCCTGAACAATCCGGATGGTGTGGATTCCATTATCTATCATGCTAATTCGGATGCGGATGTATCCCATGCATTCCTCGGCACGGCAAAATCGTGCAGCGGCGGCATGCTGGAAATTGAAACACGGAATCCGATCGATCCCGGTGACCGGATCGAAGTACTGGAACCGGGAAAAACAAACCGGGTATTTGAATGCCGTTTCCTTCGGGATGAAGAAGGAAACGAGCTTGCGGTGAGCAGGGTGCCGATGCGCCGGATCTTCATGCCGGTGCCGTTTGAGGTCGCACCAGGCGCACTGCTCAGAAAGGCGGCAGTATGATACTGGAAGGAAGTATTTCCGTAAAGGCGGCATTGCTGGGGAAACACCGTACGGTGAATACGGTCTATCTTGACCGCGCAAGGCATGACAAGGAAGCACGCTTCATCCGCCGGACAGCAGAGGCGGCAGGGGTGCCCGTGGCGGAACAGACACGGGAAGAACTTGATGCGATGGCTTCCGGCCGCACGCATGGCGGTGTGCTCTGTGATGCAGGACCGCGGATCTATGACAGCGAAGCAGATCTTTTTGCGTGTGAGAAGCCGTTTCTTGCGGTTCTGGAAGGCGCAGAAGATCCATACAACCTCGGCTATGTGATCCGGGCACTGTATTCGGGCGGCTGTACCGGTCTGATCCTGCGAGCACGATCCTGGGAAACGGCGGAGCCGACCATTCTGAAATCGAGTGCCGGCGCATCCGAGTATCTTCCGATCGTCATGAGCGAAGATCCATCCGCAGTGATCCGCCATGCCAGAGAACATGGAATCAGAGCGTATGCGGCGATGCGCAGGGACGCATCTCCGATTTATGAAGCGGATTTTACGGTGCCGGTTCTGATCGCAGTCGGCGGTGAGATGCGCGGGCTGTCCGCATCCGTGCTGGATGCCTGTGATGCGAACCTCTATATCCCGTATGCCAATGATTTCCGCAATGCGCTGAACGCGGCCGGCGCGGCTGCCGTACTTGGATTTGAAGTCAACCGCCAGCGCAATTACGCAGGCAGTAAGCTGAAACAGAAAGAAGAATTCTGATATGGAACAGATCGAATCATCCGCTAACGGGCGGATCAAGGAATGGGCAAAGCTCCTGCAGAAAAAAGAACGGGATAAGACCGGCCGTTTTCTTGCGGAAGGAGACCATCTGATTGAAGAAGCGCTTCGGGAAGGTCTTGTCGAAGTGATCATCTCCGATCATGCGCAGGATTATGCGTTTGAACCGAAGATCCTTGCGCCCTCACATGTGGTCGCAAAACTGAGTGCCAGTGTATCCGGCGCACATTCCGTCGCCGTATGCCGGCAGAAGAAGGCGGAACCCACCGCCATGAACCGGATTCTGATGCTGGATGGAATTCAGGACCCGGGCAATCTTGGAACCCTGATCCGCACGGCGGTCAGTTTTCAGTATGATGCGGTCATCTGTTCGGAAAAGACGGTCGATCTGTACAACGATAAGGTGATCCGCAGTACACAGGGAAGTCTGTTTCATATTCCCGTGCTCCGTACAGATCTTGAAACCTGTGTCCGGCAGTTACAGAACGACGGTGTATGCGTGATCGCGACCACGCTTGAGGATGCCGTACCGCTTGGCAGTCTGAACCGTCCGGAACGATATGCCGTGATTCTTGGAAATGAAGGAAGCGGTGTTTCCAGAGTGCTTCAGGACAGCGCGGATGTACGCGTGCGGATTGAAATGGCCGGCTTTGAATCGCTGAATGTGGCGGTTGCGGGCGGCATCATGATGTATGAACTGTCCGGGAAAAAAGAGAACGGAGGCAGGCAATGAAGAAACTCATAACGGCGGCTCTCTGTACCGCGATGCTGGGAGGCATGCTTACATCTGTGTCGGCAGAAGGGGATGCGGTGCACTGTTCCTTTACGTATCCGGCAATGGATACGTCCAATCCGGAACTTACCGCAATGTATCCCTATGAAGGTTCTGACTCGGTTTATGTCTCTGCCTGGCAGGAGGAAACCGTATATCTCAAGGCAGCCGTGACTGCGGACACGGATATGCATGTCAGCGCATCCATGGATGCCCTGAGCGGTGTCCGGCAGGAAGATCAGCCTGCAGCATCCATCGGTCTTCTCAAACCGGTCAGTGCCGGACTTGGCATGGGAAACGATCCGTATCTGCCGCATGTGAATGCATACGATCGGATCAGTCCGGAAACGGAAACGGATCTTGCGGCAGGGGAGACGGCATATTTCTGGATTGAGATCACTGCCGGTCCGGAATCGTCCGGCCGTTACGACGGTGATGTGATCATCCATGCGGACCGTGACTATGAACTGCATGTTGAGCTTGTCGTAACACCGCTGAAACTTTCCCGGCAGGAACTGTCGGTGGATCTCTGGCAGTATCCGTTTGCGTCCTCCAGTTACTATGAAAACATCACCGAACCGTTCAGTGAAACGCATCTTTCTGCACTGCGGAAAGAACTGGCACTGTACAAGCAGGCCGGCGGGAATCATATCACCTGCACGATTACCGATGAACCGTGGGCGCATCAGACCTGGTATGACTGTCCTTCGATGGTGAAGTGGAACATCGACGGAAGCGGCAACCTCTGGTTTGATTTCAGCCGGTTTGATACCTGGGTGGAACTCTGTGAGTCGGAAGGGCTCACCGGTCCGATCGAGTGTTTCTCCATCCTGCCGTTTGACAATGATCTGACGATCTACGATGACATGAACAATCCGTTCCGTGTCGTGCTTACGCCCGGCAGTGAGGAATGGCGCTGGTACTGGGAAACTTTCCTTTATATGTTCACCGGACATCTGAAGGAGAAGGGCTGGCTCGACCGTACGGTCATGTTTGTGGATGAGCGCGGGATTCCGTATTTCCAGACCGCAATCGATCTTGTCCATTCGGTTCCGGACGGCGATCAGATCACCTTTGCGGCGGCAGTCAATGTGATTCCAAGAGATACCGCACTGTATGATCAGATCGACTATCTTTCCATTTCCATCGCCTCGGTTCCGGAAAATGATCCGGAGTTTGATGCATTTCTTTCCCATCGTGCCGGTCTCGGGCTTACGACCACGCTGTACAACTGTTCTACCAATTATCCCAATGCGTTTGCGACGAGTGATCCGTGCGAATCCGTATGGACGATGCAGTATCTCGCCTTACGCGGCTTTGACGGATATCTGCGGTGGGCACTGAATGCCTGGCCGGAAGATCCGCGGTCCTGTTCGGATGCGCCGCACTTTGAGTCGGGTGACACCTTCCTGATCTATCCGGATGAACGCACCTCTGCCGATCCGGTTCCGGAACCTTCCGTCCGCCTGCGGATGATCACACAGGGACTGAATGATGTACGAAAGTATTACGCTCTTACAAAGATCCTTCCGGTAAACGATGCGGAGACACTGCGTCAGGTATTCCGGAGTCTCGAGCGGTACGGCGGCACTTATAACGCCTATGGCGCGATGAGTGCTGTGTCGGATGAAAACCGTGCCTCGATCGCTTCGCAGATCCTGCGGACCGAAGAGGGCATCAGAAAAGCCGCACTGATTGCGGTGACAGCACAGCGCGGCAACAACGGGAATTCTGTTTCGGAAGCCCTCCGGGCATTTCTGACTCAGTACCAGGAAGCGGAGTAAAAATCGTACCGGAACTTTGTCTCCTTCGGATCAACGGCAGTCTCCTTGATGGAAATATCGTCCACCCGGATCCAGCGGTTTCCTTCGCGGATCTTATGGATAAACTGAACCAGATCATTCTCTTCGCCCTGTACAAAGATCTCAACCATTCCGTTTTCCATATTCCGGACGGAACCGGTGAGATTGTATGTCAGGGCCTTCTGCATGCAGAAGGAGCGGAAGCCGACGCCCTGAACGCGTCCTTCCACGATCATGTGATATCGCTTCATTGAATGATTTCCTTTTTTTCTTCAATTACACTATAACATTTACAGAGCCGGAAGGCGGAAAGTGAGGCGGAGATGAAACGTACGCTGATTGCGAATAAAACAAATTTTGACAGGCCATGGGCTGCGGAATTTCTGTCACAGGTTTTCCGGCCGGGCATGCAGGTATGCGTGCTTACCACCGAGCATGACGAGGGCTGGGCAAGCAGTTCCGGCGACTGGGAACACCAGTACGGGGAAACCGGCGATTTCCGCTATGACATAGAGCGTCCGCTCCGGAATTACGGTATCCGATCCTTCCGCTGGCTGGATCCGCAGCGTGATGAAGAAGAACAGATCCGCCGCACAATCCGGGACTGTGACGTCACCGTTCTGTTCGGGACAGATCCTGCCGCATGCATGGATGTGCTGGAAGATCATGGACTCGCGGATGTGATTCTCGATTCTCCGGGTATTCTGGTCACACTTTCGGAAGTATCCGCGGCGGTATGCGGAGAATTTGAAAACGAGGCGCTGTATGACCGATCGCTGCGGCGGGGGCTTGGCATCATGAACGGTGCGCACTTATGCATGCATTATGATGAATCGGAAGAACAGCTGCGGCGGATGATCCGTCAGCTGGAAATCCACGGCGGAAGTCTCCTGGTGCTCTCTGAACAGAGCGGGGTATATCTGGAAGACGGCCATATCGAACTGCTGGGAGATGCGTTTATCGCAGATGACAGTGATCTAGAGGAGCTGTATTCCTTACTCTGACCGGTTGCGTTTTCCGGTATTTCCGTTTATTATTTTCGTTGTTGACAAAGCGTTGAAGAAAAGACAAGTACCTGTGCAGTGCGACGTCCAAGAGAGGAGATCATACGCTGAAAGATCTCCGGCAGAGCGCACAGCGAATTCACTTTTCCAGTGAGACTAATCCTCTCCGGGCGATCCCCGTTACGGATCATAATTAAGGTGTATATGCGTACATGCGCATATAAATCAGGATGGTACCGCGTGATCAGCGTTCCTGGGTTTGACAGGAACGTGTTTTTTTTGGAGGCAAACTATGATTGAGCAGATCGAACAGGTATTACAGGAAGCACTTGCCGCAATCAGTGCGGCAGACACCCCGGAAGCGCTCAATGCCGTACGGATCCAGTATCTCGGCAAGAAGGGCAGCATCCAGGCACTGATGACAAAAATGAAGGATCTTCCCAAGGAGGAGAAGCCTGCCTTCGGACAGAAGGTCAACGGACTGAAGACTGCCGTCAGCGAACAGCTTGAAGCACGTCAGGCTGCGCTGAAGGAAGCGGTTCAGAAAACCAGAATGGCTGCCGAGGCGATCGATATTACGCTTCCCGGCACAAAGCTGGAAGCCGGAACGACGCATCCGCTGATTATGATTCAGCAGGAACTTGAATCGCTCTTCGTCGGTATGGGATACAAGATCGCCGAAGGTCCGGAAGTTGAGGAAGATTACTACAACTTTGAGCTTGCCAATATTCCGCAGGATCATCCGGCCCGCGACATGCAGGATACCTTCTACATTGATCCGCGCACACTGCTCAGAACCCATACCACGGCGATGCAGATGCGCGAGCTGGAGAAGGCAAAGGGCGGTCTGCCGATCAAGCTGATCTGCCCGGGCAAGGTATACCGCAGAGACGATGATGATGCGACACACAGCCATCAGTTCATGCAGTGTGAAGGCCTGGTCGTCGGTGAACATATCACACTGGCTGACCTCAAGGGAACGCTGGAATACATGGCAAACACCATGTTCGGCGAAGGCCGCAAGGTCCGTTTCCGTCCGAGTTACTTCCCGTTCACGGAACCGTCCGTAGAAGTCGATGTTTCCTGCCCGTTCTGTAACGGAAAGGGATGCAGTGTCTGTAAGGGATCCGGCTGGATCGAGATTCTCGGTGCCGGCATGGTTCATCCGCATGTGCTTGAGATGAACGGATTCGATCCGGAAAAATGCAGCGGCTTTGCGTTCGGTGTCGGACTCGAGCGTGTGGCGATGCTGAAATACGGCATCGATGATATCCGTAATTTCTATATGAACGATCTTCGCTTCCTGAAGATGTTCGATCGGTTTGACTGAGGAGGTGCATCATGCGTTTAAGTTATAAATGGCTGAGTGAATATGTAGATCTTACCGGTGTTACGCCGGAAGAGCTGGCTGAGAAAATGACCACTGCCGGACTGGAAGTGGAAGGCATTGAGCCGATGGCGCAGGGCACGAACCTCATCATCGGTGAAGTAATGTCCTGTGAAGACATTCCGGGAACCCACCTGCATGCGACCGTTGTCCGCACGGGTGACGGGGAAGAAAACCTTCATAAGATCGTCTGCGGCGCACCGAATGTGCGCACCGGACTGAAAGTTATCGCAGCGCTTCCGGGTGCGGAGCTTCCGGGCGGAACCATTCAGGCACGTCCGGTCCGCGGTTATGAAAGCAACGGCATGATCTGTGCGCTGTTCGAACTTGGCGTTGATAAAAAGTCCCTCCGTCAGGATCAGATCGACGGTATCGAAGAGCTTCCGGCAGATGCGCCGGTCGGCGAAACAAAGGTATTTGAGTATCTCGGTCTCGACGATACTGTACTGGATGTTTCCATGACTCCGAACCGGGCAGACTGCTCTTCCATGTGGAATATGGCCAAGGAAGTCGGCGCGATTCTCAACCGCAAGGTCACCTGGCCGGATTACGCCGGAAAGAGTGACATTGGCGAGAAGGGAACGTTCAAATTTGCGTCAAAGACCGAAAAGTGTCCGCTGTTCTTCGGAAAGGTCGTCAACCATGTCAAGGTCGGACCGAGCCCGAAGTGGATGGTCAATTACCTCCATGCGGCAGGCATGAATTCCATCAATAACGTTGTCGATATCAGTAACTTTGTCATGCTGGAAACGGGTCAGCCGCTTCATTACTATGATCTGGCAAAACTTCCGCACCATGAGATCACGGTTGTGGATGATGTGGATACCGTGATCACTGCACTTGACGGTGTGGAGTTCAATATCCAGAAAGGGGATATCCTCATTACGACCGGCGGAGAAGCCACCGGTGTTGCCGGCATCATGGGCGGTGAGGAATCCAAGATCGATGAAAATACCAAAGGCATTGTCATCGAAGCTGCTCATTTCGATCAGGCAAGTGTCCGCCGTACCTCGATCCGGCTGAACCTGATCACGGAAGCTGCACAGCGCTTTACAAAGGGTGTTGAACCGCTCTCCTGCCGCAAGGGCGTGGATCGTTCGGTTCAGCTTCTGAAGGAATATGCGGATGCGTCCGGATTTGAAGAGACCGAAATCGCCGGAGCGGAAGTATACAACCCGGTAACTGTCACAGAAACGCTGACCCACTGCAACTCCCTGCTTGGCACGGAATTCACGATGGATCAGGTAAAGGATGTACTGGAACGTCTCGACTTCCATCCGGAAGTAAACGGCGATACGATCGTCAGCCACATTCCGAGTTACCGTACGGATATTGAACGGGATGCGGATATTGATGAGGAAGTGATCCGTCTGATCGGATTCGACAATCTCGCATCCACGCTTCCGGTCATGGAGACAACCGTCGGAAAACTGACACCGGCGCAGTCCCTCCGCAGAGAGACACGGAAACTGCTCAGCGGCTTTGGCCTGCATGAAATCGTCAGCTACACGCTTGTCGGCGAGGATATGCTGAAGTGCGCATACCAGCCGGCCGGGGAACCGGTGGAACTGGCAATGCCGATGAGTGAGGCAAGACGGTATGTCCGTACCTCACTGATCGGTTCCGTTCTTGAAGTGATCAAATACAATGAGGCACACTCCAATACCGATGCCGGATACTATGAAATCTCCAAGGTATACGGAAAGGGTGTGGAACAGGAGCGCCTTGCGGTATTCCTGGACGGTTCGATCATGAAGGATGACCTGCATCGCTTCAATGTGAAGGGTGACTTCTATACGCTGAAGGGAATCCTGACCGACTGGCTGAAGAAGACCGGCTATACGGAAGCACGCATTCAGGTAAAGCCGAACAAGACGGATACAGAGCATTTCCATCCGTACCGCAGTGCTGAGCTCTGGATCGATTCCACAAAGCTGGGTGTCTTCGGTGATGTGCATCCCGATCTCCTGCATGCATTTGATCTGAAACAGGGGGTCTATGCGGAACTGATCATTGATCCGCTGTTCGACGGCAAGAAGTCCCGTGTGAAGTTTGAGGCACTGGACCGTTATCCGGCAGTCAACCGTGATATCGCGCTGGTGGTAAGCCGTGATACAACCGCCAAGCAGATCCTTGACGTGATCCGCAAGGAAGGAAAACGTCTGGTCCGCAGCTGCGATGTATTCGATATTTACGAAGGCGAACATATCGGTGAAGGCTTCAAGTCCATCGCACTCCGCATTACCTATCAGGCGGCGGATCATACGCTGAAGGAAGAGGAAGTCAGCACGGTTCATTCTTCCATCCTGGAAGGACTCAGCAGTAAGCTGAATGCACAGCTCCGTGCATAAGAAACCATAAAAAATGGGGAATCACTTTGGTGACTCCCCATTTTTTTTATGAATATTCCGAGGTTATTCGGCGTCTTCGTCAATCATCTGACGTGACACGAGATCGGCGAAGAAGCCGTTCTTTGCGATGAGTTCGTCATAAGTGCCGTCTTCGATGATCTTTCCGCCGTCCAGTACGATGATGCGGTCGCAGTGTTTGATTGTGCTGAGGCGATGCGCGATCATGATACGCGTGCACTTCAGTGCGTCGAGGGCTTCAATGACCTTCTTCTGCGTGATGTTGTCGAGTGCCGATGTCGCTTCATCAAAGATAAGAATCTTTGGTTTCGGCGCAATGGCACGGGCAATCATCATCCGCTGTTTCTGACCGCCGGAGAATCCGCCGGAGCCTTCCGAGATCACGGTATGCATGCCCATCGGGAGCCGTCGGATATCATCGCCCAGACCGGCGATTTCCGCTGCCTCCCAGGCATCATCCATGGAAAGCCATGGTGCGGAAATAACGATATTTTCATAGATACTTCCGGAGAAGAGTTTGCCGTCCTGTGTGACGGTACCGATCTTCTGACGCAGGGACTTCATATCGATCGTGGCGATGTCCTTGCCGTCATAGAAGATACCGCCGCTCACCGGCTTTTCAAAGCCAAGCAGAAGACGCACCAGCGTGCTCTTTCCGCAGCCGCTCTTTCCAACGATCGCGATGTACTGACCAGCCCGGATCTTGAATGACAGGTCGCGCAGGACAAACGGACGGTTTGCCTCATACCGGAAGGAGAGATTGGTAACTTCGATGGATCCGCTCAGTGAACTGAGATATTCTCTTCCTTCACTTGTCTCCGGCTCCTCTTTCAGAATCGGATCGATCATCTCAATGATCGGCTGTATTCCCGCAAGGGAAGCCGCAATACCGGTAATGCCCATAAAGGCACTGAATACCATGCCGTAGGCGGTATTGAATGCGAAGTATTCCTGATAGGAGATGGAATGGGCAATCGCAGCGCGGTAGATGAGCAGTGTTCCGACAAGTCCGATCGCGGAAGAGATAACGGAACTGCTCTTCAGAAACATCGGAGGGTTATAGGTAAGCCCGAGAACTTCCGAATAGAGATTTCCCCAGCGGGAGAAGAAGCGCTTTTCCGAACCGGACAGACGGATTTTCTGAATGCCGCTGATCATTGCGAAACTCATGCCGCTTTCCTTTGCGCTCAGCTTCATCCGTTCGCGGGATATCTGAAGCTGTGTAAGGGTGGTCAGGATATAGACCACAATGCTGGAGAGAATCACGAGTGCCGCAGGAATCAGAAGTGACGGTGCGTAATGGAGAATCTGTGTGATGTAGATCAGCGAGAACAGGGAATTCAGGATCGCACCGTATGCGCTCGAGAAGATCATATCCAGCAGAGCCTGAATGTAGCCGCTGCGGGTTGCCAGTTCACCGGAACTGTATTTCTTGAAGAAGGACGCCGGCAGGGAAAGAATGCGCATCATGACTGCTGCCCGGACCTGAATGTTCTGACGGGTGCGGATCCGCTCTGAGATGATCGAAGTCGTAACGGTGTTCAGCGTCTGACAGATGGACAGACCGATCAGGAAGGCGGCGATGCCGACGAGGGCATTCATATTGCCGCTCTTCAGGATCTTTCCCATCAGAAGGTAACTTGCCCTGGTCGCAATCACGCCGAGTCCGGAGGCAATTGCGAGCAGTCCGAGGTAGGCGGTGTTGTCCGACAGGGAACGGGTCGACCATGTATAGACCAGCAGATCCCGTACGGTCATGGACTTGAGCGGGAACGGCTTATAGAAACATACGCCGCGATGGAGAAGCAGTTCTGCCGAACTCTTGTCCAGATGGATCGTTTTCCCGGTTTTCGGATCCTGGAAGCTGTATCCGTATAGCTTTCCGGGCAGAAGGGCAACCGGAACATTTCCGTCTTTCAGAAATCCCAGCATTGGACCGATTGCGTCACGCCACCATGGTCCGGTGAGTTCCACTTCCCGCCGCATGATGCCGTTCGGCCGCGTTAAATACTCGATCTGTTCATTCAGATCGGTAATCTGATCCGGAACGTCTTTCGGGGTAATGTGGTACCACCGGAGGATCTGTTCCATCGCAGACTTTGCCTGTCCGGCGTCATCCAGCTGACTGATATAGGATCGGTCACCGGTGACAGAAGCTGCGATTCTGGAAAATGTCTCACTGAACGCCCGCTCATCACTGATCTGACGTTGTTTGATCTGTTCTTCAAACCAGCCCATAGTTCACCTATTGATTTGTCACGAGCTGCTTGTAAAGCTCGCAGTTTTTGTAGAGATATTCATGCGTGCCGCGGTCGACCACATTGCCATGGTCCAATACGATGATCTCATCGCAGTCACGGATCGTGGAAAGGCGATGTGCGACGACAATGCAGGTGATACCGCGTGCGACGATCGCATTGACGACTTCATATTCTGTTCGGGCATCAAGGGCAGAGGTGGCTTCATCAAGAATGATGATGCGCGGATCCTGCGCAAGGACGCGGGCAATTTCAATCCGCTGGCGCTGACCGCCGGAGAAGTCGCTGCCGCCTTCCACCAGCACATGCCGGTAACCGTTCGGCCGGGAAACGATATCCTCATGGATCTGTGCGTCTTTCGCCGCAAGGATCATTTCAAAATCTTCGATGGAGTTGTCCCACATCTTGATGTTGTTTGCGATGGTGTCCTCAAAGAGGATGATATCCTGGTCAACGACCGCAAGGGATCCGGTGAAGACGCTGCGGTTGATTTCCTGCTGGGTCTTTCCGTCAAAGGTAACGGTGCCTTCCCAGGGCTGATACAGGCCGCTGATCAGCTTTGCGATCGTGCTCTTTCCGCAGCCTGAGGTGCCGACAAGCGCAACGCGGGAACCCGGTTTCAGGGACAGCGAGAAGTTTTTGATCAGCGGAGCCGCAAGCGGGGAATAGCCGAAGGTGACATTGTTTACTTCGACCGCACCGGAAAGCTTCTGATACTGTGTATCGTCATCGGTATCTGCCGGGGTATTGAATGCAGGGTCGGTTTCATATGCCATGACATCTTCTACGCGTTCAATGCTGGTGCGCATTTCCTGAATGGTCTGACCGGCAGAAATCAGGGACTGTGCCGGGGCTTCAAACCGGGAGAGATATCCCTGAAACAGCATGATCGTGCCGGCTGTGAACTGGCCTTTCATCGTGAGATAGACACCGAGGATAAGAATGACGTTGTTCAGCACGGCACGCACCAGTGAAGGTACCGTTCCGAGCAGGCTGTTCAGACGGGCAAAATCCACCGACGCCCGGTTGACGCTTGCCTGATAACCGCTCCAGCGTCCGAAGAATCCGTTTTCCGCACCGGTCGCTTTGATCGTCTCGATCATCTGGATGCCGGAGGTAGTAGCGCCGGCCAGTTTTCCCTGATCACGCATAGCAACCCGTGTGAGATTGACGCGTTTCTGTGAAATGACGTTTGCCAGCACAAGGTTGATGATGATGGAAAGCAGACCGATCGAAGTCAGAAGGGGACTGTAATGGATCATGATGCCGAGATAGACAAACATCATGACCGCATTGAGCAGTAACGGTGCCATCGTCTGCACGAGGGTGGAGGCGATTTCCGTATTGCTCGACATCCGTGACTGAATATCACCGGCCATACGCTGCGAGAAGAAATTGATCGGCAGCTGCAGAACCTTCCAGATATAGGTGGTTGTTCCGACAGCATCTAGCTTTCCGTTGATTTTCAGTGAGTAGATGGTACTGATCCACTGAACGAGTAATTGCAGAAGAGAGAATGCCGCCAGCATCCCGAGAAACGGGACTGCCCAGGAAAGATTCTTTCCCTGCAGGAGATAGTCGACAAATACCTTGGAGAACGCCGGCTGAATCAAATCAAACAGCGATGCGATGATTGTCGTCAGCACGACAAAGATGACCGCGGTCCGGGAGTTCTGCAGGCGCTTTGCGACATAAGAAAGCATACTTGCCGGTTTGCCTTCGGGTACGAAGGAATCCGACGGTTCAAAGCAGAGCGTGATACCGGTAAAGCAGCGGTCGAATTCTTCCAGCGGGACTTTCACGGTTCCGCGGGCGGGATCGTTCAGGACAGCTTCCTTCTTTCGGGTGAATCCGTTCAGAACGACAAAATGATTAAAATTCCAATGAATGATGCACGGGAAAAGACCTTCCTTCTGGATGCTTTCCAGTTCAAACCGGTAGCCGTTGGCTTCAAGACCGTAGGAACGGGCAGCCTTCAGGATATTCAGCGCATTGGAACCATCACGCGATACACCGCAGTCCTGCCGTACTTTTTCCAGGGGAATCCATTTATCGTAATACGCAAGAATCATGGTCAGGCAGGCAGCGCCGCATTCCAGCGCTTCCAGCTGCATGATGACAGGAACCTTTGCGATGCCTTTTGTGACCGGCTGTTTGATTTTTCTGTTTGTGGACGGCATCTTGTCTCCTCAGTTCAAAATCAGCTCGGAAGGCCGCAGCTTCGCCATGATGACGCGGGCTTTATAGGATCCGTCCGCCAGTGTTGTCTCTGCGGAAACCGCGTAAACCATATCGTTCGGACGCAGATCGTATACCGCAAGCTGCTGTTCATCCATCACATCGGCCGCGCGCATCACGTTGGAGACGGCACTGATCTTATACTCGGTTCCGTTGATGGCAATCGTACTCTGCTCGGTGAGGTCCGCCGCATCTTTCTCAGGCACATATGCGGTGAGAATTCCGTTATTGGAAACCGCACTGACTTCCACATGGCTGTCAATGGTTCCGTTGATACTCCAGATCACGACGCCGATCAGAAATGCGATGACTGCACCCAGCACAATAAAAACACTCGGATTCGCGACACGGATATAATCATTCAGCTGTTCCGGACTGGAGAACTGTTCAAGACTTTTCTCACGAAAAAGGGATTTCTGTTCGCTCATAGATCCTCCTCAGTGATGTGGTATTCTTCCGCAATCGAACGGCACTTGGCAAGCAGCCGGCGGTAACGTTCGGATACGGCTTTCGGCGAAATATTCAGAATCTTACCGATTTCCTCATTGGAAAGCTCCTTGTTGTAGCGAAGAGCGAGAAACTCGCGGTCGCTGTCGGGGAGGTGCGAAAGGATCTTGAAAAGCTTCTGGTTGATCGCGTCGGTAAGCAGATTATATTCATCTTCCACACCCGGTTCGACGATGTCATCGATATCCACATGCGTCTGATTGCGCTTGAGACGGAAAAAATCCGTCACCGTATTGCGCGCAATATTGCACAGCCATGTGCGGATGCTGGAAAGAGAGCTGTTGTAACTGTCATAATGCGTCATTGCCTTGGTGAACACGGAACTGACAATATCTTCCGTATTCTCCCGATGCAGAAGACGCATGTAGACGTAGTTATATATGTAGCTGTAATTGTCGAGATAAACCTGTTCAAACGGAGGTTTCTGTTCATTACTGTTCATATTCTTCCCCATCTTAATATTTATTATATAATATCATCGGTTCGCCACAAAAACGGATAACGAACAGGTATGTGTTCATGCATTATTTCGGAATATGTGTGGATAATGCCGAATCAGAACGTATATAGAAGTGTAAAAAGGAAAACCCAACTATGAAAGACCTCGAAAAGTTATTGGAATCAGCTGATTTTTCCCGGGAGACAACGCAGAAAAACCAGCTTTATTATGAACTGTTTCATAAGCCCGTTCCGGTGTCCGAAAGCCGGCCGTCTCTGCTTGGAGATTTCAATCTTGGCCTTGTGAACGGCGGTGTCCGATCCATGCCGGCGGACAGTCCGGAAGCGGAAGGTGTCATTGTCCGGCAGACCGAGCAGGGCGCTGTCGTCCTGGTTGATGCAGGACAGGAACAGCTGGTCACAGATGACATGGCTCCCGGCATTAAATCCATGCGGCCGGGAGAGCGGATTCGTTTCCGCCGCTGATTCCCGGACGTGACATTCAGTGAGTAGAACGGTCTCTTTGAAGGCCGTTTTTTATGTACAGGAACAGTATCCCGGCTGCCGTAAGCAGTGACAGTGGAATACAGATGCGGCGCAGTGCAGTACCCCGATACCAGACACGGATCGTTCCGTTCTTTTCCGGCTGAATCAGGACTAGAGAACGGTCTGATGTGTGAACCGGAACTTCGGTTCCGTTTACCGTGCATGCATAACCCTTGTAAAACGTAAGCGGCAGTTCCAGGATTCCGTCTTTGGGAAGATCATTCATTGCGATGATCAGTTCCGCGCCGTTTCGGAAAACGGCCGCATCAAGCGGATTGCCGTATCGGTCGCGTACAGCAGGTACTTCCGTCCGGAAATCCGGAGACCCGATCGGCAGATAATCTCCGCCTGCGAGCTCGACCCGCATATATGTGGCGGAATAGTATGGGTCTATCAGTTCGCCGGAAGTGATATCCTGCCATGTCGTTTTGGAAGTGATCCCAAACGGACGGTCAAATGCAGGGATAAGATGCCAGATTCCCTCACACAGCAGAAGGGCGGTGAATACCAGGACCGGAACCGCTTTGCGTCGGAACAGGCGGTCTGTTGTAACAGCCGCAGCCGGCAGTAACAGAATCAATGCCGGCGTCATCAGACGCCATGGGAACTGCAGAACACGAAGGGCTGAAAAGGAAGCCCACGGAAACACATTCCATGGCAGGATAAGACATACCACGCCAAACACCCAGGCAACAGTTTCAAACCGCGCAGGCTTTGGTCTGCGTGTTCGAATAACGGTAAAAGGATACAGCAGAGAGAGCACTGTGACGGCAAGACCAGTGTTCACGATCATCTGCATATCCCTTGGAATATCGTTTTCTCCATAGCCAAATACGGTCTGTTCTGCGAAATATTTCCAGAGCGGCATCGCATATCGCTCCAGCTGGGAGGAACCGGCGTAATAATGCAGGATAAACTCCTGGCTGTGCAGCTGTTCAATCATCGGCAGGGTAAACCAGGCAGTGGTAAGAAACGCTCCAAGCACCGCTGAAACACCGGCACGAAGTACATCTGTGCTGATCCGGTCCATATACGCGGCTGTTATCAGAACCACTGATAAAGCACCGAACAGAAAGGTCAGATTATGAGAGAAGATGAGTCCGCAAAGACCGGCATACAGCAGCCATCCGCCGTGCGTATCCCTGGACTCCAGAAGATCCCGAAGTCCGGCAGCGACGACCGCCAGAAAGCCGATGGCCATCATTTCACCGACTGCCCCGCGGACATAGACATCGGTGATCCGGTAACTGGAAAAGCAGAATGCCGTGCTGAGTGCGACGGCGCTGTATGAATTCCTGACAACCCGGACAAGCAGGCGCAGCACCGCATAGGTGCTGAACAGCGTAGCGGCGAAAATCAGAAGTTTGTAACACCATGAAAGCGGAAGCCCTGCAAGATACAGCAGGCTGAACGGAATCAGAAGAATATCGCAGTAGAACAGCGGACTGGCGTAGCCGAATCCGTTGTTTTTGTATGGATAAAGCGCCGGCAGAAAATCACCGCGGCGAATCGCTTCGGAAAGACCTTCGATGCGCGACAGGTGAAACAGGGTGTCGTGTTCAAGCGCAAGAACATCCGAACAGAAATAGGGAAGACAGAAAAGCGCCGCAAGCACTGCGGCGATGATCAGGCAGACGCTTCTGCGGTTCAGCCGAAGTACCATGAGGGAATGATCTCCAGAATGTGCACCATATCACGGGTTGTGCCGAAACCGGTGAGGACCGGCAGCCAGATGATAAACACAATCAGAACCAGCACCGCAAACAGACCGGGCAGCCATTTCAGGGACGGCCGCTTTGAAACGAGCCGGTAAAAACACCATGCGATGGAGGCAATCATAAAGATGCTGGTGGGATAAAAATGGTATGCAAATACGCAGCGGTCCACCATGAACCAGGGGGCCAGCGCGGTAAGATAGCCGATGGAAATTACGACCGGAGCGGTTTTGCGGGTGCGCAGCGCATCCGCAAAGGTAAAGAGTGCGGTAAACAGTCCTGCCAGAGAAAGCAGCGGATTGGTGAAGCAGGCAATCGTATGATATGCGCCGGAGAGGTCTTCCTTGCTGTAATACCAGACCGGACGTTCATCCAGCAGCCACTGATTCCAGGTGCTCTGATAAGGATGTGTCGCATCAAGGTTGATGTGATATTCATACATGTAACGGATCTGATCTGCGACAGCCTTCGGGGACCATCCGCCGCGTGTAATATGGCAGGGGATATATGCCAGAAAGTAGATCACGAGCGGAATGCCGATGAAAAACAGGAACGACCAGAGGATCGTCTTGCGGAAGTCCGTCGGAAAATGTTCTGCACGCCGGATGATCCTGCGCTCAGCTTTATTCAGCGACTCGCCGCTTTGAAGTGCAGTGAGTTTCAGCGTGCGGTATTCACCGTATCGCATGATCATCGAATAAGCATAAATCAGCGCCAGACCGACCGCACTGTAACAGGCGGTCCACTTAATTGCGATGCCGATCCCGGTTGCAATGCCGCAGAACAGCAGTTCCCGCAGCGATGCGGAGAGCGGACGGTCAAAGAAAGAGGTTTTGACCCAGCGGACCATAAAGATAAACATGACCAGAATGGCGCATACACTCATCGGTTCCAGTGTGGCGATTCGTGACGTGGTGATATGCATGAAGTCACACGCAAACAGCGCCGCACCAAGCAGGGCAGGTTCTGCCCGGCCGCTGAGAAGCCGGATCAGATACCAGAGCAGCGGTACCATCACGATACCGGTCAGCGCGCCGGGAAGGCGCCATGCGAGGGGGTTGTGACCGAAGAGTTTAATGGAAAGGGCAATCATCTGCGTGCCAAGAAGCGGATGAACAGAGGCATACATGTACTGTCCATGCGCAATCTCCCAGGCGTTCCGCGGATGGTAGACTTCATCAAAGAAACTTTCATCGTAGCAGGTGTTATCCGTAATGACTTCTGACTGTTCGTCAATCATCCGTCCCGCAGGATAGGCACTGTCAGCGCACGGATCTTCCAGGACGCGTACCGGAAGCACCTTCTGCATTGCATTATTCACAAATGCGATCTCTGTTACCGCATCCGCATCACTGGAACTGGTGAGGCGAATATAGCGCTTGTTCCAGTAACCAAAGGTATCGATGTACTGGCAGTAGCGCTGCTCATTCAGCACCGCTGCGGTTTCCCAGGATGTCAGATCATCGGATACTTCGACTGTAAATTCGTTCAGTCCGAACTGATATCCGTCGGTGCGGGCGTTATTGTCGCCTTCACCGGTAAGAATCATGATCCGATCAAACAGGGTATCTTCATACAGTTCCAGTGTGACACTCTGCGGCGTCTGGACCGGCTGCCAGGTTGTGTGGGGCAGTACCGGACTGCCGAGACGATGAAGACTGACCATGCCATAGAGCAGGGTGATCAGCACAAGCAGGGTCCATTCCCGGGCGCTCGGATGAACGGAAATATCTGTCGGTTGGAAGAAGGGCAGGTGCGGAAGATCCGCATCCTTTTTCCGCTCCTGCTTTGGAAACGGAAAAAAACGCCGCATCAGACCGCACAGAAGGAGGATGACTGCGGCTTTCAACAGAATTGCGATCAGTTCGCTGTTGCCAAAGAGGGCAAGCGATGTGTCAGAAACGGTTTTGAACATTGTATTTATTATATCGCTGATGCGGGCGCAGAAAAAAACCGGATTACAGGAAATCCGGCAGGTGATCAGGATTCCGGAAGTACCTGATCCGGATGGGTGTTTTTCCAGGAATAGATACAGCCGCAGTAATCCTGGCGATAAAGGTCATGCGCATCACAGAGTTCCTTCTGCCGCACCTGTCCGCCGCCTTTTTTGAAGTCACTGTAGAAATAGCGGACAGAAGGGTGAAGACGGGAAAGAGAACGTCCGATCTCATTGATTTTCTGGCTGTCCTTCTGGCGGGAGATGGACATCACGGTCGTAAAGAAATCGAAGCCGTGTTCCTCTGCCCATGCATACGCCTGATTCATCCGGACCGCATAGCAATAGAAACAGCGTCCGAATCCTTCCGGGTCATCTTTCATCGGTTCGAGCGGTTTCATATATGCGTCATTGTCATATGGAACCGTGATCAGCGGAATATCCATACCGGTTTCACGCAGATATCGGCGCAATTCTTCCAGCCGCCGGTCATACTCCGCCCTGGGCCAGATGTTGGAATTATTAAAGAAGATGGTCACGTCAAAGGTCTGCGAAAGAAACTCGAGCGGAAAAGAAGCACAGACCGCACAGCATGCATGCACAAGCATGCGGGGTCTGCGGTCATAGGATGCCCGGATTTCATCGAGTTCCTTCAGCGACATCAGGTAATAATTGACCTTGTGGGAACTCTTTCGCTGTTTCAGATAATTGAGATACGCATCTTTATTCATTGGTAATGAACATGCAGTCACCGAACGAGAAGAAACGATACCGTTCGTTTACTGCCCTTTCATAAGCCTTCATGATCAGGTCCTTTTCCGCAAAGGAACAGATCATCATAAGCAGCGTTGACTTCGGAAGATGAAAGTTGGTAAGCATGGCATCGACCGTATGCCATTCATATCCCGGATAAATGAACAGCTTGGTTTCGCCGTCGCATTCCTCAAATCTGCCGAATCGGTTCCATACGCTTTCCAGCGTGCGGACACTGGTCGTGCCGACCGCAATGATGCGGCGCTGTTCCGTTTTTGCATGGTTGAGAATATCAGCGGTTTCCCGCGACATGGAATAGACTTCTTCATGCATGATATGTTCTTCGATCGTGTCGGTGTCCATCGGACGGAAGGTGCCAAGACCTACATGCAGGGTAACATCCGCAATGGTAACGCCTTTTGCGCGAAGCTCATCGAATACTTCATCGGTAAAATGCAGACCGGCCGTCGGGGCGGCAGCGCTTCCGTCAATTGCCGCATAAACGGTCTGGTAACGGTCGGGATCGTCCAGCTTTTCCCGGATATACGGGGGCAGGGGAACATTGCCGAGCCGGTCCAGAATCTCGTTGAAAATACCGTAGTAATGCATCTTCATCTGCCGGATGCCTTTTTCGCCGACGCCGACACATTCCGCGCGCAGCTCGCCTTCATGAAAGGATACGAAGACTCCGGGCTTGACGACTTTGGCGTTTCCGACAAGGCATTCCCACACGTCATCCTTGCCCTGTCTTAACAGAAGGAGTTCGACGTGGGCGCCGGTTTCTTCCTTCGTGCCGAACAGGCGTGCCGGAATGACACGGGTGTTGTTGCGGACGAGCACATCGCCCGCATGAAAATAATCCGCAATATGCGAGAAGGAGGTATCTTCGATCTCTCCGGTTGTTTTATGTACGACCATCATCCGGCTTCCCGCACGGTTGGCAAGCGGTGTCTGCGCAATCAGTTCCTGAGGAAGCTCGTAATCAAATTCACTTGTTTTCATAGATGTTGTTCTCTCCGCCGAATATCTTAGCGCATTTCCGTAATTAATAATATGTTTTGGCGGAAATCACCTGTCCCAGGATCGTGACCGGAATATCACGGACTTCCTGGGCGGTAAAGTAACGGCTCTGCACTTCCGGATTGGCCGCTTCCAGAATCATCATGCGTTCCTTTTTGACCACACGCTTGACGGTGACTTCATCACCGACCAGAACGACCGCAATCTTTCCGCTGTCCACATCCGTGCACTGCCGTACCAGCACGAGTGAGCCGTCAAGGATACCGACACCGTTCATGGAGTCGCCGGTGACCTTCAGATAATAATCGCCTTTAGCCGCATCTTCGATCGATGCTTCTTCTTCCCCGAGATAGTTTTCTTCCGCAAAGAGGTCATAGCCTGCTTTGACATATCCGAGCACCGGAAGGCGTACATTGATATTCATGCCTTTCATGACCGGTTCAATATTAAAGCCGACCATTTCGCTGACCCGCCGCATGGTTTCACCGGAAATGCGGCGTACGGTTCCGCTCGACCAGCGTGTGACCGTAGAACGCGATACACCGGTGCGGGCAGCGATATCCGCATCGGATGCACCGGTTTTCTTTTTATAGGTGCTGATGATTTCTCTGAGATCCATAGATATTCCCTCAAATTCATTTCAATTATAGTCGATAAATGCGCATCTTCTGAATGAAATACAGCGAAGATGTGCATATATGATTGAAATATGCACATATCGGGCGGTATAATCAGAAACACAGGAGAACGGACAATGCAGGTATATAAACGATATGTGGATGTGATTCTCAGGCATCATAAAAACGGAGAAGTTCAGCCGCTCTATGTATGCTGGGATGACGGTCTGAACTATAAAATCGAAAAGATCATCGGGAAAGCCCGCCGTGCATCTCCTGCAGGGGGATGCGGAATCCGGTTTGCCTGTATGATTCACGGCCAGCAGCGCAATCTTTATCTGGAAAAGGATAAGTGGTTCATCGAAACCTGTAAGCCGTGACACCATAGTACAATTCCAACAAGGTCTGTTATAATCGGACTGTTATGACTTCAACAAGTAAAAAAATGCTGGTGCTGGACTGTTCCGCAGGGCTGAGCGGCGATATGGCCGCCGGCGCAGTGGCGGATCTTCTGAATGATGACGATGCGGTTCTTGAGGCGCTTTCGTTTCTGAAAACGCACGGATATCAGGCGGGATTTGAAACCGTCAGAAAACAGGACAGAACGTGCCGGCATTTTTATGTGCGGCCGATCGATCCTGACATGAAGAAGCCGTCCCATGTTCATCGGACCCTGCAGGATGTCACGGCAATCATCGCTGAAGCATCTCTGACGACTTCCGCACGTGCTCTGGCATATCATGTATATGACATTATTGCCCAGGCGGAGGCAATCGCCCATGACATGCCGGCAGAGGAAGTTCATTTTCATGAAGTTGCCTCACTGCCTTCCATCGCGGATGTGATCGCATTCAGTGTCTGTTATGATCGGCTTGGTATCGGCGGTGCCGTGATTGATTCTCTTTATGAGGGAAGGGGAACTGTTCAGTGTGATCACGGGGAACTGGAAGTTCCGGTTCCGGCAGTGCGTAACATTCTTTCCGCAAATCAGCTTCCGCTGAATCGGGCAGACGCTTCAGGAGAAATCCTGACACCGACCGGCGCTGCGATTGCGGCAGCAGTCCGCACGGCAGAATCACTGCCGGACGATTACCGTGTCCTTGCGGAAGGATACGGTGCAGGCATGCGTGATACCGGTCTTCGCGGTTATGCATCGGCACAGCTGATCGAGCTGGCAGAAAGGAATCAGAGAATGAACAACGATACTGTTCCGGTACAGGAATATGCTTATATGGAGACACTGAAGGCGCACCTGATGCACCTTCTTGAAACAACTCCGAAACGCCTGATCATCGCCGCAATTGACGGACGGTGTGCTTCCGGAAAGACGACCGCCGCAAATCTTCTGCAGAAACAGTACGGCTGGACGGTCGTGCATGCGGATGATTTCTTCCTGCGGCCCGAACAGCGCACGCCAGAGCGTTATGCAGAGCCGGGCGGAAACCTTGACCGGGAACGTCTGAAGGAAGAGGTGCTGATCCCGCTTCGTGAGGGGAAAGCGGTAAACTACCGTCGGTTTGACTGTTCAAAAATGGAACTTGGTGAAACGGTTGCCGTTCCCATGACGGATCTTGTCATCGTGGAAGGGTCCTACTCCCTGCATCCGGAACTGCGGGAACTGTATGATCTGAAAATCTTCTTTGATGTTTCCGCTGATGAACAGCTGCGGCGGATCGCAGCGCGCAGCGGCAGGGAAAAGCTGCAGGCATTCATCGATCGGTGGATCCCGCTGGAGGAGAAGTATTTCTCCAGCTGTTCCGTATCGGAAACCGCGGATCTTCATATTAATACTTCGATGCAGGAATGAATTTGAGATATACTGAGAGTAAGATCTCAGTATTTTTTTCTAATTGAAAATGCAAAGGAGCTATCATGGGCAAGCAGAAGAACAAGCCTTCAAAGGCACTGCGGCAGCGGCAGAAGGAAATCGGACTGCCGGCAATTATCTTCAGTTTTGACGGAACTGTAATGGACACGGAGCCTGCAATTTTCGCCTCTTACCGGCAGATGTTTTCACAGTTTGGTAACGGACGCCGGTTCACGGAAAAAGAGGAAGAGCGGGTCGTCGGTCAGCCGTCCATAAAGATGCTGGAAGAATTTTTCCCGGACGAAGATATCAATCACGTCATGAAGGAATACCGGATGTATCAGTATTTCCATCTGTCGGATCTGATTCAGCCGATGGCGGGCATCCGCGACTTTCTGAAATGGCTGAAGGAAAACGGATATCCGGTCGGCATTATTTCAAGCCGTAACCGTGCATCCATCGTAAACATGCTTGAACATGCCGGTCTGATGCAGTACATCGATGTCATTATCGCTAGCACCACGAAGGAACATGAGTTCTCCGGCAGTCAGTCGCTCCGGATGTGCGCAAAGCTTCTGAAGAAGAAGGTATGCATTTATATCGGACACACACCGACCCATATCCTGAACGGACATATGGTCGGAGTGTTCACGGTTGCCTTCAACAGCAACCCCAAGATGCTCTATCAGATCATCGAAGCCGGACCGGATTTTGTGACGGCGGATTACAAGCAGATTATAAAACTCCTGAAGGGCCAGCCGCTCTGGCTTGCCTATGAAATCTATGAACCCGAACCGGAACCGAAGAAAGAGGAGGCCCCTGCGGAGCCGGTGAAGGAAGAACCGAAGGAACCGGTGAAAGAGGAGAAGCCCGAGAAACCGGTGAAGGAGGAGAAGTCCGAGAAACCGGTGAAGGAGAAGAAAGCAGTTTCGAAGAAACCGGAGAAGCCTGTCAGGCCGGCGAAGGAAACGAAAGCCGCTCCGAAGAAACCGAAAGAACCAGCCAGACCGGTGAAAAAGGAAACAGCGAAACCGAAGAAGCAGGCAAAACCTGAAAAAGCGGCAGGCGTGAAGAAAGCGGCGCCGAAGAAACAGGAAACACCTGCCAGACCCGTTCGCAGAAAACGCACCGCAAAGACACCGAAGAGCCCGGCATAAACCGGGTTTTCTTTTCGCGGTTCTGTCAAAACAGTAGCGGTTATCACAGAAAATGAGATACAATCAGTTCGTTTAATCAATGAGGTATCAGAGTATGGAAATGCAGATGGAATTCATTCGGAAACTTCCGACACCGCAGGAACTGAAACAGGAATTCCCGCTGGACGATGCGATTCGGAAACTCAAGGAAGACCGTGACCGTCAGATCAGAGATATTTTTGAAGGACGCGACAACCGTCTTCTGCTTGTGATCGGTCCGTGTTCCGCTGACCGGGAAGATGCTGTGCTGGATTATATCAACCGGCTTGCGAAGCTGCAGGAAAAGGTAAAGGACCGGATCTTCATCATTCCGCGTGTTTATACCAATAAGCCGCGTACAAAGGGGACTGGATATAAAGGCATGCTGCATCAGCCGAATCCCCACAAGGAAGAGGACATGCTCGCAGGAATCATCGCGATCCGTGAAATGCATAC
This sequence comes from Solobacterium sp., assembly GCA_017469885.1. Classification (GTDB taxonomy): domain Bacteria; phylum Bacillota_I; class Bacilli_A; order Erysipelotrichales; family Erysipelotrichaceae; genus Bulleidia. Next base: position 44,195 of record JAFUFO010000006.1, read on the forward strand.
ACGGGTAGCCCGGGAGACCGGATTCACCTGTGCGGAGGAAATGCTGTATCCGGAGAATCACCGGTATCTCAGTGATCTTCTGAGTTATGTCGCGGTCGGTGCGCGTTCCGTTGAAGATCAGCTGCACCGGATCGTCGCCAGCGGCATCGGCATTCCGGCCGGCATGAAGAATCCTACTGGAGGTGATATCTCTGTCATGATGAATTCCATTACCGCTGCGCAGAGTCCCCAGAAGTTCGTATACCGCGGCTGGGAAGTCCGTACCAAGGGCAATCCGCTGGCGCATGCGATTCTGCGCGGCTACGTGGACAAGTTCAATCATTCCATGCCGAATTATCACTATGAGGATCTTCGCGGTCTGCTTGATCTCTATGAGGAAACCGGACTTGCCAACCCGGCAGTCATTGTCGACTGCAACCATTCCAATTCCGGCAAGCAGTATCTCGAACAGATCCGGATTGCGAAAGATGTCATGTACAGCTGTCATGTGAATCAGGACATCCGCTCCATGGTGAAGGGACTGATGATTGAAAGCTATCTTCTCGATGGCTGCCAGAAGCCGGAAGACAGTGAATACGGACTTTCCATTACCGACCCGTGCCTTGGCTGGGAAAAGAGTGAAGCGCTTGTGCTTGAACTTGCGGAATCTGTAGAAATGTAACTATGAACGAACGCGTCTCCTGCAGGAGGCGCGTTTTCTGAACCGTGCAGTCATTTTTCTGAGGCGGGAGTATGGTATTCTGAGAACAGGGAAGGAACCAGACAGACCTATGACCGACTGCACGATTCTTGACTATATCCGCTGGCGGGGCGATCTTTCATTTAAGACCAGCCCGTTTTGCCTTGCGGACAGTGTTGTGCTGTGTCAGCTCAGTTACGTGGATTTCTCTCAGGTGCTGTTTCCCAACAGTTCCAAAGCCGTAACACTTGAGAAGGCATGCGAATCCATTATGGAGAAGGATTGTTTCCGTCTGCTTACGGCATTCGGCGGAGATGATGAGTTTTTCCGTGCTGCGGCCGCCTCAAAGCGGTTCGGCCAGCTGAAACTCACACATTACACGGATATATTTGACAAAAACTATACGCAGTTTGCGGCAATTCATTTTGAACTGGACCGGAATACATCCTATGTGGCATTCCGCGGTACAGACTCCAGCATCATCGGCTGGAAGGAAGACTTCATGATGAGTTTTCAGAGCGTGCCGGCACAGGACGGCGCAGCACTGTATCTTGCGGGAACGATGCGGGGAAGAAAAAAGTATTATGTCGGCGGGCATTCCAAAGGAGGAAACCTGGCTGTCTATGCGGCGTCGAAGCTCAGACCTGCAGAACAGCGGAAGATTCTGCGCATTTATGCCAACGACAGCCCCGGGTTCAGCCCGGATGTTTATCCGCTTGATTCGATCCTTGCGCTGAAACCGCTGATCACAAGACTTGTCCCGGTATACGGTATCATCGGAAGGCTGTTCCAGATGGAGGCCGAAACAACGAAAATCGTTTCAAGCACCGCCAGCGGCATCCTCCAGCATGATCTTATGACCTGGAAACTCAACGGTCCGGAATTCTGTTTTGCGAATCAGTTTGACGTCGGTTCGGAAGTACTGATACGCACGTTTCATAACTGGATCGAAAATATCGATGAGGACGGCAGAAAGAAATTTGTGGACTGGCTGTTTGACAGTCTTTCGGTCAAAGGCGCAGTCACCGTCAATGATCTGAAAATGAAGGATCTGCCGGATGTGCTCAAATCCATTTTCTCTGCCAGTAAGGAAGCCAAGGATATGGCGATGGATCTTCCGAAAACGTACTTTACGGAAGCCGGGAAAGAGATCTATGACGAATGGAATGAATATTTTAAGTCGATGAAGAAACAGGCCGAAAAAAAGAAGGCTGATGCGGATTCAAAAACGTGAATGCATACCTGTGATATAACAGAGATATAGGCAATAGATTCAAAAGGGGAATAGAAATGGGTAATTGGTTCTGGATGCTGTTTACAGCGGTGATGCTTATCTTTGCATTCATTCTGAAGATAAACGGCAATACGATTATGGGATGGGAACTGTTCATTCTGCTGGGGATACTGTTTCCGATACAGTACCGCGCGCGGATTCAGCACATGTCCCGCACGGTTCAGATCGCAAGCTGGGCGTTCCTGATCATCATGAATGCACTGTTTGTCTATCTGTCCTGGCCAGCATAAGCAAAAAAGTGACCGTTCAGTAATGAAGAATCATTACAGGACAGTCGCTTTTTACATGCGTCTTTCTAAAGCGTGATAATACTGAATGCACTGGCAACGGAACTGATCAGAATGATCAGAACGAACAGCGGACAGATGTAACGGATCATGAACCGGAAGATGGCTTCCCGGCGGAAGGAATGACCGTTCGTCCGCACTTCCGAAACCACCGTCTGGACACCCATGTACCGTGACACAAGAACACAGATCAGCAGGGCAGAGATCGGCATCATTACGGAATTGGTCAGGAAATCGAAGAAGTCGAGAAACGGCATGCCAAGCGGTGTGATGAATGACAGTACGCCGTATCCAAGACAGGACAGCGTGCCGAGCAGAATCATGATGATACCGGTAACGGTGGTTCCTTTTGTGCGGGACCAGTGGAGTTCATCGGAGAAAACCGAAACTGCACATTCCGTCAGCGCAATGGAACTGGTCAGCGCCGCAAAGAGAACGAGTGCAAAGAACAGGATACCGATGATTCTTCCGAACTGCATCTGCGCAAAGATCTTTGGCATGGTGATAAACATCAGGGAAGGGCCGGCATTCAGCGCATCCGGATTACCTCCGGAAAAAGAGAAGACTGCCGGAATGATCATGAGACCAGCCATAACCGCAATTGCGGTGTCGAAGAATTCGACCTGACGGGTGGAGTCTTCGATGCTGATATCCCGTTTCATATAGGAACCAAACGTTATCAGAATACCCATCGCAATCGACAGGGAGTAGAACATCTGGCCCATCGCCGCGACAACCGTCATGAAGGAAAAATCTGAGAAATTCGGAATCAGGAAGTATTTCACACCCGCAAGCGCACCAGGTCGGGTAAGCACATAGCCGGAAATGATGAGCGCAAGTACGACAAGCAGCGGCATCATGATTCTGGAAACCTGTTCGATGCCGTTCTCGACACCCATGAAGATAACGCCGAGTGTCATTGCCGCAAAGACAATGAACCAGAATTCGGCAGACGGACCGCCGCTGATAAAGGCTGTAAAGAACGTGTCGCTGGCAATCAGTGCCGGGTCATGAATGATGAACTCATAGAGATATTTGCATACCCATCCGCCGATGACCGAGTAATAGGGGACGATCAGGATCGGAATTACCGCATTGATCCATCCGCCGAATTTCATTGATCTGGAAGAGGAGTAGAAGCGGAAGGCACTGACCGGACTTTTTCCGGTAGAGCGGCCGATGGCGGTCTCCGCGACGATCATCGTATACCCGAAGGTAACCGCAAGCAGAATATAGATGAGAAGAAACACTCCGCCGCCGTATCTTGCCGCAAGATATGGAAAACGCCAGATATTGCCAAGGCCAACCGAGGCACCGGCCGCAGACAGGACAAAGCCGAGTTTTCCTGTAAAAGAACCACGTTCGCTGTTGTTCATCTGATAAATCCCCCAATTTGTATCCGTTCTATCGTAGCCAAAATCCGCACAAAATACAAATTGTGAGAACGTATGTCAAATATAAAATCCCCGCTGGCAAGCGGGGATTGAAGATATTGAATCAGCTGAGCATGGATTCGAGCGGTCCTGTCAGTTTGACGGTTACCGTGGAGAATTCTCCTTCCCGTTCGATTTCCATTTCGATTTCATCACCAACCTTAAGATCGGTGAGCAGTTTGGAAAGATCGGTATAGCTGTTCACTTCGGTTCCGTTTACGGAGACGATACGGTCATACTCCTGCAGGCCGGCAGCTTCTGCACCGCTTCCTTCATATACCTGCGTGATATAGAGACCGGCTTTGTAATCTCCGTAATCGGAGTCCAGTGTGGAAAGACCGATGCCGATGGTCGGACGGGATGCCACATATCCGTTTTCCTTCAGTTCGTTCGCAATCGCATACGCGGTGTTGATCGGAATGGCGAAGCCAAGACCTTCGATAACGGTTCCGCTGCTGGTCATGCCGCTGTCTTTTGCGTTGACAATACCGATCAGTTTTCCGTTTGCGTCAAACAGGCCGCCGCCGGAGTTGCCGGAGTTGATTGCCGCGTTGGTCTGAATCAGATTCATCGACTGGTTGTTGATGACCATGTCACGGTTGGTTGCGGAGATGATTCCGTTTGTGACGGTTCCGCCGAGTGTTCCGAGCGGGTTTCCGATGACAAGTGCTGTATCACCGACACGGAGCTGATCCGAGTCGCCGATTTCCGCGGCGTCAAGGCCGGAGGCGTCAATCTTGATGACCGCAATATCCGTCTTCGCGTCAGTACCGATCAGCTGTGCCTCATATTCTTCGCCGCTGTAGGTCTTCACAGTGATCTTCTGGGAATTTTCCACAACGTGGTTATTTGTGATGATATAACCATCGCTGGTGATAATGACACCGGATCCGGCTGCCTTTGAAGTATAGGTTCCGCCGAACAGGCCGTAACTTGTGACGGTGTTTTCTGTCTGGATCTCGACAACAGTCTTACTGGCGGCTTCCGCGACATCCTGGATGGAGACAGTGGATACCGCTGCGGGAATCGGTTCGTTTACGGTTTCCTGCGGGGCTGCGGAAGGTTCTTCTGATACCTCAGGGGCAGGTTCTTCCACAGGCTGCGTCTGCGGGAGAAGGGTAACCGGGCCGATGTTGCGCATCGCAAGCACCGCACCGCCGTATCCGCCGCAAAGACCGAGCAGGCCGGCAAGCAGCGCTGTCAGGATCGGATGGGATTTTTTAACTTTCTGTACAGGCTGTGCAGGTGCCGGTTCCGGAATGGATGCGGCCCGCGCAACAGGTTCTTCTGCCGGTTTTGGTTCTTCCGCAGGCTTCGCTTCTTCAGTCGGTTTTGTTTCTTCTGCCTTGACCGGCTCTTCCGGCTTGATTTCCTCTGTGACCGTTTCTGCCGCAGTGGTTTCCGTTACGACGGGTTCTGCCGGTTCCTGGGTGACGGGAGCTGCTTTTTCCGCAGGTTCTTCACTTACCGGTTTCGGTGTGCCGCATGCCGTACAGAAGTTGGTGTTATTCTCCTGACCGCATACGGGACAGGTCCATGTGTTGTTTTCAAAGTCTGTCATTTTATCTGTACCTCCTTTGATACATAGAGAAGCGTACTCCTCCAATGTGAACGATATGTGAACGTTTGTTTAAAACAACGCGAATATGTGTATTAGAGATTAATAAGAAGAACGTCTGCGCGGACGTACGGACATCCCGTAAACCGCTCCGATGGCACCGCCGACGATATGCGTAAGCTGGCTGATGTTGTCGGACGAAATGACACCGTTGTAGAGTTCCTGACCGATATAGATCACCGCCACGATAAGCATGGTCAGCGGGATCTCGTTTTCATTCCGTGTACCGGTGACGCTTACCAGCAGGATGAAGGCAAATACAATGCCGCTGGCGCCGAGCAGGCCGGTGTTCGGGGAGAGAAGAATGTGAATCAGTCCGGTCACTACAGCGACGATCAGAATGATTTCGATCAGCCGTTTACTTCCGTATTTTTCTTCAAGAATCGGGCCAATCAGAAGAAACATCATCATGTTTCCGGTGTAGTGGGTCAGATTCTGGTGTCCAAGCACATGCGTGAACAGGCGAAGATAGAACAGCGGGTCCATGAACGAGGTCTTATAACAGACGAAGAACCGGTCGCGGATCAGCCCTCCGGTCGCATAGCTTGCCGCAAGGACAATTGCGGAGATAATCGCAAACCACAGTACGACCGGTGAATTGAATTTGATACGTTTCATAGTTTTATGCACCTCAGCGATAATTATAGCAGTGTTTGCGGGGTGCACAGGGTTCACAAAAAAAGTATTATTTCCTAAAATAAGGGACGGGAGATTTCAGAATATTATGGCAAAAAAACAGATGAAACAACCCGTGATCAAACGGATCGACGCTTCCGAGGTGCGCAATGACACTCTGAAGGAAGCGATGCACACACTCCATGAGACACGGACAAAAGATAACGAGATCCGCATGTTTGAAGAACTGCAGAAGGCAATGTTTCTGGTTCCGGTTCGCTTTGAAGGAACACAGGGCAGCCTGAAGGCACATTTCATCATGATCAGCACACCGGACAAGAAGAACTTCTTTCCGGTATTTACGGACGCACAGGAAGCTGAGCGCATGGCGATACCGGAAGGACAGAAACGCGAGTTTCTCGGCCGCACCCTGAAGGAATTTGAACCGATTTTCAAAGACACCCGCGGGCAGGCTGCCGGTATTGTCGTCAACCCGTTCTCCGAAAATATCCTCCTGCAGAGGGACCTGATCAGCAAGCTCAATACGCAGAAGGCTGCCGCCGTAAGCGGAGCGCCGGTCAATGCGAAGAAGGGCGAGGTTCCCCAGGAACTTCCCGTACGGTTCGATGAACCGCGTGTTTATCCGACCGCACTGGTCAACGCGGTATATGAGGCATGCCGCTCGATTCCCGAAGTCAGCCGCGTCTGGTACAAGCAGATGCTGATCGGACCGAATGTCAATCATGGCCTGATTGTGGAAACCGATAAGTTCACCCAGGAACTGGGAGAGAAACTGCGGACTGCCGCAGAACCTTATGCCAAGAACGTTCCGGTACAGGTCCTGAAGCTGACCCCGGAACTGGATAAGAATGTCATCAAAGATGCGGTCGCACTGTACGACCAGATTCTGGAAGTATGACAACGGTCCGCAGACTGTCTGACGATGAGGTGCTGGATGCGCTGAACCTTGTGCGGGAAGTGTTCTTCGCAGAGGGAAATCTCGGCTATCCCAGAGAAGGCGCTAAGGCATTTCTGGAATTTGTCTCCGCAAAGGGCGAGGAACTTTCCTGGTACGGCGCGTATGACGGGACACTGGAAGGTGCGCTTGGATTTACGGAAGACTTTCATATCGCACTGCTGTTTGTGCGGAAGGAAAAGCAGAAAACCGGAATTGCCCGGCAGTTGTTTGAAGCACTGCGCAAGGAAGCACGTGCCGCTGCCTGTTCCCGCATCAGCGTCAATGCGGCCATATCCGCAAAAGGCGCTTATGAAGCGCTTGGATTTGAGACCTGCGGAGAAGAAGAGACCAGAGACGGCATCACCTCTGTACCGATGGAATATCTGATGGGAACCGAGTATCTTGGAAAAACGGTGACCGTCACCGTCGACCGGCCGTACGGCAGTCTCCATCCGCATTATCCGGATACGGAATATCCCTGCAATTACGGGTATGTGGAAGATGTGCTTGCGGCAGACGGGGAATTCCAGGACGCCTATATCGTCGGCGTATATGAACCGGTTGAGACCTTTACGGGCATTGTTATTGCAATCATCTACCGCCGCAATGACAGTGAGGCGAAATGGGTCGTCACAAAGACCGCTTCCTATGATCGCCAGGAAGTCATCGACGCGGTTGGTGAAGTGGAACAGTACTTTGAAACGCGCTTCGTCTGGCTTTGAATCAGAAGACAGGAGAGCGTACGGCACAACGTACGCTCTTTTTTGCGTAACTGTTTCAGACACTGTTGTTATAATTTACATATGGCAGAACAGGTTATGACAGAACAGAAACAATCTACCGATACGGAGAACAGAACACAGGAGGAACCGAAGTGTGACGAAATGGTCCGCAGGGCAATACGCAGTCCGTTTCTTCTGATCCGGAGAAACTACCGTGCACTGATTTCCTTCGAACTGCGTTATAAGATTTTTGTGATGCTCATCGTATTTCCGCTCCTTTCCTACAGCGAACGTCTTCTGCTTGTGGTCAATCAGGAATCCAACATCGCCATGTACAATGTCGTGGATATGCTGAAAAATCCGCTGTCCTGGGTCGTGCTGCTGTTTATGGGCATCCTGATGAGCATTTTTACGGCGATTGAACAGATTGGAATTCTCCGCATTCTGAATGCCTCCGTATTTAATATCAAAGCGGATGCCAAACAGACGTTTGCGGATACAGCGAATATTATTATCCAGCAGTGCAAATGGAAAAATCTGACGATTCTTCCGTATTTTCTGATCGTATTTCCGATTGCTCAGGCGTTTGATACCTCCAGCGTTACCAGGTTTATCCGGATTCCCGGTTTCATTCTGGAACACTTTCAGAAATATCCGGCATTCCAGTATGGCTACATTGCCGCATGCCTGATTCTGACGCTGCTGAGCATGCGTATCATTTACTCAATGACGATCATGACGGTGGAAGGGGATGACTTTCCGACAGCCTGCCGTAAAAGCCTGAAGCTGACCACGCTGAAAAGGCTGCCGTCTCTGCTGTTTGCCATGTTCAGAACCGTTATCCTGTACGGTACGCTCGTGGTTATCTTTTCGATTCTGGTTCTGGTTCTGATCCTCGGTGTGATTCACTGGCTGGAACCGGCATATGACCTTATGAATCTTCTCACAACGGAATTCGTGATGATCTATACGCTTGCGGTCGGGACCATAGCGTCCTGGATCTTCATTTCCTTCTTCCAGTCCGTCGTCATGTCAAATTATTATGGATACTGTTTCAAGGAAACCGGTACGGTTCCGCCGCTTCGGAAGTGCCGGTCGATGTTCAACCGGCGTATCGCACACGCGGTGTTTGCGGTCGTGTGCGCGGTGGTGCTGTATTTCTCCGTTCCTTCCCGCTATCGGCAGTTCAAGACGATTCTTTCCGGCAATACTGCCGGTGTAATGGTCATGGCGCATCGAGGGTATTCGAATGCTGCGCCGGAAAATACAATGCCGGCATTTGAGAAGGCATATGAGATCGGTGTCAACTCGATTGAACTGGATGTTCAGATGACAAAGGACGGAGAGATCATCGTCATGCATGATGATAACCTCAGACGGACGACCGGCGTCGATAAGAACGTCTGGGAAGTGACCTATGACGAGATTAAGGATCTGGATAACGGATCGTTCTTTTCCAGGGAATTTGCGGGAACGAAGATTCCCACCCTTGAAGAAGCAATCCGTTTCTGCAAGGGCAGGATGTATATCAATATTGAAATCAAGCGCAACGGGCATGACGAGGGAATCGAGGACCGCGTCGTGGAGATCATCCGGGCCAATGACTTCCAGTCAGAGTGCGATATCACGTCTCAGGACTATGACACGCTGAAGAGTGTTCGGGAAAAGTATCCGGATATCATGCTGGCATATACATCCGTCATCGGTATCGGTGATGTTCAGAACCTTGACGCCTGCGATATTCTTTCCATTCAGGAGACCTTTGCGACATTCGATACGGTGGAGGCGCTTCACCGGCAGGGAAAACGGGTATTTGTCTGGACGGTCAATGAGCAGGAGACCATGGAACGTCTGATCGGTCTGAATGTGGATGCGATTCTGACAAATGATCCGCAGCTTGCGCTGGATACGATCAAGAATCATCAGGGATTTGCGGATTTCTATTATCGCCTGAGTCAGGTTCTCCTTTATATTCAGTGAGAACTGTTTGAAAACATTTTCATAACATTTTGAAATTTCCGAAAATAATTTCATAAATAAGTTGAAAATAATTTTCTTTCCTTTATAATATCGCTAAAGCAAAGAAGTGGAGTAGTAGGTCCGCAAGCGATTTGAAGCGAACCCGGTATGGTGAGAGCGGGGAAAGGAAATCGGACTGAACGTGCCATGGAGCAGAATCCGCGACGGAAACCGAGCGGATTACGTAGAAGACCGCGTTAAGGGAGAGAGTGTCCGGAGGAGTACTGCCTCCGGGAAGAAAAGGTGGCAACGCGCATAACACGTCCTTTGAGCATAGTGCTCGAAGGACGTTTCTTATTTGGGGGAATCAATGATGAAAACAAGGCGACGAACCAGACAGCTTTATATCACCACCAACCGCATCAATTCGAACCGATAAACAGAAAGAGGAAAAAAACATGAATAAGGAAAACATCAAAAAGGTAGTTCTTGCGTACAGCGGCGGTCTCGACACGTCGATCATCATTCCCTGGCTGAAGGAAAACTATAATAACTGCGAAGTCATCGCAGTATCCGGAAATGTCGGACAGGCAGACGAACTGGAAGGCCTTGAAGAAAAGGCACTGAAGACCGGCGCATCCAAACTGTATGTGCTTGATCTTACTGATGAATATGTCAATGACTTCATCATTCCGTGTGTGAAGGCCGGCGCCAAATATGAAGATTATCTGCTCGGCACCAGTCATGCCCGGCCGATCATCGCCAAGGGTCTTGTCGAAGTGGCATTGAAGGAAGGTGCGGATGCGATCTGTCACGGATGCACCGGAAAGGGAAATGACCAGGTCCGGTTTGAACTGGCGATCAAACACTTTGCGCCGAACATGCCGGTCATCGCACCTTGGCGGGAGTGGTCCATCAAATCCAGAGATGAAGAAATCGATTATGCGGAAGCACACAACATTCCGCTTCGGATCTCCCGGGAAACCAACTACTCCAAGGATAAGAACCTCTGGCATCTGAGCCACGAAGGTCTCGATCTGGAAGATCCGGGAAATGAACCGCAGTATGACAAGCCGGGCTTCCTGGAAATGAGCGTATCCCCGATGGCAGCGCCGGATCAGCCGGAAGTCATCGAAATGGAATTTGAACAGGGCGTGCCGGTCAGCCTCAACGGGGAGAAGATGAGCGCCAAGGACATCGTCCTCAAGCTGAATGAAATCGGCGGAAGAAACGGCATCGGTCTGCTTGATATCGTGGAAAACCGTCTGGTCGGCATGAAGTCCAGAGGTATCTATGAAACCCCGGGCGGAACGATCCTCTATGAAGCGCATAAGTATCTTGAAACCATCACACTCGACAAGATGACCGCACATAAGAAGGACGAACTCTCGATGACCTTCGCAGACCTCGTCTATAACGGTCAGTGGTTCACACCGCTGCGGGAAGCACTCTCCGCATTTGTGGACAAGACACAGGAAACCGTAACCGGTAAAGTAAAGATGAAGCTCTATAAGGGCAACATCATCAAAGCCGGTGTATGGAGCGATTATTCCCTGTACAGCGAGGATCTCGCGTCCTTCGGCGAATCGGATTATGATCAGACCGACAGCAGAGGATTCATCAATCTCTTCGGTCTGCCGATCAAGGTACAGGCACTTGTAGATCAGAAAAATAAAAAGTAAGCAAAGGAGACGGCATATGGCAAAGCTGTGGGCAGGAAGAACGGACGGAACAACCGACCGGACCGCGGACGATTTCAATTCTTCGATCCGTGTGGATCAGCGCATGTATTACGAAGATATCAGCGGCTCGATTGCCCACGCGGATATGCTGGGAAAGCAGGGGATCATTCCTGCGGAAGCGGCAGATCATATTATTGCGGCGCTGAAGGAGATCCGCAGTGATATCGAAACCGGAACGCTGGAAATCGATCCTGCGGCAGAAGACATCCACATGTTTGTGGAACAGGTGCTGACCGGCCGTATCGGGGCGGAAGGAAAGATGCTGCATACCGCGCGCAGCCGCAATGATCAGGTTGCGCTGGATACCCGCATGTATCTGCGAAAGGAATCCGGAGCGATTCGGAATCTGATTCTCGACCTGATCGAGGTTCTGAAAAAAGCCGGGATGCAGTACCGCGATACGATCCTGCCGGGATATACGCACATGCAGCGGGCGCAGCCGATCATGTTCGGCCATCACCTGCTCGCATATGCAATGATGCTGCTGCGGGACTATGACCGGCTGAGCGACGGGGAAAAGCGGATGAACGTATCTCCGATCGGCGCGTGTGCACTGGCCGGAACGACCTATCCGACCGACCGGGACTATGAGGCGCAGCTGCTTGGCTTTGACCGCGTTGCCATGAACAGTATGGATGCGGTGTCCGACCGGGACTTCTGTCTGGAACTGATGAGCGCATTGTCGATTCTCATGATGCATCTGTCGAGATTCAGTGAAGAGCTGATTCTCTGGTCCAGCTGGGAATTCGGCTTTGTGGAACTCTCGGACGCATATACGACCGGTTCCTCCATCATGCCGCAGAAAAAGAATCCGGACATGGCGGAACTGATCCGCGGCAAGACCGGCCGGGTATACGGTGATCTGATGACGCTGCTTACGACCATGAAGGGTCTTCCGCTTGCCTATAACAAGGACATGCAGGAAGACAAGGAACCGGTATTTGACGCAGTGGATACGGTAAAGCTGTGCCTTGGCATCCTGACACCGATGCTGAAGACCATGAAGGTGAAGGAAGACAATATGTACGCCGCTGCACAGCGGGGATTCATCAATGCGACTGATCTTGCGGACTATCTTGTCACGAAAGGTCTCCCGTTCCGGGAAGCCTACAAGATTTCCGGCGCAATCGTCTCTCACTGCATCGCAAACGGTCAGGTACTGGAAACACTTCCGCTCAAGACGTATCAGACATTCTCCGACGTCTTTGCAGAAGATCTCTACGACGCAATTGATCTCAGAAACGCGGTAAACCGCAGAACTTCAAAAGGCGGAACCAGTGCTGCCTCTGTGGAAGAACAGTGCAGCTGGCTGGACGCACAGCTTGCCGCACGAAAGGGGTAATCCATGACGAATATCTTCATTGACGGAAGTTCCGGCACCACCGGGCTTCAGATCCGGGAGCGGCTGAGCACCCGGACAGATATCCATCTGATTGAGGTTCCCTATGAGGAACGCCACAGTGAAGCAGTGCGGAAAGAAGCGTTGAACCGTGCGGACATCGCATTCCTGTGTCTGCCGGATGATGCGGCGGAAGTATCCGCATCACTTGTCGAAAATGAACATACCGTTGTCATTGACACTTCCACGAAGCACCGGACAGCACCCGGATGGGTATATGGGCTTCCGGAACTGGAAGGACAGCGTGAACGGATCCGCAATGCAAAACGGATTGCCAATCCGGGCTGCCACGCAACCGGCTTCATCACCCTGGTTGAACCGCTTGTGCGTGCCGGTATTCTTGCGAAGGAAACTCCGTTGCAGTGCTTCTCTCTGACCGGCTATTCCGGCGGCGGAAAGAAGATGATCGCGCAGTATGAAGATGATGCACGGGAACTTCTGCTGGATGCGCCGCGGATGTACGGGCTCACGCAGAATCACAAGCATCTGAAGGAAATGAAACAGATCTCAGGTCTGGAGAAAGAACCGGTATTCTGTCCGATCGTTGCGGATTACTACAGCGGGATGGAAACCGTCGTGCCGCTGTTTGCGGACTGGATCCATGGAGATATGGACTGGATTAAGGAAGTGTATCGCAACGTATACACGGACGGCCTGATCCGCTTTGCGGAAGACAATAACGAAAACGGATTCTGTGCCGGCAACGCATTTGCCGGACGGGATGATCTTGAAGTAAGAGTTGAAGGAAATGCAGAGCGCATTCTGCTCATTGCACGCTTCGACAACCTCGGAAAGGGAGCCTGCGGGGCAGCGATTCAGAATATGAATCTGGTCATGGGCATTCCGGAGACAACCGGATTACGTACAGGAGGCTGACAACATGAAGTTTACGGAAGGCGGTGTCTGTGCCGCAAAAGGATTCTCTGCATCCGGCATGCATTGCGGGATCCGCAGAGGAAAGACAAAAGAAGATCTTTCACTGATCTGTTCAAAGATACCATGTCAGGGAGCCGGCCTGTTCACCCGCAACCAGGTGAAAGCAGCACCGGTGCTTCTGGATATGGAAACAATCAAAAATGAGTCGTTTCATGCGATTATTGCAAATTCCGGTATTGCCAATGCCTGTGCACCGCACGCGATGGAAAACGCTAAGAAAATGCAGAAGGCAGCTGCGGCGGCACTGGGCGTGGAGGAAACTTCGGTTCTGATCGGTTCCACCGGTGTCATCGGTGTGGATCTTGATGTATCCAAGATCGAAGCCGCGCTTCCGGAACTGATCGGTCTGCTTGCAGGAACACCGGAAGGATCCGACAAAGCCGCAAAAGGTATCATGACAACTGATACGAAGAAAAAGGAACTTGCGGTGGAATTTGAACTCGACGGCAGGACTGTCCGGCTGGGCGGCATCTCCAAGGGATCGGGGATGATTCACCCGAACATGGGAACGATGCTCTGCTATCTCACAACGGACTGTGCGATTTCCAAGCCGATGCTGAAACAGGCACTGAAATATGTCTGTGACCGGACATTCAACCGGATCAGCGTCGACGGTGATACCTCGACAAACGATTCGCTGATCATCCTGGCAAACGGATGTGCAGGGAATACCCCGATCGAATCCGAAGGAACGTCCTTCAGCCTGTTCTGCGATGCACTGCTGATGCTGTGCACGGAAATGGCACGGCGGATGGCAGCGGATGGTGAAGGTGCATCGCATCTGATCACCTGCAACGTATCGGAATGCGAAAGTGAAGCAAAGGCGGAGACCCTTGCCAAGTCGGTAATCTGTTCCCCGCTGACCAAGGCTGCAGTCTTCGGATGTGACGCAAACTGGGGCCGTGTGCTCTGTGCGCTTGGCTATTCCGGTGAATCCTTCGATGTGGACAGCGTCGATATTCAGTTTGCCTCCGCGGCAGGCACGGTCGATGTCTGTAAAGACGGCAAAGGTCTGAACTTTGACGAAGAACTTGCGGAAGCGGTCCTGAAGGAACCGGAAGTCATCATCAACGTAACCATGCACGAAGGAACAGAACACGCCACCTGCTGGGGCTGTGATCTGACCTATGACTATGTAAAGATCAACGGAGATTACAGAACATGAACGCAGCCATGATCAATAACAGCACACGGGCAGAGATCCTTGTACAGGCGCTGCCGTATCTGAAGCGTTACTACGGAAAAACCATTGTCGTGAAGTACGGCGGGAACGCCATGATCAGCGAGGATCTGAAAGAACAGGTCATGGAAGATATCGTTCTGCTTTCCATGGTCGGAATCAAGGTGGTGCTTGTTCACGGCGGCGGACCGGAGATGTCTGACCTTATGAAGCGGCTCGGAAAACAGCCGGAATTTGTTGACGGACTTCGCGTCACCGATCAGGAAACGATCGATATTGCGGAAATGGTGCTCGCCGGCAAGATCAACAAGAGCCTCGTGAGTCTCCTTCAGATGAAAGGCGGAAAGGCCATCGGACTTTCCGGAATTGACGGACGTATGATCCAGGCGGATTTCAAGGATGAGCGCCTCGGTTATGTCGGCAATGTCACAAAGATCAATGCAGAGCCGATCTTTACGGTACTGAATCAGGGCTATATCCCGGTCATCTCCACGATCGGCTGTGACAAGCGCGGAAATACCTTCAACATCAACGGAGACACTGCCGCAGGCAAGATTGCGCCGGCAGTCAATGCCGTGCGTCTCATCATGATGACGGATATTGAAGGTATCCGGAAAGACAGGGATGATCCTTCCACCCTGATACCGGAACTTACGGTTTCAGAAGCGGAAGAAATGATTAAGAGCGGTGAGATCTCCGGCGGAATGATTCCGAAAGTCCGCTGCTGTATCGATGCGCTTAACGACGGCGTCAAGGCAACCGTCATTATCGACGGACGCGTGCCGCATGCCACACTGATGGAAATTCTGACAGACGAAGGTGCCGGCACAATGTTCAGAAAGGACTGAATCATGAAAGATATAAAAACACTGGATCAGACATATGTCGCATCGACCTACGGAAGATTTCCGGTCGTCATCACCGGCGGGAAGGGATGTATCGCAGTTGATGATCAGGGTAAGGAATACATTGATATGGGTTCCGGCATCGGAGTCAATCTGTTCGGTTACAGTGATCCCATCTGGAAAGAAGCGGTCATCGCACAGCTCGATGCGGTTCAGCATACCTCGAATCTGTATTACACAGGCCCATGCGCACAGCTTGCGGAACTGCTCTGTGAGCGAACCGGTCTGAAGAAGGTGTTTTTCTGCAATTCCGGCGCGGAGGCCAATGAATGTGCAATCAAGGCTGCCCGCCGTTATGCCCAGCTGAACAAAGGGGATGACTTCTATACGATCATCACCCTGAACAACAGTTTTCACGGCCGCACCCTCACAACCCTTGCGGCGACCGGACAGGAGAAGTTCCACAAGCTGTTTCATCCGCTGACACCGGGATTTGTGTCGGTACCGGCCAATGACAGTGATGCACTGCGTGATGCAGTAAAAAACAATAAAACTGCCGCAATCATGCTGGAGTGTGTACAGGGAGAAGGCGGCGTCAATCCGCTCGATCAGGCATTTATCGACACTGCAGTTGAACTGGCGGAAGAATACGATCTGCTCATCATCGATGATGAAGTACAGACCGGAAACGGCAGAACCGGAACACTGTATGCATACATGCAGTACGGATTTCAGCCGGATATTGTGACAACGGCCAAGGGACTCGGCGGCGGTCTTCCGATCGGCGCGACAATGCTGGGAGAGAAGGTGAAGGATATCTTCACACCCGGTGACAACGGTTCCACCTTCGGCGGCAATCCGGCGGTATGTGCCGGTGCGGTTTCCAACCTGAAGCGGATCGATGAAGCGCTCCTTGCGGATGTCAGAAGAAAATCGGATCTGATTTTCAGCACTCTGAAAGGAAAAACCAACGTAAAATCGGTCGCCGGCATGGGACTGATGATCGGAATCGAGCCGGAACAGGGAACAGCGGGAGACATTGCGAAGGCATGTCTTGAACACGGCGTTCTCGTACTGACTGCCGGCGGCAATAAAGTGCGGCTTCTGCCGCCGCTGAACATCAGTGATGACGAACTGAACCGTGCACTGAATGTAATTGCGAATGCATTTGCAAACGGAAAGGAATGAGTTTTATGAATCTGAAGGGAAGAGACTTTCTGACGCTGCTTGATTTCACACCGGAGGAGATTACATATCTGCTTGATCTTGCGGCGGATCTGAAACAGAAAAAGAAGAATCATGAACCGCATCATCTCTGCGAGGGAAAGAATGTTGCGCTGATTTTTGAAAAGACCAGCACCCGCACCAGATGCGCCTTTGAAGTCGCCGCGAGTGATCTTGGCATGGGCAGCACGTATCTTGGTCCGACCGGTTCACAGATCGGCGTCAAGGAATCGATTCCCGATACCGCACGCGTTCTTTCGCAGATGTATGACGCAATCGAATACCGCGGATTCGGACAGGAGATCGTTGAAGAACTCGCAAAGTATTCCGATGTCCCGGTATATAACGGCCTGACGAACGAATTTCATCCGACCCAGATTCTTGCGGATATGCTTACGATCCGGGAACATTTTGGAACCCTGAAGGGCATTCACATGGTGTATATGGGCGATGCCAGATACAACATGGGCAGATCCCTCATGATCGGCTGCGCCAAGCTCGGGCTTCACTTTACCGCATGTGCGCCGGATGGCTACTTTCCGGACGCAGCACTGACGGATACCTGTCAGAAGATCGCGGAGACAACCGGTGCCGTGATCGATTTCTCGAGTGATCCTGCGTCTGCCGTAAGCGATGCGGATGTGATCTATACCGATATCTGGGTTTCCATGGGAGAACCGGAGGAAGTATGGACGGAACGCATCAACCTCATGAAGCCGTTCCAGGTTAACAGCGCATTGATGGCGCACGCAAAACCTTCCTGTATTTTCATGCACTGTCTGCCTTCCTATCATGATCACCGTACGGAGATCGGAAAGAAGGTCGGCGAGACCTATGGCATGGAAGCGCTGGAAGTAACCGATGATGTATTTGAAGGCCCGCAGTCGGTCGTCTTTGAGGAAGCGGGAAACCGCATGCATACGATCAAGGCGGTGATGGCGGCGACCTTATGACCCGGACCAGGGCATATCTGGTGCTGTCTTCCGGGGATGTATTTGAAGGCTGGGCATTCGGTGCCGAGGCGGATCATATTGGCGAACTGGTATTCACCACCAATATGTGCGGCTATATCGAAACGCTGACGGACCCGAGTTATGCCGGACAGATCGTCATCCAGACCTTTCCGCTGATCGGAAACTATGGAGTCATCCGGGAAGATTTTGAAGGTGCTTGCCTGCTCAACGGCTATGTGGTGCGGGAGTACAGTGATACACCGTCCAATTTCCGGTGTGAGATGACACTTGATGCATTTCTGAAGGAACAGGGGATTCCCGGTATTTTCGGCGTGGATACCCGTGCTCTGACGCGCATCATCCGAGAGAGCGGTGTTATGAATGCGATGATCTGCAGGGAAGTGCCGAAAGACCTGAAGTTGATTCAGAAGTATCAGGTTCAGGGCGTCGTCGCAGAGGCGAGCTGTAAGAATGTGGAAACCCATCCGATCACTGACTCGGATTATCATGTGGTCCTGATGGACTTCGGTGCCAAGCGGAACATTATCCGCGAACTGAACCGGCATGGATGCAGTGTCACGGCTGTGCCGTATGATACCTCCGCAGAGGAGATCCTTGCGCTTCATCCGGACGGCATCATGCTTTCAAACGGCCCCGGTGATCCGGCAGAGAATACCGGCGCCATTGAACAGATCCGCAGACTGTTCGGGAAGGTACCGATGTTTGGAATCTGTCTTGGACATCAGCTGGCGGCGCTTGCGGCCGGAGGAATCACATACAAGATGAAATATGGCCACCGAGGTGCCAATCAGCCTGTGACCGATAAAGTGACCGGCCGTTCCTTTATTACGACGCAGAACCATGGTTATGCGGTGGATCTGGAGTCCCTGGACGGGATTGCGGAAGTGCGCATGGTCAATACCAATGACGGAACCTGCGAAGGCCTGGATTATCCGGACCGGAAGTGTTTTACCGTACAGTTTCATCCGGAAGCCTGCGCCGGTCCGAAAGATACGGAATTCCTGTTTGACCGCTTTATCCGCATGATGGAGGACAGTAAACATGCCCAGAGATAATTCCATCAAAAAAATACTGGTGATCGGTTCCGGACCGATCATTATCGGCCAGGCCGCAGAGTTTGATTATGCCGGCGCGCAGGCGTGCGGTGTTTTAAAAGCGGAAGGAATCAATGTGGTGCTTGCCAATTCCAATCCGGCAACGATCATGACCGACAAGCATCTTGCGGATGAGATCTATCTCGAACCGCTCAATGCGGAAACTCTGAAGCGGATCATTGTGAAGGAACAGCCGGACAGTCTGCTTGCCGGGCTTGGCGGACAGACCGGTCTTACACTGGCGATGCAGCTGTGCGAAGACAACTGGCTTGCGGAACACGGCATCCGTCTGCTTGGCCCAGACATTGAAGCCATCAAACGGGCAGAGGACCGTGATCTGTTCCGGCATGCCATGCAGAAGATCCATCAGCCGGTCGTCGCTTCGGAAATCGCAACCACGGAAGAAGAAGCACTTGCCAGTGCGGAACGGATCGGGTATCCGGTCATTGTCCGTCCGGCATTTACGCTCGGCGGAAGCGGGGGAGGAATCGCAAATGACCCGCAGGAACTTCGCCAGATCGCCCATTCCGGACTCGAACAGTCACCGATCACCCAGATCCTGATCGAGCGCTCGATTGCCGGCTGGAAGGAAATCGAATTTGAGACGATGCGTGATTCCATCGGCAACGTGATCGCGGTCTGCTCGATGGAGAATGTCGACCCGGTGGGTGTACATACCGGTGACAGTATCGTCGTCTCCCCATGTCTTACACTTGCGGACAAAGAATTTCAGATGCTGCGGAAAGCATCGCTTGATATCATCACCGAACTGAATATTGTCGGCGGCTGTAACGTGCAGCTGGCACTGAATCCGGAAAGCTTTGAATATGCGGTCATTGAAGTCAATCCGCGTGTTTCCCGGTCCAGTGCGCTGGCTTCCAAGGCAACCGGCTATCCGATTGCCAAGGTCACCACAAAGATTGCCCTTGGCTATACGCTGGATGAGATCCGCAACGAAGTCACCGGACAGACGTGCTCCTGTTTTGAGCCTGCCCTGGACTATGTTGTGGTGAAGTATCCCAAGTGGCCGTTTGACAAGTTTGCCGGTTCCAGCCGGAAGCTTGGAACACAGATGAAGGCAACCGGAGAAGTCATGGCAATTGCTTCATCGTTTGAAGCTGCCCTCATGAAAGCGGTCCGCGGAGCGGAGATCGGACTTGATACGCTCAACGCGCTGTCTGAAGATAACCGGACGATGAAGGAGCGCCTCTTTGATCAGGATGATCATCGGCTCTTTACGATTTTTGAGGCGCTGAAACAGGGAATCTCGGTTGAGACGATTCATGAAATCACAAAGATCGATGAATGGTTCCTGTACCGTATCAAGTCTCTGGCAGACTATGAACAGGCCCTGCGGGATGGATACAGTGACGAACTGTACCGGGAAGGGAAACGCCTCGGCTATACCGATAAGGCGATCTGCCGGATTGCCGGCGTAACGGAAGTGCCTTCCTTGCCGCTGACCTATAAGATGGTCGATACGTGTGCCGCAGAGTTTGCGGCAGAGACTCCGTATTTCTATTCGTCCAGCGATGCGGCGTGTGAATCACGGACGCTGAAGCGCAGCGGCAGAGATGTCATCATGGTGCTTGGCTCCGGACCGATCCGGATCGGGCAGGGTATTGAGTTTGACTATTCTTCTGTTCACTGCGTCTGGACGCTGCGGGAGCTTGGCTATGATGTCGTCATTGTGAACAATAACCCGGAGACTGTATCGACAGACTTTGATACGGCAGACCGACTGTATTTTGAACCGCTCTGTCCGGAAGATGTTCTGAATATCATTAATGTGGAACATCCGATCGGTGTCGTGGTCGCCTTCGGCGGACAGACTGCCATCAAGCTGACCGCATTCCTGCATGAACAGGGAATTCCGATCCTTGGAACGTCTGCCGAAAGCATCGACCTTGCGGAAGACCGGGAACGGTTTGACGCATTGCTGGAAACACTGCAAGTACGCAGGCCGAAGGGAACTGCTGTCAAGACACTGGAAGAAGCGGTACAGGCAGCGGAAGAACTCGGTTATCCGGTGCTTCTGCGTCCTTCGTATGTCATCGGCGGCCAGAATATGACCATCGCTCATGGGGAAGCGGATACCCGGGAATATATGGGACGCATCCTTGCGCAGGGCATTGAGAACCCGGTACTGATTGACCAGTATCTTCCGGGAACGGAACTGGAAGTGGATGTCATCTCAGACGGCACGAATGTTCTGATTCCGGGCATCATGGAACATATTGAGCGTGCCGGCGTGCATTCCGGTGACTCGATTGCCGTATACCCGCCGTATAACCTGAATGACAAGGATCTGCGGCGTGTGATCGAAGTGTCTGAAAAGCTGACCCTGGCGATGAATACACGGGGCCTGGTGAACATTCAGTATCTGATCTTCGGCGGTGAACTGTATGTCATTGAAGTGAATCCGCGGGCCAGCCGGACCGTGCCTTATATTTCAAAGGTAACCGGTGTGCCGATGGTGGATCTTGCGTCCAATGTCATGCTGGGAAAGGATCTCGTATCCCTTGGATACGGAACCGGTCTGCATCCGATTCCGCCGTACAGCTGTGTCAAGGTGCCGGTCTTCTCGTTTGAAAAACTGAGTGACGCCAATTCGATCCTCGGTCCGGAGATGAAGAGCACCGGAGAGGTACTCGGCATCGGCAGAACACTGCCTGAGGCATTGTTCAAAGGTCTTACCGCGGCGGGGTTCCGCGTACCGGATCTGCGCAGCCACGAGCATAACGGTGTGCTGATCAGTGTGGATACCCATGACTATCAGGAAATCCTGGATGTGGCGCGCAAGCTTCACGATCTCGGTATGAAACTGTATGCGACAACCGGCACGGCAGATACCATCCGGACAATGGGCATCTCAGTTACTTCCGTCGCAAATGCGACGGAAAATGATGAGATCATCCATCTGATGGAAGACGGAAAACTCAGTTATATCATCTACACTGGCGCGGTCAAGGATGAAACAATGGGGGACTATACGGTTCTGCATCAGAAAGCCATGCTGCTGAATATTCCGTGTCTGACCAGTGTTGATACCGCAGATGCACTCTGTGACATGATCGCAAGTCACTACAATGTGCATAATACGGAACTGGTGGATATCAATGCGATGCGGACTGCGGCAGAGGATGTTTCCTTTACGAAGATGCATGACTGCGGAAATGACTATATCTTCATTGAAAACTTTGACGGCCGCATCACCAGCCCGGAATCACTCTGCGTGACGCTGTGTGAACATCACTACGGCATCGGCGCAGACGGCATCGTACTGATTGAGCATTCCGAGACGGCAGACGCAAAAATGCGCAGTTTCAACAAGGACGGAACGGAAGGCCGCATGGCCGGAAACAACCTCCGCTGCGTTGCGAAATATCTGTATGATAAGAAAATCGCGGTCAAAGATGTGCTGAACATTGAAACTGCGGAGGGAATCAAGACCGTCCATGTCTATACCAATAACGGCAGGGTCGGTACGGTATCCGTTGAGATGGGGAATATCCATTGGGATGCTGAACAGATTCCGGCGGAGTGTTCTGTGAATCCCATCATCGATGTGCCGTATGATGTGGATGGAGAAACGTATCGGATCACCTGTCTTTCTGTTGGAAATCCGCATTGTGTAATATTCCGGAAGGAACTGGATATGCTGGATCTTGAAACCATCGGACCGAAACTGGAATATGCACCGATTTTCCCGGATCGTGCGAACATCGAGTTTGTGCGTGTTGTGGATGCCTGCACACTGCGCGTGCGGGTGTGGGAACGTTCCAACGGCGCAACGCTTGCCTGCGGTACCGGTGCCTGCGCAGCTGCGGCTGCGGCAGTCCGTCTTGGGTATTGCCGGGAAGGAACAGATATTACGGTTAAACTGCCGGGCGGAGACATGCATGTGCGGATCAAAGGAGATACCGTCACGCTGACCGGCGGTGCAAACATCGTCTTTGAGGGGACGTTCCGCTATTAAACCAAAAGAAAAGTTCGAGTCTCTTACCCCTGAGGGCTAAAGGACTCGAACCTTTTTGTTTTGGATCAGTCTCTGCGGAACAGATCCCGGGTATAGACTTTTTCCTTCACGTCATCCAATACGGAATCGTATCGGTTGGCAATGATGCAGCTGCTCTGTTTCTTAAACTTCTTCAGATTGTTTACAACCTTACTGCCGAAGAAGGTTGATCCATCCTGAAGTGTCGGTTCATAAATGATGACAGTGGCTCCTTTTGCCTTGACCCGCTTCATGATTCCCTGAATGGAGGACTGGCGGAAGTTGTCGCTGTTGGACTTCATGGTCAGCCGGTAAACACCGATCGTGGTGTTGTTTGCGGCGAGTTCGAAATCGGAATCATAGGAGGAACCAAGGCTGTAGGCGCCGGCGATTTCGAGAACCCGTCCGGCAATATAGTCTTTACGGGTAGAGTTACTGTTGACAATGGCTTCAATCAGGTTTTCCGGCACATCCTGATAGTTGGCAAGCAGCTGCTTGGTATCTTTCGGGAGACAGTAGCCGCCGTAACCGAAGCTCGGGTTATTATAATGTGTTCCGATGCGCGGATCGAGACAGACGCCGTCAATGATGTCTTTCGTGCTGAGATGCTTGGATTCAGCGTAGGTATCCAGTTCGTTGAAGAAGGAAACGCGAAGGGCAAGGTAGGTATTCGCAAACAGTTTAACCGCTTCTGCTTCGGTGACTCCCATGATCAGCGTCTTTACATCCGGTTTCAGTGCCGCATCCTTCAACAGTGCCGCAAAGGTCTCTGCGGCAGCTTTGCTGGCAGGATCTGCTGTATCGCAGCCGACGATAATGCGGGAAGGGTAGAGATTGTCATACAGGGCTTTGGATTCCCGCAGGAATTCGGGACTGAAAAGAATCCGGGACGTGTGATATTTTTTCCGCAGTGATTCGGTATAACCGACGGGGATCGTCGATTTGATGATCATGACCGGCATGTCTTCCGGTGCCTTGTCCTTATTGACGTCAAGAACCAGTTCGATCACGCTCTCTACAGCCGAGGTATCAAAGTAGTTCTTCTTCGGATCATAGTTTGTTGGAGTCGCAATGATAATGTAATCCGCATTGCGGTAAGCATCTCTTCCGTCCGTGACCGCGGTGAGGTCGAGTTCCTTCTCCTGCAGGTACTGCTCAATATATGTGTCCTGGATTGGAGATTTCCGCTGATTGATCAGGTCTGTTTTTTCCGGAATAATATCGACTGCCGTAACGTGGTTTTTCTGTGAAAGCAGCACGGCAAGGGAAAGGCCGACATAACCGGTTCCCGCTACCGCAATATTTTTTGGCGGTATAACCGTTTCCGGAGCTTCCCGTACTTCTTCAAAGACATCACTGATGTCAAAGGAAAGTGCATTGGAAAGTGCTTCGAGCTGTGCGATGGAAGGGGTGTATTCCTTCCGTTCAATGTGGGATAACATTGCCCGGTGGATTCCGGTCGCATCCGCAAGTTCCTGCTGTTTCATATCCTTTTCTTTTCTGGCGGTACGGATCAGCTCCGCCAGTTTATCGCGGGAAAACTGTTTCATGACATCTCCTTTACTTTTTAAAATGTTATAGTTTGTAACATTTTAGACAGATTTTTATTGCTGTATATGTATTCAGAGCATATCAGATATCACTGCATGATGCAATCAGAAATAACATTCTTTGCGCATACACACGATCGATTGACGGACTGATGTTGCGAATCATAACGAAAAAGCCGTCCCTTTTAAACGGACGGCTCACAACTGACTGATTATTCTGTTTCGGGAAGCTGTTCTTTTGCCAGATCAATGTAATGCAGGGCGGCTTTTCGCATCTGTTCCGCGATTCCCGGCACCTCTTCCTGTACGATCTTTCCCGGAATGCCCATGACAATACTCCCGGGCGGAATAATCATACCCTTGGTGACGACACAGCCGGCCGCAATGACGCTGCCTTCTCCGATCAGCGCATCATCCATCACGGTTGAATGCATGCCGATCAGGCAGTTCGGTTCAATATGACATCCATGCAGAATGGCACCATGGCCAACCGTCACATCATGATCGACAAAGGTTTCTTCATGGATCGTTACATTGTCCTGAATATTGGCGCGTTCTGAAATTGTGATCTTTCCGGAATCCCCGCGCAGGACCGCGTTGTACCAGATGCTGGCGCCGGCTTGTATTTCCACGTCTCCGGTGATGACCGCATTCTCCGCGATATAGGCACCGGGTTCGATTACCGGTGTTTTATCAAATGCACTTCGGATGATCATCTGTCTGTGCCTCCGTTTTCTGTCTTACGGAGTGATTGTAACGTGAGAGGCATTTTTTTGAAAGCATGATAGACTGTAGGACATGAGATTTCAGCGTGTACGGGAGGGATTCTACCGGGAACTGTGGGTACTGGTGTTCCCGATTGTCATACAGAACCTGATCACCTCTGCGGTGACCATGGCGGATGTGCTGATGCTGGGGAGGGTATCTCAGACAGCACTTTCCGCTTCGTCGCTTGCAGGACAGGTGATGTTTTTACTGTCCATGCTGTACTTCGGGCTGGCTTCCGCAATCACGATTCTTTCCAGTCAGTACTGGGGCAAGCAGGATCGGGATACCGTATCCGGTATCTTCGGCATCGGCCTTCTGATATCGATGTCCGTATCGCTGTTTGCGGCGGTGATGGCATTCTTCTTCCCGACAACAGTGATGTCGTTCTGGACGAATGTTCCCGAACTGCAGAGAGAAGGGGCGGTCTATCTCCGATATGCGGCGCTGTCCTATTGTTTTCTGGGTATTACCCAGCCGTATCTTGCGACCATGAAAAGCTGTGAGCGCGTGAAGCTCTCCATGCGGGTATCCATGATCGCACTTGGCTCAAATGTCATACTTAACGCGATTCTGATCTTCGGCCTCTTTGGTTTACCCGCAATGGGGATCAAAGGCGCTGCGCTTGCGACGACGATTTCCCGCGGCATTGAATTTGCGGTCTGTCTGTATGACTCGGCTCACCAGGAATGCTTTCCGACCGATCCCGAACATGTATTCCATATTCCGCAGGAACTTGCCAGAGACTTCATGCATTACTCCGGACCGGCACTGGTAAATGACATGTTATGGGCGCTTGCCTATAACATGAATTCCGTCATCATGGGACATCTTGGCAGTGATATCGTTGCGGCGAATTCTGTGGTAACGGTTGCCCGCGATGTGATTACCACCGTCGGCTTTGGAATTGCCTCTGCATCTTCTATCCTGCTTGGAAAGGAAATCGGTGCCAACCAGCTTAAACTTGCAAAGGAAGACGCGAAAAATATCTTCCGCACCGCATTCCTTGCCTCGCTTGTACAGGGATTGATTCTCTTCTGCACGATCCCGATCGTACCGAAACTTGTGATCCTGAGTGAAACCGCCGGAAGTTATCTTCGCAGTATGCTGGGAATCAGCTGTATCTACCAGATCGGACAGGTCATGAACACACTGCTGATCGCGTCGTTCTTCCGCTGCGGCGGAGATTCAAAATACGGACTGCGTCTGGATCTGTTCAGTATGTGGGGCGTCAGTGTGCCGCTTGCCTTATTCGGCGCCTTTGTACTGCGCCTGAATCCGCTGGCGGTTTACTGCCTGATGTGTCTGGATGAATTTGTAAAGCTTCCGTTTGCGCTGTATCACTACATGCATGGTCAGTGGATCCGTAATCTGACCAGAGAATTCGAGTGATTAAATTGCACACAATGCACATTTTGTGCTATTTTCGTTATCGGTTTTTTAGCGACTGAAACGAGGAGGAGATCAGATATGAAACGTCTCTCGATACTGTTAGCAGCATGCATGCTGCTGGGCGGCTGTGGCTCGAACAGTGCACCGGAACCGGCGGCTGAACCGGCTTCCGCGCCGGCAGAAACCGCAGCTGCGGAAACAGACAATGCCGGGAGCGAAGCCTCGAAACCGCTTGTGCTGTATTTCTCGCGGAAAGGGGAACAGTATGTCGTCGGTGTCATTGAGGAAGGAAATACGGCAGTTGTCGCAAAGATGATCGCGGAAGAAACCGGTGCGGATCTGATGAAAGTACTCCCGGCGGACGATCATTATCCAATGACATACGATGAGCTTACGGAAGTCGCAAAACAGGAACAGAATGACAATGCACGCCCGGAGTATGCAGGAGAACTGAATATAGCGGACTATGATGTCATCTTTGTCGGTTCACCGGTATGGTGGGGCGACTGGCCGATGCTGATGTATACGGTGTTTGAAAACAATGACTTCAGCGGAAAGAAACTGATTCCGTTCTCCACCCATGAAGGAAGCGGCCTGGCAGGCTTTGATAAGAAGCTTGCAAAGGCATGTCCGGACAGCACGATTCTTGAAGGGCTGGCTGTAAGGGGAAGTGATGCCCAGAACAACCGGGAACAGACAAAGCAGGCTGTCACGGATTGGCTTGGAACACTGGAGTACTGATTATCTCTGCTAATACAGAAAATATATGCCGGAACAGGTGTCCGGCATTTTCTTTTTATGAATAACAGATGTTTCATTAAAACATGAACAGGATTCATGCTGTGACGTGATATCTCGGCGGCTCTGAAAGATTTAAAAAGAAGGATTGATTCGGCTTCCGGCCGTGTGATTCTTCTTTCATTCTGGTGAACTTTGTCTTACGCAATTCCCCGGAAACGAATGGCATCTGATTTTCCGCAATACGGACATTTTCTTTCACGCGGTCCGACAGGCTGTCTGAATTCCTTCTGACAATGTGAGCAGTACATGATGTATATCCTCACGCCGTCTTCCGTCTGTTCGGATTCAACTGCTTCTTTTGTTTCGTTCAGTTCCACGTTTTGTCCTCCAACCTCTGTTGATTTCTGTCTTATATGCGAAGAAGCGGGAAGTGGTTCCGGTGTGAGTGACTTTATCCACACTTTTTTGCCCACTCATCTCTGCCTTCAGTATGCGGCAACTGCGGGAAAATCAATAAAAAACCCGCATTCTGACGTGCGGGTTTGATATGGCGCAGGAACAGGGATTTGAACCCTGGCACCCTGTTACAGGTCTACAAGCTTTCCAAGCCTGCCTCTTCAACCACTTGAGTATTCCTGCATAGGCTGTTTTCAGACAGCGAATTAATGATACCACAAGATTTCAAAAGCACAAGCAGTTTTTACGCTCAGGCTTCAAAGCCTTCAGCGGATACTTCAGACGCGTAGCCAAGCAGCTTCCCGCATGTTTCGACGCCCTGTTCTGCCTGCTCAAGCAGTTCTTCACTTTCAGTGTCACCGGAGTCGAGCCGTTCCAGAAACAGGTTTGCGGCTGCGTTATAGAAATCGTAGGCAGTTTCGATGTCTTTGCGGACACCGATGCCGTTAAACAGACAGTCTGCGACACGCAGGTAGATATCCGGTGCACCCCAGGCATCCATGTTGTGCTTTGCCTGACGGAGTGCCGCAAAATAATAGTCCGTTGCCTTATAGATATCCTTGGTGACCAGAGAGGAGAGTCCGTTCTTATAGAAGTCCCCAAGTTTCAGAGTCGCCAGTGCATCACCGCGTTCGCTTGCATCTTCATAACAGACAAGTGCAGCTTCCATGTCCCGCTTAGTGCCGTTGCCCAGTTCGTAACAGTTCGCAAGCCGGCGCAGGGCGGACACATTGCCAAGATCCGCTGCCTTGCGGTAAAAACGAAAGGCCTGCTTAAAATCCCGCTTGGTTCCGATACCGCGGTAATATACTTCTCCGATTGCCGCAAGAGCTTCGTCCTGCGCAATCTGATTCAGTTCGTCGTTCGCTTTTGTGTTTGTCATATCAGCCATGTGACATGATTATACGCCGATTGAATACCTGTGAAAAGTTATTTGAATCCACATGGTGAGAATAATAAATGTAGTAAAATGTAATCTATGAATGAAATAAAGTTTAAGTTTCGCGGTAAACGGTACCGGATTAAAGCAGAGGCACTGATTGCGGTATGCGTGGGCGCCCTGGCAATACTGGTTCTCCTTGCAATGCTTCTGATGAAAGGCTGTTCGGCACCGAAAGAGGAGCCGGAAGCGACACCGGAACCGACCGAAGAAACAGAAGTATACGATGCCTCTGAAGGTGTTCTTGACAAGAAAGAATACGATGGGACGGTACTGGAAGACACAAAGGATGCAGGGGAGAGCTATGTTGAAAGCACGCTGTTCCTCGGCGATTCCAACACTGCCCGTTTCCTGGCTGTGATCAACAGCGATACAAAAAAGACATTTACTTCAAAGTCCAACACCATTGGTGTTGTTGGTATGGGTATTGATGCGATTTCTGCATTCCCATGTATGGATTTCTCCACAGGACGTTTTTCCATGCCGCAGTCGGTCGCAATCCTGCAGCCGGAGCGCGTCATCATTACGATGGGAACGAACAACCTCAATGGATCCAGCACCGAGACGAAGTCCTTCATTGAGCGTTACCAGAAGGGCATTCAGGCAGTGGAAAAGGCATATCCCTCTGTCGATATCATTGTGAATGCCATCCCGCCGGTATCGAAGAATACGACCTATACCAATGTAAAGATGGTTCAGATTGATGCCTACAACAAGGCCATCGCAAAGATGTGTCAGGATAATGACTGGAAGTTCCTGGATTCTTCTGAAGCACTGAAGGATGAAAAGACCGGATATGCAAAAGACGGATACATGATCTCCGATGGTCTGCATCTTTCCGAGAAAGGCCTGCGTGCATTGTTTGAGTATATCCGTACGCATTCCTACATTACAGACGATGATCGTCCGAAACCGCTTGCGGCGATTCCGAATATCATCGGTGTACCGGATGGTCTGATCAAGACTGACCCGCTGACTAATTCCGAATACAAGGAAGATCCGCTTACTGCGGAAACCGAAGCGATGCCGGATACCGAGCCGACGCCAACACCGACACCTACGGAAGAACCGGAAGAAACTGCGACGCCTGCCCCGACAGAGACACCTGCGCCGACTCCGCTTCCGACAACAGCGGCACCTGAGCCAACAAAGGCAGCTGCTGAACCGACGCCGGTACAGCCTGAGCCTGCACCGGCAACGTCTGCACCGACTCAGCCGCCCGCAACACCGGAACCGACATCAGTCCCTGAGCCAACGGAAGATCCGGCAATTACAGCCCAGCGTGTAAAATGCACTGACACCGGCGGGATCTGGAATGGTGCATGTGATTGTACTTCTAACGGTCTTGTTTCGACAGGAGACGGTGCCTGTCAGACAGCTCCGCAAGCTACGGAAGAACCAGTTATCACAGAACAGCCGGTTTCAGATCAGCCTGAAGCTGCACCTGTCGATAACGCAGGCTGAATGGATTAAGAATTAATAACAAGACATCTTGGAGAAACGACGGCACGTCCGCCGTTTCTTTTTGTATACGAAAACCCCCGGATAGTCCGGGGGTTCAAAATAGGTTAACCGATAAGTCCCTCCCAGCGGAGCTCCTATAATGGAGATGCGGTCTGGCAACTGCAAAACCAAGATAGGAGAACAAATGGAAGAGACTC